>NZ_JARAXF010000005.1:116079-520815 GCF_033793745.1 Streptomyces sp. ME19-01-6 | reverse complement strand
GGGGGGGGCGGGGCCGGGGGGGGGGGGGGGGGGGGGGGGGGGGGGGGGGGCCGCCGCGCGGGGGGGGGGGGGGGCCGGCCGCCCCCGCCGGGCCCCCCCGCGCCAACGGCGGTAATACGGCGTGAACACCGCGAAGTGGTCCTTGCGACGGCCCCAGCGCGATGTGTCGTGCACTTGGCCTGCGATCCCGTGGCCCGCGCCCGATGTGCCGCCGCCCCCGCCCGCTGTTCCGCCGCCCCTGCCCGACGCATCGTGGCCCGCGCCCGATGTGCCGCTGCCCGACGCGCCACGGTCCGCGCCCCACGTCCCGCGGGCGTCGCCAGACGCGCCACGACCGCTGCCCGATGTGCCCCCGCCCGACATGCCTCTGCCGCTGCCGCGGCCGCTGCCCGAGGGGACGAGCACGCCGGGCGCGACCACCGTCACCGCGCCGTCGTGCACCCGTAGCTCTCGCCGGTCGCGGGCCAGTGCCGCTCGCAGCCGCTCCTCGCGCCGCGCCGCGTACGCGCTCGTCCCGCCCGCGATGTGTACCGCCCCGGCGCCGGTTCGCTCCGCGACCCGGCAGACCTCCTCGACCACCTCGCCGCGGCGGACCACGAGCCGTCCGCCGCGTGCCCGCAGCGCGGCGTCGAGGTCGGCGAGGCAATCGGCGAGAAAGACCGCCCTGTTGGGGACGGCGAAACCGGCATCCCGTATCCCGGAATCGATAACGAACAGCGGCACCACGCTCTCCGCCTCCCGCAGCGCGCCGTGCAGTACCGGGTTGTCGTGCACCCGCAGATCAGCGGTAAACAGGGCGACGCTCATACGCACCGGCGCTCACCACCCGCTCAGCCGGGCACGGCCGCGTGGGTCTCGGCCCTGGCGGCGACGTTCCGGGCCATGCCGTCGAAAACGAAACCGCCACAGGCCGCGCCGGTCCAGCCGCACAGCTGGCCGGTCAGTCCGTGCGGCTCGAAGACGGCGTGCTGCCGGTACACCGCGCCGCCCGCCCCGTCCTCGCCCACCGAGATCTCCAGCCAGGCCGGTCCGGGCAGCGGCAGCTCGGACCGCAGCCGCAGCCGCCGTCGCGGCTCGACCTCGACCTCCTCCACCCGCCAGTAGCGCAGCCGGTCCCCGGCCCGCAGCGGCGCCGCCTCCCGGCGGCCAAGGTGCAGGCCCACCCTGCCGACCACCGTGTCCAGCCAGCCGCGCAGCGCCCAGGCGAGCGGCAGGGACTGCCAGCGGTCCCCGCGCGCGATCCGCTCCACCGCCTGCCAGAGCTCCTCGGGCGCGGCGTCCACCACCCGCTCGCGGTGGTCGACACGGCGGCTGCCGCCCGCCCAGGGCGGGTCCGTCGGCAACGGATCGCTCGGTTCGGGCGGCGCGGCAGGCGACCGCAGTGCCAGCCGCAGCGCCTGGTCCAGGGAGAGCGGGCCGTCCGGCGGGCCGTACAGGGGGCCGTCCCGGGGCGTCGGCACGTGGCGGGCGATGTCCCCCTCCCGGCAGACCACTTCATGCCGCAGCGACTCCACCAACGGGCGGGCGAGGGCGCCCGGCACGGGCGTGACCAGGCCGACCCACAGGCTGGAGAGCCGTGGGGTGAGCACCGGCACGGGGATCACCAGCCGCCGCGGCAGCCGGGCGACGGCCGCGTACCGCCGCATCATGTCGCGGTAGGTGACCACGTCCGGCCCGCCGATGTCGAAGGCGCGGTTCACCTCGTACGGCAGCCGGGCGCAGCCCACCAGCAGCCGGAGCACATCGCGGACGGCGATCGGCTGGGTCCGGGTGCGCACCCAGCGCGGGGTGACCATCACCGGGAGCCGTTCGGTCAGATGGCGCAGCATCTCGAACGAAGCCGAACCCGATCCGATGATCACACCGGCCCGCAGTACGGCGGTGGGCACCCCCGACGCCAGCAGAACGCGGCCCACCTCGGCCCGCGAGCGAAGATGGGGCGACAGGTCGTGCTCGGGCACCCCGGACGGGGTCAGCCCGCCGAGGTAGACGATCCGCCGGACCCCCGCGGCGCGCGCCTGCTCCCCGAAGGTCCGGGCCGCCCGGCGGTCGGTCTCCTCGAAGCCGCGGCCGGTCCCCAGCGAGTGCACCAGGTAGTACGCGACGTCCACGCCCTCCATGGCCGCCCGCACGGACCGCGCGTCCATGACATCCCCGCGCGCCTGCCCCACCCGCGCCGCCCAGGGGTGCCGGCGCAGCTTGTCGGGCGAGCGGGCCAGGCAGCGCACCGTATGCCCGGCCGCCAGCAGTTCGGGCACCAGCCTGCTGCCGATGTAGCCGGTCGCTCCGGCGACCAGACAGCGCGGCAGCGGGGACGACGGGGACGATGACTGGGACGGGTCGAGGTTGCGGCGATCTGCCATGCCGGACTCCGTGACTGGGCGACTACACGGGACTCCGTGTCTGTGACCTCCCCTTGCCATGCTCCGGGCCTCCGCCGGGCGGCGCAACCGCCGGGCGCGTGGAGTGGCCGCCCGCCGAAGGCCGTCGCAGGATGAGAGCAAGCGATGTTTGGAGGGCACGGTGTTCGAGGCCGACGACATCCGGAAATGGCGCGACCACGACGTGGTGGACAGCGCCGGCCGCAAGATCGGCGCGCTGGAGTCCATCTATGTGGACACCGCCACCGACAAACCCGCCTTCGCGACGGTCACGGTCGGCATCCCGACCCGGCGGCGGCTGGTGTTCGTGCCGCTCGAGGGCTCGAAGGTGGGCCCGGGCTATCTGAAGGTCACCTATCCCAAGAACCTGGTGCGGGACGCTCCGTCCATCGGGACCGACGACGTGCTGCCCGCCACGGAGGAAGAGGCGGTCTTCAAGCACTACGAGCTGAGCTATCAGCCGGGCACCGGCGGCGAGCGGCGGCTGGCCCGCCCCTGAGCACCCCCGAGCAGTCCGACCACGCCGAGCACGGCCGAGCACGAGAGACGAGATGGCACTGTTCCTGCTGCTGCTCCTGGTGGCCGCCGCGCTGGGGATCACCGGCGCGGTCGCCAACGGGCTGCTCTACCTGCTGATCATCGGCGTGGTCGTCTTCCTCGCCGACATGGTCTTCCTCGGCTTGCGGCTGCGGCACGGCGGCAGGCGCCCGGTCCGCTGACCCGTCCGAATCCGGAACAGGACAAAACCTGCGAGGTGGGCTCCCTTCGCCGGCATTGTCCGGATCAGGTTGTGGAGGTCGCCTTCCGGTCTCCCCGACCTTCTGGCCTCTCAGCCCGACCATCTAGGACGCGTCCTCTCCGGAGCCCCAGCCAACGTCCTCCGTTCCGAAGAACCGAAGTCCTTCTTCCTGGAGAACCTGAGTTCTCTTTCCTGAACGTGTCTCCGGTCGAGCTCCCTCGCTCGCCCCGCAGGCTGTTATTTACGTTACTCCCGCACCTTCTGTGCGACTAGTCCCGCTCAAAGATTTTTTCCTGATTTGCCCATTTTTTCGCTTCTGCCCCCTCCGGGGATCCTCGGAACGGGCCCGGAGCGCAGGCGGAGTGGGCCCGGAGTGGACAACAGTCGCGCGGCACTCCCGCGCCTTGGCTGCGCCGGGTGCCGCTTGCCCGGTAGGCTTTCCGTGTGATCTTCAAGCGCATCGGAAACGGTCGGCCGTACCCCGACCACGGCCGGGAAAGCACCCGCCAGTGGGCGGATGTCGCCCCACGCCCGGTACGTCTTGACCAGCTCGTCACCACGAAGCAGCAACTCGACCTCGAGACGCTGCTCGCGGAGGACTCGACGTTCTATGGGGACCTCTTCGCCCACGTCGTGAAGTGGCAGGGCGACCTGTATCTGGAGGACGGGCTGCACCGCGCCGTGCGCGCCGCGCTCCAGCAGCGCCAGGTGCTGCACGCGCGCGTCCTGGAGCTCGGCTGACCAGCCGGCCGCACCACCGCTCGCTGCCCGCCTCCCCGACGGGCTCGTTGGCCCTTTCGGGTTGGGCTGCGCGGCAACCATTGATCATTTAGTAGGCATCGCCACTGAGCCGCACTACGCTGCGCCTATGAGCATGCTCACCCCTCCCGGCATGGGCGGAAAGTACCGCATCACGGGCAACCGATACCCGCGTATGCGCCGACCCCGAGGCCGCCGCCGACTCGTGTTCGCCGCGATGGGTACGGTCGTCGCCCTCGGCCTGGTCGGCTGGGGAACGCTCCAGCTCATCGACGTGTTCTCGGGCGGCGACGACAAGACGGTGCGCGCGGCGCGGGGCACGGCGGACTGCAAGCGCGAGCTGGCCAAGGACCACGACAAGGCCGCGCGTACGGCCCCGAAGGCACTGCCGAAGCCCGCCGAGATCACCGTCAACGTCTACAACGCCACCTCGCGCACAGGGCTGGCCAAGGACACCGCCGACGAGCTGCGGAAGCGCGGCTTCAAGATCGGAAAGGTGGGCAACGCGCCGACCGCGTACGACAAGAAGGTCAAGGCCCCTGGCATACTGCTCGGCGCCCCGGCGGCCACCAACGGGCCCTTCGACGTACTCGCCACGCAGCTCACCGGCGCCCAGGCCAAGAACGACGGGCGCTCGGGCAAGGACGTCGACCTGATCATCGGGGCCGGCTTCAAGGACCTGGTCAAGAAGAAGGACGCCGCCAAGGCACTGGCCGCCCTGGCCACACCGAAGCCGTCGTCCTCCACCCCGACCTGCTGAAGCCCCCGACCTGCTGAAGCGCACGGCCCGACCTGCTCAACGCCCCAGGCCCGCGCCGGTCAGGCCACCCGGTCCGCCGCTCAGCCGGCCGTCCCGTACATCCGGTCCCCCGCGTCGCCGAGCCCGGGGACGATGTACCCGTTCTCGTTCAGCCGCTCGTCGACCGACGCGGTGACCACCGTGACGGGCGCGCCCGCCAGCTCGCGCTCCATGGTCTCCACGCCCTCGGGCGCGGCCAGCAGACACAGGGCGGTGACATCGTCGGCGCCCCGCGCTATCAGCTCCCTGATCGCCGCGACGAGCGTCCCGCCGGTCGCCAGCATCGGGTCCAGCACATACACCTGACGGCCGGAGAGGTCCTCCGGCATCCGCGTCGCGTACGTCGACGCCTGCAGCGTCTCCTCGTCGCGGATCATGCCCAGGAAACCGACCTCCGCGGTCGGCAGCAGCCGCACCATGCCGTCCAGCATCCCCAGGCCCGCCCGCAGGATCGGCACCACCATGGGACGCGGGTGGGACAGCCGCACCCCGGTCGTCGCCGTCACCGGAGTCTCGATGTCGACCTGCTCGGTGCGCACGTCCCGGGTCGCCTCGTACGCGAGCAGGGTGACCAGCTCGTCGGCGAGCCGCCGGAAGGTGGGGGAGTCGGTGCGCCTGTCGCGCAGCGTGGTGAGTTTGTGCGCCACCAGCGGGTGGTCGACGACATGGATCCGCATGGCATCGACAGTAACCGAGCGCCGTGACACCCACGCCGCCCGGCCGCCGTTCCGGCTCCTTCCGGCCCCTGCCGGCGGTACGCCGGGGGCGGCCCGGATGCACCGGGCGGCGCCTGCGGACGTTCCGCTGGTGGGGCCCGCGGCCCGCCCGCTACCGGTCCGTTTCGGTCCGCGTGAGTTACATCTCTTTGGACAGGTGCACGACGCAGCGCGGAAGACCTCTCGCGAAGCGAAGGTTTCTGCCACGATGCCGATTGGGGCGGGGCACTGTCCCGCCCGCCCCGGCACGCCTATGACCAGTGGGAGAGTCACGGTGTACTTCGCCGCATTGCTCGCGCGCACCGCAGAAGGGTGGGAAGCGAGCGACACAGAGCTCGATGACGTGGAGACCCTGACGGATCTGATCGAACTGGCCCGTGAAGCCTCGGACGACGACACGGTGCTGGCCTTCATCGAGCACGAAGACGCGTGGTTCGGCGTCGTCCGTGTGGACGGCGAGGAGGACCCGCACATCTATGTATCGGACGCCGCCGCGGCCGCCCGCACCTCGTACGGCCAGATGCTCACCGACGAGCTGCTCGGCCGGGGCCCCGACGAGGACCTGGACAGCCTCGTCGACCTGGACGGCACCGAGGACGGTGAGCCCGACGCGAACGACGACGAGGACGCCGACCCGGACGCGCCGGTCCCGGCGGGCCCGCTCGGCGACGCCGACATCCTCGCCGACCTCGGCATGGACGAGAAGGAGCTGAAGGCCCTCGACGGGGACGCGCTCGAATCCATCGCCGACATGCTGGGCTGCAGCATGGAGGGGCTGGAGGCGGTGCGCTGACGTCTGTCGGCCCAAGCCGCGCCGTCGCCCACACTGGTGCCATGACCGATCCGCTGTCCGGCCTCGTCTCCGGTCCCGTCCCCGACCCCCTCCGCGACCCGTGGCGCGCACCGATGCGCCTGGCACTGGAAGAGGCGGCGCGGGCACCGGAGACGGGCGACGTGCCGGTCGGCGCCGTCGTGCTGGGCCCGGACGGCTCCCCCCTCGGCCACGGCCGCAACGAGCGCGAGGCCCACGGCGACCCCACTGCTCACGCCGAGATCCTCGCGCTCCGCGACGCCGCCCGCCGCCTCGGCGGCTGGCGCCTCACCGGCTGCACGCTCCTGGTCACCCTCGAGCCCTGCACGATGTGCGCGGGCGCGATCGTCCTGTCCCGCCTGGACCGCGTGGTCTACGGCGCCACCGACGACAAGGCCGGCGCCGTCGGCTCCCTCTGGGACGTGGTCCGCGACCGCCGCCTCAACCACCGCCCCGAGGTCGTCCCCGGCGTCCTCGCCGACCAGTGCGCCGCCCTCCTCACCACCTTCTTCCGCACCCCCCGCCCATAACCGATTTCGGAGCACGGCCGCCCGTCCGCTAAGCTCTCTCTCGGTAGCGTGTCCGAGCGGCCTAAGGAGCACGCCTCGAAAGCGTGTGAGGGGGCAACTCCTCCGTGGGTTCAAATCCCACCGCTACCGCTGTCAAGACGAGGGCCCCGATCTGTTCAGATCGGGGCCCTCGTCGCGCTCCGTATCAGTACACTGGGTCACCGCTACATCACGCATCTGGGGGGACCGATGTTCCGACAAACGGTTCAGACGGCCGGGGTACCTGACGAGGGGGCGGCGCCGGCCGGCGCCCCACGGACGCGCCGGCTGTGCGCCTGGGCGTTCGATTTCGCCGTCATCGTGGCCGTGGCCGTGCTGCTCGGCTGGGGCACCTTCCATCGGATCAGCGCCGAAGTGACCGACGTGACGAGCCTTGCCGGGACGAGCGCTTGGGAGGTCATCACCTCCGACGGCGACTTGGCGGGGGCGGGTCAGAGCGCCGGGGAGACGCTGTGGCGGCATGCGGTGAGGGACGTCCAACAGGCCTTCGCGGCGCTGGTCGTGTTCACCTTCGCCTACCACTTCCTCTCGCTGGCCGTGATGAGCCGCACCCCAGGGCAGGCACTGACGGCCCTGTGCGTCGTGCGGCGCCGTGGCGGCGGGCGGCCCGGGGGGAGCCGGGCCGCGGCGCGCGCCGCCGCGACCACGCTGGTCGATGTCGGCTGGTACGCGCTGGCCTGCTGCCTGCTGGTCGGAAACGCGATCGGGCTCTCGGTGCTGTGCTGGGTCGTCGCCGTGGCCTTCTTCGCCCTCAACGCGTGGCTGGCGCTGGTGGGCTCCCGGAGGTCGCTGGCCGACCGCCTGGGTGGCGTCACGGTCACCAGCACATGGCGCGTCCGCGCCGCGCTCGCCCGGATCGGCGGTGCGGTGCGGCGGCGCGGCCAGCCGGAGTATTAAACGCCGCCCCAGGAAAACCGCCGTCCCGGGAAAGGCGCGGCGTTTCCCTACGCCGCGGGCCAGTCGTCGGGGCCTCCGCCGTGCCACTCGATGAGCTGCGGGTCGTCGATGCGGGCGTCCTCCGCCATCAGGCCCGCGCGGCTCAGTACGCCGCGCAGTTCGTCGGCGCTGACGACGACCCCGACGTCCTCGCCGTCGATCACAACGCGGCGGCGCCCGTCTAGCGGCTCGTCCACCACCACGCGGGGCCGGTCCCTGGTCTTGTCCTCCATAGGTCCAGCGTCGCCATGACCGGCGCCGCTCGCACCTCGGGCCCGGCGGGCGGGTGGTCCGGGGGGTGAGGATCAGCCGTGTGGCTCAGCCTGGGGGGCCGGGTCGAAGAGTCCGGCCGAGTGGTGGACCGGGGCCAGGCGGCGGAGCGCGACGAGGAGGGCGTCGCCGAGGATGTTGCCGAGGACCACGGCTCCGGCCATGCCGTCGATGTCGGGGCGGCGGCGGACGAGGTCCAGGTCGGTCGCGGCGATGGCGTCGGCGGCGCGGGCGTAGTCGTCGAGCCGGTCGGCGAAGTCGTGCAGGCCCAGTTGGCGCTGGGCGTCCCGCTCCGTGATCAATGTGATCACCATCCTGGGCCTGGGGCTCGCGATCGACTACGCCCTGTTCAGTACGCGGCGGTCGCGGTCGTGATCTTCGCCGTCATCGGTTCGCTGACGCTGCTGCCCGCCCTGCTGCGGTTCGCCGGGCACCGCATCGACGCCGGACGGCTGCCCCTCCCGCGCCGCCTGCGCCGTACGCCCCGGACGTACGGGCCGGGCAGCGACGAGCGGGGACGCTGGTACCGGCTGGCCCACAGGGTCATGCGCCGCCCGCTGCTCACCACCGCCCTCCTCACCCTCTCCCTGCTGGGGCTCGCCGGACCGGCGCTCGGCGTCGACTGGGCGCGCCCCCTCGGACTGTGTGCTGCCCGCCGGCGCCGACGCCCGCCAGGTCACCCGGCAGTTGGCCAACCGCTTCGACCACGACCCCACCAAGGTCGTCACCGCCGTCGTCGACCTGCCGGGCGGCGCGGCGGGCCGCTCCGGACAGCTGGCCGGATACGCAGAGCGGCTCGGCGCGCCCGATGTCCCGTGAGGCCCGCGCCATGGTGGAGGAGCTGCGCGCGCAGACCCCGCCCCCGGGCGCCGAGGCGCGGTTCACCGGGATGCCCGCCTCGCGGGTGGACATCGTCGACATGATCGGCGAGCGGGCCCTGTGGATGGGGCTGCTCGTGGCCGTCGTCTCGGCCCTCGTCCTGTTCCTGGCGTTCCGCTCCCTGGCCGTCCCCCTCATCACGGTGGCCACGAGGGCCCTGTCGCTGCTCGCCGCCTTCGGAGTGATCACCTTGATCTTCCAGTACGGGGTGGGAGCCGGGCCGCTCGGCTTCGAGACGGTCGGCGCCGTGGACGCGAACTTCCCCGTGCTCATCGTCGCCATCGCCTTCGGACTGGCCATGGACTACCAGGTCTTCCTGCTCTCCCGGGTCCGCGAACGCTATCTGGCCACCGGCGACCCGGCCGAGCCCACCGCCACCGCCCTGCAGCGCACCGCCGGGACCATCACCAGCGCCGGGCTGCTGCTCGCCGTCCTCGGCCTGCTCGGCCACCGCGCCTGGCGCCGGCCGGCCCCGTCACGCGATGATCAGCAGGCCGTGGCCTCCCTCGAACCCCAGGGGCGTTAACCCACCCGGTCCTTGTCGAAGTCCAGGTCGAGCATCCGGATCGCGTTGCCCCGGAGGATCTTGTAGACGGTCTCCGGCGGCAACCCGGTCACATGCTCGGCCGCGACCCGCTTGGTATGCGGCCAGGTCGAGTCGACGTGCGGGTAGTCGGTCTCGAAGGTCGCGTTGTCCACGCCGACGGTGTCCAGCGAGGCGACGCCGTGTTTGTCGCGGAAGAAGCAGCAGAAGATCTGCCGGTAGTAGTACGTGGACGGCGGCTCCGGGATCAGGTCGCGCACCCCGCCCCAGGCCCGGTGCTCCTCCCAGACGTCGTCCGCGCGCTCCAGGGCGTACGGAATCCACCCCATCTGGCCCTCGGCGTATGCGAGCTTCAGCCGCGGGAAGCGCACCAGGACGCCGCTGAACAGGAAGTCCATCATCGACGCCATGGCGTTGTTGAAGCTCAGCGCCGCCTGGACGGCCGGCGGGGCGTCCGGGGAGGCGGCGGGCATCTGGGAGGACGAGCCGATGTGCATGCACACGACCGTGCCCGTGGCCTCGCACTCGGCGAAGAACGGGTCCCAGTAGCCGCTGTGGATGCTCGGCAGCCCCAGATACGTGGGAATCTCGCTGAACGTCACGGCGCGCACGCCACGGCCTGCGTTCCGGCGGATCTCCTGGACCGCCAGCTCCACGTCCCACAGCGGGATCAGGCACAGCGGGATCAGCCGCCCGCCGCTGTCCCCGCACCACTCCTCCACCATCCAGTCGTTGTACGCCCGGACGCACGCCAGGCCGACCTCCTTGTCCTCGGCCTCGGCGAAGGTCTGGCCGCAGAAGCGCGGGAAGGTCGGGAAGCACAGTGAGGCCTCGACATGGTTCATCTCCATGTCCGCGAGCCTGGCCTTGGGATCCCAGCAGCCGCGGCGCATCTGGTCGCGGGTGATGCCTTCGAGGGTCATCTCGTCGCGCGAGAAACCGACGGCCGCGATGATCCGCTTGTACGGGAAGAGAAGCCCCTCGTACTGCCACCAGTCGGTCGGCGGGCCGTCCGGGTCGGTGGTGATCCGGTACTTGCCGCCGACATAGGCCAGCTCGCCGATTCCGGCGGTCAGGGGCTTGGGGCCGCGGTCCCGGTACTTGGCGGGGAGCCAGGTGTCGAAGAGATGCGCGGGCTCGATCACGTGGTCGTCCACGCTGATGACCATGGGCAGCTCGGTCGCGCCATTCGTCTCGCCAGTCATGCCGTCCTCTCCCCTGGTGTCCGGCGGTCGGACCGGACATCCCACTCATCTGACGGTCCGTCAGCTGGAGAGTACGGAGTCAGGCGTCAACCAGCAAGAGAAACCCGGTCACCTTCCCTTCTCGGCCCACCATGAGCAACATGTGCCTCATATCTGGATTAAATGAGGCATCAGTCATGTGGCCCGCCCTCGGTCCGCAGCGACGGGCCCCAGCCCGCGGCGGCGGGAAGGCGACGGAAGACAACAGGAAGGAGCCCCGCGATGAACGGCGGCCCCGTAGTGGCCGGAGTCGACGGTTCCGAGCACAGTCTCGCGGCGGCGGACCGGGCCGCCCGGGAAGCGCTGGACCGGGCGGTTCCGCTGCTGCTCCTGCACGCCTCCCCACCGCTTCCGCCCCGGATCTCCCCGGTACCGGGCGCGGACGCCTGGGGACACGTCGGCGAGCAGATGATCCGGCGGGCCGCGGCGGACCTCGCCGACCGCCATCCGGGTCTGGAGGTGACCGGCGAGCATGTCGCGGCGGCCGCGGACGAGGCCCTGCTCACGGCGGCGGGGACCGCCGGGCTCATGGTCGTGGGGGCGCGCGGCTGGGGCGGCTTCGACGGGCTGGCGGTGGGGTCCGTGGCGCTGCGGGTGACGACGGCCGCCGACTGCCCCGTGCTGACGGTCCCCGAGAGGCCCGAGGCCGGGCAGGACGCGGGAGGGGAGGCCACGGGACGGGAGGCCGCGGTGGGCGAGGGAGCCGAGGCTACGGGACGGGAGGCCGCGGTGGGCGAGGGAGCCGAGGTCGTGGCCGCCCTCGACGCGCACGGCCACCTGACCGAAACCGCCGAGTTCGCCTTCCGCGCCGCCCTGGCGCACCAGGCCCGGCTGCGCGTGGTGCACGCGTGGGAGCTGCCCGCCGCGGCTCCCTCCGCGTGGATGATCGGCGTCCTCGAGGAGGACCGCGGCATGTGGGAGGACCAGGAGGGCCAGGCGGTGTCCGACGCCCTGCGGCCCTGGCGCCGGCGATATCCGCAGGTCGAGGTCCTCCCGGATGTCGTTCTGCTCAACCCCGCGCAGGCGCTGGTCAGCTCCTCCGCGCGGGCGCTGCTGCTGGTCGTCGGCCGCCGTACGGCCGACCGGGTCGCCGAGCGGCATCTGGGGCCGGTCGCCCACGCCGTACTGCACCACGCCCACTGTCCGGTCGCGGTGGTGCCGCACCCCCTCTTTTGAGGCTCGGTTCGCCTCCGGGGCGCTACAGCCCCTGTCGACGGTCGACCGTGCTCGGCCCTTCGGCTCGCTCGCCAAGGGACTGACCCAACGCCGGCATCAGCCGAAGAAGACGCCGAACTCCGCGTAGAGGGCCGGATCCACGCCCTTGGTCCCCACCGTGACCTCGGACAGCGGTACGCGCACGATGTCCGTGCCGCGCAGCGCGACCATCGTGCCGAAGTCCCGCTCGTACACCGCGTCCACCGCGCGCAGCCCGAACCGTGTCGCCAGCCAGCGGTCGAAGGCGCTGGGGGTGCCGCCGCGCTGGATGTGCCCGAGGACCGTGGTGCGGGCCTCCTTGCCGGTGCGGCCGGAGATCTCCCGCGCCAGCCACTCCCCGATGCCGGACAGCCGCACATGGCCGAACTCGTCGAGCGAGGAGTCCTTCACCACCATCTGCCCCTCCTTCGGGACCGCGCCCTCGGCCACCACGACGATCGGGGCGTACCGGATCTTGAAGCGGTTCTCCACCCATTCGCAGACCTGGTCCACGTCGAACGGCTGCTCGGGGATGAGGATGACGTTGGCGCCGCCCGCGATGCCCGAGTGCAGGGCGATCCAGCCCGCGTGCCGGCCCATGACCTCGACGACCAGCGTCCGAGTGTGCGACTCGGCGGTGGTGTGCAGGCGGTCGATGGCTTCGGTCGCGATGTTGACCGCGGTGTCGAAGCCGAAGGTGTAGTCGGTGCCGGTGACGTCGTTGTCGATGGTCTTGGGCACGCCGACGACATCGATCCCCTCGTCCGCCAGCGCCGCGCCGACCCCGAGCGTGTCCTCGCCGCCGATCGCGATGAGCGCGTCCACCCCGTGCGCCTCCAGGGTCTCCCGCACTCGGGCCACCCCGTCCTCGCTCTTGATCGGATTGGTCCGGGAGGAGCCGAGAATGGTCCCGCCGCGCGGGAGGATGCCGCGTACGGCGGGGATGTCCAGCGGCACGATCCCGCCCTCCAGGGCGCCGCGCCAGCCGTCCCGCACGCCGACGAACTCCAGGCCGCACTCCTGTACGCCCTTGCGGACGATCGCGCGGATCGCCGCATTGAGGCCCGGGCAGTCGCCACCGCCGGTCAGCACACCGACTCGCATCTGAGCCCCACGCATCTGAGCCCCTTCCGACCGCTCGCCCGATCGATGCCCTCCCTTTCCAGAATCCACCTTGATGTGCCGCTATGACCACCGTGCCCCGCGGTGCCCTCGTACGGGTACGGGGAGGGGGCAAGGCGCAGATGGAGACACGAATCGATTCGTAGGACTGATGAGACCACTGCGCCAAACGTGTGGATAGACTCACGCGACTGCACAGGGGACCGCAGGGGAGGCAGCACGGGATGGCACAGGCGAAGAAAGTCGCGCTCTACATGCTCATCGTCTTCGTGCTGTACACGATCATCAACAGCCCGGCGCGCGCGGCTGACCTGGTCCAGGTGGGTTTTGAGGGGATATCGGACGCCGCCAAGAGCGTCGGCGAGTTCATGACAGAACTGATCAACTGACCGACGGGCCCGCCCGGACACAGGCCCGCCCCGGCAGCCTCACCGGACCCGACAGCAGCAACCAGGCCCCCGGCCCACCCCGCCGGGGTCGTCGCATGCCCGCGCACGCTCCGGCGCGCACCCCTTCACTCACCCCGCCCTTCGAACACCCGGCAACCCTGCCACCAACACGTAGTAATGCGGTGCTTGCACACAGTGCACATGTCTTGTGATGCTATGACCGCTTTGCCGGGTGAGTACATCGTGAAGGGGTGGCGTGACCGTGTCAGCCCGTACCGCGCCCAGAACGCCGCCCCAGGGCGACGGCGGCAGCGACAGCGGCAGAAGCCGCGGGGCGGACGCCAGGGCGCTCACCCAGGTGCTGTTCGCCGAGCTCTCCCACCTGACGCCCGGCACCCCCGAACACACGCGGGTGCGGGACGCCCTGATCGAGGCCAATCTGCCACTCGTGCGCTACGCCGCGGCCCGGTTCCGCAGCCGCAACGAGCCGATGGAGGACGTGGTCCAGGTCGGGACGATCGGCCTGATCAACGCGATCGATCGGTTCGACCCGGAGCGCGGCGTGCAGTTCCCGACCTTCGCCATGCCGACCGTGGTCGGCGAGATCAAGCGCTACTTCCGGGACAACGTCCGCACCGTCCATGTGCCGCGCCGGCTGCATGAGCTGTGGGTGCAGGTCAACGGCGCGACCGAGGACCTGACGGTGCTGCACGGCCGGTCCCCCACCACGGCCGAGATCGCCGAACGGCTCGGGCTCGGCGAGGACGAGGTACTGGCCTGCATCGAGGCCGGGCGCTCGTACCACGCGACCTCACTGGAGGCCGCCCAGGAGGGCGACGGGCTGCCGGGGCTGGTCGACCGGCTCGGCTACGAGGATCCGGCGCTCGCCGGAGTCGAGCACCGCGATCTGGTGCGGCACCTCCTCGTCCAACTGCCCGAGCGCGAGCAGCGCATCCTTTTGCTCCGTTACTACAGCAATCTGACTCAATCTCAGATCAGCGCCGAGCTCGGCGTCTCGCAGATGCATGTCTCCCGGCTGCTCTCCCGCAGCTTCGCCAGGCTCAGATCCGCAAACCGGATCGAGTCCTAACCGGGACGAGGGACCCTTCCCTCACTCCTTCCGGGCAGTAATGTCGACATGGCGCTACAGCGTGTTGCCGACATGTGACATTCTGCTTGAACCGCGTTTGCCGCGGCCCGACCTCCGGTATTCAGGGGGAGGCTGCGTTCGACGCGACGAGCGCAGCTGGGATCCGTCCGCGACCCAAAGGGGGTGGCATGTCCGTAGAACTGGGCAGCTCGAAGGTGCTCACCAACGACGCACCGCACGTGCTCGACGACGGCGACGCCATCGACACCCGCACCCTCTCCCGCTCCCTGTTCCTGCGGCTCGCCGCGCTCGACCGGGACGGCGTGGAGCGCACCTATGTCCGTGACACCCTCATTGAGCTGAACCTCCCGCTGGTGCGCTATGCGGCGGCCCGCTTCCGCAGCCGCAACGAGCCGATGGAGGACATCGTCCAGGTCGGCACGATCGGCCTGATCAAGGCGATCGACCGGTTCGACTGCGAGCGGGGCGTGGAGTTCCCGACCTTCGCCATGCCGACCGTCGTGGGCGAGATCAAGCGCTTCTTCCGCGACACCAGTTGGTCGGTGCGGGTGCCGCGGCGGCTCCAGGAGCTGCGCCTCGCCCTCACCAAGGCCAGCGACGAGCTGTCCCAGAAGCTCGACCGCTCCCCGACGGTCCCCGAGCTCGCCACCGCGCTCGGCGTCTCGGAGGAGGACGTGGTCGACGGGCTGGCGGTGGGCAACGCCTACACCGCTTCCTCGCTTGACTCCCCGTCCCCCGAGGACGACGGCGGCGAGGGGTCGCTGGCGGACCGGCTCGGCTACGAGGACAGCGCCCTCGAGGGCGTGGAGTACCGGGAGTCGCTCAAGCCGCTGCTGGCCAAACTCCCGCCGCGCGAGCGCCAGATCATCATGCTCCGCTTCTTCGCCAACATGACGCAGTCGCAAATCGGCGAAGAGGTCGGGATCTCCCAGATGCATGTCTCGCGGCTGCTGACGCGGACTCTGGCGCAGCTGCGGGAAGGGCTCATCGCCGACTGACGCACCACTGACGCGCCGCCATCGGGCCAGTGCCCGGCTGCCGCACGACCCTGTACACCTGACGGGTCGTCAGCCACACTGGCCCGATGCGATACGCGTGGAGCCGGACAACGGGCCACCGGGGCACGGCGATCGCCTCCTCGGCGGCCGCGCTGTGCCTGGGCGCGCTGCTCAGCGGCTGCGCCGGCGGCGACGACGGATACCTCGCGGCCGAAGCGGCCGGCCCCGACGGGCCGCGGGCCACGTCCGCGCCGCCCGAGGGCGGCGTGAAGCTGGTGCCGCTCGACGGCGACGGCACGGGAGAGAACTCCGGCCGGGACGGGAAGCGGCGCCCCTCCGGGCCCGGGGGTACGGAGGCGTCCGGCGCGCCGGACGCCTCGCCCGGGCGGGACGGAACCGCCGCGCCGGGCAAGCCCGGACAGTCGCCGGAGAAGACGCCAGGGCAGGGAGGCGCCGACGACGGCGACCGGACCGGCGGGGCCCATGACGGCACCCACGGCTCAGGCGGCTCGGACGGCTCCGGGCCCGACGACGGCTCGGGCGGATCGGGCAGTACGGACGGCGGCTCGGGCGGCTCGGGCGATGGCTCGGCGCCACCTCAGTCCACGCCCGACTCGCCTTCCACCCCGAGCGGCCCCGCCGAGCTGACGGTCGGCGACCTGGTGCGCGCGGCGGCCGAAGACCGCTGGTGCGAGAAAGTGACCGTCGAGTTCCGGAACACCGGGGGCGCCCCCGTGACCTCGGGGACGATCACCTTCGCGACCCACATCATCGACGCCCTCGGCATCGACTGGGCGACGATCGCGTCGAAGCGCGACCTGCCGGCGCCGATCGAGGCGGGCGGGAAGAAGGAGAAGACCTGGGAGGTGTGCGTGGACGACTGGCGGGTACCGCTGGGCATGCACATCGAGACCCAGGATGCCTCCGTGACCTGGCCCGGGGGCCAGGCCGAGGGCCACGCCAGGGATCAGGCCGGGGGTTAGGCCAGGGCCAGCCAGGCGACCCCGGCGACGACCGCGATCGCGACGATCACGCCGACGATCACACCGATACGCGGGCCGCCGGAGGAACCGGAGGAAGCGGGAGCGGCCGCCCGCTGCTGCTGTCCGCCGTCATCGACGAAGGCCCGGAACATCTGGGTCGAGCCGGCCGGGTCGTAGTTGCCCTCAGGACCTTGGGGGTTGTTCGCCATGGCCCACGACCCTAGCGAATGAGCGCATTCCCGCACACCCCCGGGCCTCACCGTCCCACAGGCCCCACACACACCACCGGCACCACCATCCGGCCGCTTGACCGCCCCCTGGGTGAGCCTTTGCGGGCAATTTACTCAGCGCAGCCCGATTTCATTTGCCTGCAGCAACTAACTTACCTATGGTTGCCCTAAGCAACCGATAGTTCTGGAGGGGCCATGGCCGCACCGAGTCAGTACGAGGAGCTGGCACGGCAACTCAGCGCCATCGGCACCGTCAAGCGAGGACTGTCGCGCGCCCTCCCCCCCGACTGCGCGGCCGGTTCGGCCATCGTCCTGATGCTGCTCAGCCGCTACGGCGAAATGCGCATGAGCAAACTGGCCGAACTGCTCGACATCGACATGTCGGTCACGAGCCGGCATGTCGCGCACGTCGCCGAACGCGGCTGGATCGACCGGAACCCGGATCCGCAGGACCGGCGGTCGCGGCTGCTGAGCATCAACGCCAGCGGCGAGAAGCTGCTCAGCACGGTGTCCGAGCGCTATACGCAGGCACTCGCCGCCCGTCTGAGCGACTGGTCCGAGGACGACGTCGGCCGCCTCAACGAACTGCTCGCCCGGCTGCGCACGAGCTTCGGTGACACCAGGTCCCGGGTTCCCCAGCTCCTGGACGAGAGCACCACCCGTACACCAACGCAACGATAGGAACTCCATGGCAACGACCACACCGGACGACGGTGTGCGGGGACCCGCGGGGCACCCCGCCCACGCCAAGCACGGCGGCGGAGGCCACCGCGGTCACCACGGCCACGGCTCCGACTCGACGGCTCCGATGACCCACCGGCAGATCATGGAGGCGCTGTCCGGGCTGCTGCTCGGCATGTTCGTCGCGATCCTCTCCTCGACGATCGTCTCGAACGCCCTCCCGGAGATCATCGCCGACCTCCACGGCAGCCAGTCCTCGTACACCTGGGTGGTCACCGCCGCCCTGCTGTCGATGACCGCCACCACCCCGCTGTGGGGCAAGCTCTCCGACCTGTTCAGCAAGAAGCTCCTGGTCCAGATATCGCTGGTCATCTATGTGGCCGGCTCGGTGGTGGCCGGACTCTCGCAGAGCGCGGGCATGCTGATCGCCTGCCGCGTGGTGCAGGGCATCGGAGTGGGCGGTCTGTCGGCCCTCGCCCAGATCGTGATGGCCGCGATGATCTCCCCGCGCGAGCGCGGCCGCTACAGCGGCTACCTCGGCGCGACCTTCGCGGTGGCGACCGTCGGCGGCCCGCTGCTGGGTGGCGTGATCACCGACACCTCCTGGCTCGGCTGGCGCTGGTGCTTCTACGTCGGCGTGCCGTTCGCCGTCATCGCGCTGATCGTGCTGCAGAAGACCCTGAAGCTGCCGGTCGTGAAGCGTGAGGTCAAGGTCGACTGGTCCGGCGCCTTCTTCATCAGCGCCGCGGTCTCGCTGCTGCTGATCTGGGTGACCTTCGCGGGTGACAAGTACGACTGGCTCTCCTGGCAGACCTACGCGATGGTCGGCGGCTCGATCGCCCTCGGACTGATCTTCATCCTGATCGAGAGCAAGGCCAGCGAGCCGATCATCCCGCTGCGGCTGTTCCGCAACAAGACCATCGCCCTCGCGTCGTTCGCCTCGCTGTTCGTCGGTGTCGCGATGTTCGTCGGAACCGTCTTCTTCAGCCAGTACTTCCAGCTGGCGCGGGACAAGACGCCGACCATGTCCGGCGTCATGACCATCCCGATGATCGGCGGCCTGTTCGTCTCCTCGACCGTCTCGGGCCAGGTCATCACCAAGACCGGCCGCTGGAAGGCCTGGCTGGTCACCGGCGGTGTGCTGGTCACCGCGGGCCTGGGGCTGCTGGGTACCATGCGGTACGACACGCCCTACTGGCACCTGGCCATCTTCATGGCGCTCATGGGCCTGGGCATCGGCATGATGATGCAGAACCTGGTGCTGGCCACCCAGAACCAGGTGGCCCCGCAGGACCTGGGCGCGGCCAGCGCCGTCGTCACCTTCTTCCGCTCCCTGGGCGGTGCGGTCGGCGTCTCGGCGCTCGGCGCGGTGCTCGGCAACCGCGTCACCGACTACGTCAAGGACGGCCTGACCGAACTCGGCCCCAAGGGCAAGGCGCTGGCCCAGAGCGGCGCGGGCGGTGGCGGGATCCCCGACCCGGACAAGCTCCCGGAGCCGCTGCGCACCATCATGGAGAGCGCCTACGGGCACGGCATCGCGGACGTCTTCATGTACGCCTCGGGGGCCGCGCTGCTGGCCTTCCTCATCACGGTGTTCATCAAGGAGGTCCCGCTGAAGACCCGGTCGGGTACCCAGGCAGCCGCTGCCTCGGATTCCTCTGGTTCCTCCGATTCCTCCGACGAGGCGGCCGAAGCCGCCCAGACCGCGGCCCCGGCGGACCAGGACCTGGTCCCGGCCTCCGCGGCCGCCATGGAGCAGCTCGAGCCCGCGCTCGTGGGCGCGCCGGCCGTCGACTCGTCCGACACCGCGTCGGGGTACGCCCTGGCGGACGCGGCCGCCACACAGCGGCTCGCCGCCTACGCCTCCGCCGGAGACGGCGGCGCGGACTACCGCCACCGGCAGGGTGTGCACGGTTTCGTACGGAACGCCGACCGCAGCGCGGTGCCGCGCGCCGCGGTCACGCTGATCTCGCTGAACGGGCGGCAGCTGGGCCGTTCGGTGGCGCACGTGGACGGCTCGTACGCCCTGGACGCGCCGGGCTCCGGCACCTACGTCCTGATAGCGGCCGCCGACGGCCACCAGCCGCAGGCGTCCACCGTCGTGGTCGGCGATGAACCGCTCGCCTTCGACGTCGTACTGACGGCGACCAGCGGCCTGGCGGGCACCGTACGCGGCGCCGCCGACGGGCAGCCGGTCGAGGCGGCGATGGTCGTGGTCACCGACGTCCGCGGCGAGGTGCTGGCCACCGGGAAAACCGGTCAGCACGGCGACTTCAGCTTCGAGGAGCTGGTCCCCGGGACCTTCACGGTCGCGGTGAACGCCGCCGGCTTCCGGCCCGCCGCGCTGCCCGTCGAGGTCGGCGCCCAGGGCCTGACCCGGGTCGAGATCGCGCTGCAGGCCGGTGCGCGGGTGCAGGGCGTGGTGCGGGCCGGGGCCGACCGGCGGCCGCTGCCGGACGCGCGGGTCACGCTGGTGGACGCGGCCGGGAACGTGGTGGCCACCGCGACGACCGGGGAGGACGGGGCGTACGCCTTCACCGACCTGGACGCGGGCGACTACACGGTCATCGCGAGCGGCTACCCGCCGGTCGCGGGCGCGCTGGCGGTCCAGGGACAGGGGGTCGACGGACACGACGTCGAGCTCGCCCACCCCGCCGACTGAGGGGCCTGACGGGCCCGACGGACCCCGGGGCCGGGACGGCGCCGAAGCGTCGGGCCCGAAACCCGGATCCTGGCGGACGGTGTATAGCAGGTGGAGAGCGAGCGTCTCGGATGAGCTCAGGTTTTCCTGGGCGGGTCTGAGTTTGCAGGTCTGCCCGAAAAGCGTCCTGTGGTGCGGTGCAGGGGGTTGGACTCCTGCGGGGGCCGTGTCCGGTCGCCGCTGGATGCGGCGGCGGTGCTCATCGTCTGCGGTGCCTGCCGCCTGTGGCGCCCCTGGCTGGGGCGATTCGGTGGCTGGAGCAGCCGCCCCGCCGGACGCTTGCCGCCCGGTGTGGACCCGGGCGGGGCGGGGACCCCGCGTCGCTGCCTGGGCACGGGGCGGATTCTCCATGGCCCGCCTCCCTGCGGCGGACCGTTCTCCCCATACAACGAGGACCTGGGGGCCAGGACACGGCCGAACTCCCGATCATCGGATCAGAGGGCACACAGCCAAAAACGCACAGCACAATCCCACACAGCACAGACGAGACAGCCCCGACAGAAACGGGAGCGGGAGCGAGAGCGAGAGGCGGCATGACGACCACTGCAGCAGGAACAGGCGGGAGCGCGGGCGGAGGGCTGCGCGCCCTGATCCGTACGCGCGACGGCTGGGCGGTGCAGCACGCCGTCCTGACGGTTACGGATATGACGGGCGCTCAGGTGCTGCGCGCCCAGGCCGACGAGGACGGTGCGGTGCGCACCCATGAGCCGCTCGCGCCCGGGCCGTACACGGTCATCGCCATTGCCGTGGGCTATGCCCCCGCCGCCTCGACCGCGATCGTCACGGCCTCGGGGCGCGCCGAGGTCGGGACGGTGGTGCTGGCGCGGCAGGGCGGGGTGGAGCTGCCGCCGCCCGGCGCGTGGACGATCGACCCGGCGCACTCGACGGTGGGGGCCGTCGCGCAGCACCTGGGCATCTCCAGCGTCCATGGCCGGTTCACGGAGTTCAGCGGGCGCATCGACATCGCCGAGGACATCGAGAAGTCCAGCGTCGAGGCGGTCATACAGGCCGCGAGCATCGACACGGGAAACGGCATGCGGGACGGCCATCTGAAGTCGGCCGACTTCCTGGACGTGGAGCGCTTCCCGGTCCTGACGTACCAGAGCACGGGGCTGTCCCCGGCCGGTGCCGACCGCTGGACGGTGCACGGCAAGCTGTCCCTGCACGGCGTGGTCCGGGAGGTCGACCTGGACCTGACGTATCTGGGGACGGGCCCCGACCCGTGGGGCGGGGTGCGGGCCGCCTTCCGGGCGACGGCGCAGCTGCGGCGCGAGGACTTCGCGATGAACTACAACCAGGTGGTCGCGGCGGGCATCGCCGCCATCGGCACGACCTTGCGGGTGGAGCTGGCCGTACAAGCAATTCAAGGGGGCCAGGCTGTACAGGGCGCCTGAGACCGCATATTCACCCCTCGCGGCCTCTGTCGCGGAGGGCCTCGATGCCGGCGATCGCACAGTCCAGGGCGAAGGCGAAGTCCCGCTCGCGCATCTCCTGGACGGTGCTGCCGCCCCGGGCCTCCATGATCGCGCGCGATTCGTCGAACTCCGGGCGGTCCTCGATGGTGGCCATCATCTCGCCGAAGAACTCGTCCTGGCTGACGCCCGCGGCCCGGCAGCGGGCGGCGAAGCGGCCCTCGATGGTGCCGAAGCCGTAGACGAACTGGAAGACGAGGGCCAGCGCGCCCGGCAGCTGTGCCGCGGGCAGACCGCTGTCGCGCAGCACGCGCTGCACGGCGGTGGAGAAGGCCATGGCGTTCGGCCCGATGTTCATGTACTCGCCGACCAGCGGGGGCAGCCAGGCGTGGGCGACCAGCAGCCTGCGGAATTCGGAGGCGATCTGACGCAGCTGATCGCGCCAGTCCTGCTTCTCGGTCTCCAGGTGCTCATAGCCCTCGACGGGGCCCAGGCTCCCCGCGGGGAGCGACATCTCGCCCATCGCCGCGTCGAGGGCGAGTTCGAGGAGCTGGTCCTTGGTCTCGACGTACCAGTAGACCGACATGGCGGTGACTCCCAGCTCGGCCGCCAGCCGGCGCATCGAGAATCCGGCCAGCCCCTCGGCGTCCAGCAATCGGACCGTGGCAGCGACGATCTTCACATGGTCGAGCCCGGCCGGCTGCTGATCCGTCCTGCGCTTCGTGGCCTTGCGCTCGGAGAGCCAGATGCTGGTCCGCGGACGGATGACACGGCTGCCTGCTGCCATGGCGCGCTCTCCTTCTTCCATGCGCCGGGGCCGCGCGGCTGGGGACACGTGGCCGGTGGCGTCGTACGTACCCGATGCTATGCCGCTGCAGTCTCCTGTGAAGATCGTTCGGCCCGGCGCAGCAGCACCGCCGTCAGCACACCGCCCGCCAGCACGGCCGCCGAGCCGACCAGCTGGCTGGTCTGCACGCCGGAGGCGAAGGCGTCCGTGACAGCGGCCCGGTCCTCGTCGGTGTGCGCCGCGGCGTAGGCGGCCGGGAGCGAGCCGGCCCCGGCGGCGGCCGCGGGCAGCAGCGCGCCGAACCGGGAGTTGAGGACCGCGCCGAGGACGGCCACCCCCAAGCCGTTGCCGAACTCGGCGAGCGTGCCGTTGACGCCCGCGCCCACCCCCGCTTTCTCCGGCGGGATCGCCGACATGATGGCCGTCGCCATCGCGGGCATGGCGACCGCGATGCCCGCTCCCATCACGAGCAGCCCGAGGAGCATCCCGCCGTAGCCGTCGGCGCCGAGCGTCGCGATGAGGGTCAGTCCCAGCGCCAGCAGGCCCATTCCGCAGAGGATGGTGGCCGGGGTGCCGAGCTTGGCCAGCAGCCGGGCGCCGACGCCCGAGAGGTTCAGCACCACGATCATCAACGCCAGCGGCGCGGTGCGCAGGCCCGCGCCCAACGGGTCGTATCCGAGCACGAACTGCAGATGCTGGGTGAGCAGGAAGAGTGAGCCGCTCATGCCGAAGGCGACGAGGATGCCGCCCGCGACGGCACCCACGAAGCGGCGGTCGCGGAAGAAGTGCATGTCCAGCATCGGGTAGGGGATCCGGCGCTCCCACAGCGCGAAGCCGGTCAGCACCGCCACGCCCACGAAGGCCGACAGCAGCACCCGCTGGGACGTCCAGCCGTGCCCGGGACCGGAGATGATCGCGAATACGACGCCGGTCATGCCGATCGTGGACAGCACCGCGCCGACCACGTCGGGCCGGTCGCCGGTGGGGTTCTTCGACTCCGGCACCAGCCAGACGACGGCGGCGAGGCCGAGCAGCGCGACCGGGAGGTTGATCAGGAAGATCGAGCCCCACCAGAAGTGTTCGAGGAGCGAGCCGCCGATCAGCGGGCCCGCGGCGAACCCGAGCGAACTGACCGCGCCCCACAGCCCGATGGCCTTGGGGCGTTCGCCCTCCTCGAAGATCTGTACGACCACGGCGAGGGTGGTGGTCATCAGCAGCGCCCCGCCGATCCCCATGCCCGCGCGGGCGGCGATCAGCTGGCCCGGTCCCTGCGCCAGCGAGGCGGCCAGCGAGCCGATCCCGAACAGGGCGAGCCCCGCGACGAGCATCTTCTTCCGGCCGTAGCGGTCGGCGGCGTTGCCCGCGGTGAGCAGCAACCCTGACTGGACGAGCGAGTAGGCGTTGATCATCCACTGGACGTCGGCCGTGGAGGCGTGCATCTCCTCGGTGAGGGAGGGGATCGCGACGTTGAGGATGGTGTTGTCGAGCAGCACGGTGAGCTGGGCGAGGCAGATGACGCCGAGAATCAGCCAGCGCTGGGGGTGCCCGCCCGCATGGTGGCCGGGCGGGGTATCGGACGTGGGGTCGGCGGTCTGCGCCGTCATGAACACTCCTCGCGCGCTTATACGGTGTATGGGTCCGGCTGGCGTCGTACACCGTACAAGGACTCCCTTACGCCGTACAGGAAATTATTGGGGCGAGGAACGCGTACGGGCCGGTGACCGAGGGAGGGGGAATCCCTCGGTCACCGGCCCGTGGACCGGTGCGTCAGCTGGAGGTCTTCGACGACTCCGAAGCCTTCTGGGTCAGGTCGTAGAGGGTGGTGCCGTCGACCGTGACCTTCTTGAAGTTGGCCTGGACCCACGAGCTGATCTGGGACGAGGTGCCGTTCCCGCCACCGGGACCGCCGCCCATGCCGCCCGAGCTGATGAAGTAGTAGATCTTGCCCTGCTTCACATAGGCCTTGAACTGCGCGAGGGTCGGGGACGGGTCGCTGCCGTTGAAGCCGCCGATGGCCATCACCGGGTCCTCGGTGGCGAGTTGGTAACCCGCGGCGTTCTGCGAGCCGATCGCCGCGGCGACCCAGGTGTAGTCGCCGGCGTTCTTCTCCAGCGCGGCCTTGACCTTGGAGCTGACGCTCGGGCCGTCCAGCAGACCGCCCATGCCGCCGCCCCGCCGGCCGCCTTCGCCCATGCCGCCGGGCATCTGGCCCTGGCCGTTCTGCCCCTGGCCGTTCTGCCCCTGGCCGTTGCCGTTCTGCTGGGGCCGGCCGCCACCCGGGAAGCCACCGTTCTGGCCGCCCAGCTGGCCGCCGGGGACCATGCCCCCGCCCGGCCCGCCGTTCTGGCCCTGACCGTTCTGGCCCTGACCGTTCTGCCCCAGACCGTTCTGGCCGTTCTGGCCGTTCTGGCCCTGAGCGTTGCCGTTCCGCATCCCCGGCGGGCCGCCGTTGCCCCCGTCCGGGAAGCCGCGGCCGCCTCTGGGGCCGCCCATGCCGCCCGACACCGCCGGACCAGCCGTGATAATCGAGCCGCGGTGCGGGGTGTCGACCGTGTTGAGCGTGTACGCGATGGGCCCGGCCAGCGACGCCGCGAGGCCGAGGCCCGCCACGCCCAGCGCCAGCCGTCCGCCCAGCCGCGCCGCGGCCAGCAGCCCGGCCGCCGCCGCGAGCCCGGCGATCAGCACCGCCCAGCGCAGCCAGGGGTGCCAGTCGGAGGAGCGGTTCAGCAGTACGTACGACCAGATGGCCGTCACCGCGACCGCGGCGGCGAGCACCATCGAGGCCGCGGCGGTGGACCGCCGCTCCCACAGCAGCGCCGCGCCCATGCCCACGATCGCCGCGATGTACGGCGCGAGCGCGATGTTGTAGTACTGGTGGAAGATCCCGGACATGAAGCTGAAGGTGGCGAAGGTCATCAGCATCGCCCCGCCCCACACCAGGAACGCCGCGCGCTGGGTGTCCGTGCGCCCCGCCCGCCACGTCAGCCAGATCCCCGCGAGCAGCAGGATGAAGGCCGCGGGCAGCAGCCAGGCGATCTGGCCGCCCATGTCGGAGCTGAAGAGCCGGTCGATGCCGGTCTCGCCCCACTGGCCGCCGCCGTTCCCGCCACCACCACCGCCGCCGACGCTGCCGGTCTCGTTGCCGTTGATCCGGCCCAGGCCGTTGTAGCCGAAGGTCAGCTCCAGGAAGCTGTTGTTCTGCGAGCCGCCGATGTACGGGCGTGAGGACTTCGGCCACAGTTCGACGATCGCGACCCACCAGCCGCCGGCGACGACCATCGCGAGCCCCGCGAACAGCAGTTGGCGGATCCGCTTGCCGAGCTTCGCGGGCGCGCACACCGCGTACACCAGCGCCAGCGGCGGCAGGATCAGCCACGCCTGCAGCGTCTTGGTCAGAAACCCGAACCCGAAGCAGACCCCCGCCAGCACCAGCCACTTGGTGCGGGCGTCCTCCAGCGCGCGCAGCACGCAGTAGACCGCCGCGACCATCAGCAGGCACAGCAGCGCGTCGGGGTTGTTGAACCGGAACATCAGCGCCGCGACCGGGGTCACCGCCAGCGTCGCCGCCGCGATGAGACCGGCGGCCGCGCTGAACCGGCGTCGCACCGCCGCGTAGAGCACACCGACCGTCGCCACGCCCATCAGCGCCTCGGGGACCAGGATCGCCCAGGAGCTCAGGCCGAACACCCGCACCGACAGGGCCATCGGCCACAGGGCGGCCGGGGGCTTGTCGACGGTGATGGAGTTCCCGGCGTCGGAGGAGCCGAAGAAGAACGCCTTCCAGCTCTCGCTGCCCGCCTGCACGGCGGCCGAGTAGAACTGGTTCGCGTAGCCGGACGCGCCCAGGCTCCACAGGTAGAGCACGGTGGTGACGGCCAGCAGACCCCACAGGGCGGGCCGCGCCCAGCGCGGGTCCTCGGGCCGGCCCCGCCACGCCCGGGCCAGGCGCGAGCCCTCCGGGGCCTCCGGCCGCGCGGGGGGTGCGGCCGGGGGAGTCGGGGGCGGCGGCCCCGCCGCACGGAAGCCCTGGTCGTACGTCGTCATCGGGTGTTCCTAGAGTCGTGGTCGGTCAGGTGGTGGTCGATGGCGATCCCGCTGTCCAGGCTGATCGGGCTGATCACGCTGTCCGGGCTGATCAAGCTGTCCGGGCTGTCCGAGGGGAAGACCCAGGCCCGGAAGAGCAGGAAGCGCAGGACGGTCGCGGCGAGGTTGGCCGCGATCAGGACGGCGAGTTCGGTGCTGTGCGCCGGGGTGCCGGAGGCGGCGGCGTCCAGGGCGGCCAGGGAGCCGCTGGTCAGGGCGAGGCCGATGCCGAACACCACCAGCCCTTGAGCCTGGTGCCGCATCGCCCGGTCCCGGCCGCGTACGCCGAAGGTGAGCCTCCGGTTGGCCGCGGTGTTGCCGAGCGCCGACAGCAGCAGGGCCAGCGCGTTGGCGATCTGCGGGCCCATGCCCAGCCGGAAGAGGGAGTAGAGCAGCAGGTAGACGAGCGTGCTGAGCGCGCCCACCACGCAGAAGCCGACCAACTGCCGGGCCAGCCCGCCCGGGACCCCGTTCAGCCCGCGGTCGCGCGGGTCGTCGCCGAAGGGGCGGCGCAGCCGGTCCAGCGGCAGCGCGCCGGTGGCCAGCGCGCGGCCCACCCGCCAGACGCCCTTGAGGTCATCGGTGGCCGTCTTCACGATGTGGACCGTGCTGTTGGGGTCGTCGACCCAGTCCACCGGCACCTCGTGGATGCGCAGCCCCGCCCGCTCGGCCAGTACCAGCATCTCCGTGTCGAAGAACCATCCGGTGTCCTCGACCAGCGGCAGCAGCCGCTCGGCGACGTCCTTGCGGATCGCCTTGAAGCCGCACTGGGCGTCGGAGAAGCGGGCGGCCAGGCTGCCCCGCAGGATGAGGTTGTACACGCGCGAGATGAACTCCCGCTTGGGACCCCGCACCACACGCGAGCTGCGCGCCAGCCGCGACCCGATCGCCAGGTCGGAGTGGCCGGAGATGAGCGGGGCCACCAGCGGCAGCAGCGCGTTCAGATCGGTGGACAGATCGACGTCCATGTACGCCAGCACCGGCGCCTGCGACATCGACCAGACCGTGCGCAGGGCCCGTCCGCGCCCCTTCTGCTCCAGCCGGACCGCGGTGACCTCGTCGATGGCGTCGTCGAGGTAGGCGGAGATCTCGGGGGTGCGGTCCGTGCTGGCGTTGTCCGCGATGGTGATGCGGAAGGCGTACGGGAAGGTGCGGGCCAGGTGGTCGTGCAGCCGCCTCACGCACCGCTCGAGGTCGGCCTCCTCGTTGTACACGGGGACCACGACGTCGAGCACCGGCTGGCTCCGGCCGACCGTCACATGCGCGCGTGCGGGCAACGTCTGCAGGGGTGTCTCGGGCGGTGCCTCGAGAGGTGTGTGAGTTCGCATGTGACCGACATTCGCGAGCGGCGCTGTCATGGCTGTGTGGTCAGCCTGTGCCGTGGCTGTGAGTGGGTTACGGACTGGTGAACGGGGAGCTGTACGGGCAGGTGGACGCCGAAGACGGTGCGGCCCGGAACGCTGTCCACCGTCACCTGACCGCCGTGCGCCGTGACCACGGCGTGCACGATGGCGAGGCCGAGCCCCGTGCTCCCGGCGGCGCGTGAGCGCGAGGCGTCGCCGCGGGCGAAGCGTTCGAAGACATGCGGCAGGAGGTCGGGCGGGATGCCCTGCCCGTCGTCCTCGACCTCCAGGGACACACAGGGCGCGGGATACGGGGATGGATGCGCAGTTGGGCACGGGGCGGGATACGGGGTGGGGTACGCGGCCGGGTACGGCGCCCCATGCCCGGCCCCGTACGCACCGCGCCACAGCACGCGTGCGGTGACCGTCGTCCCGGGGGGCGTGTGGGTACGGGCGTTGGCGAGCAGGTTGACCAGGACCTGGCGCAGCCTGGCGTCGTCGCCGTATACGGCCGCGGGGTCGTCCGGCAGCTCCAGGCGCCACTTGTGGTCCGGCCCGGCCGCCCGGGCGTCGCTGACCGCGTCGACCACCAGGGGTGACAGATCCACCTCCGCGCGCTCGACGGGACGGCCCGCGTCGAGGCGCGCCAGCAGCAGCAGGTCCTCGACCAGGCCGGTCATCCGCGCCGCCTCGGACTCGACCCGGCCGAGAGCGTGGCGGGTGTCGGGCCCGATCTCCTCGCGGCCGCGTCTGGTCAGCTCGGCGTAGCCGCGGATCGAGGCGAGCGGGGTGCGCAGCTCATGGCTGGCGTCGGCGACGAACTGGCGTACCCGCGTCTCGCTCTCCTGGCGGGCCGCGAGCGCCGACTCCACATGCCCGAGCATGCGGTTCAGGGCCGCTCCGACCTGGCCGACCTCGGTGCGCGGGTCGGCCTCGGACGGCGGCACCCGCTCGCTCAGGGCCACCTCGCCGCTGTGCAGCGGGAGTTCGGAGACGCGGGTGGCGGTGGCCGCCACCCGGCGCAGCGGGCGCAGCGAGATGCCGACCATGGCGGCGCCGGCGATCCCGGCGGCGACCAGCCCCGCGGCGGTGACGGAGACCTCGGCGAGGATGAGGGTGTCGATGGTGTTCTGCGCCTCGGCCGTCGAAATGCCGACGAGGAAGTCGCCGTGGCCCCCGGTGACGTACTTGACGCGGTACTCGCCCTTGCCGGGGATGTCGACGGTGTGCTCGGCCCTGTCCCGCGGGACTTCCCTCAGCGCCTTTCGCTGAGCGTCGGTCAGATCACTGCCGGAGATATTGGGCTCACCCGTGCTCGACTCGTGCTGGGAGCTGATCGCGCCGTCGCCGAGCGCGCTGCCCTCGACTTTTACGGCGACGGTCCCCACCGGCTGGCCCGGCCCGGCGACGACGTCGCGGATGTCGTCCTTCCACTGGCCCCCGGACCGCGGGTCCTTGCCGATGTCGAAGGGCGGGCCGGCGACGCGCATCGAGACGCCGGAGAGCTGCTTGTCCACCTGGTCGTACAGATAGGTGTGGAGGGCGATCGTGGTGACCGTGCCGATGACGGCACAGACGACGGCGATCAGCCCGACCGCGGAGAAGACGAGCCGGGTGCGCAGCGACCACGGCCTGCGGCGGCGGCGCGCGGACCGCCTGCCGGGCGGCGCAGACGCGGAGGCCGGCCGAGAACCGGAGGCCGGCTGGGATGCGGGAAACGGCTGGGGTGCGGGAAACGGCTGAGGCCCGGCGGCCGGCTGAGGTCCGGACGGCTGGGGCACGGCGGGCACACCGGCGGCAGGGGAGAACGCCACGATCCGGCTCGCCTACTCGCCCGGCTTGATCAGATACCCCGCACCGCGCCGGGTGTGGATCATCGGACTGCGCCCCACGTCGATCTTTCGACGCAGATAGGAGATATACAGCTCGACGACGTTGGCCTGGCCACCGAAGTCATAGCTCCACACCCGGTCGAGGATCTGGGCCTTGCTGAGCACGCGGCGCGGATTGCGCATCAGATAGCGCAGCAGCTCGAACTCGGTCGCGGTCAGATGGATCTCCTGACCGGCCCGCGAGACCTCGTGGCTGTCCTCGTCCAGGACCAGGTCGCCGACGGTCAGCAGCGACTCGCTGCGCGCCGCCGCGGCCCCCGACCTGCGCAGCAGGCCGCGCAGCCGGGCGACGACCTCCTCCAGGCTGAAGGGCTTGGTGACGTAGTCGTCGCCGCCCGCGGTCAGCCCGGCGATCCGGTCCTCGACCGCGTCTTTCGCGGTCAGGAAGAGGACCGGCACCTCGGGAAGCTCGTTGCGAACCCGCCCCAGCAGCGTGAGCCCGTCCATGTCGGGCAGCATGATGTCCAGGATGACGGCGTCCGGGCGCAGCTCGCGGGTGATCCGCTGCGCCTCCGCGCCGTTGCCGGCCGTCCGCACCTCCCAGCCCTCGTAGCGCAGCGCCATCGAGAGCAGGTCGGCGAGGGCCGACTCATCGTCCACAACCAGCACCCGGACGGGGCTCCCGTCGGGTCGGAGCAGTTCGGAACGCCCATGGGGCGAGGTCGCCTTCATGGTTCTCACCTTCGGGCGGCCGTCTGAGAGCCTGCTTTCGGCTTTCTGTGAATAGCCTGAGAATCCTGTGCGGTCCCCGTATGGCCGGTGTGGCCGCATCGGACCCGCTCAGGTGAGAATCCCGCGCCGAATCGTCGTACGGCCGCGCGGCGAGGAACAACCGGATGCCACCTCCGGTTGAATGCCCCTATGGCCTCTCACGACACACAAGGCAAGACGCCCGGGACGACGTCCGGCACGACGCCCGGCAGGGCACTCGCCACCACGCTGGGCAGGACGGGCATCTGGACCGGTGCCCTCCGCACGACCGACCCCGCGGACCACGGAGCGATCAGGGACGCCGCGGCCGAGGTGGACGAGCTGGGGTACGGAGCGCTGTGGCTCGGCGGCAGCCCCGCGCCGGACCAGGCCGCCTTGCTCCTGGAGGCGACCTCCCGGACCACGGTCGCGACCGGCATCCTCAGCATCTGGAACCACGAGGCGGCCTATGTGGCCGAGCGCCACGCCGCCCTCGACGCGGCTCACGGCGGCCGCTTCCTGCTCGGCCTCGGGGTGAGCCACGGTCACATGGTCAAGCAGTACGCCCGCCCGTACACGGCGATGCGGGAGTACCTGGACGGCCTCGACGCCGCGCCGACCCCGGTCCCCGCCTCCCGCCGGGTGCTGGCCGCCCTCGGCCCGAAGATGCTGGGGCTGTCCCGCGACCGCGCGGCCGGCGCCCATCCGTACCTGGTCACGCCCGAGTTCACCGCCGAGGCCCGGGAAATCCTGGGCGCCGGCCCTCTCCTCGCCCCGGATCTCAAGGTCGTCCTCGAACCGGACCTCGACCGCGCCCGCGCCACCGCCCGTGGCTATCTCTCCTTCTACCTCTCGATGGCCAACTACACCAATAACCTCCTTAGGTTGGGCTTCTCCGAGGACGACTTCCGCGACGGCGGAAGCGACCACCTCGTCTCGTCCGTCTTCGCCCTCGGCGACGCCGAGGCGATCCGCCGCCGCGTCGACGAGTTCCTGGCGGCGGGTGCGGACCACCTGGCGGTCCAGGTCGTGACCGACGATCCCCTGAACGACATCCCGCTGGCCCAGTGGCGCACTCTGGCCGAGGCCCTGCCGCTCGGCCACGACGGCTGAGCCCGGCCCGATCCCGCGCGGACCGCACCCGCACCAGACCCGTCGGCCTTCCGCTCCGCTCACGGCTCACGGCTGGGGCGGGCCCACCCCCGTCGGGCCCGCCCCAGCCGCCGCCGGGTCAGCCGGAGGCCACGGCCCCGGCCCGCTCATGGGCGTACGCCCGCTCCGCCTTCGCCACATGCACGCCGTACGCGTCGTACCGCTCCGCGCGGCCACGGCGCCGCACCGGCATGTCCTCCCCTCCTCGGGGACGGTGACGACCACTGCCCAAGCAGCATGGCACCCCCCACTGACAATCGCCCTGACCTGGTGATTCGCCGTTCTCTGAGCGCGCGGGCGGCGGAAACCCCCGGGCTCCCGGCGGCGCGTCACGACCCCGTCCCAGGCCGGCTGCGAGTTGGTATCGGCCTCCGCGAGGTCTTTTGTCACGACCATGATGATCTGCAGTACAAGATCACCGCGCTCTTCATGACGACGCGACGGCCGGCAACCGACCACCGCAAAGGGACCGACCACGTGCTCAACCGCTCCGCCCGCACCCGTACCACCGCCCTCGCCTGCGCGGCCGGCCTCGCCCTGCTCGTCGCCACCGGCTGCGAGGAGGACGCCGCCTCCGGAAAGCCGGGGGATGGCAAGGGACCAGCGGCCTCGGCGGGCGGGGCGCTCGACGGCGGCAGGCCCCTCGCTCTCGGCAAGGCCGCCGCGATCACGTACAAGGGCGGCTCGGACAACGCCCGGGGCACCCTGAAGGTCGCGGCACAGAGCGTGGTGAAGGGCTCCCGGGCGGATCTGCCCAAGTCCTCGCTCCAGGCCGCGGACCGGAAACTGCAGCCGTACTACGTCACCATGACCTTCAAGAACATCGGCGACGCCTCCATCCACTACCCCTTCCTGAACACCCCCACCAGCCTGGAGGACAGCGGCGGCACGCCCCAGGAGGTCCTGATCACCGCGGACGAGGGGGTGAAGCGGTGCCCTGGCAAGGACCCGGACGACTTCGGGACGGGCGACACCGCCACGCTCTGCAAGGTCTTCCTGCTGCCGAAGGGCGCCACCCCGGCCACCGTCACCTACGCCACGGGGGACGGCACCGAGAGCCCCGTGTCCTGGAAGGTCCCGATGGAGTGAACGGCCGAGGGCCCGGCACTGGTGTGCCGGGCCCTCGTACGAGTAGCGGGGACAGGATTTGAACCTGCGACCTCTGGGTTATGAGCCCAGCGAGCTACCGAGCTGCTCCACCCCGCGTCGGTAGTTGGAACTCTACGTCATTCCGAGCGTCCAGGGAAATCCGTTCCCTCCCCCAGTTACTTTGCAACGACGCGGTCTCAGCCTCGCTTCGAGTGGATCATCGCCTCTGGCCTGGGGCTTTGTCACAGTCATGATGTGTGCACGGCACAACCACGGGCCAGCGCATCCGGCCCGGCCACGACGACATCAGCTCAGACGAAATCAACTCAACGGGGACCGATTCATGCGTATCCGATCCACGCGTAACCGCACCGCCGTCGCCGTCCTGTGTGCCGCCGGCTTCGCCCTCGTCGCGACCGGCTGCAACGACAACCTTGCCCAGGACGGCGGCAGCGAAACGCCCTCCAAGGCCCCGAAGAAGCCGTCCGCCTCCGCCAGCAAGGCGGTCGACTCCGACGCGGGCAAGACCCTCGCCCTGGGCGAGACCACCCCGATCACCTACAAGCGCTCGGACAAGACGGGCACGCTGAGGATCGCGGCGAAGAGCGTGGTGAAGGGCGCCCAGTCCGACCTGGACAAGGTGGCCCTCAAGGCCGAGGAGCGGAAGCTTCAGCCGTACTACGTCACGATGAGCTTCGAGAACATCGGCAAGAACTCGATCAAATACCCCTTCCTGAGCTCCCCCACCAACCTGCGTGACAGCCGCGGCGAGGACGGCAAGTCCCTCATCACCCTGGACGGCGATGTCGCCAAGTGCCCCGGCGAGGACCCGGACGACTTCAACAAGGGCAACACCGCCACGCTCTGCAAGGTCTTCCTGTTGCCCTCGGGCGAGACCCCGTCGGTCGTCTCGTACACGGGTGACTTCGACAAGGAGCCGGTGTTCTGGAAGGTGGGGGAGAACTGACGGGCGACCGACAGGCGAGAGGACTGACAGGCGACGGGAGACCGACGCTGTCTCCCCCTCCACCCCGCCGGGAGGGCGGTTCCGGACACCGGAGCCGCCCTCCCGGCGTATCACGGCACCCACAGGATGGCCCGGCCGCCGTCCGACCGGGTGACGCTTTGCGCAAACGGGTGATTCAGGTGGTTTTCCTGTTGTCAGGTGGAAGGAAAAAAGCGGCATTCATGCGCGAACAAGACGCATGAGCACCAGGGAGGAAAGATGCCGATACACGCGAGCGCGCTTGTGCGCGGCGGCGCCGTACTGGCCACCGCCGCGGCGACCGTCGCCATGCTGGCCACCCCCGCCCAAACCACCGAAGCCCGAGCCCACGCCGGGGGGACGGGCGGTGGGAAGGAAGCCGAGACCAGGCAGATCGCGTCCTCGATCCTGGACGCGGACGAGAACGTCAAGTTCACTCTGACCGCCATCCGGTCCACCGCCGACCCGCTGAGAGCCACCGTCCGTCTGAAGGCCTTCGCTCGCCAGCACGGCCGATTCGTACTGTCGGACCAGGTACGGGTCGGTGCGGTGGACAGCTGGTTCTGGTTCCCGGTCACCGGGCGGGGCGCGATCTGCGAGTTCTCGACGGCGAGCACCAACCCCGCCCCTGTCGCCGTAAGCCTGCTGATCACCCCCGCGATCGGCTGCTCGCCGCCTGAGCGCTTCGAGCTACGAGACGGGAAGTTCGAAGCCGACAGCCCCACCGCGCGGTCACCACACGGCGGAGTGAGCACCGGCGGTGGCGGCATGGCCGCCGCACGGACCGCCGCCCGGGAGGCGCCGGCCGACGCGTAGGGCCTGGGGTCCGTGCCCCGGAGCCAAGGCCGTTGAACCGAGATCCGGCTCGGTAGCTTCGCCACCGAGCCGGATCCGGTGAGGTCAGGGCTCGACCGTGGAACCGGACAGGACGCGTGGGCAGGTGGGGGTCACGTCTCTCTCATGCCCGCCTGAACGCAGCCGGTACTCGGGAGGACGGCGCGGTGAGTCGGCTCAGTAGCGGTGGTTGGGCCAGTGCGGGTCTTCCCAGCGAGCAGGACCAGTGACTCCTATCAGCCGTATTTGGTGCAGCAGCTCCGCGGGGACGTTCCGCGTTCGCAGCCGTGCAGGGGCGTGACGGACCAGCCAGGCCGCGAGCTCGGTGCGCAGGACATCCGCGTTCTCCCGCGTGTCCCATGGAAGTTGGTCGCCCAGCAAGTCGTACTCCCAGTGAGCAGCCGCTTCGGCCAGGTGCCGGTCGGCAACGGGGTGATCGAGTGCCTCCCAGGTGCTGAGCCACGGGCCGAGCGTGGCCGATGCCTCGGCGCACAGCGCGAGGACCTCATACACGGGGACAGCGGGATCCGTCTCGGTGAGGCTGTGACCCCACCAGGCGTGCAGGGACTCCCACACCGCCGCTCTCTGGCTCCCGGGCCACTGCTGCCAGTGGCCACGAGCGAACGTATGCCCGACCTCCTCCATGCCGAACATGGGCTCCGCGAGGCCGCTGACCAGCGCCCTGGCGAATTGAGGCAGGATCCGGCGCAGCACCGCCCCGTGGTCGTTCCAGTCCGGGGCACTCCAGGTGCGGTGCAGAAGGTCCGGGGTGAGTTCCACCTCCGCGACCTTCAAGAGCGCAAGCTCTTCTTCGCTGCCCCAGTGGCAGTCACACTGGGTCTCGTCGCTGCGGGCGGTCATACCTCGAAAGGTGACGTCCAAGCAGTCCAGAGCGCGGTCGAGTCGGCGTCGTGTGGAAGTAGCGTCGAGGGTCATCGTTGTCGGCACAGCCCTAGGAGACTCCGGGCGGCTTCCACCAACCGAAGATCCCAACCCTACCCACGCCCCCAGCCGACTGATGTCACCGCATATCCGGTGGGCCGAGGGTGGTACGGGCGCCCGCCGCCAAGCATCGCCACCCGGCCCGAAAACCAGTGGAGCCGCACTCCCGTATGCCGTTACCGTGCTTTTGCCCATAGTCACCCTGTCAAGGACGTGCCGTTGTACACCAAGTGAGACCCCCCAAGCGCTGATCCGTCGCGCGTCGCACATGTGCGCCGTGCCCCTTTTCGCTGCGGTCTTCTCACTGGAACCGGTGTAACTCTGTGTCCAAAAACTGGGCGGTCGTGCCCACCTTCCTGCCGATCGTTCTCCCCCGTTGCCACAAGTGCGCCTCCGGGCGCTTCCGGGCGAACGGAAAAGTCCGGGTCAATGCGAACCACAAGCTCCTCAACGCCTGGCTCCTCGCGCTGTGCACCGGGTGCGGAGACACCACCAAGCTCACTGTCCTGGAGCGGATGAATGTGCGTTCCGTACAACCCGAGCTCCTGAACCTGCTGCACGACAACGACCCCGACCTGGTAGCCGAACTGCTCCAGGACCCAGGCGTACGGCGCCGCGACGTGGGCGGCTCGGGTCGAACCGAGCGGCCGGCCTGGCAGTCGCCGTACGGTCCGCCGCCGCGCCGGGCACACCGCGGCCGGTGGGCGCCTGTGCCGGTGTTGGCCAGGTCTCGGTCCGCTTCGCGGCGTGGATACCTGTGCGGCCGGTGCGACTGATCGCCGAAGGCTTCGGCTGTTCGCGATCCGAGGTCGAGAGACTGCCGGCCGAGGGGAAGCTCGTGTCGACAGTCCGCCTGAGCGGCAAGCTCTCGGGCGACTTCACCTTCATGCTCAAGCGCTGGGTCCTTCCGGCCCCGGGCCTGTCCGGCAGTATCCGATCGCCGGACAGGACCTAGCGTTTCGACCATGGCATAGGCCGCCCAGACGTACGCGTACCTCCGCCCCTCCGCCGCCCACCACACCACCGAGGGCGGCGCACTCAGCCTCCGGACCTCCAGCGGCACCACATCGGCGGGCCGGAAAGCCCAGCCGCGTTTCCTGCCCGGTTTCCTGACGCACGCCCAGGTCGTCGCGCGGGTCCGCTGTGCATCGCGGACGCGCGTAGGCCCGGCCGCTCTCTGCTTGGAGGTCGGGCCCGGCGACCTTGCCGTCGACCGCCAGCCCGTGCAGCCGACCGTCGGTGCGGCCCAGCTGCCGCCGTATTGTTGTTTCCCTTCGGCGGGCAGGTGAACAGATTATGCATGGATTATGTCACCTAATGACAAGTCAGTCCTGTTAACCTCGCAGTGATGGCCCCCTCGGGCGATGTCGGCCTTTGAGTTTCCACCCGACGCATGGCGGCAGCACAAGGAGCTAGCCGGACAATGTCCCGAATCAAGAAGCCCCTCACTGCAGGGATGCAACTGCAATCCGAACCGCTAACGGCAACTTCATGCGCAAGAACTCCAAGCGTGCGCGCACAGCGGGAAGATCATCCCGTCGGGCTCTTTGGGTTTTTCTACCACTAATTGACGAGAGCGTGAGTTGGCTTGAATGACCAGGCCACTAGAGCTCAGCGCAAGTCGACTTCTGATCTGGATAGATACCCTCGGAAGGGCGAGAACCCGCTTTCCGATGGAGCCGATCGCGCATTATCTGCACCTTCCATGAATGTCCCGTTCAGCCCGATCGGGCGATCTCGCGGTAATTCCGGAATATCTGACCTCAGACATCGAAAAGAGCGGAGAGAAAGTGAACCCCGTTTCCCGTAAGGCCACGCTTGTCGTCGGCACCATAGCAGCGGCCGTGGGCCTGTCCATGTTCGGCGCCGGGACGGCGTCGGCCAGTCCGCTCCTGCCGTACGAGGGGACCGTGTACAGCAGCCTGGGCAAGTGCCTGACCAAGGGGAACACTCTGGCCCAGCAGGGTGCGATAACCACGTTCACCTGTGAGCCGCGTTCGGGCGGCCGCTACGCCTTCTACTACACGACCTGAGCGGCGGTACCGGTCAGACCTGAGCACGACGTACGAAGGCACGTACGAAGGGGCGGTGCCACCCGTATCGGTTCGTGCACCGCTCCTTCGCGCGTTCTGGCCTCTTCTGCCTTCACTCACCCGCTCCACCGCCGACCCGCCGCGATCGAAGTCCTCCTGCGCGAAGGCCTGTTCGAGGTGCTGTTCGGCGATGCCGATGAGAGTCTGACGCTGTCGGTTGGTGGCCGTGTTGCTCCAGGAGATCACCGAGGTGAATCGGCGGCGTTCGGGAAAGCGCGCTCTGGCATGGCTGGTCTCTCGACGAACGTGGTCCCGGCCGGGTCTGGGGCAAGGAGGCCGGCACCGCCGCGGCGGCCCGCACCTTCGCCGCCACATCCGCCGGGCTGTACTGGTAGGTCCGCGTAACCTTCGACCCTCGCGAACACGTGCCTCCAGTCATGCGGCCGAGGCCACCACTCCATACGGCCGGCCTTATGGGCTCTTGACCTTCCGAGCGACACCCACAGCCTGGATAGACCCTCCTGAAGTCGTGGCGCGTCAAGGCGCCGCCCTGCGGGCCGCGGAACACCGGTTCTACCAGCACCAGGTTGTACGGGTCCTTGCCGATCGGCGCGACCGTCCTCGGCGGCCGCCACCGATCGACCATCGTGCGGGCCGCGTCGGCCGCCTGTGGAGTGAGCGGCACACCTGCGCGTCGCTGCCGCATGAGAAGGCGGCCGGGCCGATGCCCGGATGATCATGGACATTTACACCTTCCTCCGGCTCGGCTCGCAGCGCTCGGCCTTCGATCGCCTGGGCGATGCTCTGCGTGACGGCAACGGTCCGGACGACGATGACGGCGCGGGCGGCGCCTTGGTCGCCGTCTGATTGAGGCGCACGGCGGTTGCCGTCAACGACCGCCGTCAACCGGTAACGCCAGAGGCCCCTTCCATCACTGGAAGGGGCCTCTGAGCTGGGGCGCGCTCGGCAGGATTCGAACCTGCAACCTCTTGATCCGTAGTCAAGTGCTCTATCCGTTAAGCTACGAGCGCTTGGCTTCCCGGCGATCTTTCTTGCCGGTCGGCGTTGCGGGGACAACATTACATGACCTGCGGCGTCAGGTGAAATCCGTTTCCCACACCCCCTCTGAGCTGGGGAAACACGCTTTTGGCGGCCATCCTGAAGATCGGCGGGGCGGAGAGTGTCGGCGCGTACGGCGAGGGGAAGCGTTGACGCTCACGGGAGGGGGTGCCCGGTGATCACCACAGCGGGGCCGGGTGGGCCGCGACGAGGGCCACGGGGCGGGTGGGGGTGATGTGAGGGCGGGGGAAACGCGGCGGAGCCCCGGCCGTGGGGCCGGGGCTCCGGTGAGTGCGGAGGCTGAGGGATTTGAACCCTCGATGGGCTTTAAGGCCCAAACCGCATTAGCAGTGCGGCGCCATAGACCAGACTAGGCGAAGCCTCCATGCACACCGACGCATATTCGCGCGAGCGCGATGCGGTGTGTGCAGATGATGTCACAGCCCAGGGGGATGTCACCAATCGCCGCCTACGGTACTCGGCTGGCGGGGCGCATCGCAAAGCCCTTATGGCGGCGCAACGCGCACGACGGCGGCGCGTTAGAGGGGCAGGGGCAGCGCGCCCCGCCGCGATCACACCTGGAGCGCCCCGATGCCCCTGCTGCACCGCCTTGCCGTCGCCGTCGTCACGGCGGCCGCCTCCGTCACCGCGATGAGCGCCACCGCTTGGGCCGCGCCCGTGCCGCTGCCTCTGCCGCATGACGAGGGGAGCACCGATCACCTGATCGTGACCGTGTCGCGGAGCGGCGGTGCCGCGGACTCCGTCACGTACACGCTGGCGTGCCATCCCGCGGGAGGGACACACCCGGCCGCGCAGCGGGCGTGCGATCAGCTGGACTCGGCGACGGTGTGGGGCAGGGATCCGTTCGCGCCCGTGCCTCCCGGGGCGATGTGCACGGGGCAGTACGGAGGGCCGGCCACCGCGCAGCTGCGCGGCCATTGGGCGGGGCGGCCGGTGGACGCGCGGTTCTCGCGGGTCAATGGGTGCGAGATCGCCCGGTGGGACAGATTTTCCGTTGTTTTGCGCCTTCCTGGGAGCTGACCTGCGGATTAGCCAGGACTGGGACGGAACGGCCCGAAGAACTGCGTAGGAGGTTTGTCCGGGCGTGCGCCGAGACGCGTACGTCGTGCTGCGACCTCCCTCTCATCTACCGTCGCGTCCGCCCTCGCTGCCCGTAGACTCCCTTGAGGACACTCCACGGACGCGGCGGCACAATGACCGCGAGTGTCGGGCAAGGTGCGGTACATCAGGGAGGAAGCGTCGTCGTGAGCAGCAGGCCATCCCGAGGCGCTGCTCGCCTCGCAGCCATACTCGACGCCCTCCCCGACGCCCTGTTGCTGGTCAACTGCAACGGCACGGTCGTCAACGCCAACCACATCGCGCTCGAGACCTTCGAGGTGCCGGGAACGGCGCTGGTCGGCCGTGGTCTGCTGGATCTTCTCCCCTCCTTCGACTCCAATCGCATTCCGGGCTCAATGCGCCGCCGCGACGACCAGGAGGGCGGCCGCACCAGGCCGACGCGGATGATCGCGCGGCGCACCGACGGCATGCAGTTCCCCGTCGAGGTCACCAGCGCCAATCTGGAGGACGGCCGGACCCCTTACGCCGACCAGTACAGCTACACCGGCGACGAACTGCTGATGATCGTCGTGCGTGACCTGACCGGGACGCTCGACACCGAGGCCGAGCTCGCCCGCCAGCAGCGCCAGACCGAGATGATCCTGCGCGCGGCGGCGGAGGGTGTGGTCGGCGTGGACACCGAGGGCAAGGTGGTCCTCGTCAACCCGTCCGCGGCGCAGATCCTCGGCTACCGGGCCAGTGACCTGGGCGGTCAGGAGCTTCATCCTCTTGTACACCACTCGCGCCCGGACGGTTCCCCTCTCCCATACGAGGAGTCCCCGCTCACCGAGACCCTGCGCTCCGGCCGTAAACACCGGGTACGTGGCCAGGTGCTGTGGGCGAAGGACGGCAGCCCGGTCCCGGTCGACCTGACGACCGCGCCCGTGCGGGACGGGGAGCAGCTCGTCGGCGCGGTGATGACCTTCACCGACCGGCGGCCCGAGGAAACCCTCGTGTCGAAGCACGCGGAGGAGGTCAAGAGCCTCACGGCCAAGCACGCGAAGGAGCTGGAGAAGCTCACCGCGCGGCACACGGAGGAGCGGGAGAAGCTTTCGGGGCAGCTGGCCAAGGAGCGGAAGGAGCTCACCGCGCAGCTCGCCCGGGAGCGGGAAGCGCACGTCGAGCGGTACGACGCGCTGGCCGCCCGCAACGCCCAGCTGCTCGCCGTCCTCGAGCAGTCGCTGCGCGGCCCGCTGCTGGAGCTGCGCGGTGAGCTCGGCGTGCTCGCCGACGACCCGGCCGGGCAGCTGTGGCCCGAGGCCAACCAGATCCTGCACCACCTCGCCGCCGGGTACACCCGGATGACCACGCTGGTGGACAACGTCCTGAGCTACCAGCGACTCGACTCGGGCGGCGAGGAATTCACCCGGCACGCGGTCTCGATGGACGAGGTCGTCGCGGCCGGCGTCGAGGGCGCGGTCGAGCTGATCGGCCCCGGGCGGGCGCAGTTCGCCGTGCACGCGCCGCCGATCGAGGCCGAGGTGGACGCGGAGCGGTTGGCGCAGGCGCTGGCGCACCTGATCGCGGACGTGGCCGGGGTCGACTCCACCGGCAAGGCGGCCGCGGGCCCGGGCGGCGCGACGGGCGACTCGACCATCGTGGTCGCGGCGGCGCAGCGCGGCGATGTCGTACGGATCGAGGTGCGCGGGCCGTACGCGGGCGGCGATCCCGTACACGAGCCGATCGTTCGCGGGATCGTACGGCGGCACGGAGGCGTGCTGCAGACGCATGAGATGCCGGGCATGGGCGGGCACGCCTACGTCCTCGAGGTGCCGATCTCCGCGGCCGCCGCCGACCAGGCGGGCGAGGCCGAGAGCGCCGCCGCGGCGTCGGGGCGTACGTCCGGCCGGGGCACCGGCGCCGGGAACACCGGCGCGGGCTCCGCGGCCGGCCAGGCCGGGACGAACGGCACGGGCACCGGCCAGACACCGACAGGGCCGACGGGACGGCGCGCGCGGCGCGGCCCGGCCGGCGGAGCCGGAAACGGAACCAACGGGGCCGGTACGAACGGGGCTGATACGAGCGGTGCCGGTACGAGCGGTGCCGGTACGAGCGGCGCCAGTCCCCACGGAAGCGGTACCAACGGGGGCACGGACGGTCGGCCCCCCGCGCGCGGCGCCGACCCGCGCACGCCCAGCACCCAGGGCGCCGGTCACCGCGGCGCGCGCGCCGGTTCCGCGCCCCCGGCGTCCGCGGCGCCCGCGCCCGACGGCGACGACACCGCCGCGGGGCAGTCGGCCGAGGGCGAGCAGCCGCGGCCGACCGGACGCCGGCGCGCCCGCCGCCACCCCGACGAGGAGCAGCAGCCGACGGCCGCGAGCGCGAACGCCGATACGGACGGCCAGGGTTCGGGGGCCCATCGCCATGCCCACGGCGCCGCGCCGCAAGCCGGCCCGCAAGCCAATCCGCAAGCCGGTCCCCAAGCCGGTCCGCAGCCCCCCGCGATGGGTCCGGTGCCGCCCCAGGGCGTGGCCGGGCAGCCGTCGCCCCCGGCCGGGCGGCGCGCCCGCCGCGGGGCCCCGGCCGAGGCCGGACAGGGGCGGTCCGCCCTCGCGCTGCCGCCCGCGGCGGCCGACGCCGCCCCGCCGACCGGCGGCTGGCCCGCCGCTCCCGGCCCCGACGCACCCCCGGCCGCCCAGGGCGGATCGGCCATGCCCGCCCTCCCCGCCGCCCGCACCCCCGAACAGCAGCAGAACGACTGGAACCAACCCCAGAGCGGCGCGAACGCGGGCCCCGGCCCGCTGCCCCCTGCTCTGCCCGCCGCCCAGCCCGCCGGACGGCGGCGGGCCCGGCGCGCGCTCGCCGAAGCGCCCGGGCGGGCCGAGGCCGACGAGGCGCAGCCGCAACCCCAGCCCCAGTCACAGCCCGCGAGCGACCCCGTGGGCGGCCGGTCCCCGTTCGCGCTGCCGCCCGCGGCGGCCGACCGGGACCCGCAGTCCGCGCTGCCCCCGGAGCTCGGGCCCGTGGGGCTTGTCCCCGCGCAGCACGGCGCACGGGACCCACGCGGAGGCGCCGCCCCAGGCGCCCAAGGCGGGCACGGCGCCCAAGGCGCGCACGGCACTCAGGCCGCCCAAGGCGGCGCGCCCGTACCGAGCAGGGGCGGCGGTCTCGCCGTACGAGGCGGACCCGTACCGCCCAACGCCGGGTTGCGGTCCGGCGGATGGCCGGCCGCTCCCGGCCCCGACGCACCCCCGGCCGCCCAGGGCGGATCGGCCATGCCCGCCCTCCCCGCCGCCCGCACCCCCGAACAGCAGCAGAACGACTGGAACCAACCCCAGAGCGGCCAAGCCGCGCCCGACGGCCCGTACGACGCGGACGAGGGTCCGTACGACGCGTACAACGCGGACGACACGGACGACGCCCCGCAGCCGACCGGGCGGCGCCGGGCCCGGCGGCCGTTGGCCGACGAGGAGCCGGGGCCCGGCGGGATGCCCGCCTTGGAAGAGGGCGCACCGCAGCCGGGTCCCTGGCCGGGCGGCCCCGTACAGCCCCAGCCCCAGCCCCAGCGCCGGCCGCAGCAGTTGCCCGCCGCCGAGCCCGCGCCGGGCCCCGAAGCCTCGCAGGGGCGCGCGATCAGCGTGCGGACCCTGGGGCAGGGCGTGCCGTTCGCGCAGCAGGCCTCGGAGCACCACCCGCAGCACCCGCAGGCTCAGCCCCAGACGCCGTCCGGCGGCACGGCCACGGCCGGGGCCGGCAGGCGGCGCAAGCTGGCGGCCCGGCCCGACCCCGCGAACCAGGCCGCCTCGGCCGAGCTCGAGCCGGCCGGCCGCGCGCAGCCGCCGCATCCCGGAGGCCAACCGCACCCTGGAGCCCCCGGCGCCCCCGGCGCCCAGCCGCGCCCCCAGCCGGGGCCGGGATCGGGGCCGGGGCCGCACCGCCCCGCCTCGCCCCAGAGCGCGGGCCGCGCCTTCGCGATCGGCGCGCCCGACGAGGGCGCCGAGGGCCCGGAGCCGTTGGACGGGCCGAACGGCGCCATCGAGGTCGTCGACGACCACACCCCGCCGCCCGACGACGAACTGCCGCCCGAGCCCCTGGACAACCCGCGCCGCCTGCTCGTCTGGCCCGCGCCGGACATGTCCACGCAGCAGGCGCTCAGCGACCGCGGCTACCGGCCGGTGATCGTGCACTCGCGCGAGGAGGTGGACGCGCAGATCGCGGCGTACCCGGCCGCGCTGTTCGTCGACCCGCTGACCGGGCCGATCACCCGTACCGCGCTGCAGTCGCTGCGTACCGCGGCGGTCGCCGCCGAGGTGCCGGTACTGGTGACGTCGGGGCTCGGCCAGGCGTCGCGCGAGGCGGCGTACGGCGCCGACCCGGCCGTCCTGTTCAAGGCGCTCGCCCCGCGCGACAGCGAGCAGCACCCGCCGCGGGTCCTGCTGATCGAGGAGCACCAGCCGATCTCCGAGGCGCTGACGGCGACGCTGGAGCGGCGCGGCATGCAGGTCGCGAGGGCGGCTACGGACGCGGACGCGGTGACGCTCGCCGCGCAGATGCGGCCGAACCTGGTGGTGATGGACCTGATGCAGGTGCGCCGCCGCCGGGCCGGGATCGTGGACTGGCTGCGCGGGAACGGGCTGCTCAACCGCACCCCGCTGGTCGTCTACACCTCCGCTGACATCGATCCGGCCAACCTGTCACGGCTGAGCTCGGGCGAGACCGTGCTGTTCCTCGCAGAGCGTTCGACGAGCGCGGAGGTGCAGGGGCGGATCGTGGATCTGCTGGCCAAGATCGGGAACAACTGAGTCCGTGCCGCCGTAGCCGCCGCCCCGGCCTGGCCGGCGGGCGGCGTTATGACCCGTCCGTGCCGGTGAGGCGGCGGACGGCCGTACGGAGCGATTCGCGCAGCTGTGCCGCGTCCTCCTCCGTCTCGCCGACGAGCAGATTGCGGAACTGCGACACGGCGACGGGCCAGCCCGCCAGCGCGCTGACCGGAGCCCGCACCCGCGCCCGGCGCATCGCGCGGGTGCCTCGGGTGCTGGCCGCCTCCTCCGAGTTGCGGAACGCATGCCTGCGGCAGGCCGGGATGTACGGGGCGTGGAGCGCCCTGTGGACGGCACTGGCCTTGCTGCTCACCGGGCCCGGTTACGGGATGTCCACGGGCACGGCCGGGCTGTTCGGCCTCTTCGGACTGACCGCGAGCGCAGTGGGACCGCTGGCCGGCGGGCTGGTGGACCGGTTCGGGGTGTCCCGGGTGGTCGGCTTCGCGTACGTGCTCGCCGCCGTCTCCGTACCGCTGTTCTGGCTCGGCGGCTCGTGGATCTGGGCGCTGTGCGCGGCGGCGGTTCTGCTGCACGCGGGGCTGATGGCGGGACAGGTGGCCAACCAGACCCGGGCCCTGACCGCGACCACCTCCCCGGCCACGGCCAACACCGCTTACATCGTGGCCGCGTTCATCGGCGGAGCGGCCACCTCCGCGCTCGCGGCGCCGGCGTTCGGGCACTGGGGCTGGGGCGGGGTGTGCGCCGTCGCCGCCTGCTGGCTGGGCCTGGGCTGGCTGGGGGCCGCCGGACGCCCCGGCCGGGCCGCCGGTACGCGCTGACCGCTTCGGGCGCACGACGGCTTCCCGGGGGCGCGGCTGGTCGTCCGCGCCCCCGCCGGCCGTCCGAGCTTCGTTACGTTCAGGTCAGGCCAAGCCAGATCAGGTCAGGTCAGGTCAGGCCAGGTCAGGTCAGGTCAGGTCAGCTGTGTCACTTCCAGCTCGCCGTCCGCGTACCGCCTGCGGATGACCTTCTTGTCGAACTTCCCGACGCTCGTCTTCGGCACCTCCTCGATCAGCGCCCAGCGCTCCGGAAGCTGCCAATGCGCGATCCGCTCCGCGAGAAACGCCCGGAGCGCCTCGTAGCCGACGCCGGAGCCGTCCTTGAGCACCACCGTCGCCAGGGGGCGCTCCCCCCACTTCTCGTCCGGCACGGCCACCACCGCCGCCTCGGCGACGTCGGGATGGGCCATCAGGTGGTTCTCCAGCTCCACCGACGAAATCCATTCACCGCCCGACTTGATGACGTCCTTGGCCCGGTCCGTCAGCGTCAGGAAGCCGTCCGCCGTGATGGCGCCGACATCGCCGGTCTTCAGCCAGCCGTCCGCCGTGAACTTGTCCTCCGGGCGGAAGGGCTCGCCCTCCGCCCCGCCGTAGTACGCGCTCGCGATCCACGGGCCGCGTACCTCCAGCTCGCCCACCGACGTGCCGTCGCAGGGCACGATCTCGCCGTCGGCCGAGGTCAGCCGGTACTCCACCGAGGCCGGGAACCGGCCCTGGGACACCCGGTACGGCCACTCCTCCTCCGCCGTGAGACCAGCGGGCGGATGGGCCACGGACCCGAGCGGCGAGAGCTCCGTCATGCCCCAGGCGTGCACGACCCGGATGCCGTGCCGCTCCTCGAACGCCTTCATCAAGGATGGTGGGCAGGCCGCCCCGCCGATGTAGACCTGGCGCAGACTGGACACGTCTCGCGGCTTCGCGTCGAGCTCGGCCAGCAGCCCCTGCCAGATGGTGGGGACGGCGGCGCTGACGGTGGGCCGGACCGCTTCGATCATGTCGGCGAGCGGTGCGGGCTGCAGAAAGCGGTCGGGCATCAGGATGGAGGCGCCCGACATGAAGGCGGCGTGCGCGGCACCCCACGCATTGGCGTGGAACATCGGCACCACGGGCAACACCGTCTCCTTGGCGGACATGCCGAAGCCCTCGACGCTGTTGATCTGCATCGAGTGCAGATAGATCGAACGGTGGCTGTAGGCCACACCCTTGGGGTCGCCGGTCGTGCCGGAGGTGTAGCACAGCGCCGCGGCCCGGCGCTCGTCGGTGACGGGCCAGGGGTAGCGCAGAGGACGGCCCTCGATCAGCTCCTCGTAGTCGTGGACGGTGGCCCGGCAGCCGTCCAGCACGGAGCGGTCTCCCGGCCCGGCGACGACCACGTGCTCGACGGACTTCAGCCCCGGCAGCAGCGGGGCGAGCAGCGGCAGCAGCGAGCCGTTGACGATGATCACGCGGTCGGCGGCGTGATTGACGACCCAGGTCAGCTGGGTGGCGGGCAGGCGCAGATTGAGGGTGTGCAGCACGGCGCCCATCGAGGGCACCGCCAGATACGCCTCCAGGTGTTCACTGTTGTTCCACATGAGCGAGCCCACGACCTGGCCCTCTTCGACGCCAAGCTCGTCGTGCAGGGCGTTCGCGAGCTGGATGGACCGCTGGCCCACGTCGTAGAAGGTACGGCGCTGCGGCTCACCGTCACCTGTCCAGGTGATGACCTGAGCCTTGCCGTGCGCGAGCGTCCCATGGACAAGGATGCGGGTCACGGTCAGCGGTACGTCCTGCATCGTGCTGAGCACCGGGGCCTCCAAGGGTTCCGGTTACGCGCGGGTCAAGGTGTCCGCCGATTGTGCAGCTGACCGGGCGGTATGTCACTACCCGGTGGTCACCACACAGGACTCGCTCCCCTGACTCAGACAGGCGGCTCAGGCAGGCGGCTCAGGCAGCCCGGGTGAGGGCCGGGTCCTCGCGCAGTTTGCCGAGGGCGCGCGAGACGGCGCTCTTGACCGTGCCCACGGACACACCCAGCACCTCGGCCGTCTGAGCCTCACTCAGGTCCTCGTAATACCTGAGGACGACCATGGCCCGCTGCCGGTCCGGCAGCCGCAGCACCGCGCGCCACATCGCGTCCCGCAACACCTGCTGCTCGGCGGGGTCCGGAACGGGGACCGGATCCGGCTCGGGCAGCTCCTCGCACATGAACTCGTCAACCTTGCGCTTACGCCACTGCGAGGTCCGCGTGTTCACCAGCGCCCGGCGGACATACCCGTCCAACGCGTTGTGGTCCTCTATCCGCTCCCACGCCAGATACGTCTTGGTCAGCGCGGTCTGTAGCAGGTCCTCCGCGTCCCAGGCGTTCGCGCTCAGCGCGCGGGCGGTGCGCAGCAGCACCGGCCCCCGCGCCCGCACATACGACGCGAAGCACGGGAACGCGGCGGTGGACGCGCCGTTGCACACACTCGTGGTCATACCTCCCACGCTAGGAGCGGGCCGCGGGCCGGGGATCGGCCGTAAGTGCCGAAGCCGCCTCAGCCTCAGGTTGTAGGGGTAGGGCCGGCACCACCTCCTGCGGGCGGAGGGGTGGCGGAGAAGACATCAGGGTTGTGCCCCAGGGGTGGTGGGGCCGAGGAGTCAGTCGATGATCGCCACAGGTGCGTCGACCTTGTTGCGGTCGATGTGCAGGGTCCGGCCGCCGTGCTTCTCGGTGACATTGCCCACGTACTGGTGGATACGGCGGTGCGGATGCCAGGCGCTCTTGGGCAGGACCGGTTCACCGGACAGCGACGCCTTCCCGCTCCACCGCGCGAACCACATCACGGAGGGGAGGTCGTGCTTGCCGGCCTCGCGGGCCTTCTCCACATGCAGCACCCCCGACTCCGCGCTGCTGTAGAAGCCCGGGAAATAGCCGTGCGAGCGCACTTCGCGGCACCAGCTACGGATGAAGGAGAGGGTGGTCTTGGCACAGCTGGTGCGCGTCTGGTCGTACGCCTCCATGTCGAGATAGAGCGCGCTGCGCTTCTTGATGGCCAGCGCCTTGGCGCGCTTGACCGCGTCCTTGCCTTCCGTGCGCCCCTGCGACGAGGGCTTGCCGCCGATGGTGACGTGCTTCTTGTTCGTGTTGCGGACGCAGGGGGACTGGGAGCCGACGTAGATGGGCAGCACCCGCCAGCCGATGTCGCGGGTCCCCCGCATCCAGGAGACGGTGAGGTTCGGCTGGCTCGGGCAGGCCCGGCCACGGCCGCCGTAGTAGACGCCGACCGCGCGGTACCGGGAGCCGCTCCAGGCGCGCAGGGTTTCGAGCGAGGGGGCATGACAGGTGTCGAGGGCCCAGCCCTGGAAGACCTTGGCGCCCAGCGGCCGGGGGTCGGGGAGGGCTGCCGAGGAGGAGGCGGGGGCCGCCGCCGAGGAAGAGGCGGCGGAAGGGGCGCCGACGATCAGCGTGGCCAGCGTCGCGGACAGGCCGATCGCACATCCGACGATCTTCCATCTGATCTTCTTTCTTCGGTCCATATGAGGAGTCAAAGTGCCGGTGGGGGACCGGGCCCGCAGACACGCGCGCGGTTCAGCCGTCTGCCCCGATGAGCAGCCCGGATGTGGGTACCCCGGTGCCGGCCGTGACCAGGACGCGGGCCGCGTGCGGGACCTGGTTGACGGAGGTGCCGCGTATCTGGCGGACCGCTTCGGCTATCCCGTTCATACCGTGCAGATACGCCTCCCCGAGCTGGCCGCCGTGGGTGTTGAGCGGCAGTGCGCTGTCGGCGACGAAGCCGGGGGCCTCGCCCGGCCCGCAGAAGCCGAACTCCTCCAGCTGCATCAGCACAAACGGGGTGAAGTGGTCGTAGAGGATGCCCACGTCGATGTCGTCGGGGGTCAGCCCGCTGCTCCGCCACAGCTGACGCGCGACCACTCCCATCTCGGGCAGCCCGATCAGATCGTCCCGGTAGAAGCTCGTCATCTGCTCCTGCCCGCGGCCCGCGCCCTGCGCCGCGGCGGTGATCACGGCGGGCGGACGCGGCAGATCGCGTGCCCGCTCGACGCTGGTGACCACGAGAGCCTGGCCCCCGTCCGTCTCCTGGCAGCAGTCCAGCAGCCGCAGCGGTTCGACGATCCAGCGGGAGGCGGCGTGGTCGGCGAGGGTGATCGGCTTGCCGTAGAAGTACGCGGCCGGGTTGGTGGCGGCGTGGCGGCGGTCCATGACGGCCACATGGCCGAAGACGTCCGGAGCCAAGCCGTAAGTGTGCACATAGCGCTGCGCGGCCATGGCGACCCAGGAGGCGGGGGTCAGCAGGCCGAAGGGCAGCGACCAGCCGAGCGCGGTGCCTTCGGCGGACGGCTCGCGGTGCAGCACCCCGGACCCGAAGCGGCGGCCGGAGCGCTCATTGAACGCGCGGTAACAGACCACGACGTCGGCGACGCCCGTGGCCACGGCGAGCGCGGCCTGCTGGACGGTGGCGCAGGCGGCTCCCCCGCCGTAGTGGACGCGGGAGAAGAACGAGAGCTCGCCCATGCCGCACGCCTGCGCCACGGTGATCTCAGGGCTGGTGTCCATGGTGAAGGTGACCAGCCCGTCGACGTCGGCGGGGGTGAGCCCGGCATCGTCCAGGGCGGCCTGCACGGCCTCGACCGCCAGTTTCAGCTCGCTGCGGCCGGAGTCCTTGGAGAACTCGGTGGCCCCGATCCCCACGACGGCCACCCGGCCGCCGAGCGTGTCTGCTCCGCGGACGCTCATCGGGCCTCCCTCTGCGGGGAGTCCGCCTCGCCATGTGCTGCGAAATCCGGGGACAACCGCACGGTGACCTTGCCCATCACATGGTTCCCGATGCCGTTGCGCCCGGTCACCGAGACCTCCGCGGCGCCGTCGGTGACCGCCGTGACCCGCCCTGTCAGCACCATCTCGTCACCCGGGTAGTTGGGTGCGCCGAGCCGGATCGCGACCTTCTGGAGCCGGACGTGCGGCCCGAAGTGATCCGTGATGTACCGGCCGACCAGACCGTTGGTGGTCAGGATGTTCATAAAGATGTCCGGGGAGCCCTTCTCCTTGGCCGCCTCGGCGTCGTGGTGAACATCTTGGTAGTCGCGGGAGGCGATCGCGCCGGAGACAATAAGGGTCCGGGTGATCGGAATGCGCAGCGGCGGCAGCTCGTCGCCGGCCCGGACCGTCATCCGGCCACCTCCGTCAGCTCATCGCCCAGCTCGGCCAAGAGCCCGGGCGCCGGTCCGAGATACGCGTCCAGCTGTCGGCCCCACAGAAAATGCCGGTGGACCGGGTGCTCCACATCGGCGCCGACACCGCCGTGCAGATGCTGACCCGAGTGCACCACCCGTTTGCCCGCCTCACAGGCCCACCAGGCGGTGGTGAGCGCATGGGCGGCGGCGGGCAGGGCCTGGTCGTAGCGCCAGGCCGCCTCGTACGCCGTGACCCGGATGGCCTCCGTGTCCATATGGGCGTCCGCCGCGCGCATCAGCACGCCCTGATGGGTGGAGAGCGGGCGACCGAACTGCTCGCGGACCGAGGTGTGGTGGACCACCCGGTCGAGCGAGCCCCGGCAGACCCCGGCCTGCAGTCCGGCGAACGCGGTGCGGGCCCGGCCGAGCACATCGGCATAGGCCCCCTCACCGCCGAGCGGGTCGGCGGGCACGCCATCCACGGTCAGCCGACCCGCCGCCCACGGCGCGGTGGTCTCGACGGCCTCGATCCGGGCGGCTTTGGCCCCGTCCGCCTCGGTGCTGCCGGCCTGAACCTCGACCAGGAAGCAGCGCGGCTCCGCTCGTGACCCCACAGGGGCCGCGCGGCCCGCCCCCGCCTCACGGCCCGCCTCCGCGCCATGGGCCGCCTCCGGCTCCTGGCCCGGCACCGAGACGTGAGCCGGCACGAGGACGTGGGTCGCCGCCAGGAGCCAGGGCACGGCCGGGAAGGTGCCGCTCAGCCGCCATCCGTCCGCCGTCCGGCGAGCGGTGGCCGCCCCCGAGCCGAACGCGCCCGTCGCGACCGCGGTGCCCTCCCGCAGGGCGGGCAGCAGCCGGGCTCGCTGCTCCACCGTGCCATGGACGGCCACCGGCAGCACTCCGTACGCGCATGTCACCGCGAGGGGCACCTGGGCGGTGGTCCTGCCCTGCTCCTCCAGCAGCAGAACGAGCCCGACCAGGCCGATCTCCTCCACGGCGGCCGGCAGCCCCGCGGCGCACAGCGCCTTCCACAGCTCGGCGTCCATGCCGGTGCCAAGGGCGGACAGCCGCTCGTGGGTGGACAGATCGCCGAAGATCTCCGCCGCCAGCTCGCGCGCGGCTTGCTGCTCCACCGTGGGTGCGAAGTCCATCAGGCCACCGCCCCTCGGAAGACGGGAAGCTCCAAGTCGGCGTCCACACGCAGGAACTCCAACTCGACGGGCATGCCGACGCGGACCTTGTCGTACGGCACCCCCGTGATGTTGCTGATCATCCGCACCCCTTCCGCGAGCTCGATCAGGCCTACGGCATACGGAGGGTCGAAGGCCGGGAACGGCGGGTGGTGCATGACGACATAGCTGAACACCGTCCCGGCGCCGGACGCCTCGACCGTCTCCCACTCCTGGCAGCCGCACGCACCGCACCCGGGGAGCCAGGGGAAGCGGAGCGTCCCGCAGTCCGTGCAGCGCTGGATGAGCAGTCTGTGTTCGGCGACCCCCGCCCAGAAGCCGGCGTTGTCACGGTTGATCACGGGCCGCGGGCGCCGCGCCTCCTTCACCTCCGCTGTCCGCTCCCTCACCTCCGCTGTCCGCTTCTTCGCCTCCGGTGCGCGCCGCGCCGGGGCGTACTTGAGGATGCGGAAGCGGTGTCTGCCGACCAGCTCCCCGCCCGCCCGGATGTCCATGCGCGTCGTGACGAAGTGGCCGGAGCCCAGCTTGGTGGTCTTGCGCGGCGAGACCGACTCGATCACCGCGTCGAAGGTGACCCGATCGCCCGGCCGCAAGGGGCGCAGATACTCCTGCTCGCAGTCCGTGGCGACAACCGAGGTGCAGCCCGCCCCGTCGAGGAGGGCCAGCAACTCGTCGTACGCCTCGGACCGGGCCGAGCCGCCCGCATGGCCGGACAGCCCGCCCATCGTCCACACCTGCAGCATCGTCGGCGGTGCGATGGCCGGATAGTCGGGGTTGGTGTCGCCCATCGCCTCGCACCAGTGCCTGATCATCGGCTCGTTGACCGGGTCCTTGCCCTCGCCCCCGGCCGCGGCCGCCCGGCCCTCGTACGCCCTGAGTCGCCCGTAAAAGTCGTCGGCGGCGGAGCCGCCATCAGCCATCTGCTCGCCGACCGTCCGCTCACCGGTCATCGCTGCCCCCGCCGCATGCCGAGCCGCATCGTGGCCACGATTTCCCGCTGTACCTCACTCGCACCGCCCCCGAAGGTGTTGATCTGCGCGGCCCGGTTCATCCGCTCGAGCCCGCCGTCGCCGAACGCGCCCGGCGATCCCGCCCGGATCAGCCCCGCTTCCCCCACAATCTCCTGACACATCCTGTACACCTCGACGGCGCTTTCGGTTCCCGCGAACTTGACCCCGCTCGCATCGCCCGGGCTCAGCGTCCCCGCCCCCACGTCCCCCACCAGCCGCCAGTTGAGCAGCCGGGTGGCCGCCAGCCGGGCATGCGCCTCCGCGAGCCGGGACCGTACCCAGGGCCGGTCGGCGGGGCGTACGCCGGTCTGCGGATCCGGCGTGCGGGCGTGGGCGAGCGCCGCCTCGTAGAAGTCCTCGGCCTGCATGCCGATGGCGGCGAGCGCGACCCGCTCGTGGTTGAGCTGGTTGGTGATCAGTCCCCAGCCGCCGTTCTCCTCGCCGACGAGATGGTCTGCCGGGACGCGGACCGAGTCGTAGTACGTCGCCGTGGTGGTCAGCCCCGCCACCGTCTCGATCGGCGTCCAGGAGAAACCGGGGGTGTCGGTCGGCACCAGGATGATGGAGATGCCCTCGTGTTTGCGGGCCGCCGGGTCGGTGCGGCAGGCCAGCCAGATCCAGTCGGCGTTGTGCGCGTTGCTGGTGAAGGTCTTGGAGCCGTCGATCAGCCAGTCGTCGCCGTCCCGCACGGCTCTGGTGCGCAGGGAGGCGAGGTCCGTGCCGGCCTCCGGTTCGGAGTAGCCGATGGCGAAGACGACTTCGCCGCTGAGGATGCGCGGCAGAAAGGCCCGTTTCTGCTCCTCGGTGCCGTATTTCATCAGGGTCGGGCCGACGGTGTTGAGCGTGACCATGGAGACCGGCGCGCCCGCCCGGTATGCCTCGTCGAAGAAGACGAACTGCTCGTCGGGGCCGCGCCCTTGACCGCCGTATTCGACAGGCCAGCCGAGCCCCAGCAGGCCGTCGGCGCCGATGCGCCGCAGCAGCTGCCGCTGTCGGGCCGGGTCATCCGGCAGCGCGGCACGCGTCTCGGGGGTGATCAGATCGCGGAAGTAGCCGCGGAGTTCCTCGCGCAGCCGCCGCTGGCGGGGGGTGGGGGCGAGGTGCATGGGCAGCGGTCTCCCCTTCGCTCGACGGCGTCGCACGTCCGGGCCGGAAGCTTTCTGACTATCCGTCAGCTACTTTGGCGCTGTCAAGGTCGTGTGGCCGCGAGCAAGGCCGTGCGGCGGCACTCCAGTACCGCCGCACGGCCGCATGACCTCACACACCCGTCCCCTGAAATCAATGAAGATTGAGGCGCGTGGGCGCGGAGTGAGGGCGCGCGGAGCGTTTTTTGAACAGACGGACGAGCGGAGAGCAGAACAGAGACCCGTTTCCACTCACTTTCGGCCACCATCGGCTGCGACACGGCCGCCACGATCCAAGGTTGTACAGAAAGTGACCTGTGCGCTACGCGATTCAATGGCACTATCGTGAGGCGCGACGAGACGCTCCGTGAGGGGATGGCACGGCCACTGGTCGGCGCTTCCGCACCCAGGCGGACAGTGAATCCGGTTTCCCGCTCTCCCCTGACCGGACGCTCGGTGTCCGGGACAGCAGCATCGCGGCGGGACCAGGGGGGAGCAGTGCACGAGCTCTACGCACAGGGGTGGTTCGCACACTTCGTGTTACCCATGGGGCTCTGCGCACTGGTCACCTGGATCTCGCTGGTGTACCGGTTCGCCGAGAAGGGCCGATTGCTGGGGACCGCGCGGTCGATGGCTCTGTGCGGCACGATCATGGCCTGCACCTGCGCAGCAGCGCTGATCACCATCACGCTCCTGCTGCCCCACGCCGCCGACGTACCGCCCGCCGTGGCCGCGGCCGCCGCCGGGGGCGCACTGGCCCCGCGGGTCCGCCAGCAGCAGAACCAGCAGTCCACCCCTCCCTTCGTCGCCGTGATCACCCTGGGGATCGCCGTGCTGCTCGGCCACCTGGAGCGGCGGCTGGTCCACGACATGTACTGCCGCTGCCACCGGATGGTCAGGGACTTCGAGGATGTGGCGCAGCTGCGCATGTTCGCCTTCGACGCCCGCGCACACCTGCGCGGCTGTGCCCTGCAGGCCAAGGACAAGGCGGCCATCGACGGGCTGTACGAAAACGTGGAAGAGCTACTGGACGAGGCCGCGAAAACCGAGGCCGACGTCGAGGCGCGCCGACGGCAGCGAGAGCTGCAGGACTTTCCCAAAGAGCTGCACAGCCGGACGAAAGAGGAAGCGGAGGACTGCCGGCAGGCCCTGGCCAAGGCCAAGGAAGCCTGCGTGCAGCTGCTCGAATTCGGCTACAAGCACGGGAAGCGCAGCGGCGACAGGGACCTCATGCGGATCCGTCAGACGGCGATGGCCGTCGAACCGCTCGCCGAGGCCCCTGCGCCACATCCGTGACGCGCCCGGCTGCCCCTCTTCAATGGGTATAGACGAACTCGTCGGAACCGCCGTGCCGCAGCGTGGTCGCGTCCTGCGGGACGGTCTTGGGCTCGACGAAGCTGATTCTCACGTCGAGTTCAAGCGCCTCTGCCACGGCGGCGAGGCTGCGCAGCGTCAGATTCTCATCGCCTGAAAGGATCTGGCTCACCCGGCCCGGGCTCACGTCCATCAGCCTGGCGAGGTCAGCCCGGCTCATGTCCCGCTTGCCCAACACCCCGGCCACCTCCACGGTGGCCTGCCGGGCCAGTCGCGCACCGGCGGCATCGGTGGCCTCCGCCCTCACGCCTTTGCTCTTCCACGGCAAGCTGCATCCCTCCAAACTGCGCGGGTTGGCATCGTGGCTTCACTCCTCACTTCACCATGTCAGGATCCCACCTTTAGCTTCAGCTAAAAGCCCACTTTCGGCTGAATCTCGCGAGCAGCCGACGGATGCGCCCCATTTCGCGGCTGTGACCTGCGACGACGGCAGGAACCGTACGTTTTCGGCCAGATCGCGGGGAGGGGGGTGTCCGGAGCCCCGGCCCTCCCCGCATGGCCCGCCCTCCCCTTGAAGTTGGGCACCTTGGGGCCGAAAGCCGGCCGGGCACTGATGAAACGGTTGGCCGCCGCCCGGCCAAGTAGCGAGTGAAGGGACCACCGACCACCTTGGAGGAACGGGGGCCCTTAATACCCGAACGGGCCGCAGCGCCCGAACGACGCACGAGCCGGGCCGCGCCGCCGCGGCCGGACGCCGCCGGGTTCGCGGCGTTCTACGAGGAGAACTTCGACGCCGTCCTCGGCTTCGTGACCCGGCGCACGGCCTGCCCCCAGGTGGCCGCGGACCTCACCGCCGACATCTTCGTCGCCGCGCTGGAGGCCTCCGGCCAGTACGACCCCAGGCGTGGGGCGCCCACCGCCTGGTTGTACGGCCTCACCCCGCACGAGGCCGCCCAGGCCCTCGGGCTCAACCAGGCGACGGTGCGGGTCCGCCTGCACCGCGCGAAGCGCGCGCTGCGCGCCGGACGTCCGTCCATCACCAAGCACGCAGAACGCACTTTGGAGGTTGCTTCATGAAAAGCCACAGACCCGGGCCAGCCGGCGCAAGGGTCAGGTTGACCGTGTCGCCGCTGTTCACGCCTTGGGGCCATGCGGAGAGACGGCGATCACCGAGCCCGGCTTGCAGCCCGTGCCGGATGCCAGGTGGACTGGAAAGCTGGTCCACACGCGCTGGTCAACGGTGGGATCGGGCGGTCGGAGTGAGATACCGCCAACGCAGAAGGGGCGCCCCCTCGCCGGAGCCGCCGGCGTCCTCGGCCTGGTCGCCGCCGCCATCGCGGTCTCGACTACGCCGTCCGCCCGGAGCGGGCAAGTCCACCTATGCCCGCCTTCACTTCCCGACCGGTCGCCTGTGCCTGGACGACTGCCGGGAGATGGCGACGGACGGCTCCTCTGTCAAGTGCAGCGTGTTGAGCTGAGGTGTTCCTCTCCAGCAGCCGGCCATTCGACGGTGCGCTGGACGTGTTGAAGGATGTTGACGGAGCCTGCGAGCGACGGCATGATGACCGACTGCGTGGCCTACGCCAAACCTCCCGCGACCGTCCCCAGCACGGTCTCCCATCGGAGGCAAAGGGACCAGCGTCTCAGGTCGTTATCGCAGCCCGATCGCCTCGGGCGAGGTTGCTGGGGAGCCGTCGCTCAAGGCGTGGAAGGCCGCGATGACAGCCCGTAGGAACTTCAAGCGCCAGGTGCGTGCCCGCGCCGCCAAGACTGGCGAGTCCTACACGTCCGCCCTCCGGCACTTCCGTCCGACTCCATCAGGAGAGGTCATGTCGGAAGCAAGGAATCCCAAGAGCGTGCGTCTCGCCGTAGCGCAGACCCCCGTACGCGAAGACCCCCGAGACGTTGAAGCGCTGCGCGAAAGTGGGCGTGAGGTCCGTGCTCTGATGCGCGAGGCCAGTGCTCAGGGAGCGAGGATCGTGCACTTTCCGGAAGGCGCGATCTGCTTTCCCAGCAAGTTCGTCATGTCCGTCGACGGCCCGGGCGCGGTCGGCCCGGCGGACTGGGACCGGTGCCAGTGGCCGGTGCTCCAATCGGAGTTGGCTGCGATCGCCGAGTTGGCCGGCGAGTTGCGGTTGTGGACGGTGATCGCATCGGTACACCGCTTGACCGGCCCGAACCGTCCACACAACAGCCTTTACGTCATCTCCGATCGCGGCGAGGTCGTCACGCGTTATGACGAGCGCCTGATGTCGAAGACGAAGGTCTCGTACATGTACTCGCCGGGCGTCTCACCGGTGACCTTCGATGTCGACGGTGTGCGCTTCGGCTGCCTGCTCGGCATGGAGATCCACTATCCGGAGTTGTTCGCAGAATACGAGAAGCTGGATGTCGACTGCGTCCTGTTCTCTACAAGCGGTACCCCGGGTAACACCGCCGCCCAAGCCCAAGGCCACGCCGCGGTCAACAGCTACTGGGTCAGCTTGTCAGTGCCCACACAGCACAGCGCCACCGCACCGTCCGGAATCGTCGCTCCCAACGGCGACTGGCTTGCGCGGTGCCCCGCGGACGACTCGCCATCGGTAGCCGTCGTGAACCTCGACGACAGTTCCGAGGGCGCCGCCTGGGCAGTGACCTACGCGCGTCCCTGGCGTCGTGAGGCGCGCGCGGGCGTCTACACCGAGCACCAGGTGACCGACCCGCGCAGCGAAGACCGGACAGCGGCCTTCTAGCTCAGAAACAGAAGCCGAGGGGTTCGCGCGTACGGGATGGCTCCCGGCGCCGCGAACCCCTCGGTTTCAGTCTGTCCCGCACCTTGCCGCTACTGAGGGAAAGGCGCCTGCGCCGGGAGCGTGCGAACCACCGAAGCGCGATCCGCCGGCCTCCGCGTGGTGGCGCCGCCGGCGCGGACCTTCTCGTAGAACTCGTTCTTCAAGTCGGTGTGCCACTGGGTGAGTGCGTTGCGCGGGACACCGGCTTCGACGGCGAGGAGCTCATCCTCGCGGGGAGCCGACCCGAGGTCGGCGCCGGGTGGACGGACGACGGGAAGTCGTACGAGTGCGCGGGCTCAAGCGGCGTGCTCGGCGTACGACCCGGCCGGTGCCGATTCCGCCCGGGCTCGTGCAGCTGCTCCGGCGGCATCTGGACGAGTACGGCACCACGCAGGACGGCCGGCTGTTCCGGGCAGTGCGTGACGGCCGCGTGCGGTCCACGGAGTACACCGAGGTCTGGCAGGAAGGTCAGCGTCGGGCGGTCTCGGCGCTGGCGGTACAGGTTCGTCCTCGAAGCCCACCTGGTGCCACCGTCACGGGATGGCCCAAGCTGGCCCGCATGGATTGGTTGCCACTGCTCTCCACCCTGGCCGGGGCCGCGATCGGCATCGTCGCTACTCTCATCGCCGATCGGAATCGGTGGAAGCACGAGGATGTCAAAGAAGCTCTTCGGCTGCGGCTCGACATCTACACGCAGTACACCACCACCGTGAAGGTCCTCGGTGAGACCCTGCGGGCCTTGGCAGAGCGAGAGCACCCTTCCGGCGACGAGCGGGCGCTTGCGCTGCGCGAAGCATTTCGGGATTCAGGCATAGCCATCGCATCAGAACGGATGTGGCTCATCGCGCCCCAACCCGTCGTCGAGGCCTCCAACAGCGTGTTCCACTGCCTGCGACGCATCTGCGACGGCTACATCGACGGCACTGCTGTCAGCAGTCCAGAGAGTCGCGCGCGCTGGGAGGCACGCGGCAAAGCAGCCGCCAAGATGCGCCAGCTCATGCGTGAAGATCTCGGAGTTGGCCCACTCACCGAACGCCACAGCCCGCTTCTCAACGACTACAACAACCCCGGCGCGCAGTGATCGTGACCGTGGCGCCAACGTCATGAGATGGCACAGCTGGGCTGGGGGGAGGCCGCGTGGTCCACGCATGGTCCACAGGTTGCTGTCCCGCCCTTCAGCCCCTGCTGTCAGTCCCCGCAGCAGCCCGTAGCGGCCTTGGGCGCCTCCATGGCGGCGGGCTGGCCCGCGCAACAGGCGTCGGCGGTGTCGAGTGCCGAGCTCTTGCCCATCTGGTCGGTGTCACCCTTGACGATATAGACCTCCCAGGGCTCCTTGCCGGGACCGTGGACCCAAATCTTGTCCTGCAGGGCGTAACAGCACGACGTGTCGTTCTCCTCGAACGTGGCAAGCCCTGCCTCCTTGAGCCGACCGGCGGCGGCCGTGACCTGGTCGGCGGAGGTCACCTCGACCCCGAGGTGATCAAGACGGGTCTCCTGGCCCGCTTCACCTTCGATCAGGACGAGCTTCAGCGGCGGTTCGTTGATCGCGAAGTTGGCGTATCCGGGGCGGCGCTTGGCTGGCTCGATCCCGAAGAGCTTGGAGTAGAACTCCACCGAAGCGTCAAGGTGGGGCACGTTGAGCGCGAGCTGAACGCGAGACATGAGGGGCCTCCCATCGGGCTGAATCGATGTTCTTCAATGCAAGCTTGCGGCTTGGATTGAAGAACGTCAACATAGAAGTATGTCGAAACAAGAGCTCCCGGCGCTCGGTCAGGACGCCGTCGAAGGCTGCTGCCCTGGTCTGCTGACCGCCCCGCTGGACGAGGGACAGGCCGTCGAACTGGCGAAGGTGTTCAAGGCACTGGGCGATCCGATCCGCCTGCGGCTGCTGTCGATGATCGCCTCACGGGCCGGGGGCGAGGTCTGCGTGTGCGACCTGACTCCCGCCTTCGATCTCTCACAGCCGACGATCTCCCATCACCTAAAGCTCCTGCGCCAGGCCGGGCTGATCGACTGCGAGCGCCGTGGCACCTGGGTCTACTACTGGCTGCTGCCAGAGATGACCGACAAGCTGGCGGGAATCCTCACCCGCCCCGCCGGGCAGCCCCTGCCCGAGCCCGCCCGGACGGCGGAAAACGTCTCATGACCGCCGACACCACACCGACGGCAACGGCAGGGCCGGTAGCCGCGCGCCTGTCGTTCGTCGACCGGTTCCTGGCTGTGTGGATCCTCCTCGCGATGGCGGCCGGCCTGGGCCTGGGGCGCCTCGTTCCCGGGCTCGGTGACGCCTTGGCGAAGGTGACCGTGACCGGCGTCTCTCTGCCGATCGCGCTCGGCCTCCTGGTGATGATGTACCCGGTCCTTGCCAAGGTCCGCTACGACCGCCTGGACACAGTCACCCGCGACCGGCGCTTGCTGATCCCCTCGCTCGTGCTGAACTGGCTTCTCGGCCCGGCACTCATGTTCGCGCTCGCCTGGCTCCTCCTGCCGGACCTGCCGGAGTACCGGACCGGCCTGATCATCGTCGGCCTGGCCCGCTGTATCGCCATGGTCATCATCTGGAACGACCTGGCATGCGGCGACCGGGAAGCCGCGGCCGTCCTCGTCGCCCTCAACTCCGTCTTCCAGGTGATCGCCTTCTCGGCGCTCGGCTGGTTCTACCTCACCGTGCTCCCCGGCTGGCTCGGCCTGGAACAAACGGCCCTCGACATCAGCGTGTGGGAGATCGCCCGCAGCGTGCTGATCTTCCTCGGCATCCCGCTGGTCGCCGGGTTCCTCACTCGACGCCTCGGCGAGAAGGCCAAGGGCCGGGCCTGGTACGAGACGAAGTTGATCCCGCGGATCGGCCCCTTCGCCCTCTACGGGCTGCTGTTCACGATCGTCGTGCTCTTCGCTCTCCAGGGGGATGCGATCACCTCGCAACCGGTGGACGTGGCGCGGATCGCCTTGCCGCTGCTGGTGTACTTCGCCGTGATGTGGGCCGGATCCATGGCACTCGGCAAAGCCGTGGGCCTGGACTATCCACGCTCGACAACGCTGGCATTCACCGCTGCGGGCAACAACTTCGAGCTGGCCATCGCCGTCGCCATCGCCACCTTCGGCGCCTCCTCGGGGCAGGCCCTGGCCGGAGTCGTCGGCCCGCTCATCGAGGTCCCGGTACTGATCGGCCTGGTCTACGTGACCCTGACCGCGCGCCGCCACTTCCCCCAACCACCCGCCATGGCCACCGAGCACACGCCCGCCCAGGAGGGTTCCACCCGTGTCTGACACCCACAAGCCGTCCGTGCTGTTCGTCTGCGTCCACAACGCGGGCCGTTCCCAGATGGCCGCCGCCTTCCTCACCCACATCGCGGCCGACCGCATCGAAGTCCGCTCCGCCGGTTCGGTCCCCGCCGAGCACGTCAACCCCGCTGTGGTGGAAGCGATGGCAGAAGTCGGCATCGACATCGCCGCCGAGATCCCAAAGGTTCTGACCACCGAAGCCGTCCAGGCCTCGGACGTCGTCATCACCATGGGCTGCGGTGACGCCTGCCCCTACTTCCCCGGCAAGACCTACCTGGACTGGCAGCTCGCCGATCCCGCCGGGCAGGGTGTTGCAGCGGTACGGCCGATTCGCGACGAGATCCGCACCCGCGTCCAGAACCTCATGGCTGAACTCCTGGCAGGAGACCCCCGGTGAATGTCCGGACGGAGGCGATTCGGATCGCTGACCTGACAGCCGAGCATGCCGATGACGTCCTAGCGATCTACCAGCTCGGAATCGATGAAGGTAACGCCACCTTTGAGACGGCCGCGCCCTGTTGGGAGGCGTTCGACGCCGCCAAGCTCGACGAACACCGACACGTCGCGCTCGACAGCAGCGGGAACGTGCTGGGCTGGATCGCCGCCACGAAAATCTCCGACCGCTGCGCGTACGCCGGTGTCGTCGAGCACTCTGTCTACGTTCACCCTGCCGCCCGCAATCGAGGAGTAGGGCTAGCCCTTCTCAACACGCTGATCGCCTCCACAGAGGCAGCCGGAATCTGGACGATCCAATCCGGCATCTTCCCCGAGAACGCCGCCAGCCTCAGCCTTCATCGACGCGCGGGCTTCCGCGTCATCGGCACTCGCGAACGCATCGGCCGTCACCACGGCGCATGGCGGGACGTGGTCCTCTCATCGAACGCCGCAGCCCGACGGTCATGTGACCGGTGCGGCCGGTGATTCGCCGTGCTCCAGATAGATCGGGTGCCGCGGAATCTGGTCCACAGCTGGTCCACACGCGCTGATCAGCGATGGGATTCAGGCGGCCAAGGTGAGACACCGGCCAATGCAGAAGGGGCGCCCCTCGGATCGGGGCGCCCCTTCTGACCTGGTCGTTCTCTCACCTGCGCGGAGGCTGAGGGATTTGAACCCTCGGTGACATCGCTGCCACGACGGTTTTCAAGACCGTTCCCTTAGGCCGCTCGGGCAAGCCTCCTCGCGCCGGGCCCGGCTGGGGCGACGCGGGGATCAGCCTAGCGCGTCAGCTGTCGCCCTTGCGCTGTCCCAGGGTGACCTGGGTCGTGGACTGTTTGCCGTCGCGCTTGTAGGTGATGGTGACCTTGTCGCCGGGCTTGTGGGTCCAGATCTCGCTGATCAGGGTCGGGCCGCTGTCGATCACCGTGTCGTTCAGTTTGACGATGACGTCGCCGGACTTCAGGCCCGCCTTGTCGGCAGGGCCGCCGGCGACGACGGCTTGGCTGCCGCCGGCGCCGTTGCTCGCGATGGTGGCGCCGTTGCCGGTGTCCTTCATGTTGACCGTGGCCTCGATCACCGGGTAGACCGGCTCGCCGGTCTTGATCAGTTGCTGAGCGACGTGCTTGGCCTGGTTGATGGGGATGGCGAAGCCGAGGCCGATGCTGCCGGACTGCTGGGTCTCGCCGCCGAGGCCGCCCCCGTTGCCCGCGGCCTGGATGGCGGAGTTGATGCCGATGACGCCGCCGTCCCCGTTCAGCAGCGGGCCGCCGGAGTTGCCGGGGTTGATGGAGGCGTCGGTCTGCAGGGCGCTCATGTACGAGGCGTTGCCCCCGCCGCCGTCGCTGGAGGCGACCGGGCGGTTCTTGGCGCTCACGATGCCGGTGGTGACGGTGCCGGAGAGGCCGAAGGGCGCGCCGATGGCGACGGTGGCGTCGCCGACGGCGACCTTGTCGGAGTTGCCGAGCGGGAGCGGGGTGAGCTTGGCGCCCGAGGCGTTCTTCAGCTTGACGACGGCGACGTCGTAGCCCTGGGCCCGGCCGACGACCTCGGCGGCGTACCGCTTGCCGTTGGAGAAGGTGGCGGTGAGCTTGCCGTTGTCGGCGGCGGAGGCGACGACGTGGTTGTTGGTGAGGATGTGGCCCTGCGTGTCGTAGACGAAGCCGGTGCCGGTGCCGCCCTCGCCGTTGCTGCTCTGGGCCTCGATGGTGACCACGCTCGGCAGGGCCTTGCCCGCGATGTCGGACACGGAGCCGGGCGTACGGCTCTCCGACTTCGGGTTGCCGAGGGCCGAGATCGTGGTCGAGTCGCCGCTGTCCCCCTGGTCGGCGGCCCAGTAGCCGATGCCGCCGCCGATGCCGCCGGCGACGAGGACGGCGGCCAGGAGGGCGGCGACGAGCCCGCCGGAGCGCTTGCGTGCCGGGGGTTCGGAGGGCGGGGCGGGAGTGGCCGCCCACGGGCTGTCCGGGCCCCCGGGGGAGCCGTGAGCGCCTTGCGCGCCGTGGGGGTCCTGCGAGCCGTCCTGGGTGGCCTGGCTGCCGCCTTCGGACCACCACGCCGCCGTACCGCCGGAGCCCGCGCCCGGGTCGGGGAGGGGGTGTCCGGCCGCGACGGCCGGAGGCGAGGCGGGCGGAGGCGAGGCCGGCGGGGCCGCGGGTGGGGCCGGCGGGGCGGCCGGGGTGGGGGTCGGCGGCGCGGGCTCCGGCAGTCGGGGTCCCGCCGCCGGCTCTCCCGACGTGCCTATAGGCCCGTCGGGGACGTCCGGGGCCGCGCCGACCGCCGGTTTGAAGTCGGGCGCCGGAGGCACCGCGGGGGCGGGGTCGGGGTGCGGCGCCGGAGGGGCCGGACGCGACCCGGCCTCAGGCGGAACGGCAGCGCCCTCGTTCTCGGTGCTCACAGCTCTCTCCTCATGTGCACGACAGTTTTCTTCGACGGCCCACGCTACGGATGTCCGACGTAAGCTTTTCCCACCGGGCGTCAGACCGCTGTAAGGAGCGGTGACCCCGTGGGCTACCACCCTTTATCCCGGACAAAACGAACCGCCGCCAATCCGCGCGGCGGCGGGCGGGACCTCCCGCGACGCGCCGCGCCGGGCGGTGGCACCATAACGCGGTGACCTATGCGCGCCCGGACCGGGACTTCCGCCCCGGTTCGCACACCCCCTCCGTCGTGGCCCACCGCGGCGCCTCCGAGGACGCTCCCGAGCACACCCTGGCCGCGTACCGCCGGGCCATCGAGGACGGCGCCGACGCGCTCGAATGCGACATCCGGATGACCGCGGACGGGCACCTGGTCTGCGTCCACGACCGCCGCGTCAACCGCACCTCCAACGGCCGGGGCGCCGTCTCCGCGCTCGAGCTGGCCGATCTCGCCGCCCTCGACTTCGGCTCCTGGAAGGGGCAGGCGAGCGACAGGGAGGAGCCGGACCGCGACAGCCGCGACAACACCGCGGTCCTCACCCTGGAACGGCTCCTGGAGCTCGTCGCGGATGCCGGCCGCCGCGTCGAGCTGGCCATCGAGACCAAGCACCCGACCCGCTGGGCCGGCCAGATCGAGCAGCGGCTGATCGCCCTGCTCCGCCGCTACGGCCTTGACTCCCCGCCGCCCGGCGAGCCCTCGCCCGTGCGCGTCATGAGCTTCTCGGCGCGCTCGCTGTACCGGGTGCACGCGGCGGCGCCCGCGGTCCCCACCGTCTATCTGATGCAGTTCGTGCTGCCGCGCCACCGGGACGGCGCGCTCCCGCGCGGGGTGCGCATCGCGGGGCCGAGCATCCGGATCGTACGCAATCACCCCGAGTATGTGGCGCGCCTGCACCGCGCGGGGCACCGAGTGCACGTATGGACCGTCGACAATCCGGCAGATGTCGAGCTGTGCACTCACCTGGGAGTCGACGCGGTGATTACGAACCGCCCCAAACAGGTACTGTCACAACTCGGACGCTCATAATGGGCATTACAAGGCGTGCACCGGCGCGTTCGGTACGTATTCGATCGTGACGAGTGCGTCACCAGATGCCACATGGCCTGTTTCTGCTCCAGCCCGGCGGGGCATCCATCCCCTGGCGTGGGGCTAAGGAGGTCTCGGGGGTGGCGTTGGTGGTGGCACGGCAGGTGCCGACGTCTTCGACCATGGCCGTACCCCATGGTCCTGCGGGCGTAGGTGCGGCACGGCACCGGATGCGTGACGAATTGAGCAGGACTGGGGTATCGGATTCGGTCATAGACGATGCGGTACTGATCCTTTCGGAACTGCTCAGCAACGCATGGCGGCATGGCCGACCACTGGGCTCCGACCATGGCGGCAGTACCGTCCGGGCGGCCTGGCACGTCGACGAGTACGCCCGGCTGACCGTCGAAGTGACCGACGGCGGCGGACCGACCAGGCCGGTTCCGGCCAATCCCTCGATCACTGCGCGTGGCGGCCGCGGGCTCAACATCATCACGTCGCTCGCCGAGGCCTGGGGGGTGCGCGACGACACCGGGGAAGTGACGGTGTGGGCGTCGCTTCCCGCCCGTGACGGCTTCCACGAGGGGTTCAGCAGGCCGGTCACCCTCCTCCCGAGGCTCGATCCCGACCTCGGTCCCGATCTCGCCCCGGACCTCGACCCCGGCCTCGGCCCGGACCTCAGCCCGGACCTCGACTTCGCCGATCTGGACGAGCTCGCCTAGGGCACACGGTCGGCCTCGCCGACGGGGTTCGCCGACTGAGTTCGGCCAAAGGGCTAGGCTCCCGCCCGTACCAGTCGTACGGGCGGTGCGGGACCGACCGCGGCCGTACGAGACGCACGCGGCCGTACGAGGACGCCACGAGCCGCACGATCGGGAGACAGCCACGCCATGGGCAAGAAGCGCCGCCCCCAGACGACGAAGGCCGGACCGCGGGTCACGAGCGCGGAGATCCCCGTGGTGGGGGCGCGCGAGCCCTGCCCGTGCGGCTCGGGCCGCCGCTACAAGGCCTGCCACGGCCGGGAGGCCGCGCACGCCGTCACCGAGCTGGTGCAGCGCCCCTTCGAGGGGCTGCCCGGCGAGTGCGACTGGGTCGCGCTGCGCGAGCTCGTACCCGCGGCGACCGTCGAGCTGAACCTCGCCGAGGGCCTGCCCGAGGACGTCCCGTCCGTGACCCTCGCGACCGTGCTGCCCATGGCCTGGCCGGCGCTGCGCCGCGACAACGGCGCCGTGCTGATCGGCCTGCAGAACGACACCGCCTCCGGCGACATCAGCCGCGACCTGGCCGACACCCTCCAGCGCGCCCTGACCGCCGAGCCGGGGACGCCGGTCGCCGCCGAACGGGTCTCCGGAGAGGGCCCGCGGCTGCAGGATCTGCTCGATCCGAAGGGCGGTTTTTCGCCGACCCTGCACGAGGGGTTCGAGTTCTGGCTCGAGGACGCCGCGAGCGCCACCGGTGAGGTCGCCGCATCCCTCGAACGGGCGAACGCAGCCGCCATCCCGACCGCCCGGCTCGCCAGTGTCGAGGCCGCGTACTGGTGCCGGACGCCGGAGAAGAACCACCTGCGCTGGGTGATGTCACACCCGGAGGAGAAGCTGCTCGACGCCCTCGCGCGGCTGCACGCCGCGGGCGCCTCCTCGCTCGGCGAAGGCACCCGGCTGGTCGGTTCCTTCCGGGCGCACGGCCTCACCGTGCCGGTGTGGGACCTGCCCGGCGCGATGGGCGCGGAGGAGACGGAGAAGCCCGCTGAGGCGTTCGCGGAGCGGCTAGCCGAGGCGCTGACCTCCGACGCCCCGCTGACCGCCGAACAGCGGCGGGCGCGCGGCGGGCTCACCAACCGTCAGGTGACGCTCAGCTGACGGTCATACCGGGCTCAAGTGCGGGGAACCGTACGCGTGACACTGCTCACAACTCACCGCTACGCCCTGCAATTGCGCGTCCGGAAATCCGCGATCGAATTTGCGAACCGCCGATCTCTTGTTACGGTTTTAAAAGCCCGGTCGCTGGTGCATCCCCCGTCGCCAGCGACCGGGCGCTTCCATGTCCGCTCCGCGTCCGCGGCCCGCGCGAGCGCGGAGGGCGGCCAACGCCCCCCGCGGCGCCGTGAGTTGATTCCCGTACCGCGAAGCCCCGGCGGACCGCTCCCGCCGCAACCGCGGACCGCCTCCGTCACCACCGCCGACCGCTCCCGTCGCAACCGCAACCACAACGCGAGGGCACACACGGCCGTCTCCGCGCCGCGGGCCGCCTCGGGGTCACAGGGCCCCGGGGACGGCTCCCGCGGCGCCGCCCGCCGCCTCTCCGGCGTTCTACGGGCCACCGCAGCCCCGACCATCGCGGGGGCCGCGCCGGGACCCCGCGCGTGCACGGAGACCGTGCGCGCAGACGGGGCGGGGTCGGTAAGCGCGCCAGGAGGCGTCAGTAGGCGAGTCGGCTGCCGCCGTCGGGCGCGCTGGTGCTCGCCTCGACCAGCGCCTCCACCACCGTGTCGACCTGGGGCAGCCACGGCCGCCCCCCACGGCGCAGCGGAGCCCGCTCCCAGCGCACCCCGCCCGCGCCGATCTGTGAGGGGGGCAGCACCAGATAGCCGCCCTCGCCGTGGAACCGCAGCGAGCTGGGCACCCAGTCCTGGCGGTACAGCAGATCGCCGAGCTCTTCGAGGGAGTACGGGGCCACCAGCAGCGCCCAGCGGGTGGGGGTGGCGACCACGGGGCCGAGCCGCACGCCGGACCGCTCGAAGGCGTCCAGCGCCCGCATCCCGGCGACCGCGGGCAGGCTCACCGCGCACGGGCCGCGCCCTCCGGTGGCGAGGAGCACGGGTGCGGTCGGGCGGTTCGTCCACCACCAGCGCACCATGCGCGGGTCGGTGGTCGCCGCGAGGAGGACCGGGTCGAAGGGGTGGCCGCCGGGCACCGCGCAGTCCGGCTGGGGGCATCCGCACTGGCGCGGCCGTCCACCGCCGGGCGTCAGGCCCACGCCGGGGAGTACGGGCCACTGCCACTCGGTGGCGCAGGTGAGCGCCGCACGGAGCAGCGGCGATCGCGCACCGCGCCGCAGCGAGAACTTGCGTCGCCTTCCGAGGATCTCGCGCATGAGCGCTCGTTCCTTTCCGTTAACGCCGAGGGCTGTTCCGTCGCACTACATGGCACTTCACATGGCACTACGTGGCACTGTCCGGAGTTGTTCGGCCCGTCACACCACGTGGATCACAAGTCACTGCGCGTACAAGGCAGCGCATCACGCCGCAGACCGAGCGTGGAACGTGGCGAGGGGTGGCGCGCGCATGGCGCTTGCCGTCTTCAGTGGTGCGTTCCCTCGCCACTCGGGGATGGGCGCCGGCCGTTGCCGTCTATGACGCCTGAACCGGCCACGGGGTTCCGGGGCGGTCCAACTGCCCCTGCCCTTCTCCGAATGTGTACCCGCCGCGGCGGAGACGACGCGCTGTCGACTGACGCCAGTCGACCCTAAATAGGCAACGTAACGACCTCTTTTCGGCCAAGTTCAAATTCCGCACAGACACCAACAAGACGACCGGGGCAATGCTGGACATCGCCTCTCGGGTGCGTGTACATCTGGAGACAGTAGCGGCACAGTAGCGGCGCAGCACGACAGGGGGTTTGCGATGCTGTTGAGCAAGCCGGAGGCCGCGTGCGAAGGCAGTGGGCCATGAGCTCGCCCCACCCGCCGAAAGTGGCCGGAATCGATCCTTCCCTCCCCGCTCCCACCCACACTTCGGACCCCGTCACGCCGCCCCCCACCCCCAACCCCGCCCCCGATCCCGCGGTCCAGGACCATCTGGCCGGGTGGGTCTCGGACCTGACCACCCTCCACGAACTCACCGAGCGACTCGCCCTTACGGGCACGCTGGACGACGCGCTGCACGAACTCCTGCGCGCCGGAGCCTCGCTCGTCGGCGCCCGGCGCGGGCTGGTCGCGCTGGAACCGGCCGACGGGCTGGGCCCGGTCACCACCGTCGGCCTCGGCCTGGGGCGCGCCGACCTCGGCCATATCGAGACGATCCCGCGCGGCTCCGCGTCCGCCGGCCACCTCCTGGACGGGCTGCCCGAGCCGGACGGCGAGCCGCGGCCCGGCGTCGCCCACCCCGACATCCCGGGCGAGGCCGAACTCGACCCGCGCCACCGCGAAGTCGCCGCCCGCCTCGGCTACTCCGCGAGCTACGCCGTGGCGCTGGACCCGCTCGCCGACCCAGGCGCGGGTACCGGCACCGGCACCGAAGGCACCGGGGGCGGCCCCGGTGGGGCCATGGGACCCCCGGGGCGGCTCGGCGCGGCGGCGTGGCTGTACGAGGAACCGGCCGAGCCCGTGGAGCGCCAGCGCCACCTCGTGGGCCTGTACTGCCGCTATGCCGCCGCGCACCTCGCCCGGCTGGTCGAGCTCACCCGCGCCCGCGCCACCGTCGCGACCGTCCAGGAGGAGCTGCTGCCCACGCGGCTGCCCCGGATCCCCGGAGTCCGCCTCGCCGTACGCCACCGAGCCGCTCCCGGCGGGGGCGGCGACTGGTACGACGCGCTGCCGCTGCCCGACGGCGCGCTCGGCCTCTCCGTCGGCGGAGTGACCGGATCCGGCCCCAGCGCGGTCGCCGCGATGGGGCGGCTGCGGGCGTCCCTGCGCGCGTACGCCGTGATGGAGGGCGAGGATCCGGTGGCCGTGCTCTCCGACCTCGAACTGCTGCTGCGGCTGACCGAGCCCGCCCGCTCCGCGACCGCGCTCTTCGCCTACTACGAGCCCCTGCCGCGCAGGCTGGTGCTGGCCGGGGCCGGCCACTGCCCGCCGCTGATCACCGGCGAGCGGCGCACCGAGTTCGTGGAGACCGCCCTGTCCGCGCCGCTCGGCATGCTCTCCTGCTGGGAAGCGCCCAGCGTGGAACTCGAGCCGGGCCGGGGAGAAACGCTCCTCTTCTACAGCGACGGGCTGCTCCACCGCACGGGAGAGCCCATGCATCGGGCCTTCGCGCGGCTGCGCTCGGCCGCCGCGAGCGCCCCCAGGGCCGTACGGAGCGATCCGGACGGCTTCGCGGACCATCTGCTGCGCACGGTCCTGCCCGGAGGCGAGGCCGGCCAGGGCGCGAGCACGGACGACAGCATGGAGGACGTCGTCCTGCTCGTCGCCCACTTCGACTGACCACACCGGCCCGCCACCAACCACCTGAAACCGGCCATAGCCCGCGATCGCCGGTACACATCCCGGCTGTCATACCAATCCTGTCCGTGGTCCGGTCCCGAGAGGCCAGTTCCCTCACGACCTGGCCAGAGGGGTACGGCCAGAGGCGACGGGGAGGCCCCGAACCATCACTCCGGTGGAGTGGGGGCCCCGCACGCTGACGCCGTACCCGGCGTCCCGAATCGCAGGACCACCGTAGCCCGAACGGCCCAGGACGCCGCGAGCCCGTAAGCCAACCATCACACGATCGAGTCAAACCGCCCTCGCACGCTCGCCGACGAGCAGTCCGCAACCCCCCACCTACCATGGACACGGTCCAGCTCGAGGAGGATGACGTGACCGAGGAGCCCACTTCCGAGGCCCTGGAGACCCCAGAGGCCGGGGAGCAGCCCATCAAGCAGCGGAAGAACAGCCTTTACGCAGGCGTTTCCGACGAGCTCGCCGAAAACATGAAGTCCGGCTGGGACGACACCGAGCTGCGCGGCCTGGAGCCGATCGAGCAGGCGCCACACACCGCCCGCCGCCGCGCCGCGCTCTCCGCGCGATTCCCCGGGGAGCGCCTGGTCATTCCCGCGGGTAATCTGCGCACCCGCTCCAACGACACCGAGTACGGGTTCCGCGCCGCCACGGAGTACGCGTACCTGACCGGCGACCAGACCCACGACGGCGTGCTGGTTTTGGAGCCGAACGGCGCAGAGGGCCACACCGCGACCGTGTATCTGCTGCCCCGCTCCAACCGTGAGAACGGCGAGTTCTGGCTGGACGGCCAGGGCGAGCTGTGGGTCGGCCGCCGCCACAGCCTCGCCGAGGCCGAGCAGCTGCTGGGCCTGCCGGCCAAGGACGTGCGCGAGCTCGCCGACGAGCTGCGGGCCGCGACCGGCCCGGTGCGCATCGTGCGCGGCCACGACGCCGGTCTCGAGGCGGCGCTGACCGACAAGGTCACCGGCGAGCGCGACGCGGAGCTGCGGGCGTTCCTCAGCGAGCAGCGCCTGGTCAAGGACGAGTTCGAGATCGGCCAGCTGCAGGCGGCCGTCGACTCGACCGTGCGCGGCTTCGAGGACGTGGTCAAGGTCCTCGACAAGGCCGAGGCCACCTCCGAGCGCTATATCGAGGGCACGTTCTTCCTGCGCGCCCGTGTCGAGGGCAACTACGTCGGCTACGCCTCCATCTGCGCCGCGGGCCCCCACGCCACCACGCTCCACTGGGTGCGCAACGACGGCCCGGTCCGCTCCGGGGAGCTGCTCCTCCTGGACGCGGGCGTGGAGACCCCCACCCTCTACACCGCCGATGTGACCCGCACGATGCCCGTCAACGGCCGCTTCACCCCGCTGCAGCGCAAGATCTACGACGCGGTGTACGAGGCGCAGGAGGCGGGCATCGCCGCGGTCAAGCCGGGCGCGAAGTACCTCGACTTCCACGATGCCGCCCAGCGGGTCCTCGCCGCGAAGCTGGTCGAGTGGGGCCTGGTCGAGGGCCCGGTCGAGCGCGTCCTGGAGCTGGGCCTGCAGCGCCGCTGGACGCTGCACGGCACCGGCCACATGCTCGGCATGGACGTCCACGACTGCGCCGCGGCCCGCCGGGAGGCGTACGCGGAGGGCACCCTGGAGTCCGGCATGTGCCTCACGGTCGAGCCCGGCCTGTACTTCCAGGCCGACGACCTGACCGTGCCCGAGGAGTACCGGGGCATCGGCGTCCGCATCGAGGACGACATCCTGGTCACGGAGGACGGCAACCGAAACCTTTCGGCCGCCCTGCCGCGCACCGCGGATGACGTCGAGGCCTGGATGGCCGCTCTCCTGTAGGACTCGGTCTGGTTCGCCTCCGGAGCGGGGATGCGGCCGGACCGCGCCCCGGAGGCGAGGCAGGGCTGGTGACCAGCGGTATCGTCCGGTTCCATGGCGGAAACGAAGGTCAATTCGGCAGCGGGCCTCGGCAGTGACCTCCACCTGGAGCTGGCCAGGGCGGGCAGCCGCCGGGCGGCCCTGATGGGGGCGCTGCGCGACGCCATCAGGAGCGGTCGGCTCGCCCCCGGCACCCGGCTGCCGCCCTACCGCTCCCTCGCCGCCGACCTCGGCCTGGCCCGGAACACCGTCGCCGACGCCTACGCCGAGCTGGTCGCCGAGGGCTGGCTGACCGCCCGCCAGGGCTCCGGCACCCGGGTCGCGCCCCGCGCCGCGCCGCCCCCGCCCAGGCGAACCGGGCGGCAAAAAGAGGGCGGCGCCCGGGGGCGGGGCCGACCGGCCGTGGGTTTCGGCGCGCCGCCCGCCGCCGCCCCGGCCGGAGGCGTGCCCGTACGGCGTGCCCGGAGCGCGCCCGTGCGTCCTCCCGAGCCCGTCCACAATCTGCTGCAGGGCCAGCCCGACGCCGCTTCCTTTCCCCGCGCCGCGTGGCTGGCCTCCGCCCGCCGTGCCCTGACCGCCGCGCCCAACGAGGCCTTCGGCCCCGGAGACCCGCACGGGCGCCCCGAGCTGCGCCGGGCGCTGGCCGACTACCTGGCCCGCGCCCGCGGTGTGCGCACCGACGCCGACCGGATCGTCGTCTGCTCCGGATATGCCCACGCGCTGCGGCTGCTGGCCGGGACGGCGGCGCTGCGCGGCACGGCGGCCGTGGAGGCGTACGGCCTCGGCTTCCACCGTTCGCTGCTCGCCGCCGCCGGGATCCGTACCGTGCCGCTGCCCCTGGACGCGGACGGCGCCCGCACCGAGGAGCTGGCCTCGCACCAGGGCCTACGGGCCGTGCTGCTGACCCCTGCCCACCAGTTCCCCACCGGCGGGCCGCTGCACCCGCGGCGCCGGGCGGCCGCCGTCGACTGGGCCAGGGCCCATGGCGGGCTGGTCCTGGAGGACGACTACGACGGCGAGTTCCGCTACGACCGCAAGCCCGTGGGCGCCGTCCAGGGCCTGGACCCCGGCCACGTCCTGTACGTCGGATCGGTCAGCAAGAGCCTGTCCCCGGCCCTGCGGCTGGGCTGGATGGTGCTGCCCGACCCCCTCGTGGACGAGGTCCTGGCCGCCAAGGGGGAGCGGGAGGCGTGGGTGAGCGCGCTCGACCAGCTGACCCTCGCCGACTTCATCGAATCGGGCGGGTACGACCGGCACATCCGCCGTATGCGCCAGCGCTACCGCCGCCGCCGCGACCAGTTGGTCGCCACCCTCGCCGAGCGCGCCCCCCACGTCCGCGTCAGCGGCGTGGCGGCCGGGCTGCACGCGGTGCTGGAGCTGCCGCCGGGCACCGAGCGGTCCGCCGTGCGGGCCGCCGCCTGGCAGGGCCTCGCCCTTGAGGGCCTGGCCGGCTATCGCCACCCGGACGCCGTGGGTCCGCCCCGCGACGGCCTGGTCGTGGGCTACGCCACCCCGCCCGACCATTCCTTCACGGACGCGCTGGACACGCTGTGCCGCGGGCTCCCGCCCGACCCCGGCAGCTCCACGGCAACCACGACCACGACGACGGCCACGACCCTGAGCACAGCCACGACAAGCGCCACAACCGCCCCCGCTACCGGGGTGGTGGACGCGGCTGTCACACCCCCGTCAGGGTGTCCTCGCGCCACTTGAGGATCTTGTCGAAGCTGACCACCACACCGCCGCGCCCCGGGCGGTCGCGGTAGCGGACCCGGTCGGTCAGCGCCTCGATCAAAAAGAGCCCTCGCCCATGCTCTGCCTGGGCGGGGGCCGGTTGTCTGGCGGTGGGGCGGGCCTGGGGGGTCTTGGCCCAGTCGCCCCGGTCAGGGCGGGAGGGGCGGCGGGGGAAGCCGGGACCGGAGTCGGTGACCTCGATACGGCAGGTGTCGCCCTCGATGAAGGCCGTGACTCTGTAGTCCCCGCCCGCGCCGTCCGCGCCACCGCCGTGCTCGACCGCGTTGGCACAGGCCTCGGAGAGGGCGACCGACAAGTCGTAAGAAATTTCGGGATCCACCCCGGCTGTCTCCATGGTGCCGAGGAGCAGGCGCCGAGCGAGCGGAACGCTCGCCGCCTCACGCGGTAGATGGAGTGACCACCAAATGCTCATACTCCAGCCTCCCGGCCACGGCTCGACATACCGTTACGTATTGCCTGGGTCCATGGTCCGTAAGCGTGTGATTGGCGTGACTCCGCTCATTCGGCGGAAGCGCGAGTTCCGCATAGCGGTGTATGGGGCTGTCCGGGTGTGCGGCGGTACGCCCCACCCGCTGTAGGGGAAATCCGGGCCCAGTGGGATGATGGCGCGGCCATGTCTGCCCCCCACGGCCGCGCCGGAGCCGATCTGCGGATACTGCGGGCCGCGGTCTTCACCGCGGTCTGCGTCGTGCTGTCCGCGGGCGGGCACATGCTCGCCTCCTGCACGACCGTGCCGCTGTGGACGGTGGGCGTGGGCTGCGCGGCGCTGTTCGCCGTGGTGGCGCCGCTGGCCGGGCGGGAGCGGTCGCTGCCGGGCATCACGGCGGTCCTGGGCCTCGGCCAGCTCGCGCTGCACGCGCTCTTCGCGTTCGGGCAGCGCACCACCCCCCAGACACCCATGGCCCCGAGGACCGGCGGCTCCGAGGACGGGGTGACCGCCCTGGCCGGAAGGCTGCTGTGCGGCTCGGGCCCCGTCCGGCTGGACGCCGCCACGGCACACCGGATCGTCAGCCACGCCGGACTCGACCCCGCCGCGGCGCACCTGGCGCCGTCCGGGCCGACCCCCGAGGCCGCGCACCCGGCGACCCTGCTGCCATCGCTGCCGATGGTGCTGGGGCATCTGCTCGCCGCCCTCGCCATCGGCTGGCTGCTGCGGCGCGGCGAGGTGGCCGTGTGGCGGGCGGTGCGGCTGTCGGCGGACGGGGCGCGCGGGGTCGCGGAGGCCGCGCTCGTACGGGCGCTGCGCGCCGCGCTGCGGCTGGTACACGCGCTGCGCGCCGGTCAGCACGAGCCGCACGGTGCTTCCGTGCGCCGGCCGCGCACGCCCGGGCAAGACGATGACGGCGCCGGCGCCGGCGCCAAGACCTTCGAACTCCAGCACAGTGTGATCAGGCGGGGCCCGCCACGCTTCACCCTCGCGGCTTGACCGACGCGGCGCACTCCGGCGGGGCCGGGGGCGTTCGTGCTGTCGCCGCACGCGCGCCACACACCCACCCTGATTCATTCCTGTCCACGGAGTGTCTTGTCATGAACGCCATGCGTCTTCGCCGTCTTCGCCGTCTTCCGATGATGGGCGGCCTCGCAGCGGGAGCCCTGGTAATGCTCGCGGCCACCCCCGCCTTCGCGCACGTCAGCGTGCAGCCGGGCCAGGCCGACCAGGGCAGCTACAGCACCATCGCCTTCAAGGTGCCCAACGAGAAGGACGACGCCTCGACCATCAAGCTCGAGGTAACCCTGCCCGCCGACCACCCGCTGGCCTCGGTGATGGCGCAGCCGGTGCCCGGCTGGGACGTGAAGCTCACCAAGACCAAGCTCGCCAAGCCGGTCGAGGCCCACGGCGAGAAGATCACCGAGGCGGTCACCAAGGTCACCTGGAGCGGCGGCAAGATCGAGCCGGGCACCTTCCAGCAGTTCCCGCTCTCGGTCGGCGAACTGCCCCACGACGCCGACCAACTGGTCTTCAAGGCTCTCCAGACGTACGACGACAAGGAGGTCGTGCGCTGGATCGAGACGCCCAAGGAGGGGCAGCCGGAGCCCGAGAACCCGGCGCCGGTGCTCAAGCTCGTCAAGCCGGCCGAGGGCTCCGACGAGCACGGCTCCGGCACCTCGGGCGACACGGGCAGCGGCGCCGAGAACGCGAAGGCCGAGAAGACCGAGAAGACCGCGTCCGCCTCCAGCGGCGACAGCAGCGACACCACCGCCCGTGTGCTGGGCATCGCGGGCATCGTCGTCGGCGCCGTCGGCGTCGCCTTCGGCGTACTCGCCGGCCGCCGCCGCAACGTCTGAGCCCGCCCGCCCCTGAAAAAGAGGGCCCTGAGGGGTGGTGGGCCCGTGTGCCCGCCACCCCCGCACCACCGAACCATCTTTTGTCTTCTTCGGAGAACGACTCCATGCGCACCAAATCCCTGGGCGCGGCCCTTGCCACCGCCGCCGCGCTCACCCTCACCGCCTGCGGCAGCTCCGGCGACGGCGACAGAACAGAGAAGGCCGCCGATGTCTCCGGCGGCACCAAGCCCGGTCAGGCGATCGTCCTCGACCAGCCCAAGGCCAAGCCCGATCTGGTCCTGACCGACACCGACGGCAAGAAGTACGACCTGCTGAAGGAGACCAAGGGCAAGCCCACCCTGATCTACTTCGGCTACACCTACTGCCCGGACGTCTGCTCCCTGGTCATGAGCAACATCGGCATCGCGGAGAAGAAGCTCCCCAAGGCCGAGCGCGACAAGCTCCAGGTCGTCTTCGTCACCACCGACCCCGGGCGGGACACCCCCAAGCGGATGCGCTCCTGGCTGGACGGCCAGGGCGGTCAGGACTTCGTGGCCCTGACCGGCGACTTCGACACCATCCAGGCCGCCGCGCGGCCGCTGGGCATCCTCGTCGAGAAGCCGAAGAAGGAGAAGGACGGCAGCATCACCGTCAACCACGGCGCCGAGGTGATCGCCTTCTCCCCCAAGGACGACAAGAACCACTGGCTCTACACCACGGAGACCACGGCCGACCAGTACGTCAAGGACCTTCCCAAGATCATCAAGGGGCAGAACCCGTGATGCGGACGGGGAGCGGGACGGCGACCGGCGCGCGGCGGACGGCCGCCGCCGCGCTGGTCCTCGGCCTGTCCGCCGTCCTCGCCGCCTGTGGCGGCCAGGACGGCGGCGGCGACCGCCCGAAGCTGTCCGCCAGCGGCGCATACGTACCCCAGCCGCCGACGCCCGACATGGCCGCGGGCTACGTGACGGTGATCAACAAGGGCGGCGCCGACGACGAGCTGACCTCCGTCACCACCCCGCTGGCCGCCAAGGTCACCATGCACACCACCACCGGCACCCAGATGAAGCAGGTGCGATCGCTGAAGGTCCCGGCGGACGGCGAGCTCAAGCTGGCCACCGGCGGAGATCATCTGATGCTGACAAATCTGACCCACAAGCCGAAGGTCGGTGACAGGGTCAGTTTCACGCTGCATTTCGCCTCCTCCGACCCCATCGAGATCAAGGTCCCGGTCGAGCCGACGACGTACCGCCCCAAGGACTGACGCCCGATGACCTCGCTCACCCCCTCCCTGACCAGGTTGACGACCAGGCGGCTGCTGTCGGTCTGCGGTGCCCTGCTGGCCGCGCTGCTGTGCGCGCTGAGCTTCGGCGCGTCCCCCGCGGCCGCGCACGCCGCGCTCACGGCGACCGACCCGGCCGACGGCGCGGTGGTCAAGACCGCGCCCGCGCAGGTGCGGCTCACCTTCTCGGAGGGGGTGCTGCTGTCCCGCGACTCGGTGCGCGTCCTCGACCCGAAGAGCAACCGGGTGGACACCGGCAGCCCCGCCCATGTGGGCGGCAAGTCGTCGACCGCCGCCGTCTCGCTGCACTCCGGGCTGCCCGACGGCACGTACACGGTGGCGTGGAAGGTGGTCTCGGAGGACAGCCACCCGGTGGCCGGGGCGTTCACCTTCTCCATCGGGGCGCCGTCCAAGACGACGGCGAAGGTCCCCTCGGACGCGGGCGCCGACGGCACGGTCGAGACGCTGTACGACATCGGGCGGTACGCCGCCTACGGCGGCTTCGCCGCGCTCGTCGGCGGCTGCGTCTTCGCCGGGGTGTGCCGCTCCTCGCGGCCGGTCCAGAAGCTCGCCGTCGGCGGCTGGGTGACGCTCTTCTCCGCGACCCTGCTGCTGTTGCTGCTGCGCGGCCCGTACGCGAACGGCGACGGCATCGGCAGGGTCTTCGACCTCGGCGGCCTGGGCGATGTGCTGTCCACCAAGCCGGGCGCGGCGCTGTTGTCGCGGCTGCTGCTGCTCGGCGCGGCGGCGCTCTTCCTGGCCGTTCTCTTCGGCTCGTACGCGCGCCGCGCCGCGGACGAGGACCAGGGGCGACGCCAGGACCTGGCCTTCGGGCTCGCCTTCGGCGGCACCGTCCTCTCCGTGGGCATCGCCGCGACCTGGGCGATGGCCGAGCACGCCTCGGTCGGCATCCAGGCCACGGTCGCGATGCCGGTCGACGTGGTCCACCTGCTCGCCGTGGGGGTGTGGCTGGGCGGCCTGGGGGCGCTCGTGGCCACGCTGCGCGCGGGGGAGCCGATCGGGCGGGCGGCCGTGCGCCGCTTCTCGCGGCTGGCCTTCGTCTCGGTCGTCGTTCTCGTCCTGACCGGCGTCTACCAGTCGTGGCGGCAGGTCGGCTCCTGGGACGCGCTGACCGACACCGAATACGGGCGCTGGCTGCTGATCAAGGTCGGCCTTGTGGCGGTGCTCCTGGCCATCGCCTCCTTCTCGCGCCGCTGGACGGGCCGCCTCGTGGACGGACCTGAGGAGACGGCCGACGAGACGAACAGCGAGAAGATCGCCGACGAGGAAAAGGGCGAAGAGGGCAAGGGCGAGACGGCCGCCGACCCCGTGCGCACCGCCCAGCTCGCCCGCCAGAAGGCCGCGGTCGCCAAGGCCGCCACCCTGCGCGCGCGCTACGGCGACCTCGCGCGCGGCTCGCTGTACCGCTCCGTGCTGGCCGAGACGGTCGTGGCCGTCGTGCTGCTCGCCGTCGCCACCGTGCTCAGCACGACCCAGCCCGGCCGGGCCGCGAGCGCCGTCGCGAGCGCGAAGGCCGGCGGCGCGGCCGTGAGCACCAGCCCCGCCGTCGACCCGATCAGCATCGAGATCCCGTACAACACCGGGCCCAAGAGCGGCCGCGGCAAGGCGATCTTCATGCTGGACCCGGCCCTCCCCGGCGACAACCTGATCCATGTCTTCACCTTCGACCTGGCCGACCGGCCCGTGGACGCGCCGGAGGCAAAGGTGACCCTGACGCTCCCGAGGAAGAACATCGGCCCCCTGTCCGTGCCGCTGGAGCACGTCGCCATCGGCCACTGGAGCGCGAAGAGCTTCCAGCTGCCCATGGGCGGCACCTGGCGGCTCGCCCTGACCGTACGGACCTCCGACATCGACCAGGTGACGGAGACCAGGACCCTGAAGATCGGCCAATGAGCAAGACCCCGAACACCCAGCACACCCAGCCGGAATCACCGTCCCCCATCTCCCGGCGCCGCCTGCTGGGCACGGCCGGCGCCGTCGGCGCGGCCGGGCTCGTCGCGGGCGGCGCGGCCGGCGCGTACGCCACCGAGACGGTGCGCGGCGACCCCGACCCGCTCAGCTCCGTCGGCTCGACCACCGTGCCCTTCCACGGCGCGCGCCAGGCGGGCATCACCACCCCCCTCCAGGCGCGCGGCCACCTCGTCGCCCTCGACCTGGTGCCCGGCGCGGACCGCAAGGCGGTCGCCGCGCTGCTGCGCCGCTGGTCGAAGACGGCCGAGGAGCTGACCGCGGGCAAGGCGCCGGCCGACGACACGGGGATCGCGCTGGACGCGGGCCCGGCGTCGCTGACCGTCACCTTCGGCTTCGGCCGCACCTTCTTCGGCAAGGTGGGGCTGAAGGACCGGCTGCCCGAGGCGCTGGCCCCGCTGCCCGACTTCTCGGCGGATGTGCTGGACCTGAAGCGCAGCAACGGCGACCTGTGGCTGCAGATCGGCGCGGACGACGGGCTGGTCGCCTTTCACGCGCTGCGCGCGCTGCAGCGCGAGGCCCGGGAGGTGGCCCGGGTGCGCTGGCAGATGAACGGCTTCAACCGGACGCCCGGCGCGACCTCCCGCCCCATGACCGCCCGCAATCTCATGGGGCAGATCGACGGCACCAACAACCCCAAGCCCACCGACGACGACTTCGACCAGCGGATCTTCGTCCCGGCGAAGGGGCAGCCGGCCTGGATGGCGGACGGCTCGTACGCGGTGGTGCGGCGGATCCGGATGCTCCTGGACTCCTGGGACCACCTCTCCCTGGAGCGGCAGGAGCGGGTGATAGGCCGCCGCAAGTCGGACGGCGCCCCGCTGTCCGGCGGCACCGAGACCACACCGGTCGAGCTGGCCAAGGTGAACGCGGACGGGTCGCTGGCCATCGCGGGCGACGCGCATGTACGGGTCGCCGCGCCCGCCTCCAACCAGGGCGCGGCGATGCTGCGCCGCCCCTTCTCGTACCACGACGGCTTCCGCGAGGACGGCGCGCCGGACGCCGGGCTGCTGTTCGTCGCCTGGCAGGCCGACCCGATGAAGGGCTTCGTTCCGGTGCAGCGGAAGCTGGACCGGGGGGACGGGCTGTCGCGTTTCCTGCGGCACGAGACGAGCGCGCTCTTCGCGGTGCCGGGCGGCTGTGCCCCGGGGGAGTACGTCGGTCAGGCACTCTTGGAAGCGTGAACCGCGGGCGTCAGGAGTCGGACGCTGGGTATCGTGGCGGTTCTCGTCTGTTCCAGGGAGTCAGCGTGATGTCGGCCAGTGTTTATACCTACCTCGGTCCCGAAGGCACCTTCACGGAGGCCGCGCTGCGATCGCTGCCCGAGGCCGCCACGCGCGAGCTGACCCCCATGGTCTCGGTGCCGACGACGCTGGACGCCGTGCGGTCGGGGGCGGCGGCGGCCGCGCTGGTCCCGATCGAGAACTCGGTGGAGGGCGGCGTGACCGTCACGCTCGACGAGCTCGCCACCGGCGCACCGCTGATGATCTACCGCGAGGTGCTGCTGCCGATCGCCTTCGCGCTGCTGGTGCGGCCGGGCACCGAGCTCACCGACGTGAAGACGGTGACCGGCCATCCGGTGTCCCAGCCGCAGGTCAGGAAGTGGCTGACGGCGAATCTGCCGAACGCCGTATGGGAGTCGGCCGCCTCGAACGCGGACGGGGCCCGGCTGGTACAGGAGGGGCGCTACGACGCGGCGTTCGCCGGTGAGTTCGCGGCGGCGACGTACGGGCTCACTCCCCTGGTGAGCGGCATCCACGACGCGGAGAACGCGACGACCCGCTTTGTGCTGGTCGGCCGCCCGGCGCGGCCCGCGGCCCGCACCGGCGCGGACAAGACGTCCGTGGCGATCTGGCTCGGCGACGACCACCCGGGTGCGCTGCTGGAACTGCTGCAGGAGTTCGCGGCGCGCGGGGTCAACCTGGTGCGCATCGAGTCTCGCCCGACGGGTCAGGGCATCGGCCGCTACTTCTTCTCGGTGGACCTCGAGGGGCATATCACGGACCGGCGGGTCGCCTCTGCCCTGATGGGGCTGAAGCGGATCTGCCCGGGTGTGCGGTTCCTGGGCTCCTACCCGCGGGCGGGGTTCGAGCCGTCGGAGATGTCCCCGCTGCGGCACGGGACCTCGGACGAGGACTTCGCGGCGGCGGAGGAGTGGCTGGCCCGCTGCCAGGACGGCCGGGCCTGACGGGACAGCCGGGCCTGACAGAGTTATCCACAGGCATGGGGCGCGGCTGGGGACAAGTCGACACGCCAACCCGGCGTAATCGACATATCACCCAGCTCGCCTCAACCCACGTACCATCACATCTATCGCTCGCGTCAGCACTTTTCTCGTGGCCGACGCTCCGGTGTGAGCAAATCCCACCCGAAAGAGTGTGTGAACGAGGTTTGGGTGGGGAATTCCTCGCCGAGCACTTCGCGTACCAGATGATCAGCCCGACATCCACAGAACTCACACACAGCCTGTGGATAACTCGGGCCGGATCCACCCCCGCCTGTGGACAACGCGAGGCCAACTTCCCGTTCGCACAAGGAAAGCCAGTCGCCCATCCCCACCTCTACGCCCCTTTGCCCCTTTGCTCCGCCATCCCTTCAGGGAACGCGCGCCCTTTTATCGGCGAGGCACACGGGTGCACACCGGTAACCTGGTGGGGTGATTGACCTTCGCCTGCTCCGTGAGGACCCCGACCGTGTGCGCGCCTCCCAGCGCGCCCGTGGAGAGGACGTCGCCGTCGTCGACGCCCTGCTCTCCGCCGACGAGCGGCGCAGGTCGTCCAGCGTCCGCTTCGACGAGCTGCGCGCCGAGCAGAAGGCGCTCGGCAAGCTCATCCCCAAGGCCTCCGGCGAGGAGAAGGCGGAGCTGCTGAAGAAGGCGGGCGAGCTGTCCGCCGCGGTGAAGGCCGCCGACGCCGAGCAGGATCAGGCCGCGGAGGAGACCCAGCGGCTGCTGCTCCAGCTCGGCAATCTGGTCCACCCGGACGTGCCCGTCGGCGGCGAGGACGACTTCGTCGTCCTGGAGACGGTCGGCACCCCGCGCGACTTCGCGGCCGAGGGCATCACCCCCAAGGACCACCTGGAGCTCGGCGAGCTGCTCGGCGCCATCGACACCGAGCGCGGCGCCAAGGTGTCCGGCTCGCGCTTCTACTACCTGACGGGCGTCGGCGCGCTGCTCGAGTTCGCGCTGGTCAACGCCGCGATCGCGCAGGCCACCGCGGCGGGCTTCACTCCCGTCCTCACCCCCGCCCTGGTCAAGCCCAAGGCCATGGAGGGCACCGGCTTCCTCGGCCAGGCCGCGGAAGACGTCTACCACCTCGACAAGGACGACCTCTTCCTGGTCGGCACCTCCGAGGTGCCGCTGGCCGCGTACCACATGGACGAGATCCTGGACGCGTCCCAGCTGCCGCGCCGCTACGCCGGGTTCTCCTCCTGCTTCCGCCGCGAGGCCGGCTCGTACGGCAAGGACACCCGTGGCATCTTCCGGGTGCACCAGTTCGACAAGGTCGAGATGTTCGTCTACACGACGCCGGAGGAGGCGGAGGCCGAGCACCAGCGGCTGCTGGAGTGGGAGAAGCAGTGGCTGACCTCGCTCGAGCTGCCGTTCCGGGTGATCGACCTGGCCTCCGGCGACCTGGGCGCCTCGGCGACGCGGAAGTTCGACTGCGAGGCGTGGATCCCGACGCAGGGCAAGTACCGCGAGCTGACCTCGACCTCCAACACGACCGAGTTCCAGTCGCGTCGGCTGTCGATCCGGATGCGCGAGGGCAAGCGGGTGCGCCCCCTGGCGACGCTGAACGGCACGCTGTGCGCGGTCACGCGCACCATCGTCGCCCTCCTGGAGAACCACCAGCAGGCCGACGGCTCGGTGCGGGTGCCCGAGGCCTTGCGTCCGTATCTGGGCGGGCGTGAGGTCCTGGAGCCGGTCGCCCGATGAGCGACACCCCCTCGGTGCCCCTGCCCTTTTCGCTCATCGCCACCGACCTCGACGGCACCCTGCTGCGCGGCGACCACACGGTCTCCGCGCGCACCAGGGCGGCGCTCGCCGCGGCCACCGCGGCGGGCGCGGCGCATATCGTGGTCACCGGGCGGACGGTGCCGGTGGCCCGGGGCATCCTCGACGACCTCGACTACCAGGGGCTCGCGGTGTGCGGGCAGGGCGCGCAGGTCTACCACGCGGGCGAGCACCGGCTGCTGACCTCCGTGACGCTGGACCGGCAGCTGGGCGCTCTGGCGCTGGAGAAGATCGAGGCGGAGATCGGCCCGCTGTTCCTGGCCGTGGCCCGCGACGGGCTCGACGGCAAGGTGCTCTTCGGGGCCGGCTATCGGGTGCACCCGGCGGAGCGGGCGGCCCGGTCGCTGGAGGACCGGGCCGACCTGTGGTCCGCCCCCGTCAGCAAGCTCTATATCCAGCACGCGCGGCTGAGCGACGACGAGCTGGCCGAGGCGGCGCGTACGGCCGCGGGCGGCCTGGTGGGGGTGACCGTGGCGGGCGAGGGCCTGGTGGAGCTGTTGCCGCTGGGGCTGACCAAGGCGACGGGCCTGTCGCTGGCCGCCCGCCGCCTCGGGCTCACCGCCGAGGACACCATCGCCTTCGGCGATATGCCCAATGACATAGCGATGCTCCGCTGGGCGGCCCACGGCGTGGCGATGGCGGACGCCCACGAGGAGCTCAAGGCCGTCGCCGACGAGGTCACCGCGTCCAACGAGGAGGACGGTATCGCCCTCGTCCTGGAGCGGCTGTTCAGCCCAGGGCCTTGACCGCCTGGTAGTACGTCCAGGCGGTGCTGTTGCAGGCGGTCTTCGACGCCCCGCTGTAGCCGTTGCACACCCGCTTGAGGTCTTCGTAGAAGGCGCTGTCGATGCGGGCCTTGTTCGCGCTGAAGGTGCCCATGGCCTTGTAGTTGCGGTAGCCGAAGTCATGCCGGGCGCAGGCGGTCTTGTACGGGAAGCCGAAGGGGTTGTCGGGGGACTTGCTGCAGTAGTCGGTCGACCAGTCGAACTGGTACGCGGACCAGGCGCCCTGGTTGTTGCGGGCCGCGAGCCAGGCGTTGTAGCTGCTGGCGCTCGTCTGGGTCCAGCTGGAGAGCACCTGCGGCTTGTCCGCGGGGGCGGCGTGGGCGGGCCCGGAGAGGGCCACGGTGGCAGCCGCGGCGACCGCGGTGGCGGCAAGGCTCGTGGCAAGGCGACGCATCGGTTCCTCCGATGTCTCTGACGGGACTTCAACAAGCCCGTAAGGAAGGGGAGATGGAACGAGTACGAGGAGTTGCGCTGGTGCACGCCAAGGGTTCGACAGGTCCCTGACAATCGTCAAGATTTATTGAGTCGTCTGCTTGAACAGAGTTCAGCGGACAGGAGTTGGGATCTTCCTCCAAGTAACCCTGGTGACCCAGGTTTCAGCGCCCCGGTCAGGAAACGCGCCGCGCCGGGCCGCGCGGTGAGGACGGCAGCGGCCCCGGCCCCTTGACCTGGCGGATCATCGGGGAGGTCTCCATGGACAGCACACCGGGCAGCGCCGCGACCCGCGTGGTCAGGTACTGATACAGGGCTTGGACGTCCCGGCACACCACGACCGCGAGCAAGTTGTGCCGGCCCGTGGTCGCGCAGACGAAGGCCGCCTCCGGGTGCTCCGCCACCGCCTGCCCGGCGGCGGCGAGGTCGGCCGGCAGCACCGACAGCCACAGCACGGTCGTGGAGCCATGGCCGAACCTCCGGGGCTGGTAGTCGACATCGAAGTACAGGACGCCGTCGGCCCGCAGCTCCGCCAGCCGACGGCGTACCGTCGACTGCGACCAGCCCGTGGCCGCCGCCAGCTCGGCAAGACCCGCGCGCCCGTCGCGCGCCAGCACGGCCAGCAGCTGCCGGTCGCCGTCGTCCAGCCGGGCGCGGCCGCCCGAAGGACGTACGGGGACGGCCAGCCGCTCGATCTGCCGGGGCGTCAGCATGCCCGACTTGCTGATCAGCCCCTGCGGTCCGCCGAAGTACTCATGGAGCACACAGTGCGCGACCACGCCCACCACCCGCGGGGTGCTCGGCAGCTTGCGCAGCAGCAGCGCGTCGCTGTCCTCGCCGGACGCCGCGCGGGTGACGGCGACAATCTCGGTGCCGCCGGACATCAGGCTCACCCAAGAGGTGTCAGGGCGGCGGGCCAGCGCCTCGGCCACCGCCACGGCCGCGTCCGGGGCGCACTGCACCCGCAGCAGCCACACCACTTCGCCGAGCGCGGCCCGGTCGGTGAGCCCCAGCACCCGGATGGCTCCGGCCGTGCGCAGCCGGGTGTAGCGGCGCGCCACGGTCTGGTCGGAGACGCCGAGCACCTCGGCGATCCGGCTGAACGGGGCCCGGCCGTCGAGCTGGAGGGCTTCGACCAGCTGTCGGTCCAGCTCGTCGAACACGTCGGAATTCACCGCAGAAGGCTAGCCGTTGTCGGATAGCGCCACAGACGCGGCGCCGGCTGGAGGGCATGCGGGCGGCTGACGGACTTTGGGGTCACGGGGGTACGGCGTCGGGCCGACCCCATTCTCTGTGGAACTCGGAGTAGTCATGCGGAGCAAATGGTGGCCGCTCGCGGCCATCACCCTGGGCAATTTCATGCTCTTGATCGACGTCACGATCGTGAACACGGCGCTGCCGGAGGTGGCGCAGGGCCTGGACGCCTCCTTCACCTCCCTGCAGTGGGTGATGGACATCTACGCGCTGGCGCTCGCCGCCCTGCTCATGGCCGCCGGATCGGCGGCCGACGTCTTCGGCCGGCGGCGGCTGTATCTGCTGGGGCTCACCGTCTTCGCGCTGTCCTCGCTGGCCTGCGGACTGGCTCCGGACAGCGGGGTGCTGATCGCCGCCCGCGCGGTGCAGGGCGTCGGGGCGGCGGCGATGTTCGCCACCAACACCCCGCTGCTGATGGCCACCTACAGCGGACGCGACCGCGGTGTCGCCTTCGGCGTATGGGGCGGCACCAGCGGGGCGGCCGCGGCGGTCGGCCCGATCCTGGGCGGGCTGCTCACCGAGTACGCCGACTGGCGGGCGATCTTCCTGGTCAACCTGCCGCTGACGGCGGTGGCGGTGTGGATCACGGTCCGTACGGTCGAAGAGTCGCGCGGCGCGGCCGGTGCACGGATCGACTGGCCGGGCGCCGCCCTCTTCACGCTGTGCGCCGGCGCGCTGACGTACGGGCTGATGCGGGGCGGCGAGGAAGGCTGGTCCGAGGGCGGCACGATCGCGTCGCTGGTGGTCTCCGCCCTCGCGCTGGCCGTCTTCGTCCTGGTGGAGCGCGGGTTGCGGCGGCCGCTGCTGGATCTGGCGCTGATGCGCCGCCCGACCTTCGTGGTGCTGATGGCGGCGGCCCTGCTGCTGCAGGCGGCGGCCTTCCCGTACCTCACCTACGTGGGGATGTGGCTGCAGTCGGTGCTCGGGCTCAGCCCGGTGCAGGCCGGGCTCGCGGTGACCCCGATGGCGGGGGTGGCGCTGGTCGTGGGAGCGGCGGGCGGACGGGTACTGGAGCGGGTCGCCCCGGGGCGCGCGCTCGGCGGCGGGCTGCTGCTGGTGGGCGCGGGGGCGCTGGTCACCGCCGTGCGGCTGACGCCCGACGCGGACTGGACGGCCTTCGTCCCCGGGCTGATGCTGAGCGGGCTCGGCATCGGTCTGGCCATGCCCGTCCTGGTGTCGGCGGCACTCGGCGCGGCTCCGCCGGAGCGGGCCGGAATGGCCAGCGGCGCCGTGAACACCTTCCGGCAACTGGGCTTCGCCCTCGGGATCGCGGTCCTGGGCACGGTGTTCGCGGCGCGGGTGCGGGACGTCGTCGAGGACAGCGGGGCCGTCCCGGCGCGCGCCGCCGGGCAGGCGGCCGAGGCGATCAGCGGCGGCCACGCCGACGCGGTGATCGCCGCCGCCCCGGCGGGACGTACGACGGCGGCCGAGCAGCTGGTGCGCGAGTCCTTCGCGGCGGGGCTCGACCGCATCTGCGTGATATCCGGGATCACCGCGCTGGCGGCGGGCCTGCTGGTGCTGGCCGTCGTCCGGGGCGGTCCGGGCGCGGCGGTGCGGTCCGGCGCCCCCGCGAAGAGCGCGCCCCCGGCCGAACCGGCCCGCACCTGAGCCCCCGGTTCACAGCTCGTCCGTAGCTGACGCAGGGCCGGTCGACAACTCCGCCCGTCAGGATCGCCTCATCGGCACCGACGAGGATCGGAGGATCGGAGGACGGCATGAGCGGCACGGTGGTTGTGAAGCGTACGTCGGGGTGGGCGCGGAAGCTGCGGGCACCGTGGACGGTGGCCTGTGTGGCGGCGACCGTGATGCTCGGCTCGTCCGCCACGGTGGCCTCGGCCCTGGACCAGGCCAACTCGGCCCCCCGACACGAGGCGATGGCGGTGGCCGCGCCGAGTGCGGCGGCCACCGCCGAGACCGGCGGCCGCTTCACGACCGCCCCGGCCCGCTGGCGTCCGTGAAGCCGTAACGCTCCCAGGCCGTGAGGCGGTGGGCCTGTCAGGTCACTCCTCGCCCGCGAGGGTCAAGGTGCGCAGCTTCCGGCCCGCGTACCAGGTCGCGGCCACCGTCACACCCAGCAGCAGCACCACAGCGGCGGGCAGGCCGACCTCCGAGGAGACCGCTCCGCTGTCGGCGACCTTCTGGGCGAGCGCGAGCGACCACTGCTGGACGCTGAGCTCACGGGCCCCGCCCACCAGGCTGCCGAACAGGGACTCCCACACAAGGGCGTAGACCAGACCCACGATCACCGCGTGCCGGGTGATGGTGCCCAGCAGCAGGAACATCGCGCTGTAGGTGATCGAGGCGACGGTGGCGGCGAGCGCGTAGGCGACCGCCAGCTGCTGGCCGTTCCCGTTGAGGACGTAGCCCGCCAGCAGGGTGGGCAGCGCCGAGAAGACGACCGTGACGCCGGTCGCGACGAGGAACTTGGTGAAGATGATCGTCGGCCGCTTGACGGGCTTGGCCAGCAGATAGACGACCGAGCCGTCGTCGATCTCCGGGCCGATCGCGCCCGTACCGGCGATCACCCCGATCAGCGGGACCATCGTGGCGAGCGCGAAGCCGCCGAGGACGGCGTCGGCGGTCTGGTCGTCGGCACCGGACAGCGCCCGTACGGCCACCGCGATGACCAGCAGCAGCCCGGGCAGGGTGAAGAGGATCAGCGCGCGGCGGCGGCCGAGCAGAGCCCGGTAGGTGAGCCGGGCAACGGTGGGATGGTAAAGGGAGGACATCGCTTCGAGGCTCCTTCCGGCCGCTCAGGCCGCGACGAGGTAGGAGAAGACGCTCTCCAGGGACTCGTCGGAGGGCGAGACCGTGAGGAGCCGGACGCCCAGATCGCGAGCGACCCGGGGCAGCAGTTCGGTGAAGCGGGTGAAGTCGACCGCCTGGATGTGCAGCCCGGCTTCGGGGCCCCCGCTCGCGTCCACCTCGATGCCCGCCGTGGAGTGGTCGGAGATGAGGGCGGCGGCGAGCGCGCGGTCGTCGCTGGAGCGCACCAGATAGCGGTGCGGACGGTCGGTCATCAGGCGGCGGATCTTGCGGAAGTCCCCGGAGGCCGCGTGCCGCCCGGCGACGATCACCTCGATGTGCGCGGCGAGCTGCTCGACCTCTTCCAGGATGTGCGAGGAGAACAGGACGGTACGGCCCTCGTCCCCCATGCGCCGCAGCAGGTCCATGAGTTGCATCCGCTGGCGCGGATCCATGCCGTTGAACGGCTCGTCGAGCAGCAGCACCGACGGCTCATGGACGAGCGCGGAGGCCATCTTCACCCGCTGCCGCATGCCCTTGCTGTAGGTGGCGATACGGCGGGAGCCCGCGAAGTCCATCTCGACCGTCTCCAGCGCCTTGCGGGCGGCGGCGCGGGGGTCGGGCAGGCCGTGCAGCTCGGCGTTGGCGATGACGAACTCGCGGCCGGTGAGGAAGTCGTACATCCCCTCGCGCTCGGGGACGATGCCGATCTGGCGGTAGGCCTGTTCATTGCGCCAGATGGTGTCCCCGTCCAGGGTGACGGAGCCGGTGGAGGGCGCCAGGAAGCCGCCCATCATGCCGATGAGGGTGGACTTGCCCGCGCCGTTGGGGCCGAGGAGGCCGGTGACACCGGGGCCGATGCTCATGGTCACGTCGTTGACGGCGACGACGTTCCCGAACCAGCGGGAGACATTGTCGATGGCGATCGTGGTCACAGCCCGACCTTTCGGTAGCGGCGCAGGAGCAGGCCGTAGGAGCCGGCGATCAGGCCGAAGAGGGCGAGGAGGAAGACGAGTCCGGCCCCGGTGCCGGGCCCGAATCCGCCGGGGTAGGCGGAGGAGGCACCGAGGAAGGCCGTCTGGACGCCGTCGACGATGGTGATCGGCGAGAACAGGCCGATCCAGCTGACCGCGTCGGTGTTGTTCTGGTCCCACGCGATGGCCTGCAGGGTGGACACCGCGCCGTAGGAGATGGTCAGTACGGCGATGACGGCCGCGACCCCGAAGCCCCGGCGCGGGGTGAGCGCGGCGATGACCAGGCTGATGCCGGCGAAGAGGAGCGAGAGCAGAAGCACGGAGACCAGTCCTTGCGCGAAGTCCTTCGTCTGGTCGGCGAAGTCCAGCTTGGCGAGCAGGGCACCCACGTACATGATCACCAGCGGGGCGGCGGTGAGGGCGAAGAGCGCGGAGGCCATGGCGGCGAACTTGGCCGTCACATAGTCCACCGCTTCGATGGGGCGGGAGAAGTAGAGCGGGATGGTCTTGAAGCGCAGGTCCCGGGAGACGGACTGGGGGGCCTGGGCCGCGGCGTACAGGCCGATGACGGCCTGCATGATGATCGCGTAACGCGTGTACTCGACGGGGAGTTTGTTCGCCTTGGTCGTCACGGCCACCGCGACGAGGATGAGGACGGGCACGCACATCACGGCGGCCAGCAGCATCGGCGCGACCTTGGACTTGGCGGAGCGGCCGAGGCCGTAGGCGCCGCGCAGGCTCTGGGCAAACAGCGAGCGGCGGGCGTAGGCGCGGCCCAGGCGCGGGCCGTCGTAGTGGCGGTAGCCGATGTTGTGAATGACATCGGCGCGCTGCGTGGTCGTGGTCTCAGGCGGCATCGGCGGCACCTCCACTTCCCTTCGATGTGCGGCTCCGCCGCGTGGCGTTTCCGTTCCTGTTTCCATCGGGCGCGTCGTCCTCGTCGTCGCGGAAGATCTCGGCGATACGGTGGCGGCGCTGCTCCATGCGGATCAGACCGAGGCCGAGCCCGGCGATGGTGTCCCGGACCGCGTCGTACGTCTCGTCGCCCGCGACGTCCACCAGCAGCACATGCCCGGAGGCGGGCGCGCCGTCACCGGAGCGGCCCGCGGGCTGGACCGTGAGCCCGGCCTCGGCGAGAGCGGCGCTCAGCGCGGCCGTACCGTCCGGGTGGGCGGTGGTGTCGGTCACCTCGATGGCGAGCGAGGCCGTGGCCTGGGTGAAGTCACGGGTGGAGCTGGAGCGCAGCAGCTTGCCGCCGTCGATGACGACGACGTGGTCGCAGGTGCGCTCCAACTCGCCGAGCAGGTGCGAGGTGACCAGGACCGAGATGCCGAAGTCGGTGTGGACCCGGCGGATCAGGCCGAGCATCTCGTCGCGGCCCGCCGGGTCGAGGCCGTTGGTGGGCTCGTCGAGCAGGACCAGCCGCGGGTCGTGGACCAACGCCTGGGCGAGCTTGACGCGCTGCTTCATACCGGTGGAGTAGCCGCCCATGGGGCGGTACCGCTCCTCGTAGAGCCCCACATGGCGCAGGGTGTCGGCGGTCCGCTCGCGGGCGGCGGCGGGCGGCAGCCCGGACATGCGCGCCATATGGACGACGAACTCGGTCGCCGAGACATCGGGCGGCAGGCAGTCGTGCTCGGGCATATAGCCCACCCGCTCGCGAATGGCGCTGCCATCCTTGGCCACATCGAGGCCCAGGACGGTGGCGCGCCCCTCGCTGGCGGGGGACAGCCCCAGCAGGATCTTGATCAAGGTGGACTTACCGGCCCCGTTGGCACCTACCAGGCCGGTGACGCCCGGCGTGATGTCGACGGAGAGCCGGTCGAGCGCGGTGACCCGGGGGAACCGCTTGCTCAGGCTTTCGGTAGCGATCACAGTCACGTATTCGACCGTAGTGGCGTGCGCCACAGCGGGCGTCAGTCCAGACGGCTGGTTTTCCCTAGTTCTCGGGTCTGACGTTCCCGTAAGGGACGGCACTTTCGACAGGGTCGGCCCTCGGGGCCCGCCCGTGGATGTTCCGAGTAACGGTTGCGAAGAGCCGCGTGTCAGTCACCCAAAGTGTCGGTCACTTGTGTGAAGATAGCCCTCATGTTTGGGGGAGGGAACAACAGACCGCCTGGTCAAGGCGGCAATGCAAGCCTGGCCGACCTGGTACGCCAGGAGACCGCCGCGCAGTTGTCGGAGCGGGAGAAGTGGGCTGCGCTGCGGAAGGCGCGGCTGTACTTCCAACGCCCGGAGAACCCGGGATTCCTGGTCTCGGAGACAGCGGAGGCCGGCCCGCTGGTGCCGGTGTTCACCTCGGTCGAGGGCCTTGCGCGCTTCGCGGGTGCGTGCGGATGGGCCTCCACGACGGCGGAGGACCTGGTGGGGCTGTTGCCCGAGGGCGTACGGGCGTTGGTGGACCCGCTGGGCGAGCGCCCGTTCCTGCTGGACGCGCAGACGCTGCGCGACGCGGAGGGCCAGGAGGACGGGGACCAGGAGGAGGGGGCTGGCGATGGCGGATCCTGACGCGAGGAATGTGAACCGGGCCCCCAGCGAGGGCGGTCCGGACGGCAAGTACGGCGGCAATGAAGGTGCTGACGGGTACAAGATCGAGATCGCTGCGGTGAAGGCGCAGATCGTCCCGCTGGAGGAGTCGGTGGTCGCGGCCCGGGCGGTCAAGAACAGCCAAGAGAAGCTGACGGCCTATCTCCAGCACTGCGGCTCCCCCGAACTCCTGGAGTCGGGCAAGGGGTTCGTCAAGGAGTGGGGATTTGGCATGGGTGAGCTGGCGGACCATGCGGATGTGGTGGTGGAGCGGCTGTATGAGGCGGTGGCCGGTTACATGCTGGCGGATCTGATGCGGGTGAAGGACTTCTGGCCGTCGGACGCGAATATGGCCAAGCTGCCGAGCGGCGCGGCGGGTAAGTGGTCCTGGGAGCACGTGGGGGCGCCGGAGATGGAGAAGCGCCCGGGGGACACGGCGTTGGCGAAGTTCGCGCGTCAGGCGCTGGGTGAGTACGAGGACGAGTCCTGATGGCGGACACGGACGCGGGGCGGACCCCGCAGATACGGATACCTGCGGGCGCCAAGCCCAAGGACCTGATCCCCGGCAATCCCGATGACGTCGACGACCTGGTGCTGGAGCTACGCGCGTATGCGGGCGCCTTCCAGGACGGCAAGGACAAGCTGCGGCCGATGGACCTGGAGGACTGGCAGGGCAGGGGCGCGGGTGAGTTCCGGAAGGCGGTTGACCGGCTGCCGAAGGAACTGACCTCGGGGCACGATCAGTTCACGCACGCGGCAAGTGCGTTGGCGGCGTACGCCACGAAGCTGCGGTCGGTGCAGAAGCGCTGTGAGCCGATCATCGAGGACGCGGATGCGGCGCGGGCGGCGTCCAAGGCGCACAACAAGAAGGTCGAGTCCTACAACGACGCGGTGACGCGAGGCGATGAGCAGCTGCCGGAGAAACCTGCGGACACCGACCCGGGTATCGGCGCGATGGAGGACTGTGTCGGTCGGCTGGACAAGCTGATCGAGGAGCTTCAGCTGGTCGTCGACGCGTCGAAGAAGAAGATCGACAAGGCGGCGGAGAAGGCCCCGAACAAGCCGAGCAACTGGGAGAAGTTCGGCGAGGGAGTCAAAGACGGGCTGTGGAAGGCCCACTACGGCATCCTCGGCCTGGCCGAGCTCCCTGCCTCGCTGGTCAAAGGTGACCTCGGCGGCTTCGGCATGCAGTTGGCCGGCGTGGTGGACGGCGCGGCGTATGCGGCGGCGCACCCGAAGGAGTTCGCGAAGGCGGCCCTCAACTGGGAGATGTGGTCCAAGGACCCACTGCGCGCGGCAGGCGAGATCACCCCAGCGCTGCTGCTCGCCGTGGCCACGGGCGGTTCGAGCGTGCTGCGCAAGAAGCTGGACACGGGTGCGAGCGCGGCCGAACGTCTGGCGGCCCGCAAGAAGGCGCTCGGCCGGGACGGCGAGGCGCACGACCGGGCGGACCGTGAGGGCACGCACGACCGGTGCACAGGCGAAAAGTTCTGCGAGACCGACCCGGTCGACGTCGCAACCGGTGAGATGCTCATGTCGGCCACGGATGTGTCCCTGCCCGGGGCGCTGCCGCTGGTCCTGGAGCGCACCTTCGTCTCCGGTCACACCTGCGGCGGCTGGTTCGGCCGCACCTGGTCCGCCACCCTCGACCAGCGGCTGGAGCTGGACGCCGACGGGATCGTGTTCGTAGCGCCCGAGGGCATGGTGCTGCGCTACGGGGTCCCCCATCCCGAGGAGGACACCTACCCGGCGCGGGGCCCGCGCTGGCCGCTGCGCTGGGACGGCACGGCGGGCGGCACGATGCGGATCGAGATCCCCGAGCAGGGCCGCACCCTGTACTTCACACCCTTGGGTGGCGACGGCAACGAGCTCCCCCTCCAGATGATCGAGGACCGTAACGGCCGGTCCATCACCTTCACCTATGACGCGGACGGCACCCCGCTCGAGGTGGTGCACTCCGGCGGCTACCGCATCGCGGTCGACACGGACCCGGAGCTGCTGCGCATCACCGCGCTGCGCCTGCTGGGCGTCGGAGACGCCGAGTTGGGGACGACGCTGGTCTCCTTCGGCTACAACGGCGCGGGCGACCTGACCGAAGTCTTCAACTCCGCCGACGAGCCGATGCGGTTCACCTACGACGACCAGCACCGCATCACGTCATGGACCGACCGCAACGGCACCAGCTTCGGGTACGTCTACGACCACCGTGGCCGCGTGCTGCGCACCATCGGCTCGGACAACATGATGACCGGCCGTTTCCACTACGACGAGGCGTCCCACACCACCGTCTACACCGACTCGCTCGGCCACCGCATCACCTACGTCTTCGACGAGTCATACCGGGCGATAGCCCGCACCGACGCCCTGGGCCACACCACTCGCACCGAATGGGACGTACAGACGGGCCGCCTGCCGCTGTCGGTGACCGACCCACTGGGCCACACCACGCGCTACACGTACGACGACTCCCACAACCTCATACGCGTCGAACGCCCGGACGGCACGGCGGCCACGGCGACGTACAGCACATACGGCCAGCCGCTGGAGGTCCGAGAACCCGACGGCGCGGCCTGGCTCCACGCATACGACGACCGGGGGAACAGGGTCCGAACAACGGACCCCACGGGCGCGGCCACCCACTACACGTACGACGGCGCGGGCAATCTGACTTCCGTCACCGACCCTCTGGGCCACACCACAAGCGTCGTGTGCAACGACGCGGGCCTGCCGGTCGAGGTCACCGACGCCCTGGGCAACACCACCACCGTCCGCCGGGGCACCCACGGCCGCATCACCCGCATCACCGACCCCCTGGGCCACGTCACCCGCCAGGGCTGGACGATCGAGGGCAAGCCCTCCTGGCGCACCCGGCCGGATGGCACCCGCGAGAGCTGGACCTGGGACGCCGAAGGCAACCTCGTCGAACACACCGACGCGGCGGGGAACAGCACCCGCTACACCCACACCCACTTCGACTTGCCCGCGACGCGTACGGACCCGGACGGCGCGGCGTACGCCTTCACCTACGACACCGAGCTACACCTGACGACGGTCACGAACCCCCAGGGCCGGACGTGGATCTACACCTACGACGGGGCAGGCCAGGTCACATCCGAGACGGATTTCAACGGCCGCACCCTCACCTACGCCCACGACGCGGCGGGCCGCCTGATATCCCGGGAGAACGGCGCGGGCGAAACCCTCACCTACACCCGCGACACACTGGGCCGCACGATCGCGACGCGCACGGCGGACGGCACGGAGACGACGTTCGCGTATGACGCCGCGGGCCGCCTGGCGCAAGCGGCGAACCGGGACACGGAGCTGCGCCGCACGTATGACGCGCGGGGCAGGGTCCTGACCGAAACGGTCAACGACAAGACCACGACCTACACCTACGACCAGGCGGGCAACCGCACCGAACGGATCACCCCAAGCGGCCTGCGCGCGGAATGGTCGTACGACGCGACGGGCCGCCCCACAACGCTCACCACGGCGGACAACTCCCTGCACTTCGCCTACGACGCGGCGGGCCGCGAGACATCGCGCACGTTCGGCGACGACGTGGCGCTCTCCCAGACCTGGGACAGCCTGGACCGCCTGACGACCCAGGCCCTCACCTACGGCAATACTTCCACGCTGCTCCAGCACCGGGAGTACGCCTACCGCCCGGACGACCACCTCACCGAAATCCGCGAGCTGACCTCGGGCACCCGCCGCTTCGACCTCGACCCGGTCGGCCGCGTCACGGCAGTCCACGCCCACGGCTGGACCGAGACCTACGCCTACGACAGCGCAGGCAACCTCACCCACGCCACCGCCCCCGGCCACGAAGCCCCCGGCGACCGCCAGTTCACCGGCACGATCCTCCACCGCGTCGGCCGCACCACCTACGAACACGACGCCCAAGGCCGTCTCCTCCGCCGCACCCGCAAACTCCTCAACGGCCAGACCCGCACCTGGACCTACACCTGGAACGCCGAAGACCGCCTCACCCACGCCACCACCCCCAACGGCGAGGAGTGGACCTACACGTACGACCCCCTCGGCCGCCGCACCACCAAACAACGCCTGGCCGAGAAAGGAACAGTCGCCGACCAGATCCACTTCACGTGGGACGGCACCCGCCTGGCCGAACAAACCACGTCAGACGGCGTGGCCACAACCTGGGACTACGCCCCAGGAACCCACCGCCCCATATCCCAAACCGAGCGCCGAACCCCGCTGGATCCAATGGAGGTGGAAGCGTCATCCATCCTCCCCCTGGCCGACACCACCCCCCAAGCGGAGTACGACGCCCGCTTCCACGCCATCATCACCGACCTCGTCGGCACCCCCACCGAACTCGTCACCCCCGACGGCACCCTCGCCTGGCAACACCGCACCACCCTCTGGGGCACCCCCCTCCCCACCCCACCCAGCGCAGTCAACTGCCCCGTCCGCTTTCCCGGCCAATACGCCGACCCCGAAACCGGCCTCCACTACAACTACTTCCGCCACTACGACCCCGAAACCGCCCGCTACACCACCCCCGACCCCCTCGGCCTCGAACCAGCACCGAATCACCATGGGTATGTTGCCAATCCGCTGGAGTGGGCCGATCCTCTGGGGCTGAAGTGCATCAAGGTCACGTCCAGGATCAGCGATGACAAACTGCTGGTAGAAGCCGCCGAAAGGGCTGGGAAGGATCAGAGAGTACAACGCGACCTGGACAGCCTTGTAGCAAAATATAAGGAAGGCAACAAGAACCCTGGGATCGACAACAAGACCCTACCAGGATCGAGCATTCGATATCTTCGCGCACGTAGCGGAGCTCGCGTCTTCTTCCAGGAGACAGCCGACGGAATTGAAATTCTGGGCAAGGCAAGCAAGCAGAACGAGCAGAAAGTAATCAATCGCCTCATGGAACTCTACGGCCATTGACATGTACGAAATCATCGAGAACGGACTGAAGGTCGAGATCGAACTCGGCGGCGACTCGCCAGATACGGTTGAGAATGCCGACGGGTGGGTCGAGCTGCCTAACGGCGAGAAATGGGCTGCGACATTTCTTACATATGCCGCAGTGGGGAAAATTCTCGAGAAGTGGTCACACACCGGTGAGTACCTCAACGGCGGATATTTCGTCTGCTCCGACCTGGTCATTGTTCGGCGTCCCGGCGTCAGAGAAATGTTCAATGCGGTTCGAGACCTGGTGGAAACGGACTCCCACCAAAGCTTTCTGACCAGGGTCGACGACGATTGAGACACAAGCAATACCTGGCGGAGGACAGCACAGCCGCCGACCGGATCCACTTCACATGGGATGGCAGCCGCCTGGCCGAACAAGGACCGGACGCTGCGGTTCCTTTTTGAGATCTCGAATCCGGAGCTGTTCCATGAAATTGACATGCATACGTGTTTCACATGGCTCGCCAGGATGCGCCGAGTGATTACCTGATCTGGGTCATCGCCACGCCTACTATGAGCCTTCTGCAATGATGGCTGGATGACTTGATGCTGTCGCGGCCGGGGCCAGCTCAGCACGTAGGCGCCTGAATGATCTGCGGATGACGAGCAATTTCACAAGGAGGTGAAATGATACGTAACGAGCTGGTCAATCTGGCCGAAAGAGTTATGGCTGCAGAAGGCATGGAAGGCGAGCACGGCGACCTCGCTCGCCTCCTTGAGGAGAACGTCCCACATCCTCGCGTGTTGGACCTGATTTACTATTCGGATCCACCACTCACCGCAGAAGAAGTTGTGGACAAGGCGCTTGCCTACCGACCTATCGAACTGTAAAACCGCTGACGCGCCAGCGGAGGTTGGCCTCGCCGACGCGGCTCCCTCGCGCGCCCAGGCGCTGGGGGGGGCGATCATGCCGACTTCCGGTTTGAGCAGGTGAGGAGCGCGGCCTAGCGGCTGCGGGATGGGAAGCCCGCGGGGGTCGGACACCACGGATCTGGTGTGCGGTGCAGGTGGTTCACGGCGGGATCTGGGGGTTCGCGTCGAGGGTGGACTTCACCATGGCCGCGGCGACGCGGGTGGCCGCGCAGACAGACGTGGCAGGAAGCAGCGTGGGGTCCGAGCCGGGTTGGGAGCCGACCAAAGCGCCTCCGGGCCGCCACCTGTCCGCCCGGTCTCTACGGCTGGACGAGAGAGAGGTCCATACGCCGACGTCACTCCCGCCGTGGCGCGTCGTAGACGTCGGGGCGCTTCTTGGCCTCCTCCGGGAACATGACGTTCCCGGCGTCGGTCATCCACTCCCGTCCACCCTCAGCCGGCCGCAGGAAGGCGACGCGGGGCCCCGGCATCCTGTGGTCGAAGGCGAGATCGTCAACGTGACAGATGTCCTGGAGGACACCGACGCGCCCCGTGGCAGCGTCGTACGCTTCCTGGCCCACCTTCGGGCCCTTGTACGGCGTCGGCCGACTCATGCGGGCACCCCCCAACGGGCCATACGGCTCGGGATTACGTGGGACGGATGACGGCGGCGCAAGATCTCATACGTGGTCGCCTTGCCGAAATCCCCGTCCTGCTTGGCCTTCTCGCGCAACGCGGTGTACTCCTTGCACTTCACACACACTTGGGTCCCAGCGGTCATGCCCCGCCCTCCCGCGCCATCGACGACTTCACCGCCGTGTCCCCCTCTCCAGATGCTTGCGGATCGCCTTGGCCAGAGCCTCCGCGCGCTGCTCCAACTCCTTGAGAGTGGGGCGCGGGCCGGAACCCCCCGGCGTCTCCTGCGGAGGTGTCCCCGCGCTCACCTCGCCACTCCCAACGCGCACTCACGCTCGTACCGGACGACGTACAACCCCACAGGGTCCGCGTCCCAGACAATCGGGAAGTGCTCAGCAGCGGGAGTGCGCGGGAGGCGAAGCGTCGGCGGGTCCTCGTAGAAGACGGAGGAGGACGCGGAGGACTCGACGGCAACGGGCATCGGAGGTGGCGGTACGGCAGGACGGGCGGGGGGAGCCGCCACGTACACCGCGCCATGCCGACCCCGGCCAGTCGCCATGACATGCCGCACGCGCCGCAGCAGTCCCCTGGCTGCGCTTACCGCGTGGCGCTTCACCGACCTCCACCCCGCTCGCAGCGATTCGAACGGCCGAAGTGCGGCCTGCGGCACGGATTCGATGATCTGTTCGGGGGGAACCACCATCAAGGGCCTTCTTTCATCCGGCGCTCCTGCTCGTGACCAGTAGTCACCTTGCATGGTCACAGCCTGTCGCCCCGCGCGTACGATCTGAAGTCATTGATGTTCCAACCGGCCCATCGGGAAATGAGGTTTGCTCGATGCCAGCTCGGCCGCGCGCGCTGACGCCAGATCGATCCGCCCGCCACCTGTTCGGCTCCGAGATGCGCCGGTTACGTGAAGCGGCAGGCATGTCCCTTGAGTCGTTGGCCGCTGTGACCAAGTTCAGCAAGAGCTCTCTGGCGCGGTTCGAGACAGCAGAGGCCATGATCCCGCCGGAGCTGCCTTCCATGCTGGATGCGGCGTTTGGCACGGATGGCATCTTCGAGAAGCTGTACGCCCTCGCTCGCAAGGAGATCCATCCCGACCAGTTCCGCCGCCGCATGGACCTGGAGACACGCGCACGGATCATCCGGGAGTACGCCTGCCAGATCGTGCCGGGCTTGGTGCAGACCGAGGGCTATGCCCGTGCACAGTTCGAGAAGCACAACCCGAAGGCAACGCCGAACGAGATTGATGAGCTGTGGTCGGCTCGCGCGAGTCGGCAAGTACTGCTGCAAGCCAACCCGGCCCCGGACCTGTTCTACATCCTCGATGAGGCAGTGATTCGCCGCCACTTCGGCGACCCGGCGGTCATGCGGGCGCAGCTGGCCCGCCTCATTGAGTTGACGGAAACCCCCACAACCGTCGTGCAGGTTCTACCGTTCGATCACGGCGGGCATGCGTTGGTAGGCGGAACGTTGACGCTGATGACTCTGGACTCCGGTAGTCAGGTTGCCTATGAAGAGAGCATCACAACGGGAACCCTGCTGGAGGACAAGAAGGCTGTCGCCTTCCTCCAGCGGTCCTACGATCTACTCACAGCGCATGCCCTCTCGCCGGGCGATTCAGCCGCGCTCATCCGGTCCACGATGGAGGCATTACCAACATGAGCAGCACCCCCGACCTTTCCCCCGCGAAGTGGGTCAAGTCCAGCTACAGCGGCAACGGAGGCGGCAGCTGCGTTGAGTGGGCGCCGAACATCGCCGCCTCTGGCATGGTCCCGGTACGGGACTCCAAGGCCCCCGACGGCCCGGCGCTCATATTCGAGGCCGCTGCCTGGGCGTCGTTCGTGGCCTTCGCCAAGACCTGCGACATCTGACGCCCGTAGAGGGAAGCCCCCGGGGGGCGCTCAGCCGGCCATGCCCGGCGCGCCCCACACCGGGAACCAGCGGCTCAGGTCCTCCTCGACCCGCAGGTCGTCAGCGAGCAGCCCCCGCACCTGGAGCTCAAGCGCGTTGTCGCGCTTCTCGCCGCGCCCGGGCAGTGGCGCGAAGGGGTAGAACGTGCCGCGCTTGTACAAATACACCAGCGCGAGCGACCGACCCCCGGATCCCGGAAGCCGACCAGGGAGCACAGCAGCTGCGGGCCGAAACCGGCGTCCTGGAGCAGGGTGTTGACCGCGTGCAGATCGCTCACCAGGGCCGCCAGATCGTCCCGCGGCTGCCGTGCCAGCAGCCAGGTGTAGCCGTACTCGTCCCGGCTGAACTCGACGGGCACCCCGCCGCGTTCGGTGTCGGCGTCGCACGCGGTGCCCTCCTGTGCGGCAGCCTGTTACTTGATCTCTACTCGGATCTCGTTCCGCAGGTCAGCCGCGATCCTGGCGCCCTCTTTAAGGGACAACTTCTTCTTCGTGGCATCGACCACGGTCACCAAGCCGACCGTGCTGTGATCGCCCCAGATGCACACGGGGGTGGTATCCGGCTGGCCGGGCTCAGCGTCGGACTTCTGGTACTGACACTTCATGATCCCGTTTTTGAAACCTATTGGTGACTGCTTCTCCTTGCTGCCGATGAGTTCGGAGAACCGCGATCCTCGCCGCATGATGTCAAAGTAGGCGTCCACGGACTTCCCCGGATCGTCCACCTTGCCGTAGAAGCCGACGAAGACAATGCTCTTGTTGTTGTCGAAGTCCGAGTCGGGGTCGATTGTATCGACAGTTGACCAGTTGTTGTTGATGCGTTTCCCGTTACCGATACCGAGCAGGGTCGCCTCGTCGCTCACCGCATCCTGTTCCTGGGCTGAGTCACCCCAGACCTTGTACTGGCCAAGTACGTTGTCCGGCGCGGTGAGTTTGTAGCGCTTTCCGTCGTCGGGCACTCTTTCGGCGCTATCACTGTCACCGCCGAACAGCACGACGCCGCCAACGATCCCGCCGACAACGATCAGCACGCCGACCGCGATGCCGATCGTCTTCTGCTTGCTACTACCGGCTTGCGGAGGGACCGGCGGCGTGGGCGAGGCTGAGTTCGGCGGGTAGGCGAGCTGCTGTGGGTGACTCTGATGCGGCGGGAAGGGGGGATACCCCGGCTGGCTGGAGGGTCTGGGGGCTTGCGGGTAGTCATAGCCATGCTGTCCTGGACCGGCACCGTTGCCCTGGCCGTGCGGTCCCGACGGGGGCTGGCTGTAACTCATAGATGTAATGTCCCAACTGAACCTAGGTCGGACGCGTCATGCGGGCTCTGGTTGCCGTGACTGGACTGCTCTGATTCGGCCGTCGAGTGTCCCAATTGTGCGCACGGGCCGTGCTACCTGCCGCATGTATGGGCTGTGCGCGGCCACCGAGGCGCACCGTGGCCATGCGGTCCGCACCGCCGGTTGCCCGGCGCGGCCGTTATGCCTGCCTACTCGGTCATGTTACTGACGTTGTCCTGCGGCGATCAGCCGTTTCGGACGTTGCGCTTTAGATCCTCGGCGAGCACGTTCGCCAACCGGGGCGCAAGTGAGCCTCCCGCTCCGGTAATGGGCGGCCGTACCCGAGAACAATGTGTCGTCCCACTCCCAGTCGTCGTCGACGGCCATCCATCACTCCTCATGGAGATACGTACGCATCAGGCGCCGGATACGGTCGGCTCAGCGGTCGGTGGACGCGTTCCAGTCGACCAGCGGTCCTACGATCTACTCACAGCGCATGCCCTCTCGCCGGGCGATTCAGCCGCGCTCATCCGGTCCACGATGGAGGCCTTGCCAACATGAGCAGCACTCCCGACCTTCTCTCCGCAAAGTGGGTCAAGTCCAGCTATAGCGGTAACGGCGGCGGCAGCTGCGTTGAGTGGGCGCCGAACATCGCCGCTTCCGGGCTGGTCCCGGTCCGGGACTCCAAGGTCCCCGACGGCCCGGCGCTCATATTCGAGGCCGCTGCCTGGGCGTCGTTCGTGGCCTTCGCCAAGACCTGCGACATCTGACGCCCGTAGAGGGAAGCCCCCGGGGGGCGCTCAGCCGGCCATGCCCGGCGCGCCCCACACCGGGAACCAGCGGCTCAGGTCCTCCTCGACCCGCAGGTCGTCGCCGAGCAGCCCCCGCACCTGGAGCTCAAGCGCGTTGTCGCGCTTCTCACCGCGTCCGGGCAGCGGCGCGAAGGGGTAGAACGTGCCGCGCTTGTAGAGGTACACCAGCGCGAGCGGCCGGCCCTCCGCGTCCCGGAAGCCGACCAGGGAGCACAGCAGCTGCGGGCCGAAACCGGCGTCCTGGAGCAGGGTGTTGACCGCGTGCAGATCGCTCACCAGGGCCGCCAGGTCGTCCGGCGGCTGCCGTGCCAGCAGCCAGGTGTAGCCGTACTCGTCCCGGCTGAACTCGACGGGCACCCCGCCGCGTTCGGTGTCGGCGTCGAGCAGGGCCCGCACCTCCTCCTGGAGCCGGTCGAAGGCGCCGCCCTCGACGCTCGCGAAGCACACCGAGCCAAGACCCGTGGCGGTGAACCCCGCCCCCGCCTCCAGCGTCACCGCGGCCGAGGGCAGCGCGAAGAGCTGGTCGAGATCGGGCCGTACGGGCTTGCTGCGGCCCAGGACGGCGTCCCAGAAACCCATGTCTCTCAGCCCCTCCCCGCCTGGCCGAGCTGGGCGGCGACTCGGGCCAGCTGGTCGAGCCGCCGCTCCAGCGGGGGGTGGGAGGCGAGCAGGCTGCTCAGGCTCTGCCCGCTGAGCGCCGGGGCGAAGTAGAAGGCGTTGAACGGCTCCGCCCGGCGCAGGTCGCGGGTCGGTATTCGGGCGATCTGCCCGGTGACCTTGGTCAGCGCGGCGGCCAGCGCCGAGGGCCGGCCGGTCAGCAGCGCGCCGGCGCGGTCGGCGCTGAGCTCCCGGTAGCGGGACAGCAGCCGGGTGAGCAGGAAGCTGATCACGTAGACGACGGCGCTCACCAGCGGGATGATCAGCACCGCTATGGCGGTGTTGCTGTCCCGGCTGTTGCGGCTGCTCAGGCCGCCCCACAGGGCGACGCGGGTCATGATGCCCGCCAGGACGCCCAGGAACGACGCGATGGTCATGACCGCCACATCGCGGTGGGCGACATGCGACAGCTCGTGCGCGAGCACGCCCTCCAGCTCCTCCGGCTCCAGTCTCCGTAGCAGCCCCGTCGTCGCGCACACCATCGCGTTCCGCTGGTTGCGGCCGGTCGCGAAGGCGTTGGGCACATCGCTGTCGGCGATGGCCACCTTCGGCTTGGGCATATCGGCGAGCGCGCACAGCCGGTCGACCGCGCCGTGCAGCTCGGGCGCCTGCTCGGGGGTGACCTCCCGGGCGCCCATGGAGAACGCCGCGATCCGGTCGCTGAACCAGAACTGCGCCACGAAGAGCCCGCCCGCGATCAGCAGGATCAGCGGCCAGGCCCCGCGCATCAGGGCCAGCAGCACGCCGACGAAGACCACATAGAGCAGACCGATGAGGAACATCGTGGTCACCATGCGGGCGGTCAGCCCCCGGTCGGGGGCGTATCGGGTGCGTGGCATGGGTGCCTCCCAGCAACGGTGGTGGCCGGAATCTCTACACCCGATTCTGCGCCCTATAGCCGTCTTGTCGGAGTAAACGCGCCTCGCCCCGGAAAAACCGGTCACATAGGAGTGAAGGCTTTTGATCCATTCGCCGTATTTGAAGTTGCGGGATCAGGGTTGCGGGATCCCCCGGCTACCCGTCGAGCTGCGCCAGACCGTCCGTGGCGATTTTCTCGAAGACCGCGAGGTCCGCCGCGAAGATCGAGTCGGGGATCGGCCAGTGCAGCACGATCTCGTCGATGCCCAGCCGCGCGTGCTCCCCCGCGAAGTCGACGAACGCGTCGAGGGAGGACAGCGGCCGCGCCTGGTCCGGGGTGAAGCCGGTGAGCAGGACCTTGCCCAGCTCCGCCACGTCCCGCCCGGCCTCGGCACAGGCCTCGCCCAGCCGGTCGATCTGGCGGCCGATCGCGGCCACCGACTCGGCCGGCGTCCCCGTCTCGTAGATCTTCGGGTCGCCCGTGGTCACCCACGCCTGTCCGTACCGCGCCGCGAGCCGCAGCCCGCGCGGGCCGGTGGCGGCGACGGCGAAGGGCAGCCGGGGCCGCTGGACGCAGCCGGGGATGTTGCGCGCCTCCCGCGCACTGTAGTGCCGGCCCTCATAGGTCACCGCGTCCTCGGTCAGCAGCCGGTCGAGCAGCGACACGAACTCACCGAAACGATCGGCCCGCTCACGCGGCGTCCACGCCTCCTCGGCGCCGGAGAGCAGCGCCGTCGCGTCGAAGCCGGAGCCGCCCGCCCCGATGCCCAGGGTGATCCGGCCGCCGGAGACGTCGTCCAGGGAGATCAGCTCCTTGGCCAGCGTGACGGGGTGGCGGAAGTTGGGGGAAGTGACCAGGGTGCCAAGACGCAGCCGGGACGTCGCCGCGGCCGCCGCCGTGAGGGTCGGGATCGCCCCGAACCAGGGACCGTCGCGGAAGCTGCGCCACGACAGGTGGTCATAGGTGTACGCGGCGTGGAAACCCAGCTCCTCGGCGCGCTGCCACACCTCTCGGCCGCCCTCGGACCAGCGGCGCATGGGAAGGATCACGGTGCTCAGTCGCATACCGTCGAGCCTAAGGCCCTGTCTCCCGGCACTCGTGCACGGCATATGCGGGAGGATGGTTGCCGTGACTCCAGCAACCGAGCAGTCCGAGACCCCGGCCGCAGACAGATCCGTTCCCACCACCCCCCGGCCCCGGCTGATCGCCACCGACCTCGACGGCACCCTGTTGCGCAACGACAAAACGGTCTCGGACCGCACCGTCGCCGCCCTCGCCGCGGCGGAGCGGGCGGGCATCGAGGTGTTCTTCGTCACTGGTCGGCCGGCCCGCTGGATGGATGTGGTCAGCGCCCATGTGCACGGCCACGGCCTGGCCATCTGCGCGAACGGCGCGGCCGTCGTCGATCTGCACGACGGCGGCCGGCTGATCGAGGCGCGCCCGCTGCCCGGCGACCGGGCCCTGGCCATCGTGGAGGCGCTGCGCGGCGCGGCCCCCGGCACCTCCTTCGCGGTCGAGCGCACCGGTGGCATCGCCTACGAGCCGGACTACCCGCCCTTCCACCGTGACCCGAGCGCGATCATCGCCGCCGCCGAGAAGCTGCTGCACGAAGACGGCGAGTGCGGCGGCATGCCGGTCATCAAGCTGCTCGCCCACCACCCCGCCCTGGCGCCCGACGCGTTTCTGGAGCTGGGCCGCGCGGTGGCGGGCGCGCACGGCGACTTCACCCGCTCCAGCCCGACCGCCCTGCTGGAGATCAGCGGACTGGGGGTGAGCAAGGCCAGCACCCTGGCCCGGTGCTGCGCCGAGCGCGGCATCGCCCCGGAGGAGGTCGTGGCGTTCGGTGACATGCCCAACGACCTGGACATGCTGGCCTGGGCCGGCACCTCGTACGCGATGGCCAACGCCCACCCGCAGGTGCTGGCGTCGACCACCCACCGCGCTGCCAGCAACGAGGAGGACGGCGTCGCGGCCGTCGTCGAGCGGATCCTGGCGGGCTGAGGCGCCCGGGGGCGGCGCGGGGCGGGCCGCCCCCCGACCGGGTGGCCGGAGGGCGGTTCCGCAAGCCCGGAATCGGTATGACCGAAGCGGTATGACCGAAGCGGTATTACCAGAAGAAGACGACGTATCCGGCGCCCCCGGGGTCGCCCGCCGTGCCGGGCGCACCGGCCGGGCCGCCCAGGCCACCGTCGCCGCCTTCGCCCCTGATCCCAGGCGGATCGACGATGCCGTCGACCTCTTCGCCGCCCCCGTCTCCGGTCGTCCCGCTGTCGCCGACCCGGTTCACACCGCCCGTGGAGCACGAGCCCACGCCGCCGGTGCCGCCCGCACCGTCGGCGCCGTTGGTGGCGCCCAGCCCGGGGCCGCCGCCCGCGCCACCGGCGCCGCCGGTGGCGTTGAGGAGGGTGGCGCTGCTGGGAGCGGTCACGCTCGTGGTGCCCCCACCGCCCCCGTTGCCACCGCCGCCGCCGACGGGCCCGGCGGTACCGGAGGTACCGGCGGCACCCAGGTTCACCGTGTAGCTCTGCACGGCCTGGACCGGGATGACGCACCAGGTGAAGCCGCCGGCGCCACCGCCACCACCGTCGCCGCCGACACCGGTACCGGTACCGGTGGCGCCGCCACCACCGCCACCGCCGCCACCACCAGCGCCCCAGGCCTGGACGTGCACCGAGGTCACGCCCGGGGGAGGCGTGAAGGTCCCGTTCGTGGTGAACTCGCGCACCCCGTGCAGGACGGTGGGGTACTGCGGCGGCTTGGGCGGCCTGGGGCCGCCGCCGCCCATGGGGCTCTCATCCGCGATGGCGGCGGGGGCCGCGGTCAGCAACTGGCTGCTCAGGGCCACTGCCGTCACTGCGGCGGCCAAGACGGCCCGGTAGCGCGTCCGGGATCGTTTGGGGGTTGCGCTCTGGCTGTTCACGTGATGACTTCCTTCCCCGCGTCGGGCCAACAACTGTCGCGGAGTGCGATGGGACGGTGAGAAGACAAGCTGACCAAGCGGCCCGTGAGGCTCATCCCACTGCCCGTCCCAGGGGTCCGCATGCTGACGCGGCGATAGTTGGCCCGCGCAGGTGAGGAGTTGCCCTGACCGGGCTAACTCCCGGCTACCGGCCTCGGTGTCCGGGGCGCTCGTGCCCGGGCGTAAACCTTCTGCCGCGAAAAGTCACCTGGGGGCCAGGAGTGGGGGGGGCCGCCAGCCGACGGCCGTCCTCGGCCTCGCGGTCCAGCATCCGCCGGAACGGACCCTGCTTCGCGGCGAGTTGCGCGTACGGCCCGCGCTGTACGGCTCGGCCCCCTTCGAGTACGACGACCTCGTCGACCGCCTCGAGGCCCGCCAGCCGATGGGTGATCAGCACGGTCGTCCGCCCCCGTGTGGCGGACAGCAGATCGGCCGTCAGCGCGTCGGCCGTCGGCAGATCCAGGTGCTCGGCGGGCTCGTCGAGCACCAGCACCGGGAAGTCCGCGAGCAGCGCGCGGGCCAGGGCGAGCCGCTGGCGCTGTCCGCCGGACAGCCTCGCGCCCGACTCGCCGACCAGCGTGTCCAGGCCGTCGGGCAGCCCGTCCACCCACGCCAGCAGCCGGGCCGCGGCCAGCGCCTCGCGCAGCTCGCCGTCGCTCGCGTCGGTGCGGGCCAGGCGGAGGTTCTCGCGCAGCGAGCTGTCGAAGATGTGTGCGTCCTGGGCGCACAGCCCCACCAACCGCCGTACCGCGTCGGGGTCCATGGCCGCGGTGTCGCGGCCCGCGAGGGTGTACGCGCCCGTCCGCGGGTCCAGGAAGCGGAGCAGCACATGGGCGAGGGTGGTCTTGCCCGAGCCGGACGGGCCGACGACGGCGACCCGGCGGCCCGGGCGCAGTTCCAGGTCGAACCCGTCCAGGGCGGGCTCGGGCCGCCCCGGATAGCGGGCGGAGATCCCGCTCAGCACCAGCGGGTACGTCCCCTGCGGGGTCTGCGTGGCCGCCGGGGCGAGTCGCTCGGGCTGCGCCCCGTCCACCACGTCGTACACCCGCCGCGCGGCCCGCCGCACCCGCTGGCGGTGCTGCACGGCCAGCGGCAGCCCCGCGACCGCCTCGAACGCGGCGAGCGGCATGAGCACCACGACGGCCAGCCACACCCCGTCGAGCCGGCCGTCGGCCACCGCCCGCACGCCCACCCAGGCCGCGGCGGCGACGGTCAGCCCGCAGGCCAGCGCGGACAGCCCGGCGCCCACGCCGGTGGCGGCCGCGGCCCGCCGGGCGATCCGGGTGAGCACGCCGTCGGCGCGGCGCACCTCGTCCAGCCGGCGCGGCAGGGCACCGGCGACGGTCAACTCGGCGGTGCCGGTGAGCAGATCGACGACCTGGGCCGACAGCGCGCCGCGCGCCGGGGCCAGCCGGCGCTCCGCGTGGCGGGCCAGCGCCCCGGAGACGAGGGGCGCCACGATCCCCGCCACCAGAAGTCCGGCCGCCAGCACGGCGCCCGCCTCCGGCAGCAGCCACCAGGTGAAGCCGACGGAGGCCACGCCCACGGCCAGCGCGGCGCCGACGGGCAGCAGCCAGCGCAGGAAGTAGTCCTGCAGGGCGTCCACATCGGCGACCAGCCGGGAGAGCAGATCGCCGCGCCGGGTGTCCTTCAGACCGACCGGCGCCAGCCGCTCCAGCCTGCGGTAGACGGCGACCCGCAGTTCGGCCAGCACCCTCAGCACGGCGTCGTGCGAGACCAGGCGCTCGGCGTAGCGGAAGACGGCCCGGCCGATCCCGAAGGCCCGGGTCGCGGTGACCGCCACCATCAGATAGAGGACGGGGGGCTGCTGTGACGCGCGGGAGATCAGCCATCCGGAGACGGCCATCAGCCCGACGGCGCTGCCCAGCGCGAGCGTTCCGAGCAGCAGCGCGAGCGCGAACCGCCCCCGCCAGGCCCGCCCCGACTCCCGCACCCACGCCAGCGGCGAGCGGCGCCTCCGGGCCTGGTGCGCTCCGTGTGCCGATGGGGCCTCGGGATCCGCCGCCTCATGGTCCGCCGGGTCGGTGGCCCTCGCCGCTTGATGTGTGCGGGGGACGGCGCGCGGGGCCGGAACCCGGGGCGTGGCGGTGGGGCCGGGCAGCCGCACCACGCGGTCGGCGAGGGGCAGCAGGGCCGGGCGGTGGACGACCAGGAGGACCGTGCGGCCCTCGGCCAGCCGCCGTACCGCCAGGGCGACCGCCGCCTCCGTCTCTCCGTCCAGGCTCGCGGTCGGCTCGTCCAGCAGCAGCACCGGCCGGTCGGCCAGGAACGCGCGCGCCAGCGCGATCCGCTGCCGCTGTCCCGCGGACAGGCCCGCGCCCATCTCGCCGAGGCGGGTGTCGGCCCCGTGCGGCAGCGCGTCGACGAAGCCGAGCGCGCCCGCGTCCCGCAGCGCGGTCCGGACGGCGGCGTCATCGGCGTCCGGCCGCGCCAGCCGTACGTTCTCGGCGACCGTCCCGGCGAAGAGATACGGGTGCTGGGGCACCCAGGCGACCTGGCCGCGCCAGCTGTCGAGGTCGAGCGACGCCAGGTCCCGCCCCGCGACCAGCACCCGGCCCGCGGCCGGCTCGGCGAATCCCAGCAGGGCGTTCAGCAGCGTGGTCTTGCCCGCCCCGCTGGGGCCGACGACGGCCACCGTCTCGCCCGGCAGGATCTGGAACGAGGTCTCGGGCAGGGACGGTTCGGCGCGGCCCGGGTGGCGGACCACCAGCCCCTCCACGGTCAGCGCCGCGCCCCGGGCGTCGGGGGCGGGCTCGGCACCGCTAGCCCTCGGCTCGCGTTCGAGGACCGCGAAGACCTCGTCCGCGGCGGTCAGTCCTTCCGCCGCGGCGTGGTACTGCGCGCCCACCTGCCGCAGCGGCAGATATGCCTCGGGGGCGAGGACGAGCACCACCAGGCCCGTGGAGAGGTCCAGCTCGCCGTGGACCAGCCGCATGCCGATGCCGACCGCGACGAGGGCGACCGAGACGGTGGAGAGCAGTTCGAGCGCGAAGGAGGACAGGAAGGCCAGCCGCAGGGTGCGCAGCGTCGCCCGCCGGTAGTCGGCGGTGATGGCGCGGATCGAGGCGGCCTGGGCCTTGGCGCGGCCGAAGACCTTGAGGGTGGGCAGTCCGGCGACGACGTCCAGGAAGTGTCCGGACAGCCGGGACAGCAGCCGCCACTGGCGGTCCATCCGGGACTGGGTGGCCCAGCCGATGAGGATCATGAAGAGCGGGATCAGCGGCAGCGTGGCGGCGATGATGAGGGCCGAGACCCAGTCGGCGGTGACGATGCGGGCGAGCACCGCCACCGGCACCACCACGGCCAGGCCCAGCTGCGGCAGATAGCGGGCGAAGTAGTCGTCCAGGGCGTCGATGCCCCGGGTGGCGAGGGTGGTGAGCTCGCCCGTGCCGCCCCGCGCGTCCAGCCGCTCGGGGCCGAGCCGGTCGGGTGCCATCCGCTCGGGCCCCAGCCGCGCCGCATGGGCGAGCAGCCGCAGCCGCAGCTCGGACTTGACCGCCGCCCCGGCCCGGTGGGCGGCCAGCTCGGTCAGCCAGGCGACCGCGGCGCGGCCGACGGCGACGGCCGCCAGCAGCGCCAGCGGGCGCCCGAGCTCCCCGGGCGCCGTCCCGTGGGCGAAGGCGGCGACCACCACCTCGGCGATCAGCATGGCCTGTGCCACCACAAGCCCCGCCGACACCAGCCCCAACGCCACGGACGCGGCGAGGAACAGACGGGTCGCCCGGGCGTGACGCAGCAGCCGGGGATCGATTGGTTTCACGTGAAACACACCACCCGCGGGGTCAGTGACCGGTCGGCTCGGGGATGTGCTGGGTGCCGATCCGCTTGCGGAACACCCAGTACGTCCATGCCTGATAGGCCATCACCAGCGGGGTCATCACGGCCGCGACCCAGGTCATGATCTTCAGCGTGTACGGGCTGGACGCCGCGTCCGCCGTGGTCAGGCTCCACCTCGGGTCCAGCGAGGACGGCATGACGTCCGGAAAGAGCGCGAGGAAGAGCATCGCGACCGCCGCCGCGATGGTCACCCCGGACAGGGCGAACGCCCAGCCCTCCCGGCCGCGCCGGTTCATCACCAGCGCCACGAGCAGCGCGACCACCGAGACCAGCAGCGCCCCCAGCGACCGCCCGTTGCCGCTGTCGCGCTGCGTCCAGCCGAGGAAGGCCACCGCGAGCACGGCGGCGGCCGGGCCCAGCACCGCCGCGAACCGCCGCGCCCGGGCCCGGATGTCCCCCACCGTCTTGAGTGAGGCGAACACGGCGCCATGGAAGGTGAACAGCACCAGCGTGAGCGCCCCGCCGAGCAGGGCGTACGGGTTGGCCAGGTCGAGGAGGTCGCCGGCGTAGTTCTTGTCCGGCCCGATCGGCACCCCGCGCACCATGTTGGCGAAGATCGCGCCCCACAGGAACGCGGGCAGCAGCGAGCACCAGAAGATCGCGTTCTCCCAGTTGCGCTGCCAGCGCTCCTCGGGGCGCTTGTGCCGGTACTCGAAGGCGACGCCGCGCAGGATCAGGCAGACCAGGATGGCCAGCAGCGGCAGATAGAAGCCGCTGAAGAGCGTCGCGTACCAGTCGGGGAAGGCGGCGAAGGTCGCGCCGCCCGCCGTGATCAGCCAGACCTCGTTGCCGTCCCAGACGGGGCCGATGGTGTTGATGAGCACCCGGCGTTCCGTACGGTTCCGGGCCAGCGGCTTGGTCAGCACGCCGATGCCGAAGTCGAAGCCCTCGAGGAAGAAGTAGCCGGTCCACAGGACGGCGATCAGCACGAACCAGACGTCGTGAAGGTGCAGTGACATGGCTCTCTCCGGCTCAGTACGCGAAGGTCAGCGGCTTGTCGGCGTCGGTGGCGTCGTGCTCCCCAGCCGCCCCGGCGCCCGGTCCGCCGGAGGGCAGCCGCAGCCGGGGGTCCTTGGCCGGCGGCTTCTCGTCGGTGTCCGGCCCGGCCTTGGCGTACTTGGCCAGCAGCCGCACCTCGACCACCGCGAGCACGCCGTACAGCAGCGTGAAGACGCCCAGGGATATGAGGACCTCGGTCCGGCTGACGCCGGGGGAGACCGCGTCGGCGGTCTTCATCAGTCCGTACACCACCCACGGCTGACGCCCCATCTCGGTGAAGATCCAGCCGAAGGAGTTGGCGATCAGCGGGAAGCCCATGGTCAGGATGCCGATCCGCCAGGACCACTTGGTCAGCAGGGGGCTCATCTCGCGGTTCTTGGTGAGCATGAGCCGCGGCACCTCGTCCTCCCCGGTGCGGAAGGCGGGCGACAGCCACTTCTTCCGCCGGGTCGTCCACAGCCCGATGAGCGCGGCGACGAACGAGGTCATACCGAAGCCGATCATCAGCCTGAAGCCCCAGAAGGTCATGAAGATGCTGGGGATGTAGTCCTCGGGCTGCCCTCCGTAGGCGGCGGCCTCCCTCTTGGCCACGTCGTTGATGCCGGGGACGGAGTCGGTGAAGTTGCTGTGCGCGAGGAAGGACAGCACCCCGGGGACCTCCAGCTCGACGCTGTTGTGCCCCTTGCTCACATCGCCCACGGCGAAGACCGAGAAGGGCGCGGGCGCCTGGGTCTCCCAGAGCGCCTCCGCCGCGGCCATCTTCATCGGCTGCTGCTCGAACATGACCTTGCCCAGCTGGTCGCCGCTGATCGCGGTGGACAGGCCCGCGATCACGGCGACGACCAGACCGACGCGCAGCGACGCCCGCATCGCCCCGACCTGCTTCCGCTGCTTCTCGCCGAGCTCCTCGCCCCGGTCCTGCCGGCGCTTGGCCCGCCACAGATGGAAGGAGGCGATGCCGACGACGAAGGCGGCACCGGTGAGGAAGGCGGCGGTGAGGGTGTGGAAGACCACGACCAGGGTGGTGTTCTGGGTCAGCACCGCCCAGATGTCGGTGAGCCGTGCCTTGCCGGTGGCCTTGTCGATGGCGTAGCCGATCGGGTGCTGCATCCAGGAGTTGGCGGCGAGGATGAAGTACGAGGACAGAACGGTGCCCAGCGCGACGATCCAGATGCAGGCGCAGTGGATCTTCTTCGGCAGCTTGTCCCAGCCGAAGATCCACAATCCGATGAAGGTGGACTCGAAGAAGAAGGCCAGCAGCGCCTCCATGGCGAGCGGGGCGCCGAAGACATCACCCACGAAGCGCGAGTAGTCCGACCAGTTCATGCCGAACTGGAACTCCTGGACGAGGCCGGTGACCACGCCCATCGCGATGTTGATCAGGAAGAGCTTTCCCCAGAACTTGGTCGCGTGGAAGTACGTCTCCTTGCCGGTGCGGACCCAGGCGGTCTCCAGACCGGCGGTGATCGCGGCGAGAGAGATCGTGAGCGGGACGAAGAGGAAGTGGTAGACGGTGGTGATGCCGAACTGCCATCGCGCCAGCGTCTCCGGCGCCAGAGCCAGATCCACAGGAATCTCTCCTTACGGTCTTGCCTGCAGGGTTCACCTGCGCCCCCAGGGGGAGCTTGTGAAAGTATTCACATTCACAAGCTATGATACGCACACACTTACGCCCCTTCTCACCGGGGGGTGGAAGGGGCGCAAGCGGAACGTATCGGTAGGATCCCGTGCGGCATGTCTGCCGGATGCGGGGCCGACGCGGCTCAGCAGCTCCCGGCGACGGCCCGCGACGGCCCGCGGCGCGTCACAACGCCTTGCGGAACTCCTCGGCGACGCGCAGGAAGATGTTGTTCCCCTCGCCCTCGCCTATCGTCACCCGCACCCCCTCGCCCGGGAACGGGCGCACCACCACGCCCGCCGCCTCGCACGCCACCGCGAAGTCCACCGTGCGCTCCCCCAGCCGCAGCCATACGAAGTTCGCCTGCGACTCGGGCACCGTCCACCCCTGCCCGACCAGCTCCTCGCTCACCCGCGCCCGCTCCGCGACCAGCGCGTCCACCCGCTCGCGCAGCGCGTCCTCGCTGCGCAGCGAGGCCACCGCCGCGTCCTGCGCCAGCTGGCTGACCCCGAAGGGCACCGCCGTCTTGCGCAGCGCGGCCGCGACCGGCTCATGCGCGATCGCGAAGCCGACGCGCAGCCCCGCCAGGCCGTACGCCTTGGAGAAGGTGCGCAGCACGCACACATTGGGCCGCTCCCGGTACAGCTCTATACCGTTCGGCACCCGCTCGTCCCGGATGAACTCGATGTACGCCTCGTCCAGCACCACCAGCACATCGGTCGGCACCCGGTCCAGGAAGCGGGTGAGACCGTCCCGGCCCACCACCGTGCCCGTCGGGTTGTTGGGGTTGCAGACGAAAATCAGCCGGGTGCGCTCGGTGACCGCGTCCGCCATCGCGTCCAGGTCGTGCACCTCGCCGTCGGTCAGCGGCACCCGCACCGACGTCGCCCCGGAGATCTGCGTGATGATCGGATATGCCTCGAAGGACCGCCAGGCGTACATCACCTCGTCGCCGGGCCCGGCCGTCGACTGCACCAGCTGCTGGGCCACGCCGACCGAGCCGGTGCCGGTGGCCAGATGCTCCCGCGGCACGTCGAAGCGGTCGGCCAGCTCGGCCGTCAGGGCGGTGCAGGCCAGGTCGGGATAGCGGTTGAAGGAGGCGGCGGTGGCCGTCGCGGTCTCCAGCACCCCCGCGAGCGGCGGATAGGGGTTCTCGTTCGAGGACAGCTTGAAGGCCGCCGGGCCGCCCGCCGCGGCCGGCTTGCCGGGCTTGTACGTCGGAATGCCGTCCAGCGCGGCACGCAGCTTGGGGCTCTTCTCAGTCACCGCGGCTCCTCCTCGACCGTCCCGTCCGTGCGCGGCGCCCGCGCACGTCGATACCTCACACTTTATGAGGCATCCTGGGCCCGGCGTACCGGCGAGCGGACCCTGGGGCACGGGCCGCGGGAACCCCGCGCGCGGTACCACGAGAACCCCGGCGCACGGAGTGCGAGGACCGGGCGCACGAGCCGGCCGGCCCCGGCGCGAAATGGCGTACAGCTGAGGGGGAGCGATTCCGCTTCTGCCGCGCGCCGGTGGCGAGCGCCCTGGCGCGCATCACCCGTGCAGGTGAGTTAAGACCTCTTCGAGACAACGACCAATCGACAGGCGTGGATATGCCAGAGGCGACTTCTGACCCACCCAACCGGTCAACTGACTTGATTTCCAAGGGAATTGGGCATAGCGCTCATGCAGAAACGTGCCTTCGACAGGCCGAGCCTACCCCCGCGCGAAGGGGCCACCCTCGCCCTACTATCGGCTCGCCATGACAGCAGCAGGGAAGCACCAGGTGAGCCGGTCGACCGGCCGCCGGCCGGGACGGGCGGGCATCCGGGACGTGGCCGCCGCAGCCGGGGTCTCGATCACGACCGTCTCCGACGCGCTCAACGGCAAGGGCCGGCTCCCGGACGCCACCCGCCGCCATGTCCGCGAGGTCGCCGACCGGCTGGGCTACCGCCCTTCCGCCGCGGCCCGCACCCTCCGTACCGGCAAGTCGGGCCTCATCGGCCTGACCGTGACCACCTACGGGGATGAACCTTTCACCTTCACCGAATTCGCGTACTTCGCGGAGATGGCGCGCGCCGCCACCTCCGCCGCGTTAGCCCGCGGCTACGCCCTCGTCATCCTGCCCGCCACCTCCCGCCACGACGTGTGGTCCAACGTCGCCCTCGACGGCACCATCGTCATCGACCCCTCCGACCACGACCCGGTCGTCACCGAACTGCTGCGCCAGGGCATCCCCGTGGTCAGCGACGGCCGCCCGGCCGGCACCCTCCCCGTCACCGCCTGGGTGGACAACGACCACGAGGCCGCCGTCCTCGGCCTGCTCGACCACCTCGCCGACTCCGGCGCCCGCCGCATCGGACTCCTCACCGGCACCACCACCGACACCTACACCCGGCTGTCCACCACCGCGTATCTGCACTGGTGCGAGCAGGTCGGGCAGGATCCGGTGTACGAGGAGTACCCGGCCCACGACCCGTGTGCCGGAGCCGTCGCCGCCGACCGCCTGCTGGCCCGCCCCGACCGCCCCGACGCCGTCTACGGCCTGTTCGACCCCAACGGCACCGATCTGCTGGCCGCCGCCCGCCGCCACGGTCTGCGCGTCCCCGACGACCTGCTGCTGGTGTGCTGCAGCGAGTCCGCCGTCTACCGCACCACCGAACCGCCCGTCACCACCCTCTCCCTCAAGCCCCGCCGGATCGGCACCGCCGCCGTACAGCTCTTGATCGACGCCATCGAGGTACCAGGCGCCGAGCACCCCCTCGAGCGGGTGATACCCACCGAACTGATCGTGCGGACGTCCTCGCAACGACGTCCGCCACGCACCACGGTCAGCGCGCCGCGCAGCCGTGCCGGGAGTTGACCTGAGGAAGACTTGAGGATGACGCGAGACGCACCCGAGCCCGATCGGCTTCTCCTACCGGGTCAATCCGGGATAAAAGACTGTCGAAGTGGGATCGCACCCCGATTGACGGCCCCCTGGTGCGTCACAAGCCCGTACGGTCATTCCTATGATGGGCGGACGACACCGCGGACCGCCCTCGACCAGGCATGGTCCACACGGTGGCACGGCGGCGCGATGGTGGAGGGGTCGATGACGCAGGGGGCCGGTCTGGGAGCCACGGCACGGACCACGGCGGCAGTCCCGCCCGTATCCGCGTACGGAACGTCCGCCACGCCCGGCCCGCTTCCGGGCGGCGCGGTCCCCCCCGCCCCGAACCCGTACGGCGGGATGCCCTACGGCACGGTCCCGCACGGCCGGGTCCCCCGCGATCCGGCCCAGCCCGCCCCGCACCAGGCCCCCCCGGCCCCCACGGCGCACCCCGCGCCGCAGGCCACGCCGCCCGCCGCGCCCGCCCGGCCCGCGGAGTACACCCCCACCGAGCGCTCCCTGCCGGTCATGGGCCCCGGCCACACCCTCCCGGACACCCCGCTGGTGCCCCCGCAGGACCGCCCGACCGTCGCCCTCACCCCGGTCCCCGACCCCGAGCGCTCCCAGGCGCCCGAGGCCGACGGGCCCGGCCCGCTGTACGTCGTGGGCGATGTACACGGCTACCTCGACGAGCTGCGCGAGGCGCTCGCCGCCCAAGGCCTGATCGACGCCAAGGGCAACTGGTCCGCGGGCAACGCCCGGCTCTGGTTCCTCGGCGACTTCACCGACCGTGGCCCCGACGGCATCGGCGTCATCGACCTGGTCATGCAGCTCTCCGCCGAGGCCGCGGCCGCCGGCGGCTACTGCAAGGCCCTGATGGGCAATCACGAACTGCTGCTCATCGGCGCCAAGCGGTTCGGCGACACCCCCGTCAACTCCGGGGCCGGCACCGCCTCCTTCCAGGCCGCCTGGCTCCTCAACGGCGGCCAGCGCACCGACATGGAGCGGCTCGAGGACCACCACCTGCAGTGGATGTCCCGGCTCGACGCGATGGCCGAGCAGGACGGCCACCTGCTCGTGCACTCCGACACCACCGCCTACCTCGAGTACGGCGACTCCATCGAGGCCGTCAACGACACCGTGACCGAGACGCTGCAGCGCAGCGACGCCGACGAGTGCTGGGACCTCTTCCGCAAGTTCACCAAGCGCTTCGCCTTCCGCGACGAGGACGCCGGCCCGCTGGCCGTCCGCGAACTGCTCGACACCTACGGCGGGCAGCGCATCGTCCACGGCCACAGCCCCATCCCGTATCTGCTCGGGGAGGTCGGCTCCGAGGACGACGAGGACGGCGGCGCGCCGACCGTCGAGGGCCCGCACGTCTACGCGGACAACCTCGCGGTCGCCATGGACGGCGGCGTCACCATGGCCGGAAAGCTATTGGTCGTGCAACTCCCGCTGGGCTCCTGAGCAATCTGGGGATTCATACCACGCCGCACGGGGAAGATAGACAGTTTCACCGACGCGGAGTGAATTCGGGAAATCTACTGTCACCCCACGCCGGATCGGCTCTACCATCGGCTTATCCGTAGCAGGCTCTCCTCCGTTTCCGCCCCACTGCCCGGTGACAGCCGGCACCAAGGCCCTACGGAGCATCGGGGGATGCACATGAACAGCGCTCCGCACCTGCTGATCGAGGACCGCCCGGAGTTCGAGCGGGTTCTCGATGAGGCGCTGCGTACCGCGGACCGTCGCGCGGACCTCAGCGGCATCGGGCAGCGGCTCAACAACGAGCAGCTGCGCACCATGGCGATGAACGCCGCGGCCGCCATCGCGGTCTGCGCGGCCGACGAGTACCACCACTTTCTGGCCGCCCGCGAGAAGCTGCGCCAGCCCGCGCCGACCGCCTGGCCCGACACCGTCGACGACAGCGAGTTCGCGGCCGGAGACACGGCGGGGGACGGCGCGGCGGGCGATGTGACGATCCCGGGCGGAGCGACGACCGCGGGCGAGGTGACGACCCCGGACGGGGTGACAACCGCGGGCGGGTTCGCCGCCACGGTGGGGGACGCGGCGTCCGGCGCGGGGCTCGTCGCCGTGCTCTCCGTCCTGGCCCCGGTCCTGGCCGGCACCGCGGCGGTCATCTTCCTCCTCGCCGGCTATCTGCTGCACCTGCTCCACCCCACGCCGTCGATAGCCCAGCCGATGGTCACCGCGGGCTGGCTGTTCGCCGCGCTCACCGCCGCGGGCCTGCTGATCGCCGCCGTCGGCCTCCTGCTCACCGCGATGCACAACGGCACCGGCGCGATCCGGGGCAGCGCGCGCAGCGCGCAACGGGAAGAGGTGGACCGCGCCAGGGAGGCCTGGCGGCTGGCGCTGCTGGAGCGGGGCGTGGTGCCCTTCCTACGCGACGCGCTGGCCGACCCGGCGGCCGCCGACGGCTCCCACACCTCCCCGGCCCCACCCCCCGCGTCCTCCCCGACGCGCCCCTCCTCGACCTACGCCCCCAACCGGTCCGAGGCCACCGGCCGCACACCCCACCTCGGCTACAGCCGTCCCGGTTTCTCCACGGAAGGCGACACCTCCAAGACCCGCCCGCGCTTCACCAGCCCGGACTTCACCAGCCCGGACTACGGCGGTTCGGAGCACCGGCCGGACTAGGCGGTCGACCGGTCGGCGGGCCGAGCACCCCGCCCGGTGATGGCCAGCACCCGAGCGAAGGCGTCGGCCCTGGGCCCTGGATCGGATGCCTCCCGGAACATGCCCGAGGCCCCGAGGCCCGGACCGAACGGCACCAGCCACTCCAGCGCGGCCTCGGCCAGCCCGGGCTCCGGCGTGAAGTCCACGCCGAGAGCCTGGGCGAGGTCCCAGGTATGCACGCACACGTCCCCCCAGCGGATCATCACGGCGGCGTCCCCGCTCAACTCGCCGAACACCGGATGCCGCACCACCCGCTCCAGCGCCCCCTCCCCCTCCGCCGCCCGCTCCACCCGCGCCACCCACGCCTCAACGGTGTCACCGGGCGCGGCGACGAGCTCCTCCCCTGTCAGGAGGGAGGTCGCCATGACGTGCCCGCCGATCACATGGCGCACCAGGTCGCGGATGGCCCACTCAGTGCAGGGAGTGGGCAGCTCCCAGTCTTCCTCCCTCGCTTTGCCGAGTATGTCGGCGAACTGGGCGTTGACGAGGCGCAGGGCATGACGGTTGTCCATCGGGCTCCTTCAGTTGATCGGCTGCTGGCTCGGCTCGTTCAGGGGGCGATGATCTCGCGCCAGCGGAATGATGCACTCCCCACCTTTTGAGCGAACTCGCCCTTAATCGTGGGACCTTCGCTCATTGGGATGCATAACGTCCGTCACGGAGGTGATGCTCCCCATGAGCACACAGAACACCCCGCCGAACCCGGCGGGCAAGCAGGACGCGATCGACATCAACGACTTTGTCTTCGCTGCGACCGGAGCCCGCGTGCGGCGACTGACGATGCCGGACGGGACCCACTGGTTCCCGGCGGTCGATGTGTGCGCGGAACTCAAGCACTCCAACTCGAGGGCGGCGATCCGTAGGCATGTCCCCGAGCACATGCGATGTGTACTCGAAACCGTAATTTCCCGTTACGGTTTGAGTATTCCCGCAGGTCAGGGACTCAAAAAGTCCATGGTGATGTGTAGCCTCAACGGCCTGATCCGACTCGTCAACGGCTGCGTGAAGCCCGAGTGCGAGCCGTTCAAGAACTGGGTGACCGAGGTCGTGGTCTCCATCCAGCGGCACGGTTCGTACGAGCTCGAGAAAGCCGAAGTGCAGCCGACGGCCCCGGACACCCCCACCGCCTACGCCATGCCGAAGGAGGTCGCCGACGCCATCGTCCGGCTTGAGGAGCACAACCTCGACATGGACGCGCAGATGCTCGCCATGCAGCGCGAGGCCCAGGAACTGCGCCGCGAGAGCATCGAAATGATGCGGAAGTCCGTGGAGGCACAGCGGGAAGCCCTCGAAGCACAGCGGGAAGCGCAGCGCGAGGCGGAGCGCGTCCAGCGCGAGATGATCGAGGCGATCCGCGAGTCCACCGCCGTGCAGCGGGAGTCGATCACCGCCGGGCAGACCGCCGCTCATGCGCTGATGCAGTGCATGGGTGAGACCTTTGTGGCGATCAATCGGCTCGCGGACCGCATCGGAAACCTCGCCGACAGCATTCCACGCCACTGGCGGGACCTGCCCGAGCCGCCCAAGGTGGTGACGCCGGCCTCGGTGATCGCCGAGTGGCGCGAGCACAACCTCGTGGTCACTGCCGACATCTGGGCCGTGGCGGCGTACATCCTGCCCGCGATCATCGAGCACGGCGAATGCCTGTACCCGCTGAGCGCCATCGCGACCGTCACCGGGCTCACCGAGCACCGCGTACATGACGCGCTGCGCATGCTGCAGAAGCGCGGCTGCGTCCGGCAGACCGGGGTGACCCCGGACGGCGCTCCGGTGTACGTCCTGAAGTAGTCCGCCCCCAGCACGGGATGAGGGCCCGAAGTCGCAATCCGAAGTTGCGGCTTCGGGCCCTCGCGCACGTTATCGTCGCTCAGTCCGCGAGCGGCAGATATACGCGATTACCCGCCGCCGCGAACTCCTTCGACTTCTCCGCCATCCCGGCCTCCACCTCGGCCGCGTCCATCGCGCCCCCGTGCTCGCGCCGGATGTCCTGGCTGATCTTCATGGAGCAGAACTTCGGCCCGCACATGGAGCAGAAATGCGCCGTCTTCGCCGGTTCCGCCGGGAGCGTCTCGTCGTGGAAGGCGCGCGCCGTGTCCGGGTCGAGGGCCAGGTTGAACTGGTCCTCCCAGCGGAATTCGAAGCGGGCGTCGGACAGGGCGTCGTCCCACTCCTGGGCGCCGGGGTGGCCCTTGGCGAGGTCGGCCGCGTGGGCGGCGATCTTGTAGGTGATGACGCCGGTCTTGACGTCGTCGCGATCCGGCAGGCCCAGGTGTTCCTTCGGCGTGACGTAGCAGAGCATCGCCGTGCCCCACCAGGCGATCATCGCCGCGCCGATGCCCGAGGTGATGTGGTCGTAGGCAGGGGCGATATCGGTGGTGAGGGGGCCGAGGGTGTAGAAGGGGGCCTCTTCGCAGATCTCCTGCTGGAGGTCGACGTTCTCCTTGATCTTGTGCATCGGGACATGGCCCGGGCCCTCGATCATCGTCTGGACGTTGTGCCGCTTGGCGATCCGGTTGAGCTCACCGAGCGTGCGCAACTCGGCGAACTGCGCCTCGTCGTTGGCGTCGGCGATAGAGCCTGGGCGCAGTCCGTCGCCGAGCGAGTAGGTGACGTCGTACGCGGCGAGGATCTCGCAGAGCTCCTCGAAGTGGGTGTAGAGGAACGACTCCTTGTGGTGGGCCAGGCACCACGCCGCCATGATGGAGCCGCCGCGCGAGACGATGCCGGTCTTGCGGCGGGCGGTCAGCGGGACGTACGGCAGTCGCACGCCCGCGTGCACCGTCATGTAGTCGACGCCTTGCTCGGCCTGTTCGATGACGGTGTCCTTGTAGATCTCCCAGGTCAGCTCCTCGGCCTTGCCGTCGACCTTCTCCAGAGCCTGGTACAGGGGCACCGTGCCGATGGGAACGGGGGAGTTGCGCAGCACCCACTCGCGGGTGGTGTGGATATTGCGGCCGGTGGAGAGGTCCATGACCGTGTCGGCGCCCCAGCGGGTCGCCCAGGTCATCTTCTCGACCTCCTCCTCGATGGAGGACGTGACGGCTGAGTTGCCGATGTTGGCGTTGACCTTCACCAGGAATCGCTTGCCGATGATCATCGGCTCGATCTCCGGGTGGTTGACGTTGGCCGGGAGGACCGCCCGGCCGGCCGCGATCTCCTCGCGGACCACCTCGGGGGAGACGTTCTCGCGGAGCGCGACGTACTCCATCTCCGCGGTGATCTCGCCGCGGCGGGCGTAGGCGAGCTGTGTCACGGCGGCGCCGTCCCGGCCCCGGCGGGGCTGGCGGGGGCGGCCGGGGAAGACCGCGTCGAGGTTGCGCAGCCCCCCGCGCGGCGTGGTGTGCTTGATGCCGTCGTCCTCGGGGCGGACGGGGCGGCCCGCGTACTCTTCGGTGTCGCCGCGGGCGAGGATCCAGTTCTGCCGCAACGGCGCGAGGCCGCGGCGGACATCTGTCTCGATCTGGGGGTCGGTGTACGGGCCGGAGGTGTCGTACAGCGTGACGTCCTGGCCATTGGTGAGGTGCACTCGGCGGACCGGGACCTGGAGGTCCGGACGCGAGCCGGTGACATATCCCTTATGCCAGCCGAACTCGCGCTTTTCGGGCGTGCGTGCATCCTGCAGAGTCATTGAGACCCACTCCCTACGCCGGCATTACCCGGTAACAGGTTCAGCGGTCGGCGCAGCCAAGGAAGTCAGCGCCCTCTCAGCCCGGTGCTCCGAGCTCCCGCGATTGCAAAGGTGTCACCCACGCTAACGGTTCTCCCGCGGCGATGAACAGAGGGCCCTCGCTCTTGCGATGATCTGACGGTGACCTCGACACCGCAGCGGCAGCACCACCCGGATGAGCCCGGCCACACGCCCGGCCACGCTCACGGCCACTCGCACAGCCATGGCCCGGCCACGCCCGTCTCCGCCCACCTGCGCAAGGTCATCGCGGCGGTCCTGATCCCCTTCGCCGCAGCCGTCGTCGCCGGGCTGATCGTGCTGTGGCCGGGCGGCACGCCCGACCACAAGGCCCATGAGCGCAGCGGGCTCGGCTTCGACCAGCAGACCGTGGCCGGGCGGGTGGTGAAGGTCGAGGAGGTCAACTGCGCCGACGTCAACGCCCAGCCGCAGCAGCCCGCCGAGCCGGGCCAGGCGGCCGCGGACCAGGAGAGCGCGGCCGGGGGATCGGGCAAGAAGTCCGTTTGTGAGAAGGCGACCATCGAGGTCACATCAGGGAAGGACAAAGGACGCAGATTTGAGGAAATCGTACAGCCGAACGCGTCCCGTACCTACTCCGCCGGTCAGAAGCTGAAGCTGGCGTACGCGCCCAAGGCGCCGAAGAATCTGCAGTACTCCGTCTCGGACGTCGACCGGACGCTGCCCATGGCGCTGCTCGCCGGGCTGTTCGCGCTCGCGGTCGTGGCCGTCGGGCGGCTGCGCGGCGTCTTCGCGCTGGTGGCGCTGGCGGTCAGCTTCGGGGTGCTGACGCAGTTCATCCTCCCGGCGATCCTGGACGGCTCCAACCCGCTGGTCGTCGCGGTGGTCGGGGGCAGCGCGATCATGCTCATCGCGCTGTACATGTGCCATGGGCTGACGGCTCGTACGTCCGTCGCCGTGCTCGGCACGCTCACCTCACTGCTGCTGATCGGCTTGCTGGGCTCGCTGTTCATCGGCTGGGCGAGCCTGACGGGCAACACCGACGACCAGACGGGGCTGGTCCACGGCCTCTATCCGAACATCGAGATCCGCGGTCTGCTGCTGGCCGGGGTGATCATCGGGTCGTTGGGGGTGCTGGACGACGTGACCGTCACCCAGACCTCCGCGGTGTGGGAGCTCAGGGAGGCGGACCCCACGGCGGGCTGGCGCAAGCTGTACGCGGCCGCGATGCGCATCGGGCGGGACCATATCGCGTCCGTCGTGAACACCCTGGTGCTCGCGTACGCGGGCGCCTCGCTGCCGCTGCTGCTCCTGTTCTCGATCGCGGACAGCGGCGTGGGGACGGTGGCGACGAGCGAGATCGTCGCGCAGGAGATCGTACGGACGCTCGTGGGCAGCATCGGCCTCGTCGCCTCGGTGCCGGTGACCACCGCGCTTGCCGCGCTCGTGGTCTCCGCGGACCGCGCGCCACAGGGCGGCGCGGAGCAGGGGGGCCACGGGGGCCGGGGCGGGCGCGGACGACGACGCCGCGCGCGCGGACGCTGAGTGCGGCCGGGGGCACCTCCCAGCGGTAGCCGGGGGAGAACCGAGCCGCCCCCAAAGAGGTGCCGCCGCTAGCCGGCGTACCGGTCCTCCGCGAGGATCCGGTCGAGTTCCGCGTCCAGGTCGCCGACCGGATCGCAGGCCGCCTGCTCCTGGCCGAACGGAACCACCCGGTCCGTGCGATCCAGGAAGGCCACCAGCGGGGCGGCGCCGGCCCGGAACAGGGCCCGTTCGGCTCCCACTTGGAGTCTGATGAAGACGTCCGAAACCCCCTCCGGTGAGGCCGGGGCGATGCGTACATCGCCCTCGCCCGAGGGTTTGCTCAGCCCGTCCAGTAGCAACTCCCGGGCGAAGGCCCAGCTGACGGGCGCGTCGCCGGGCAGGTGGAAGGTGATCTCGACTGCGTACGGGTCGCTGCTGTCGTAGGACAGCTCGACCGGGATCCGGAAGGAGAGGTCCTGGGAGACCAGGAAGGTCATCGTCACTTCTGCCTGGACTGTGTCGCGCATGTCACGCATCGTTCGCCGCCCCGAGTTGATTGCGAATGGCCAGGTTTGAACGCCCTGGCCTCTTGACGCCATGGTCCGCCTGGCTCCAGCGGGCCACAAGAAGTGAATTTTCAGATATTGATAGGGATTGAGAGGGAGCTGATATCTCGGACGACTCTGGAGCGTAGCGACTCGACTGCGGGGCGGAGTCGGTTTGCCTCATGTGAGGGACTGGAAATGGCCAGAGTTGCCGCGGCTGTCCGCACGGCGGCGATCGAGGAGATCGGCGCGGGCGGGCGGATCCGCGTCCCGGGCCGGGCGGGGCGGCGCCGGCCTATGACGTGGGAGTTCAAAGCCGGTTCACCGGCCGCGGCCATGTTCGCTTTCGTCAACAGGCACCCCCGGGGTGTGTTGCGAGGCAGACGCCCGGAACGGGAGGCGTCGAGCACTCGAACTCTAACCGGAACGGTGCCGTCAAACTGAGGTTTGGAACGCGCGTATCCCCCGCGCGGCGTACCCGGATCCCGCGGCGACGCCTCCGCGCCGCCGGGTCACCAGTCGCCGCGGGACGACGAGGACGAGCTGAACTTCCGTACGAGGTAGATCAGACCGGCGACGAGCGCCACCAGCAGCAGCGCCTTGAAGACCAGATTGACCACGAAGCCGACCACGCTCATGATCAGGCCGCCGAACACGGCCAGCACGAGGATCGGAATCGCGACCCATGTCACCCACCACGGCAAGCCCTGAAGTATGCCCTTCGTCGCCACGTCGATCCCTGCTTTCTTCGCTGAGCCAGTCGGTCCGGGCCGCAGCTGCTATGCCGACCCGGATCCCCCGCCTTCGATGCTAGGACGGCCGCCAAGCGAAAACAGGCCCCACGTCCCCCGTCCTCCCCTGACCGGACCCCTACGGGACGCGGGGCGGGCACATCAGCTCTCAGGGGGAGAGAAGACCACCATGACCCGCAGGTCCTCGGTGATGTGGTGGAACTTGTGCGCCACACCGGCCGGCACGTACACCACGCTGCCGCGCGCCACCTGTGTGGTCTCCATCCCCACCGTGATCGACGCCCGCCCGCTCATCACCAGGTACACCTCGTCCTGGCGGTGCGGCTGCTGTGGGTCGGTCTGCCCCGCGTCCAGCGCGTACAGCCCGACGGACATGTTCCGCTCACGCAGGAACTGCAGGTACGCGCCGTCGTTCGCGGCCCGCTCCGCCTCCAGCTCGTCCAGCCGGAACGCCTTCATTCGCCTCTCCGCCCCTTGCTCCCCGGCCCTGCACAGCGCGGGACCTGTTCTGCGACGATCTCAACCATGAAGAATCTTCTCGTCAAGACGATCGCCAACGCGGGTGCCCTCTGGGTGGCCGTCTGGCTCCTCAAGGACATCACGCTGACCGGCGAAAACGCCGGACGCAAGGCGATCACGCTCATTCTCGTGGCTCTCGTGTTCGGCCTGGTGAACGTCGTGGTCAAGCCAGTGGTCAAACTGCTGGCCTTTCCGCTGTTCATTCTCACTCTCGGGCTGATCACCCTGGTGATCAACGCCCTGATGCTGCTGCTGACCTCCTGGCTGGCCGACAAACTGGACCTGGCCTTCCACGTCGAGGGCTTCGGGACGGCCGTGATAGGCGCGCTGATCATCTCCATCGTCGCCTGGGCCCTGCACGTCGTCCTGCCCGACGACAAGGACTGAGCGCCCGTCGAGGATGATGGGACGCATGAGAGCCCCGTCGCCCTACCGCGTCTGTTTCGTCTGCACCGGCAACATATGCCGCTCTCCGATGGCCGAATCCGTCTTCCGCGCATACGCCGGGGAAGCGGGATTCGACGGCCTCGTCGAGGTGGACAGCGCGGGTACCGGCCCCTGGCACGAGGGCGACGGGGCGGACCGGCGCGCCATCTCCGTACTCACGGCCCACGGCTATGAGCAGAGTCACATCGCGCGGCAGTTCCAGGCCGGGTGGTTCTCCGCCCTCGACCTGGTGATCGCCCTGGACAGCGGTCACCTGCGGGAGCTGCGCGCCCTCGCTCCGACGCCCGAGGACGCGGCGAAGGTGCGGCTGCTGCGCGACTACGACCCACATGCGAACCCGGACGCCCTCGGCGGCCTGGACGTGCCCGACCCGTACTTCGGCGGGACGGACGACTTCGAGGCGTGCCTGGAGATGATCGAGGCGGCGAGCGAGGGGCTGCTGGACGCGGTGAGCGAAGCCCTCGCCACCCGGGGCACCCCCGCACCGGCCGCCTCAGCCGCCCCTGTTACCTCCGTCACACCACCCGCCCCGGAAGAGAACGCATGACGAGCGAGCACATCACTGGCGGGCGCGCGGCAGGCGATGGCACGCGAGCCGTACGGGCCGGGCTGCCCGAGGCCGAGGCATATGAGCCGACCCTGCCGGGCCCGGCCTTCGCCGCCCACTACCACCTGCCCGGCGACGCCGACGTCCGCCAGGGCCCGTACACCTACGGCCGGGACGCCAACCCCACCTGGACCGGGTTGGAGCGGGCCATCAGCGAGCTGGAGTCGCCCGACGCCGACGCCGAGACCGTCGTCTTCGCCTCCGGCATGGGCGCGATCTCCGCGGTGCTGCTGTCCCAGCTGGGGCAGGGCGATGCGGCCGTCCTGCCCTCCGACGGCTATCAGCTCCTGGCCCCGCTCGGCGAGCGGCTGAGGAACTACGGCATCGAGGTGCGCACCGCGCCCACCGGCGGCGACGCCCAGCTGCCCCTCCTGGACGGCGCGCCGGACGCGGGCGGCAGACCCCATAACGAACCGCAGCCCGTGAAGCTGCTGTGGATCGAGTCCCCGGCCAACCCGGGCCTGGACGTATGCGACATCCGCCGGCTGGCCGACGCCGCCCACGAGCGGGGCGCGCTGGTCGCCGTCGACAACACCCTGGCCACCCCGCTCGGCCAGCGCCCCCTCGACCTCGGCGCGGACTTCTCCGTCGCCAGCGGCACCAAGGCGCTCACCGGCCACGGCGACGTCCTGCTCGGCTATGTCACCTGCCGCGACCCGGGCCTGGCCGCCTCCGTACGCGCCTGGCGCAAGATGGCCGGCGGGATCCCCGGCCCCATGGAGGCATGGCTCGCGCACCGCTCCCTGGCCACCCTCCAGCTGCGCGTCGACCGCCAGGCCCGGACCGCGCTCGCCCTGGCCGAGGCGCTGCGCGAGCGCCCCGAGGTCACCGGGGTGCGCCACCCCGGGCTGCCGACCGACCCCGCGCACCGCGTCGCGGCGGCCCAGATGCGCGGCGGGCGCTTCGGCTGTGTGGTCTCCTTCGTCCTCCCCGGCCGGGAGCACGCCGATCGCTTCCTGGCCGCCCTGCGCCTGGTCGACGACGCGACCAGCTTCGGCGGCGTACGGTCCACGGCCGAGCGGCGCGGGCGGTGGGGCGGCGACGCCGTGCCGGACGGCTTCATCCGCTTCTCGGTGGGTGCCGAGGACCCGGACGATCTGATCGCGGATGTGCTGCGGGCACTCGCCGAGGCACAGGGCGCGGCACGGGGCGCGGCACAGGGCTGACGGCGGCCGACCGCGCGCCCCTCGGGATCAGGCCATGCCGGACGGGCGTCTCAAGCCTCCCCCCTCGTGGCTTGAGACGCCCCGGTTCTCTCATGGAGAACCGCTTGAACAAGGCTAGTTGACTCAGCGTCAGTGTCCAATCACAGTAGCGACATGGACCTATCGGCATATTTATAGTTGGCCAGCGGCGGGGGTGCGTCGAGCAGAGGGGAACCGCATGGATCTGGCCCTCTTACGCACATTTGTCATGGTTCACCGGGCCGGGTCCTTCACCCGCGCCGCCATCCTGCTCGGGCTCTCCCAGCCCGCCGTCACCGGCCAGATCCGCACCCTCGAGCGCCAGCTGGGCCGCCCCCTGTTCCTGCGCACCGCGCGCGGGGTCGTGCCCACCAGCGTCGGCGAAGAGCTCGCCCACAAGGCCGCGCCCCATCTCGACGCGCTGCTGGAGATCACCGAGGCCGGGCTCGACGACAGCTCCGCCAACCGCACCCTGCACCTCGCCGGCCCCCCTGAGTTCACCGCGCTGCGCGTCCTGCCCGCCCTCGCCCCGCTCATCAACCAGGGGCTGACGGTGCGGTGCGCCTTCGGCAGCGCCGAGGAGCTGTTCGAGGGGCTGGCCGCCGGCCACCACGACCTGGCCGTCACCACCGCCCGGCCCCGCGGCCGGCCGCTGGCCGCCGCCCCGCTGTGCGACGAGGAGCATGTACTGGTCGCCGCCCCGCGCTGGGCGGCCCGGCTCGGCGGCCCCGCGGTGTTGCAGGTCAAGGGCGTCAGCGCGCTGGAGCGGCTGCCGGTCGTCGAGGTCCATGAGAGCCTGCCGCTGATCACCCGCTACTGGTCGGCCGTCTTCGACACCCCGCCGATCACCGCCGGCACCGTCATCGCCCCCGATCTGCGGGCTGTGCTCACCTGTGTCGTGGAGGGCGTCGGGCTCGGCGTGCTGCCCCGCTATCTGTGCATGGACGCACTGGACGCCGGGGAGGTCGTCGCCCTGCTCAATCCGCCGGTGCCGCCGCTGCGCACCTACTTCCTGGTGATCCGGACGGGTGCGCTCGCCCTGCCGCACATCGCGCGGGCACACGAGTGGCTGCTGCGCGCCGCTGTTGACTGGTGAGTAAAGGGTTTCACCGGGCGACGCATGCGGCAAACCTCCACCATGACCGAACGACCTGTGGTCAAGCGCACCGCCCGCGCCATCCTGCTCGCCGGTGGCCCCGAGCCCCGACTGGTCCTGATCAAGCGGACCAAGCCCGGCGAGGAGCCGTACTGGATCACCCCGGGCGGCGGGATGGAGCCCGAGGACGCCACGGTCGTCGACGCGCTGCACCGCGAGGTCGACGAGGAGCTCGGCGCGAAGGTGACGGACGTGGTGCCCGCCTTCGTCGACACCGTCCCGCACCCCGACGAGAGCTCGCCCGGCGTGAAGGTGCAGCACTTCTTCGTCTGCCGCCTGGGGTCCATGGACCTGTCACGGCGGCACGGCCCGGAGGTGGACGAGCCCTGCGGGGAGTACGAGGTGGTGCGCGTCCCCTTCACCCGCGAGGGGATCGCCTCGGTGGGGGTGGTGCCGCCGTCACTGCGCGCGTATCTCGACGCGAACATCGAAGGCGTGCTGGCGCTGCTCGCCGACGACCTGGGCTGACCCCGCCCCCACCACCGCTACCGGAACCAGCGGCTACCGGAACCAGCCGCTGAACGGCTGCCCGGCACCCTCCGGCGCCCGCTCCCGCGCCCTGGCCAGCACGCGCTCGGCCTCCCGCTGCCACTCCTCGGAGCGCGCGGGTTCCGAGTCCTGGTCCCCCTCCGGCTCCCGGCCGACCACGGGTGTGCGCCGGCCCTCGCGTACGTCGGCGGCCGCGCCGAAGAAGTCGCCGCCCTTGCGCTTGACGTCGTCCGTACCCCAGTCGCGGTCCCGGTCGGGGGCGCCGTCGGCTCTGGCGCCGACCCCGCTGCCGACCCCAGTGCCGACGCCGGCGCCGACACCAGCGCTGTGCCGCCGCTGGGCGGGCGCCTTCTGCAGATGCGGGATGTGCTTGGCGCAGTGGATGTACGCCTCCTCGACCGTCACCTCGACCCACACCACGGCCCGCCGCCCCGGCACCGGGTCGACCGGCAGCCCGGGGTGGACGGCGCGCATCTCGGCGTCCTCCACGACCCGCGCCCGGCCATTGATGTGCAGACCGATCCGGTCGCGCAGGAAGTCGATCAGGAGAATGCCGAGATGGGGGTTCTCCTCGATGTTCCCAAGGCTGGCCAGGACGCCGTTGCCCCGGTATTCGGGGTAGGCCAGGGTCCGGTCGTCGAACACCCGTAGAAATCCGGGCGGCCCGGCCCGGAAAGTGCTGTCGCACTCGCCCTGCCGGTCGGACGTCGCCAGGAAGAACATCTCCTGGCGGCCCACGAACTCGCGCATCCGGTCGTTGAGCCGGTCCAGCACCTGCTCGTCGTAGAAGCGGTCGGCGCGATCGCCCGTGCCCAGGCGCCGCTGCAGCAGGTGTTCGCCATCGCTGCCCGGACGTCTCGTACGGTCCATGTCGCCCGTGGGGGCAACGGCCGGCGCGGTCCATGCCGTCGCCGCCATCGCCGTCGTCTCCGTCGTCGCCCTCTCGTGCTCGACGTCGTCCACGCTCACTTGTCCCTCATCCTGCGATCGCTCGAGTCAGTGAAACACTGCTCTCCCGGCCCCCCAGTCCCCTGCTCCTCACTGCTCACTACTGCGTCGCGGCCCCCCGCCGTGTTGCAGTCGCCCGCTAGTCCCCCGCCGCGACGAGCTCTTCGAGGGAGTCATGTCGTATGCGGTGGGACGGGATCCCGATGCCTCTCAGGGTGTCCACACCGCTGCGGATCATCCCGGGCGGCCCGGACAGGTACGCGTCGAAGGTATTCCACGGGCCGTACTGGCGGACGGCGTCCGGGAGCCGGCCGCTGATCCCGTTCGTCGGGCTGTCGGAGACGACCGGGCGGACCGAGAGCCAGTGGTGCGTCTGCGCCAGCCGCAGCATGGTGTCGATGTCGTAGAGGTCGTGGTCGCTGCGGGCGCCGTAGAAGACCTCGACCGGGCGGTTGCGGCCGCGCTCGGCGACGTCCTCGATCAGGGCCTTGATCGGCGCGATGCCGGTGCCGCCGCCCAGGCAGAGCAGACCGTTGTCGGTGGAGTGGTCGACCGTCATCGAGCCGGCCGGAGGGCCGAGGCGGATCACATCGCCGGGGCGGGCGCGGTGCACCAGCGCCGAGGACACCCAGCCGGCCGGCACCGCCTTGACGTGGAAGGACAGCAGACCGTCCGGGCGGGGCGCCGAGGCGAAGGAGTAGTGCCGCCACACCCGGGGCCACCAGGGGGTCTCCAGGGATGTGTACTGCCCGGCGAGGAAGGGGTACGGCTGGTCGGGGCGCACGGTGACGACGGCGATGTCCTGGGTGCGCAGCTCATGGCCGACGACCTCGGCCTGCCACCACGCGGGCGCGCGCAGCTCGTCCTCGGCGGCCGCGTCGATCATGATCTGCGAGATGGCGGTGTACGCCCGGACCCAGGCGCCCTCGGCCTCATCGCTCCAGGTCCCGGTCGCATAGCGGGTGAGCGCGCCGATCAGGCACTCGCCGACGGCCGGGTAGTGCTCCGGCTGGGTGCCGTACTTGCGGTGGCCGCGGCCGAGCCCCGAGAGGTACTCGGTGAGGATGTCCGGATCGTCCACCAGCTTGGCGGCGGTCAGCAGGGCCCTGAAGAGCCGGTCCCGCTGGGTGTCCATCGCGGCGGGAAACAGGGGCCGCAGGTAGGGGTGCTGGACGAAGAGCAGCGCGTAGAAGTACGAGGTGACCTTGTCCGCGACGGGCTCGATCTCGGCCATCGTGCGGCGGATGAGGATCGCGTCGGGCGAGGCGGTGGGGTCTTCGGAGAACGCGGACGCCGGCCGTACGTCCTGCGCGCCGGGCGCCTCGTCGGGGCGCTGGTGCTCCTCGCGCTCCGGTACGGCGGCGGGCCGGGCCTCGGCGAGCGGGGCGTGGTCCCGGCGCGCGGGCCTGTTCCACTCGTCGGAGGCCGGCGGCGTCCCGGCCCCGGGAGGGGCCGGGGCGGGCGGCGCGGTCTGCGCGGGCGGCGCCGGGGCGGGGGGCGGGGTACGGCGGTCGACGCCCGTGCCGACCGGGCGTATCGGGCTCACCGGACGGCTGGGCGGCCGCCGGTCGGCCTCCTGGTCCGGGCCCGGGGACTCGTCCTCGTCCCGCCTCCTGCTCGGGGTGAACCAGCCCCAGTCGCCACTGCTTCCGCCGGTGCCGCCGGTACCGTCGTTGCCGGCCGACGACGTGGTGGTCGGAGCGTCCATGGTTGCCTCGCCTCGAACATCTTTCTGTCGGTCTTCGCACTTCCGAAGCCGGAATGTGCCCGCAATTCCCCGCTCTGTTCCACCGGTTCAGGTGAGATTGGTCCGGACGGCCCGCCCCGTGCTTCTCCATGGGCAGCATGCCATGCTTGTTCGCCGGACAGGACACATAGCCGGAACTCCAGGTAACGGCACCTGTGTTCCGTTAGGCTGGATTGCCCCGATGTAGCCCTTGCGACACAGCCGCCGCGCAGAACCCGGACCCGACCCTACCGGGCTCGGATGAATTAACAAGCCCCAAGTCCAGCGGCTCCGTTACACCGGGGAACCATCGTAATTACCGTTAGTTACCAGCCAATTCGTAGGCCTCCCGCAGATCGCGGCCGGTATAGCCGCACGATGCGATTTCGCTCACATGATGGTCGGCGTTGACCGCGATCGAGAGCGGCACCACGGCGAACAGCTCCGCATCCGACATCGAATCGCCGTAAGCGACACAGTCCTCCCTGCTCAGGCCGAACTTCGCACAGAGTTCATCGGCGATTCGCACCTTCGCCGCCGGGGTGAGGATGCCCTCCGGATCCAACGGCTCGCGGAACGGCACGGCCGGCCAGCGCGACCCGTGCGCGGCGTCCGCGCCCCATTCCAGCAGCCGCTCCACAAAGAAGCCGGGCGAGAGCGAAATCACCGCGCAGCGCTCGCCTCGCTCCCGGATGTCCGCCCACACCTCACGGATCCCCACCAGCCACGGCGCCCCCTCGAACGCCTCCGCCACATGCCGATCCGTCAGCTCCCCCCACAGCGCGCAGGCCCGCTGCGCGAACTGGGCGGTGCTCAGCCCCCCGGCCGCGAATGCCCGCTCCAGCTCGTCGATCTCCCGCTCCACCCCCAGCTGACGGGATATCTCGACGGCCGCGGCCGAGCCGTGGATGAGCGTCCCGTCCAGATCGAACAGATGCAGTCTGGTCATGGAAGCTGAGCCTAGGGCTTGTCCACGGCCCGGCTTGCGCCCGGTGGGCGGGAGTGCCGCGGGCGCGGAGTACGGCGGGAGTACGGGCGGATACTCCCGCCGTCAGACGCGGTACGGCGCGCCGCGCACGACCGTGGAGGAATGCAGCCGAACCTTTCGCGCCCCGCCCGCAGGGCCCTTCTGGTCGTCCATGTCGTCGTCTCCGTCGGTTGGCTCGGGCTCACCCTCTGTCTGCTCGCGCTCGGCATCGCGGGGGCGGCCTCCGGATCGGCGGACACCGCCGAGGCCGCCTACCGCGCCATGAAGATCTTCGGCGACTGGCTGATCGCGCCGATCAGCCTGGCGTCCCTGCTGAGCGGGGTGGCGCTGTCGCTCGGCACGCCCTGGGGGCTGGCCCGGTACCGCTGGGTGTACACCAAGTTCTGGCTGACGGTGCCCGCGGTCGGCGCCTCCGTCTTCGCGCTGCGGGCCGAGATCGCCTCGGCTGCGGCCGACGCCTCGGCGGGCCGGGCCGTGCCCTCCGCGGCCGATCTCGTCATCGCGCCCTCGGTGGCGCTGGGCGTCTATCTGTTCCTCACCGCCATCTCGGTCCTCAAGCCGTGGGGGCTGACGGCGCGCGGCCGTCGGCTGCGGGCCGGCAGCCGTCCCTCCGGCGCCGGGTCCGGGTCCGGAGCGCGGTCCGGCCGCCGCGTGGCCGCCCGCTCGCAGGTCCGCTCACAGGCGTGACGGAGGCGTGGCGGGAGGGCCTGCGGCGGCCGGATACCGGGGCGGGCGAGGGCGGTCGGGTCAGCGTACGGCTGCCGCGCCCGCCCTCGTCTCGTCGGTGGCAGAGGCGGCGGGGACGCCGCCCGCGGCGACGACCCGCCCGGCGCGCGCGGTGCGCCGTTCGAGCCTGGCCGAAAGGACGGCGGTGGCGAGCGCCGCGAAGGCCATGAGCGCGCCGACCCAGTTGGGCGCGGTGTAGCCCATCCCCGCGGAGATGACGAGCCCGCCGAGCCAGGCGGCCAGGGCGTTGCCCAGGTTGAAGGCACCGATGTTGGCCGCCGAGGCGAGCGTCGGCGCGTTCGGAGCCTGGTCCATGACCCGCTTCTGCAGCGGCGCCACGGTCGCGAAGCCGAAGGCTCCGACCAGCACGATGGTGACGGCGGCCGCGATCTTGCTGTGGGCGGTGAAGCTGAACGCGGCCAGGACGACGCCGAGCCCGCCGAGGGTGAGGTACAGCATCCGCATCAGGGCCCGGTCGGCGTAGCGCCCGCCGATGAGGTTGCCGCCGACCAGGCCGAGGCCGAAGAGGACGAGCAGCCAGGTCACGGAGGAGTCGGCGTAGCCCGCCACGTCCACCATCATCGGCGTGATGTAGGTGATGGCGGCGAAGACCCCGCCGAAGCCGAGCACGGTCGTGGTCATCGCCAGCCACACCTGCGGGTTGCGGAAGGCCGCGAGCTCCTGGCCGAGGCGGGCGGTGGCCGGGCCGGGTCGGCGGGGGACGAGGGCGGCGATGCCGGCCAGGCCGAGCACGCCGAGCCCGGCGACGGCGAGGAAGGCGGCGCGCCAGCCGAGGGTCTGGCCGATCCAGGTGCCCATGGGCACGCCGACGACGTTGGCGACGGTCAGGCCGGTGAACATGGTGGCGATGGCCTGGGCCCGCTTGTGGGGGGCGACCAGGTCGGCGGCGACCACCGCGCCGATGCCGAAGAAGGCGCCGTGCGCGAACGAGGCGAGCACCCGCCCGGCGAGCAGCAGCACGAAGGCGGGGGCGAGCGCGGAGAGCAGATTGCCCGCGATGAACAGCCCCATCAGCGTCATCAGCATCCGCTTACGGGTCAGCCGGGTGCCGAGCAGGGTCAGCAGCGGGGCGCCGACGACGACACCGATGGCGTAGCCGGTGGTCGCGTATCCGGCGGTGGGGATGGAGACATGGAACTCGTCCGCCACCTCGGGCAGCAGTCCCATGATCACGAATTCGGTGGTGCCGATGCCGAAGGCGCCGATGGCAAGCGCCAGCAGGGCGAGAGGCATGTCAGGGTCCTCAGAACGATCGCACGATTGCATGGAGGCTTTGAACGCGTTGACAATAATTGCAGACGCGCTTTATTTGCAAGCGCTGTCTTTTTCGTCAAGTGGACTACCCTGGGGGCACCACACCCAAGGAGGGGTCCCATGCCGGACGCGCTGACCGACGAGCCGCTGCCCGGCGGCCCGCTGCCCGGCGGGCGGGCCCTCGCCCAGGGCTGGTGCGCCCTGTCCGCCCTGCACGGCCGCATCGAGACGCACGTCGAGCGCGCGCTGCAGGCCCGGCACGGGCTGAGCGTCCGCGAGTTCTCAGTACTGAACGTGCTCAGCGAGCAGCACGACGGCGAGGGCGGCCATCTGCAGATGCGCCAGCTCGCCGAGTCCGTCGTCCTCAGCCAGAGCGCCACCACCCGCCTGGTCAGCCGCCTGGAGGACCGCGGGCTGCTGTCCCGCTACATCTGCCCGGACGACCGCCGCGGCATCTACACCGAGGTCACGGCGGCGGGCCGGGAACTGCTCGACCAGGCCCGCCCGACCAACGACGCCGCGCTGCGCGAAGCACTCCAGGACGCCGCCGCACGGCCCGAGCTGGCCCCGCTGGTCGCGGCCGTCGAAGGGCTGTGGGCCCCCGCGTAGGCTGCCCGCCATGAGCGACGTCGACATCCGCCGCGCGACCGCCGACGACATACCCGCCATCGTGGCCATGCTGGCCGACGATCCGCTCGGCGCCCGGCGCGAGTCTCCGGACGACCTGGCCCCCTACCGGGCGGCGTTCGAGCGGATCGCCCGCGACCCGGGCCAGCACCTCGTCGTCGCCGTACGGGACGGCCGCACCGTCGGCACCCTCCAACTCACCGTCATCCCCGGCCTCTCCCGGCGCGGCGCCACCCGTTCGATCATCGAGAGCGTCCGCATCCACGCCGACGAGCGCGGCGGCGGGCTCGGCACGCAGCTGATCCAGTGGGCCATCGACGCGTCGCGCCGCGAGGGCTGTGTACTGGTGCAGCTCACCTCGGACGCGACCCGTACCGACGCCCACCGCTTCTACGAGCGCCTCGGCTTCGAGGCCTCGCACGTGGGGTTCAAGCTCGCGCTCTGAGCCCTCCCTTTTTTGAGGCTCGGTTCGCCTTCGGGGCGGCCTCAGAGCGCGTCGAGGTCGATCGCCTCGGCCATGCGCCGGTAGCCCGCGTCGTTGGGGTGCTTGTGGTCCCCACTGTCGTACGCCGGGTCGAGCGCCAGCGGATCCGACGGCGAGGCCATGACCTCGGCGAAGTCGGCGACCGCGTCGAACTCCCCGGAGGTGCGGGTCCATTCGTTGATCGCTGCGCGCTTCGCCTCGGAGCGCGCCGTGTGGTACTCGGCGCCCTTGAACGGCAGGATCGTCGCTCCCACGACCCTGATGCCCCGGGCGTGGGCCCGAGCGATCAGCTCGCGGTAGCCGGCGATCACCTGCTCGGCGGAGACCTGCGGATTGGGCTTGTAGGTGGGCAGATCCACCTCGCTGAACCCGATGTCGTTGAGCCCCTGCAGCAGGATCACCGACCTGACGCCCGGCTTGTCCAGCACATCGCGCCGGAACCGGGCGCCCGCCCGGTCCCCGTACCAGGGCGAGTCGTGCAGCAGCAGGTTGCCGCCGATCCCGGAGTTGAGGACCGGGCGCGGGGTGCCGGCGGCCGCCAGGCGCTCCGCCAGCAGGTCCGGCCAGCGGCTGTTGGCGTCGTAGGAGGAGCCGAAGCCGTCGGTGATGGAGTCGCCGAAGGCGACCACGGAGCCGCGCCGTCCGGTGCCGCCGGTCACCTCCACGTCCGAGAGGTAGTACCAGGAGTGGGTGCCCGCGGTGAACGCCGCGCCCGTGCGGTCGGCGCCGTGGTCGCCCTCCGCGCGGTAGCTCTTCGCGTACGCCTGGGCGTGGAACGTGGCCGGACCGGTCGGCTCGGCGAAGTACAGCGTCACCGTCAGCGACTCGAAGGGCGCCACGCGCACCGGCGCCGCGTCGCTGGCCGCCTCGCCGCCCGCCGGGACCGTCACCGCCCCCCGGTGCCCGAAGGTCAGCCTGCGCAGGCTCCCGGCCTCGACCGACGCGCCGCTCGCGGTCCGGGCGATGGTCGCGCCCGCGATGCGCAGCGGCTCGGTGCCGTACAGGTTCGACAGCCTGATCCGGGCCGCGGTGCCACCGCCGGTCACCCGCACGACCTGGCGCACGGTCTGGTCGGCGAAGCCCGTGGAGGCCCAGTTCTCCTCGAAGCCCTCACTGGGGCGCTGGACCGGGGCGGCCCACCCGGCCGCCCAGGTGGTCCCGGGCCGGGCGGCGGTCCCCGGCCGGGCAGTTGCGGAGGCGGAGGCGGAGGCGGCTGTGACTGCGGTCAGGGCGAGCAGGGACGCACCGACGCGGAGCGCGGAAGGGCGCACGGCGGATCTCCTTCAGACGTGGCGGACGCGGGCCCGCCGGACGTGAGTTGGTGAGATCAGCCTGCGACGGCACGCCGGGGCCACCCAGCCCCCGCCGCTTCGTACCACCGCCAGGGTCAGGCACGCGGGGATTCAGACATGCGGGGGTCAGGCACGCGGGACCGCGCTCTCACGCCCCCGGACGCCACCCCTTCGGGTCCACCCCGCCCGGCACCGCGCCATCCGCCTCGTACGGCTCCCGCGTGAAGACGAAGGTCCCCAGGTCGAGATGGACGCTGTCGCCGCCGTACGAACCGCCGCCCGCGCCCCGCACCACGCGCAGCGTCTCGCCCGCGTAATACCCGTCGAGCCCGGTCCAGGTGCCGTCCGGCTCCGCCCGGAACCGCGAGCCGCGCCCCTTACCGTTCAGCGGGCGCAGCTCAAGACCCCGCTCGGGGCGCAGATGCAGCAGGAAGGGGGTGGGGCCCCAGTACCAGGGCCCGGTCAGGGCCACCAGCTCCGGATCGGCCTCGGGCAGCGGGCGCCAGGGCGCGGGTACGGGAGGCTCGTGCTCGGCCGCGATCCGTACGAGGTCGGCGGCGACGGCGCCGACCGCGAGCCCGGAGGTGGCGTTGGCCAGCGCGATCCCGGCCAGCCCGTCCTCCGGACTCGCCCACAGGGTGGCCAGGAAGCCCGGCATGGAGCCGGTGTGGCCCATGAGGAGGCGGCCGTCGCGGCGGGTCAGCTGGATGCCGAACCCGTATCCGCCGTCCCAGTCGTCGCCCTCGGGTGCGGCCGCCGGGGCCCGCATCTCGGCCAGCGTCCGGGGGTCCAGCACCCGCTCGTCCCCATCCATCAGGAAGGCGGCGAACCGGGCCAGGTCGGCGGCCGTCGACCACAGCTGCCCGGCCGGCGCCATCCGGCCGGTGTCCACGGCGGGTTCGGGCAGCAGCACATCCGCCCAGGGGTGCACCGCCCAGCCCTCGGCGTGCGGGGCCTGGGGCATGGGCGAGGTGCGCGCCATCCCCAGCGGCTCCAGCACCTCACGCCGCAGCACCTCGTCCCAGGGCGCGCCGCGCAGCCGCTCGACGAGCGCGCCCAGCAGCGCGAAGCCGGGGTTGGAGTAGTGGTGGCGGCGGCCTGCGGGGTGCCGCAGCGGACGCTCCCCGAAGATGTCGGCCGTCTTGGGGCGCAGTTCGCCCGGCGTCCGCTCCCACCATGGGCCGCGGGGCTCCGCTGCCAGGCCCGAGGTGTGGGAGAGCAGTTGGGCGATGGTCGCGTCCCCGGCCTCCGGCACGTCCAGGTGGCGGGAGAGCGGGTCGCCGAGATACAGCAGCCCCTCGTCGCGCAGCCGCATCACCAGCACCGCCACAAAGGTCTTGGTGAGCGACCCGATGCGGTACTGGGTGTCAGTGTCGGGCGCCTGCCGGCCCACCTCACCGCGCGCGCCCGCCCACCACAGCCGTCCGTCCCGCACCACGGCCCCCACCAGCGACGGGACGCGGCCCTCGGTCTGGCCGACGGCGATCCGGCGGAGCAGGGCGCGGCGGGTGGCGGGCAGTGGCTGTGCGGTCTCTTCCCAGGTCGCGGTCATGCCCGCACCCTACGTCTGACAGGTCAACTCCACGGGCCAGTCGGGCCAGCCCGCTCCACCAGGGCCGATGACCTTCGCACCACCCGTTACCAACGAACCCCGCCCTGACCGCTCCGATAGCATGCTCGAACTCACGACGAGCGCCCTCATTGCCCATCCTTCACCGGAAAACCATGCCATCCAGCCCGATGAGTAACCTATTTAGCCAACATCGACCAAATCGGCCAAACAGTTGATACCTATAGCATCGCGGGTGTTTTCGCGAATAAACCGCAGAATCACGTTCGCCGCGTGGCGTCAACCACGGGCAATACTGTGGGCCGTGGCGGGTGTGGTGACCCTCGGATTCTTCATCACACTGGAGATCGCCGCACGTCACTACGGCCTACCGGGGCCGATGACCAGCCAGGTGCAAGAGGTGATATTCGCCCCCAAATCGGGGTTTCTGCTCTACGCCAGTATGGCGCTGATGATGGTGGTGCTCACCTGGCGGCAACGGTTCATCGCGGCTGGTGTCGCGATCGGCATCGACGTCATCTTCTTGCTGGTGCGGTGGGCGGTCGACGCCAAGTTGAGTTTCGGCAACGGCGCGTTGTGGGTGATTCTGGGCTATGCGGTCATCGCTGTCACGCGCCGCACCGGCCAGGAACGGGCCCTGCTGCTGAAGGGCGTCGGGCTGGGCCTGCTGCTGGTGGCCGGCCGCAAGACCGGCGACACCTGGCTGCTCATCACATCCAAGGCCCGCCCGGCGGTGCTCGACCCGTACCTGGCAGCCGCCGATCATGCGCTGGGCAACCCGTCGTGGCTGGCAGGCCGGATCGTCAGGGCCACCGGCCCGATCGGCACCCATCTTCTCGACTCCGTCTACGCTCAGCTTGCGGTGGCCGCGGTCGTCGTCTCGATGTACCAGCTGCGTAAGGTGGCGGTCGAGCGCCGCTTCCCGCGCCATCATCTGGTGCGCAGCTTTCTGGTGATCGGCCTCCTCGGGCCGGCCATCTACATGATCTTCCCGGTGGTCGGGCCGGTCTTCGCCTACGGCACCGGCGCCTTCGGCACCGGCGGCGAGCACTGGGCGATAGCCAACCTGTGGCCGGACACGCCACCGCCGATCAACGCCCTGCACCCGGTGACATACGACGACATCACCCCCCGTAACTGCATGCCCAGCCTGCACACAGCATGGGCTACCGCGATCTTCATCCATTCCCGCAAGGGCCCACGCATTCTGCGATTCGCCGGCACCTTCTGGCTGATCGCCACGCTCAGCGCAACCCTGGGCTTCGGCTACCACTACGGCGTGGATCTCATCGCCGGCGTCGTGTTCGCGCTCACGGTCGAGGCAGCGCTGCGCTCGCTCGACCGCGGCTGGGACCGGTCGGGAATCCAGCTGGTCGCTTACGGCACAGTGGTCTTCGCCGCGCTCTTGGTGTCATATCGCTATCTGCCGAGGGAGATGGCCGAACATCCGTGGGCGTTCGGACCACTTCTCATACTGGCGATGGCCTCAGTGGTCTACGGCTACGTACGGACCACCAAACTGTGGGAACCGAACGCCGCACCAGCGCGGCAACCGGAACCGGAACCGCAACCCGAACTGGGGCTCTCGCGGCCCTGAACGCTCGATCAGGTCTGGGCCATGTCCACAAAGCGCGAGTAATGCCCCTGGAAGGCGACCGTGATCGTGGCCGTCGGGCCATTACGGTGCTTGGCCACGATCAGGTCCGCCTCGCCCGCGCGCGGCGACTCCTTCTCGTACGCGTCCTCTCGGTGCAGCAGGATGACCATGTCGGCGTCCTGCTCGATGGAACCACTCTCACGCAGGTCGGAGACCATGGGCTTCTTGTCCGTGCGCTGCTCGGGTCCGCGGTTGAGCTGCGAGAGCGCGATGACCGGGACTTCCAGCTCCTTGGCCAGCAGCTTGAGGTTTCGCGACATGTCCGAGACCTCCTGCTGGCGGCTCTCCGGACGCCGCGCGCCGCCGGACTGCATCAGCTGCAGATAGTCGATGACCACCAGCTGCAGATCGCTGCGCTGCTTGAGACGGCGGCACTTGGCCCGGATCTCCATCATCGACAGGTTCGGGGAGTCGTCGATGTAGAGGGGAGCGGCGGACACATCGGGCATACGGCGGGCGAGCCGCGTCCAGTCCTCGTCCGTCATGCTCCCGGACCGCATGTGGTGCAGCGCCACCCGGGCCTCGGCGGACAGCAGTCGCATGGCGATCTCATTGCGCCCCATCTCCAGGGAGAAGATGACGCTGGGCAGGTTGTTCTTGATGGAGCAGGCGCGCGCGAAGTCCAGGGCGAGGGTGGACTTGCCCATCGCGGGCCGGGCGGCGATGACGATCATCTGGCCGGGGTGCAGCCCGTTCGTCAGCGCGTCCAGGTCGGTGAAGCCGGTGGGCACGCCGGACATCTGGCCGCTACGGGAGCCGATGGCCTCGATCTCGTCGAGCGCGCCCTCCATGATGTCGCCGAGCGGCAGATAGTCCTCGCTGGTGCGCTGCTCGGTGACGGCGTAGATCTCCGCCTGGGCGTTGTTGACGATCTCATCCACATCGCCGTCCGCCGCGTATCCCATCTGGGTGATGCGGGTGCCGGCCTCGACCAGGCGGCGCAGCACCGCGCGCTCATGGACGATCTCGGCGTAGTACTCGGCGTTGGCAGCGGTGGGGACCGACTGGACGAGGGTGTGGAGATACGAGGCGCCGCCGACGCGGGCGATCTCGCCGCGCTTGGTGAGCTCGGCGGCGACCGTGATCGGGTCGGCCGGCTCCCCCTTGGCGTAGAGGTCGAGGATGGCCTGGTAGACCGTCTCGTGGGCGGGGCGGTAGAAGTCGTTGCCCTTGAGGACTTCGACGACGTCGGCGATGGCGTCCTTGGACAGCAGCATGCCGCCCAGGACCGACTGCTCGGCGTCCAGGTCCTGCGGCGGAACGCGCTCGAAGCCCGCCCCCTCCCAGGCACCCGACTCCCGGCCGCGCTCATGCTGCTCGTCACGGCCGCGGCCGCCTTCGCCGCGGCCGCCCTCGCCGCGGCGGAACCGGGGGGAAGGGAACCGCTCGACCGGGCCGGAGTCCGCCCAGGGGTCGTCCATGGGCTCGGGCATGCTCACCCGGCCACCTCCTCCCGTCCGCGGTGCGGACCTCACCGCGCGTCTCTTTCTTACGCCACGGCTATGACAAACAGGGCGCCCGACTTCCGGTTCCGACGCATCGGGTTCGGAGGAATCGAGGCCGGAACAGGCGGCGGGCGCCGGACCACGGTAGGCCCGTCTCCCCCCTCAGCCAACTTGGTTATCCACAGGGCATGTGGATGATGGGGGCCATCCTGTGGAGAAGTCCCGCGATCCTGTGCACGGGGCAGGGGACAGTGCTGTGGACAAACACACAATCACCTCAGGCCTACACCCCTGACCTGCAGTTTCTTCGCCCAGGGGCTGTGTAGGAGAAAAACTTCGGCGCCCGGATCAAGATCACGACAAACGGCGCAGAGAAGAGCGTCCCACGCCCTCGCATGTAAGGGATGCCCTGCGGTTGTGTCTCTTACCTGTGGAAGATTAGATTGCCCTCATGACTCTGGCCCCCGTGACCGAGCGGAAGACCGCCCGGCGACACGATCGCGAGATCGTCGCGCTCGCCCTCCCCGCCTTCGCCGCGCTGGTGGCGGAGCCCCTCTTCGTGATGGCCGACAGCGCCGTCGTCGGCCACCTCGGCACCCCGCAGCTCGCCGGACTCGGCGTTGCCGCCGCCCTTCTCACCACCGCCGTCAACATCTTCGTCTTCCTCGCCTATGCCACCACGGCTGCCGTGGCCCGCCGCGTCGGCGCCGGCGATCCGGCCGGAGCGCTCCGCCAGGGACTGGACGGCATCTGGCTCGCCCTTCTCATCGGCGGCACCGTCATCGCCGTCACCCTGCCCACCGCCCCGGACCTCGTCGGCCTCTTCGGCGCCTCGGGCACCGCGACCCCCCATGCCGTCACCTATCTGCGCATCAGCGCGCTCGGCATCCCCGCGATGCTGGTCGTGCTCGCCGCCACGGGTGTGCTCCGTGGTCTCCAGGACACCCGCACCCCGCTGTACGTCGCCATCGGCGGTTTCACGGCCAACGCCGCCCTGAACGCCGCCCTGGTCTACGGCGCCGGACTCGGCATCGCGGGCTCAGCCTGGGGCACGGTGATCGCCCAGTGCGCCATGGCCGGTGTCTATCTCACCGTGGTCGTACGAGGCGCCAGGCGCCATGGCGCCTCGCTGCGTCCGGACCTGGCCGGGATACGGGCCTGTGCCCACGCGGGGGTGCCGCTGCTGGTCCGTACGCTGGCCCTGCGCGCCGTCATGGTGATCGTGACCGCGATGGCCGCCCGCCTCGGCGACGACGAGATCGCCGCCCACCAGGTCGTCCTGTCCCTGTGGACCCTGCTGGCGTTCGCCCTGGACGCCATCGCGATCGCGGGCCAGGCGATCATCGCGCGTTACCTGGGGGCGGGCGACGCCGAGGGAGCGCGCGTCGCCTGTCGCCGGATGGTCCAGTGGGGCATCGCGTCCGGGGTGGTGCTCGGGCTGATGGTCATCGCGGCCCGCCCGCTGTTCATCCCTCTGTTCACCTCGGATCCGGCGGTGCGGGACACCCTGCTGCCCGCCCTGCTGGTAACGGCCGTCATCCAGCCGGTGGCCGGGGTCGTCTTCGTCCTGGACGGGGTGCTGATGGGTGCGGGAGACGGCGGTTATCTGGCCTGGGCGATGATCGTCACGCTGGCCGTCTTCGCCCCGGTCGCGCTACTGGTGCCCGCTCTCGGCGGTGGCCTCACGGCCCTGTGGTGGACCATGGCGCTGATGATGTCGGTCCGGCTGGTCACCCTGTGGCTGCGCGCCCGCTCGGGCCGCTGGATCATCACCGGCGCGGTGCGTGACTGAGCCCGATAAGCCCGAGGGCCGCGACCCCGGCGTGGGTCGCGGCCCTCAATCATGCTGTGCCGAACACAGCCGAAACATCGGTCAGGCGGCGATGACCTCGACGCCCACCTTGGCGGCAACCTCGGCGTGCAGACGGACCGACACCTGGTGCGCGCCCAGGGTCTTGATCGGGGCGCCCACCTCGATCCGGCGCTTGTCCACGTCGGGGCCACCCGCGTCCTTGATCGCCGAAGCGATGTCGGCCGGGGTGACGGAGCCGAACAGACGGCCCGCGTCACCGGCGCGCGTCTTCAGACGCACCTTGACGCCCTCAAGCCGCGCCTTGACCTCGTTGGCCTGCTCGATCGTGGCGATCTCGCGGATGCGACGACCGCGGCGGATCTGCTCGACGTCCTTCTCGCCGCCCTTGGTCCAGCGGATCGCCAGACCACGCGGAACCAGGTAGTTACGGGCGTAACCGTCCTTGACGTCCACGACGTCACCGGCGGTGCCGAGGCCGGAGACCTCGTGGGTGAGGATGATCTTCATGACTCGGTCACCCTTCCCTTATCGCGCGGTGGAGGTGTAGGGCAGCAGCGCCATCTCACGGCTGTTCTTCACGGCCGTGGCGACGTCACGCTGGTGCTGGGTGCAGTTGCCGGTGACCCGGCGGGCACGGATCTTGCCGCGGTCGGAGATGAACTTCCGCAGCAGGTTCGTGTCCTTGTAGTCGACGTAGGAGATCTTCTCCTTGCAGAACACGCAAACCTTCTTCTTAGGCTTGCGAGCAGGCGGCTTCGCCATTGTCTCTCTCCAGTGTGATCAAGAAGTTTGTGCTGGTCGCCCTGACCAGACCGGGCGCTGTTTCACGTGAAACAGCGGTTTCACGTGAAACAGCGCATACGGGCCTAGAAGGGCGGCTCGTCCGAGTAGCCGCCGCCGGAGTTGCCGGAGCTGCCGCCCCAGCCACCACCACCGCCGCCGCCCTGACCGCCGGCCGGGGCGCTGGTCGCCCACGGGTCGTCGGCCGGAGCGCCGCCGCCCTGCTGGCCGCCGCCGCCGGGGCCGCCGCCCCAGCCACCGCCGCCACCCTGGCCGCCGCCACCCTGGCCACCGCCGTATCCGCCCTGGCCGCCACGGCCGGTGGTCTTGGTGACCTTCGCCGTGGCATTGCGCAGACTGGCGCCGACCTCGTCGACGTCCAGCTCATAGACCGTGCGCTTGACCCCCTCACGGTCCTCGTAGGACCGCTGCTTCAGCCGACCCTGCACGATGACGCGCATGCCGCGCTGGAGCGACTCGGCGACGTTCTCCGCGGCCTGTCGCCACACCGAGCAGGTGAGGAAGAGGCTCTCGCCGTCCTTCCACTCGTTGGTCTGCCGGTCGAAGGTACGGGGAGTGGACGCGACACGGAACTTCGCGACCGCCGCACCGGACGGGGTGAAGCGCAGCTCGGGGTCGTCGACGAGATTGCCGACGACCGTGATGACGGTCTCGCCTGCCATTGGGGGAACCTCTCGGCGGGTACTGCTGGGCTGCTTGCTACTCGTTGCGATACGGCCCGATGACCGCTGAGCGCTTACGCGGTCAGTGAGTCTCGGGACGGAGGACCTTGGTCCGGAGGACCGACTCGTTCAGGTTCAGCTGGCGGTCGAGCTCCTTGACGACCGCGGGCTCGGCCTGCAGGTCGATGACCGAGTAGATGCCCTCGGGCTTCTTCTTGATCTCGTACGAGAGACGACGACGGCCCCAGGTGTCGACCTTCTCCACCTTGCCGTTGCCCTCACGGACGACGGAAAGGAAGTTCTCGATCAGCGGGGAGACAGCGCGCTCCTCGAGATCGGGGTCGAGGATGACCATCACCTCGTAGTGACGCATGTGGAACCCACCTCCTCTGGACTCAGCGGCCACGGTCGATCCGTGGCAGGAGGGTCGTGATGCGTATCCGCATCGGCGTCTGTGCAGACACCACTGCGGACGGTACAGACTACCCGCCGACTACCGCCGGGTTGAAATCCGGCCGCCTCCGGCCGCAATCTGTACACATCGGGTGTGAGCGGCGTTACAGTTTCGCCGCTTTGCCATATGCGCCTATACGGAGGTGCCCCATGGCACAGGCAGCACGACCGCACCGCGGCCTCCTCTCCTTCCTCGACACTGACGGCAAGCCGCATCCCGTCGAGAACTCCTTCGCCGCGGCGACCCTGCTGATCGGCGTGATCGCGTTCATCACCGCTCATTTCCCCCATCTCCACCTGCTCAGCTCGTGGGCGGGCCTGATCGGGATCGCCACCGGCCTGTGGGGACAGCTGATCTCCGCGACCACCGGTGAGCGCTTCCTGCTGATCATCGGGCTCGGCGCATCCGCCGTCGGTTTCTATCTCGGCATGGCGCACGGAGGCCTCTTCGGCGGCCTCATGGGCTGAGCTCCGGCCCGGTCCGTTGCCCCCGGGCCCAAACGGGGCGCTCCCTTGTCGCAGTAGGCTTCGGCGCGAGAGCCGGAGCCCCGACCATGGGGACAAACCTGCCGAGGAGCGCCCCGCATGAGCCTGACCCTGAGGACGATCAGCCGAGAGCAGCATCTGGCATACATCCAGAGCCTGCCCGCGGCCAGCCACATGCAGGTCCCGGCATGGGCGGACGTCAAGAAGGAGTGGCGCTCGGAGAACCTCGGCTGGTTCGACACCGCCGGCCAGTTGGTCGGCGTCGGCCTCGTCCTCTACCGGCAGCTGCCCAAGATCAAGCGCTATCTCGCCTATCTGCCCGAGGGCCCGGTCATCAACTGGTACTCGCCCCACCTCGAGGACTGGCTGCGCCCGATGCTCGCGCACCTCAAGCAGCAGGGCGCCTTCTCCGTGAAGATGGGCCCGCCCGTCATCATCCGCCGCTGGGACGCCGCCGCGATCAAGGCCGGCATTCAGAGCCCTGATGTGAAGCGACTGCGCGACATCGAGGCCACATTCATCGAGCCGCGCGCCTTCGAGGTCTCCGACCGGCTGCGCCGCATGGGCTGGCAGCAGGGCGAGGACGGCGGGGCCGGCTTCGGTGACGTCCAGCCGCGGTACGTCTTCCAGGTGCCCCTGGAGAACCGCTCCCTGGAAGATGTCCACAAGGGCTTCAACCAGCTGTGGCGGCGCAACATCAAGAAGGCCGAGAAGGCCGGCGTCGAGGTCGTCCAGGGCAACTTCGAGCACCTGGCGGAGTGGCAGCGGCTCTACGAGATCACCGCGGAGCGCGACCACTTCCGCCCCCGCCCGCTCAGCTACTTCCAGCGCATGTGGCAGGCCCTCAACGCCGAGGATCCCAACCGCATGCGGCTGTACTTCGCCATTCACGAGGGCGAGGCCGTCGCCGCCGCCACCATGCTGATCGTCGGCGGCCACGTCTGGTACTCCTACGGCGCCTCCGCCAACCACAAGCGCGAGGTCCGGCCCTCGAACGCGATGCAGTGGCGCATGCTGCGCGACGCCTACGCGCTGGGCGCCACCGTCTATGACCTGCGGGGCATCAGCGACTCGCTGGACGAGAACGACCACCTCTTCGGCCTCATCCAGTTCAAGGTGGGCACCGGCGGACAGGCGGCCGAATACCTCGGCGAGTGGGACTTCCCCCTGAACAAGCTGCTGCACAAGGCGCTGGACATCTACATGTCGCGCCGCTGACTTCCCCGAATTCTTGACTCTCCACCTACGCTGCATACCTCCAATACACCGCGGCAACGAGAAAGGTTCCGGGACCGGCCAATGGCGCTCACCCTCTACGTCGACACCGCGCGCTGGCGGGCGCACCAGCAGTTGGTGATCCAGCAGTTCCCCGGCATAGTCCCGGTCTGCAAGGGCAACGGGTACGGCTTCGGCCATGAGCGGCTGGCCGAGGAGGCCAGCCGGATCGGCTCCGACATCCTCGCGGTGGGAACCGCGTACGAGGCCGCCCGGATGAAGGACTACTTCAGCGGTGACCTGCTGGTGCTCACTCCCTTCCGCCGGGGCGAGGAGCCCGTGCCGCTGCCCGATCGGGTGATCCGCTCGGTCTCGTCGGTCGACGGTGTGTACGGCCTGGTGAACGCGCGCGTGGTCATCGAGGTCATGAGCAGCATGAAGCGCCATGGCGTCTCGGAGGAGGACCTTCCCAAGCTGCACGCCGCGATAGAGAACGTCCGGCTGGAGGGCTTCGCCATCCACCTCCCCCTGGACCGCACGGACGGACTCGACGCGGTCGAGGAGGTCATCGCCTGGATGGACCGGCTGCGCGCCGCCCGGCTGCCGCTGCACACCATGTTTGTCAGCCACCTCAAGGCCGAGGAGCTGGCCCGCCTGCAGCAGCAGTTCCCGCAGACCCGGTTCCGCGCCCGCATCGGCACCCGGCTGTGGCTCGGCGACCACGACTCGACCCAGTACCGCGGCGCGGTGCTCGACGTCACCCGGGTCTCCAAGGGGGACCGCTTCGGCTACCGTCAGCAGAAGACGGCCTCCGACGGCTATCTGGTGGTCGTGGCGGGCGGCACGTCCCACGGCGTCGGTCTGGAGGCCCCCAAGGCCCTGCACGGCATGATGCCGCGGGCCAAGGGCGTCGCCCGCGCCGGGCTCGCGACTGTCAACCGCAACCTCTCGCCGTTCGTGTGGGCGGGCAAGCAGCGGTGGTTCGCCGAGCCGCCGCATATGCAGGTGTCCATCCTGTTCGTACCGGGCGACGTCGCGCCCCCGCAGGTGGGCGACGAACTGGTGGCCCACCTGCGGCACACCACGACACAGTTCGACCGGCTGGTCGACCGCTGAGCCACCCGGGGCGGCGCCCCTTATAAAAAACACAGGTCACAACGGTCAGGGCCCGAAGCCACGCGACGACATCGCGGCTTTGGGCCCTTCGCGGTTCACATCCCGCCCCGGGAGCTCATTCGCGTCTGACGCCCCACTCCACCCGCGCCGGCCCTTCGTACGCCGCCGCGCGCCGCGCCTCCCCCAGGACGAACGCGTCCGGGGCCCGGTCCAGCACGCCGCCCGACGGGTCGTCCGACCCGTCCCGGCGCACCACGTCCCGCTCGGGCACCAGCACATCCCGTACGACCAAAGCGCACAGGTACAGGGTCCCCAGCACATGGACGATCACCGCCAGCTGGTACCCCTCCGGCGGCAGCCCCCGGTGCTGGTCGCCGCTGCCCGTGTACGCGAGGTACATCCAGATCCCGAGGAAATACATCACCTCGCACGCCTGCCACACCAGGAAGTCGCGCCATCGCGGCCGGGCCAGGGCCGCCAGCGGGATCAGCCACAGCACGTACTGCGGCGAGTAGACCTTGTTGGTGATCACGAAGGCGGCGACGAGGAGGAAAGCGATCTGCGCCAGGCGCGGACGCCGCGGCGCGCACAGAGCGAGCGCGGCGATGCCGGAGCAGGCCAGCACCATCAGCAGCGTGGCGTACACGTTGACGTTGTCGAGGGGGTCCCCGCTGCGCTGGGAGACGACCAGCCAGATGGAGCCGAAGTCGACCGGCCGGTCCCGGCTGAAGGTGTAGAAGGTGAGCCAGCCCTCGCGGATGTGGAGGCCCCCGCGGCTGCTGATCATCACCGGTACGTTCACCACGAGCCAGGCGCCCAGCGCCCCACCAAGCGCCGTCCCGAAGGCGCGCAGCCGGCCGGCCCGCAGGCACAGCACCAGCAGCGCCCCGAGCAGCAGCAGCGGATAGAACTTCGCGGCCGTCGCCAGCCCCAGCAGGATGCCCGCCGCCAGGGGACGGCTGCGCGACCACATCAGTATCCCGGCGGATGTGAGCGCGACCGCGAAGAGATCCCAGTTGACGGTCGCGGTGAGCGCGAAGGCGGGGGCGAGGGCGACCAGCAGGGCGTCCCAGGGGCGGCGGCGGTGCGTACGCGAGACGCAGACGGCGACGGCCGCGGCGCAGACCATGAGCATGCCCGCGTTGACCATCCAGTAGATCTGCTCCTGGTGCTGGATGGATCCGCTGTGCGGGGTGAGCCGGGCGGCGACCTCCATGAAGAGGCCGGTGAGGACCGGATACTCCAGGTAGTTCATCCCGTCCGCGGCGCCCGGTATGCGGTCGAAGTACGGAACGACGTTCTCCGCGAAGCCGCGGCCCGCGTACAGGTGTGGCATGTCGGAGTAGCAGGCGTGGGTGTACTGGGTGGTGGCGCCGTAGAACCAGCCGCCGTTGTAGCAGGGCAGCTTCTGCACCATGCCGAGGGCGAACATGCCGATGGCGACGAGCGCGATGATCCGCACGGGCGTCCACCAGCTGACCCCGAGCAGCGCCCGCCGCCCGGCCGGCCCGCCGATCAGCTCGCTGCCGGCCGCCGCCACCGCGTCTTCGGCGGTCGGCCGTACGGGCTCGGCCCCCGGGTCCCTGCGCACGCTCGTCATGGCCCCATCCTGCCGTACGAGCCGGGTGAGGGCCGTGAGGCCCGCCCCAGGGCCCCGGACAGCGAAAAGGGCCAGGAATGCCGGGGGAGGGCCGGGAGACCCGTGAGACGGCCCGTGCGGGCCCGGAGCCCGGAGAACAACGGCGGCGGCCGCCCCGGAGCGGGTGACGCTCCGGCGCGGCCGCCGGTGGTGAGGGGCGAGGGTCGCCCCCCGGGGGGGGCTGTGCCGCCTGCGTCAGCCGCCTCCGCCGAACCAGCCGCCGTTGTCGCCACCCGGGGGCTCCGTGGTCGGCGTAGTGGTACTGCCGCCCGTGTCGCCTCCGCTGTCGTTACCGCCGTTGCCGCCGTTGCCGTTGCCTCCGTTGCCGTTACCGCCGCCGTTGTTGTTGCACTCGAAGTCCAGCGGGTCGCAGGTATCCGTCGGGGACGGGCTGGTGGACGGGGTCTCCGTGGACGGGGTCCCGGACGGGGTCGGGGTAGGCGTCTTGGACGGGGTCTTCGGGGGAGCCGTTGTGGAGGGCGGCGCGGTCGGGCTCGCTCCGTCGCCGAAGATCTTCTTGCCGATCGGCTCGGGCTCCGGGAAGTTCACGACCTTCTTGTCCTTCATCGCCTCGCGCATGTAGTCGGCCCAGATCTCGGCCGGGTACGAGGCGCCGTGGATCGACTCATTCGGTCGGCCGGTGCCCACGCCGCGCATGGAGAGGAACTCCTGCTTCTTGGCCTTGTCGTTCACCCGCCACATGCCGATCGCGGTAGACAACTGCGGGGTGTAGCCGGAGAACCAGGCCGACTTGTTCTCGTCGGTGGTGCCGGTCTTGCCCGCGGCGGGACGGCCAATCTGCGCCGACGTGCCGGTGCCGTGCTCGACGACGTTCTCAAGAACGTCGGTGACATTGTCGGCCACGTTCGCGTCGAACGCCGTCGTGAGCTTGTAGTCGTCCTTGTGGTTGTAGACCTCCCCCTTCTTGTCCTCGACCGACTCGACCGAGTACGGATCGGCCTGCTTGCCGCTGGCCGCGAAGGTCGCGTACGCACCGGCGAGCCGGATGGCGCTGGGGGCCGAGGTGCCCAGGGAGAACGTCGGGGTGATCGAGGCCATCTGATCCTGGCTGAGACCCGCGGCGATCGCCGCGTCCCGCACCTTGTCGGTGCCGACGTCCATGCCGAGCTGGATGTAGGGGGTGTTCACCGACCACTGCATCGCGGTGCGCAGGGTGATCTTGCCCCGGTCCTCGTCACCGTCGTTTCTCTGGTGCCACTCCTTGCCGTCCTTGTCGTGCCAGATCGTCCCGTTGTAGTCCCGCAGCTTCAGCTTGTTGTCGCCGTCGTAGACGCTCTTGGGGGAGACCGGGGTACGCATCGAGTCGGGCTGGTCGCGCGGACCGCTCTTGTCGCGGACGCCGTCCTTCATGGCTGCGGCCAGCACGAAGGGTTTGAAGGTGGACCCCACCTGGACGCCGGTTTCGTCGGCGTTGTTCCTGAAGTGCTCCAGGGCGTTCTTGCCGCCGTAGATGGCGACGATCTTGCCCGTCTTGGGTTCCACCGAGGCCCCGCCGAACTGCACGTACTTGTCATACTCAGGCCGCAGCTTCGGGTTGATGTTCTCCTTGGACACCTTCTTGACGGCCGTCTCGAGCTGGTTCATCTTCTTGCGGTCGAAGGTGGTGTGGATCTGGTAGCCACCCTGGTCCAGCTTCGTCTTGGTGATATGGGTGTGCGCGACGATGTAGTTGTCGGCGAGGTCGGTGAGATAACCGATCTGGCCTTCCTTGTTCGTCGCGATCTTCGGCTCCCGGGGCATCGGGAACCCCTTGTCGATCAGCTCCTGGCTATCGGCCTTATTCATCCTCCCCACCTCGACCTCGCGCTTGAGGATCCACTCCCAGCGCGCCTGGGCCCGCTTGGTGTTCGCGTCCTTGCTCGCGTTGGCGCCGTAGCCGCCGGCCGGGTCGTAGAGGTTGGGGCCGTTGAGAGTCGCGGCAAGGAAAGCGCTCTGGCTCGGATCCAGGTCCTTGCAGTCCTTGTCGTAGTACGCACGGGCCGCCGCCTGGCAGCCATAGGCGCCGCGTCCGTAGTACGCGGTGTTCAGATAGCCGGCGAGGATGTCGTCCTTGTCCATGGTCGCGCCGACCTTTATGGAGATGAACAGCTCCCTGGCCTTGCGCGTGAGCGTCTGCGACTGATCCAGGTAGGTGTTCTTCACGAACTGCTGGGTGATAGTGGAGCCACTCTGTGTCTCCCCACCCTTGGCCATGTTGACCACAGCTCGCGCGATACCCATCGGGTCGACGCCGGCGTCGTCGTAGAAGCTGGCGTTCTCCGCGGAGATCACCGCGTTCTGCAGGGACTCGTCGATCTCGCTCAGCGGCACGATCTGGCGGTTGAAGTCACCACCGCCCGAGACCACCATCTGTTTGCCGTCCGCCCAGTAGTAGACGTTCTTCTCGACCTTGGACGCGGCCTGCGCGGTGGGCACCTCCACCAGCCACAGCCCGATGCCGACGGCGCCGACGAGCATGGCGAAGAAGAAGAGGAAGGTCCCGGTCACCAGCTTCCAGGACGGGACCCAGTGCCGGAAACCGTCCTTGCCCGCGCGCGGGTAATCGATGAAGCGCTTTTTGACGGGGCGTCCATCGCCGCCTCCGCGCCCTCGGCCGCCCCGGCCACCGTCGGCGGCACGCCGGCCACCGCCGTGGCCCGCGCCCCCGGCATCGGGATCGGCTCCTCGTCTGCGGCTGCCGCCGCGCTGTGCGGCGCGCCGGGCTTCGGCCCGGCCGCCATAAGGACGCTCCTCCCCATGCGGGGCGGATTCCGACCCGGTGGCGCTGTGCGGTTGGGCCGCGCGGCGGCCTGAAGACTGCTGCGCGGCGCGCCGGGCCGCTGCTCGTCCGCCGCCCTGTGGCTGCGGCGGCTTGCGACGGTGCTCGCTCATGGAACGACTACTCCTCGGGCAGGCGCTATCGCCTGAAAGCGGCAGGTGGCTTCCGGTCCCCCCGATGTGCGCTCCGGCCGCCACCGGCAACCGGGCGCACTGCATCCAGGACGAAGACGCCCGCGGGCGTCCCTTGGTTCCCGGTGCTGTGCATGGCGAACAGAGTACGCACGGTCAAAACCAGCCGAGGCGTGATCTTCACTCCATAACAGGCAGTTCGCGTCGCACGAATTGGTGATGTGACGCCGTTCACCATGGTTCCCCTTGTTCCACCAGGATCGCGGTTCTATCGTCTGGATGTATCGAGCCGATACATCAGCTCGGCATAAAGGACCCAGGGAGACAGGAGAGGCGGGAATGGGCAGACGCTCGGGCATCCTTGAGTTCGCCGTCCTCGGCCTGCTCCGTGAGTCCCCGATGCACGGGTATGAGCTGCGGAAACGACTCAACACCTCACTTGGGGTGTTCCGTGCGTTCAGCTACGGCAGCCTCTATCCCTGCCTCAAGACGCTGGTCGCCAACGGCTGGCTGATCGAGGAGCCCGGCAGCGCGCCCGAGGAAGCTCTCGCGGCGACGCTCGCCGGCCGCCGCGCGAAAATCGTCTACAGGTTGACGGCGGAGGGGAAGGAGCACTTCGAGGAGTTGCTCGCCCACACCGGCCCGGACGCGTGGGAGGACGAGCACTTCGGCGTCCGCTTCGCCTTCTTCGGGCAGACGTCGCGGGATGTGCGGATGCGGGTCCTGGAGGGGCGGCGCAGCCGCCTCGAGGAGCGCCTGGAGAAGATGCGCGCTTCCCTTGCCCGTACCCGTGAGCGGCTCGACGACTACACGCTCGAGCTGCAGCGGCATGGCATGGAGTCGGTGGAGCGTGAAGTCCGCTGGCTGAACGAGCTGATTGAGAGCGAGCGGGCCGGGCGCGACCAGCGCGGCGGCCCCGCGGGCCAGGACCGGTCCCAGGAACAGGAACCGGGCCGGTCACCCGAGCTGGACCCGTCAGGAGAGCAGGACCAGTCAGAAGATACGGGCGGCCTGCCCCGGTACCGGGGTGGTTCCCGGCCGGATCCGTCCGATGACACCGCCAAGTGAGGCCCCGCATCCCGCAGGGCTTCGTCGAGTACACACAGGGAGCAACCGGAATGGGTTCGGTTCGTGTAGCCATCGTCGGCGTGGGCAACTGCGCCGCCTCGCTGGTGCAGGGCGTCGAGTACTACAAGGACGCCGACCCGGACACCCGCGTGCCGGGTTTGATGCACGTGCAGTTCGGCGACTACCACGTGCGTGACGTGGAGTTCGTGGCCGCGTTCGACGTGGACGCGAAGAAGGTCGGCCTCGACCTCGCCGACGCCATCGGCGCCAGCGAGAACAACACCATCAAGATCTGCGACGTGCCCTCGACCGGCGTCACCGTCCAGCGCGGCCACACCCTCGACGGCCTGGGCAAGTACTACCGCCAGACGATCGACGAGTCCGAGGACACCCCCGTCGACATCGTCCAGATCCTCAAGGACAAGCAGGTCGACGTCCTGGTCTGCTACCTCCCGGTGGGGTCCGAGGACGCCGCGAAGTTCTACGCCCAGTGCGCCATCGACGCCAAGGTCGCCTTCGTCAACGCGCTTCCGGTCTTCATCGCCGGCACCAAGGAGTGGGCGGACAAGTTCACCGAGGCGGGCGTGCCGATCGTCGGGGACGACATCAAGTCACAGGTCGGTGCCACGATCACGCACCGGGTGCTGACCAAGCTGTTCGAGGACCGCGGCGTGGTCCTGGAGCGCACCATGCAGCTGAACGTCGGCGGCAACATGGACTTCAAGAACATGCTGGAGCGTGAGCGCCTGGAGTCCAAGAAGATTTCCAAGACACAGGCCGTCACCTCCCAGATCACGGACCGCGAGCTGGGCGCGGACAACGTCCACATCGGCCCGTCCGACTTCGTGGCCTGGCTGGACGACCGCAAGTGGGCCTATGTCCGGCTGGAGGGCCGCGCCTTCGGCGACGTTCCGCTGAACCTGGAGTACAAGCTCGAGGTGTGGGACTCCCCGAACTCCGCGGGCGTCATCATCGACGCGGTGCGTGCCGCGAAGATCGCCAAGGACCGCGGCATCGGCGGCCCGATCCTCTCGGCCTCCTCGTACTTCATGAAGTCGCCGCCGGTGCAGTACTTCGACGACCAGGCGCGGGAGAACGTCGAGAAGTTCATCAAGGGTGACGTCGAGCGTTAAGCGAGACATAGCGCTGCGCGTTAAGCGAGACATAGCGCTGCGCGCCGGCAAGACGTAGCGCTGCGCGTCAGCGAGACATAGCGGGCCTCCGGGTAATCCACCCGGAGGCCCGTGCGGTGTGTGAGGCTGGCGTCATGCCCGTTGTGCGTGATCTCCGCGTACTGCTCCAACTGCGCGACTTCCGGCGTCTTCTGGCCGTTCGCCTGCTGTCACAAACGGCCGACGGCGTCTACCAGGTCGCACTGGCCGCGCATGTGGTCTTCTCTCCCGAGAAGGAGACCTCGGCCGCGGCGATCGCCTCCGCCATGGCGGTCCTCCTCCTCCCCTATTCCCTGCTGGGCCCCTTCGCCGGCGTCCTGCTGGACCGGTGGCGCCGCCGCCAGGTCCTTCTCCATGGCAACGCCCTGCGCTCCGGGCTGGCCGCCGGAACGGCCGTTCTGGTTCTCGCGCAGGTTCCCGACTGGCTCTTCTACGTCTCCGCCTTGTCGGTCACGGGCGTCAACCGTTTCGTGCTGGCCGGGCTCTCCGCCTCGCTGCCGCGAGTCGTCGACAGCCAGGAGCGCTTGGTCATGGCCAACTCCCTGTCCCCGACCGCGGGAACGCTCGCGGCGACCATCGGTGGCGCCCTGGCCCTCGTGGTGAGTATCGCGGTCCCGGACGGCCCGTCGTCGGACGCCGTTGTGGTCCTGATGGGCGCAGCGCTCTATCTCAGCGCCGCGATCGCGGCGCTGAGGATGGCGCCCGGACTACTGGGGCCCGACCCATCGGCGCTCCAGCCGCGCCTGCGCGCGGCTCTGGTGAGCACCGTGCGCGGCCTGGTCGCCGGTGTGCGCCACCTCTTGGAGCGCCGGGATCCCACGGTGGCCCTGGCCGGGATGACAGCGATGCGTTTTTGCTACGGCGCGCTGACGGTGATGGTGTTGATGCTCTGCCGGTACGCATGGGCCCGGACCGAGTCGGAGGGCCTCGCACTCCTGGGACTCGCCGTGGCCGTCTCGGGCGCGGGTTTCTTCGCGGCGGCGGTGGTCACGCCCGGGGCGGTGGCCCGGCTGAGTCCCGCCTCCCGCTCGGACGGCCGACTGCGCTGGATGGTGGTGTGCGCGGCGGCCGCGGCCGTGCTGGTGCCGGGGCTGGGGCTCCCCTTCGAGCCGGCTCCGATGCTGGCCGCCGCCTTCGTCCTCGGCCTCATCACCCAGGGCGCCAAGATCGCCACCGACACCGTGGTGCAGTCCTCGATCGCCGACGACTTCCGCGGCCGGATCTTCTCCCTGTACGACGTGCTCTTCAACGCGGCCTTCGTCGGGGGAGCGGCGATCGCCGCACTGGCGCTGCCTCCCGACGGACGCTCGGCCGTCCTGGTGGCCCTGGTGGCCGTGCTTTACGCGGCGACCGCAGTCGTCGTCATGTTTCACGTGAAACATGACGAGCGCGAGGCCGCGCGGCCCGATGTTTCACGTGAAACCTGATGCGTCACCCCTGAGGTCGAGCCGCCCACCAGTCCTGCAGCGCCGTGACGGCGGCGTCCCGATCCATGGGGCCGTGTTCCAGCCGCAGCTCCAACAGGTGCTTGTACGCCTTGCCGACCTGGGGGCCCGGCCCGATCCCGAGAATCTTCATGATCTCGTTTCCGTCCAGGTCCGGCCGGATGGCATCCAGCTGCTCCTGCTTCTGCAGCAGCGCGATGCGCTCCTCCAGCCCGTCGTACGCGCGCGACAGAGCGCTGGCCTTCCGCTTATTACGCGTGGTGCAGTCCGAGCGGGTCAGCTTGTGCAACCGCTCCAGCAGCGGCCCCGCGTCCCGTACATAGCGTCGTACCGCCGAGTCCGTCCACTCGCCGGTGCCATAGCCGTGGAAGCGCAGATGCAGCTCGACCAGGTGGGAGACGTCCTTCACCAGATCGTTGGAGTACTTGAGCTTGGTCATCCGCGACTTGGTCATCTTGGCGCCCACCACCTCATGGTGATGGAAGGAGACCCGGCCGTCCTTCTCGAAGCGGCGCGTCCTGGGCTTCCCGATGTCATGCAGGAGAGCCGCCAGCCGCAGCACCAGATCGGGCCCGTCCTTCTCCAGGGCGATGGCCTGCTCCAGCACGGTCAGCGTGTGCTCGTACACATCCTTGTGACGGTGGTGCTCATCACGCTCCAGGCGCAGCGCCGGAAGCTCCGGGAGGACGTAGTCGGCGAGCCCGGTGTCGACGAGGAGTCGCAGTCCCTTGACGGGGTGGGCGGCCAGGATCAGCTTGTTCAGCTCGTCACGCACCCGCTCCGCCGAGACGATCTCGATCCGCCCGGCCATCGCCTTCATCGCGGCGATCACCTCGGGCGCCACATCGAAGTCGAGCTGGGCCGCGAAGCGCGCGGCGCGCATCATCCGCAGCGGGTCATCGGAGAAGGACTCCTCAGGGGTGCCGGGTGTGCGCAGCGCCCTCGCGGCGAGGTCTTCCAGGCCGCTGTGCGGGTCGATGAATTCCTTCCGCGGGAGCGCGACGGCCATCGCGTTGACCGTGAAGTCCCGACGGACCAGGTCTTCGTCGATGGAGTCGCCGTACGAGACCTCGGGCTTCCTCGACGTACGGTCGTACGCTTCTGATCGATAAGTCGTGATTTCAATCTGGAAGCTCTGACTCGACCCGTTTCCGTTCCCGCCCTCCTTGCGGCAGCCGACCGTGCCGAAGGCGATGCCGACCTCCCAGACCGCGTCGGCCCACGGACGGACGATCTTCAGCACGTCCTCCGGACGCGCGTCCGTGGTGAAGTCCAGATCGTTGCCGAGACGGCCCAGCAGCGCGTCCCGTACCGATCCGCCGACCAGGGCAAGTCCGAACCCGGCCGCCTCGAAGCGGCGGGCGAGGTCGTCGGCTACGGGAGACACCCGCAGGAGCTCGCCCACGGCGCGGCGCTGCACCTGGCTGAGCTCATTGCTCGACTGCGGGTAGTGGCTGTCAGTGTTGGCGTTCGGCACAACAGAACAGGGTACGTGGCCGCACGCCCCGGAGCCTCCTCATCGATCGGACGCATCGAACCGGTGACGATCTTGTGGAGCCCTCCACAGCACTTCGTCACAGCGGGCATCGTTACCATTCCGGGGACGCATTTTACGGTGACGACTGACGACGACTGACGACGAGGGACGGGCGAGCGCGTGGCCGAGCCGGCAGAGCTCCAGGGGACAACTTCCGCTCGCGCCCGTCGATGGCTGCGGCGCACGGCGGCACTACTCACCGCGGCGCCCGTGCTCGCGGGTGTGCTGCAGATCCCGGCGGCTCCCGGTGCCCACGCCCAGACCGTCCCGGCTCGGACCGCCCCGGCCCAGGCCAAGGCCAGCGGCTCGCGCACCGTCGATGTCTCCATCGACTCGCTCACCCCCACCACGCCATCGAAGAGCGACACGCTCACCGTCAGCGGCACCGTCACCAACCACGGCAACTCGACGATCAACACCTCCTACGTCGGCCTCCGGGTCGGCCCGACCATGGACGGTCGCAACGCGATCGACACGGCCGCCAAGCGGAAGGACTATGAGGCCGGCCTCGACGGCATCGAGGTCGCCGACAAGTACGAGCAGAAGATCGGCAAGCTCCCCGTCGGCATCAGCCGTGATTTCACCCTCTCCATACCGGTGAAGGAGCTGTCCCTCGGCGAGAACGGCGTTTATCAACTCGGTGTCACCCTCACCGGCCAGACGCGGAGCCAGCCCTGGCCGCAGGTCAAGGGCATCGAGCGGACGTTCCTGCCCTGGCAGCAGACCGCCGCCCCCAAGAAGAGCAACCTCACCTTTCTGTGGCCGCTCATCTCCTCCACCCACCTGACCGCCCGGACCGGTGCCGATGAGCAGCAGACGCCGATCTTCCAGAACGACGACCTCATGGCGGAGCTCGCCCCCGGCGGACGGCTGCAGCAGCTCGTGTCCCTGGGCAAGAACCTGCCCGTCACCTGGGTGATCGACCCGGACCTGCTCGCCACGGTCGACGCGATGACCAAGCCGTACGAGGTCCAGAGCCAGACGGAGGACGAGACGACGGACGGCCGGGGACAGGCCGTGGCCAAGCAGTGGCTCAACGAACTGGAGCAGGCTGTCGAGGGGCACCAGGTGGTGGCCCTGCCCTTCGCCGACCCCGATCTCGCCTCGCTCGCGCACCGCGGCAAGAACATGGGCGCCCTCAGCCACCTCCAGACAGCCACCACGCTCGCCTCGACGACCGTGGACACCGTTCTGCACGTGAAGCCGCGCACCGACTTCGCCTGGCCGGTGAACGGCGCCATCGACTCCTCGATCGTGGACGTCGCCACCTCCGCCGGCGCCCACAACATCATCGCCCGCAGCGACAGCCTGCGCGAGACCCGCGGCCTGCAGTACACCCCCACCGCGGCCCGCCAGATCGGCGGAGGCAATACGGCGGTGGTCGCGGACGCGCGGCTGTCCACCGCCTTCATGGGCGACATGACGCGGGCGGAGAACGCCACGCTGGCCGTCCAGCGGTTCCTCGCCCAGACCCAGATGCTCACCCTGCAGGCGCCGGACAAACAGCGCAGTGTCGTCGTGGCCCCCCAGCGGATGCCCACCGCCAGCCAGGCGCAGGCCATGGCGGCGGCCCTGGGCGGCCTGTCCGGGCGCTGGACGCAGCCGCTCAGCCTGGGGCAGGCCGCCAAGGCCCAGCCCGACCCGGGGGCCACCCAGCGGGTGCCCGCCGCCCGCTCGTACCCGGCCGCGCTGCGCCGCCAGGAACTGCCCACCGGCGGATTCCTGAAGATTCAGCAGACCCAGGCCACCCTCGACAAGTTCGAGACGATCCTCACCGCCAAGGACCGCGTGGTCACCCCGTTCGGCACCGCGATCACGCGGGAGATCTCCACCTCGTGGCGGACCGACCCGCGGGGCGCGACCGGCTTCCGCGACTCCGTCCAGGCGTACCTCCAGGGCCTCACCGAGAAGGTGCGCCTCATCAAGAAGACGAACATGACCCTGTCCGGGCGCAGCGCCACGATTCCGGTGACCGTCCAGAACAACCTTCTGCAACCCGTCGAGCTGCGGCTGGTCCTCAGGTCCCAGCAGGGCAACCGCCTGGCGGTCAGCGACCCTCAGGTGGTCACGGTGCAGGGTGGGCACAGCCAGTCGGTGAAGTTCGGCACCACGGCCAACGCGAACGGACGCGCCTGGGTGACGGCCCAGCTGTACACCGCGGACAACCAGACCTACGGCCCCAAGATGACATTCAAGGTGAATGTCACCGAAATCACGTCCACGGTCATTCTGGTGATCGCGGGCGGTGTGCTGCTGCTCGTTCTCGCCGGGATCCGGATCTACCTCCAGCGCAAGCGGGCCGCCGCCGGGAGTGATGAAGACGCTGCGGGGAACGGCGAGAAGCAGGACGGCGAAGCGGCGGGGGACGAGCGGACCGAGCCCGGCGAGGGCGAGCGTCCGCGCGCCCGGGTGCCCGGGCAGGCGAGTGACCCGGCACCGGACACCGGATCGCAAAGCGCTGGCCCATCCGGCTCAGGTGAGAAAGTGGAGCATTGAGCAATGGCGCGGCCGCCCGGCCGCAGCGGACGATGAGGTGGGGTAGCGATGAACGCGCCGTATGACGGTGATCGCGGCCATGGCGCGGGCGATGACCCGGCCGGCCGGGTACCGCCGCCCCAGAGCGGCCCGTACGCCCACCAGAACCCTTACGGACCGGAGCCGCACCAACAGGATCCGTATCTGGGGGACCCGCGCGACATCTCATACAGCCAGCTGCCGTACGTACAGGATCCCTATATGCAGGATCCGTACGTCACCGGTTCGTTCACGCCCTACCCCTACGCGGCGCAGGACCCCTACGCGGCACGGCAGGGCTCCTACGCCCACGACCCGCTGACCGACCCACTGACGGATCCGCTGACCGATCCTCTGTACGACCAGGGCCAGGGTCAGAGCGCCTACCACGCGCCTCAGGCCGGCGGCTACCAGCAGCCCTACCAGGAGCCGCCCGTTTCCCCACAGGGGCACGATCCGCGCCTTTGGTCGGCCGAGGCCGCCGCCCCCGAGGGCCCCGCCCACCAGCCGTACGGCGGCGATGTCGAGGCCACGCAGTTTCTGGGCACCGGTCCGCAGGCCGGCTACGACGCCGGGGAACAGCAGCAGCCCGACGCCTTCGCCCACCTCTTCCGCGACCAGCAGCCCTACGAGCCCCAGCGCCCCCAGCAGCCCCCGGCCGGGTATCCGCCCGCGGGGCACCCGCAGGGGCAGGCGCCGGTGTCCGAACCACCCAGCCCCGTTCCCGCCCAGCCGGCCGCCCCCGCGGGGGCGGCCGCGGCCGTGGCCGATCCGGAGACCGCCGAGCCCGAGAAGAAGCGCTCGGGGGGCGGCCGTGCGGCAAACCTGCTGAAGTCCAGCGCGGTGATGGCGGCCGGAACGCTGGTCTCCCGGCTGACCGGTTTCGTCCGCCAGCTGGTGATCGTCGCCGCCATCGGCGCGGGCTTCCTCGGCGACACCTACGCCGTCGCCTACCAGCTGCCCGCGATGATCTACTTCCTCACCGTGGGCGGCGGCCTCAACTCCGTCTTCGTCCCGCAGCTCGTCCGCTCCATGAAGGAGGACGAGGACGGCGGCGACGCCTATGCCAACCGCCTGCTGACCCTGGTGATGGTCGTCCTCGCGGCCCTCGTCGCGGTGTCCGTGTTCGCGGCTCCCACGCTGATCCGCACGCTCTCGCCGTCCATCGCGGGCAACCCCAACGCCAACGAGGTGGCGGTCGCCTTCGCCCGCTACTGCCTGCCCACCATCTTCTTCATGGGCGTGCACGTCGTGGTGGGCCAGATCCTCAACGCCCGGGGCAGCTTCGGCGCCATGATGTGGACCCCGGTCCTCAACAACATCGTCGTCATCGCCAGCTTCGGCCTGTTCATCTGGGTGTTCGGCACCTTCAGCTCCCCCGAGATGGGCGTCACCACCATCACCCCCGAAGGGGTCCGGCTGCTGGGGGTCGGCACCCTTCTCGGCCTCACCGTCCAGGCGCTGGCGATGTTCCCCTATCTTCGGGCAGCCGGCTTCCGCTTCCGGCCCCGCTTCGACTGGCGCGGCCACGGCCTCGGCAAGGCAGCCAAGCTCGCCAAGTGGACCATCCTGTTCGTGCTCGCCAACCAGGCCGGCAACGTCGTGGTCACCCGGCTCGCCACCGCGGCCGGAGCGAAGGCCGAAAGCCAACACTTCCTTGGCACGGGCCTCATCGGCTACCAGAGCGCCCAGCTCATCTGGGGCATGCCACAGGCGATCATCACCGTCTCCGTCATGGCCGCCCTGCTGCCCCGGATCTCCCGCGCGGCCCACGACGGGGACACCGGCGCGGTCCGCGACGACATCTCGCAGGGCCTGCGCACCTCCGCCGTCGCCATCGTCCCGCTCGCCCTTGGGTTCGTCGCGCTCGGCATCCCCATGTGCACCCTGCTGTTCGGCTCCTCCGGCACCGATCAGGCCCGCTCCATGGGCTACATCCTCATGGCGTTCGGCCTCGGACTCATCCCGTTCTCGGTGCAGTACGTCGTCCTGCGCGGCTTCTACGCCTACGAGGACACCCGCACCCCCTTCTACAACACGGTGATCGTCGCCGCCGTCAACGCCGCCGCCTCCGGACTCTGCTACCTCATCCTCCCTGCCCGCTGGGCCGTGGCCGGCATGGCCGCCTCCTACGGCCTGGCCTACGCAGTCGGCGTAGGCGTGGCCTGGAAGCGCCTCCGCAAGCAGCTGGGCGGCGATCTGGACGGGCGGCACGTCGTCCGCACCTACACCCGTCTGGTGGGAGCCGGCATCCCCGCCGCCCTCATCGGCGGAGCGGCCGCCTACGTCATCACCGGGGCCCTGGGCGCCGGCCTGACCGGCTCTCTAGCGGCTCTGGCCGGTGGCGGTCTCGTTCTTGTCGCGGTCTTCTACATTGCGGCGAAACGGATGCGCATCGAGGAGCTGACCGCCATGGTCGGTATGGTCCGCGGACGACTTGGTCGCTGATCGTTCAGCACAACCATCGTCTGCCACCGTGTGTCGTGCATAGCGGCGGACTGTGGGCACAATTGTCTTGGCTCGGAGTAGGCGCAATGGATGGGGAGGCAGGAACGACGGTGGCGGAACGGAGCACGGCTGCCGTCGACGTGGCCGACAACAGCGGAGATGAGTCGCTGACCGCCGAGGCGGGCAAGGCCACGTCCGACGGGGTGGGAACCGAAACGAAAGCCAATACGGAAGCGAAGGCCGCGGGCACCGACACAAAGGGCGCCGCGGCCGACACGAGCGCCCCCGAGCTGCACAGCGGCCACAAGCTCGCCAGACGCTACCGCCTGGAGGAATGCGTCACCCGTCTGGACGGATTCAGCAGCTGGCGTGCCGTGGACGAGAAACTCCGCCGCGCCGTCGGAGTCCATGTGCTTCCGGCCGATCACCCGCGGGCCCGCCCGGTGCTGGCCGCCGCCCGTTCGGCGGCGCTGCTCGGCGACCCCCGCTTCGTCCAAGTCCTCGACGCCGTCGAGGAGAACGACCTCGTCTACGTGGTCCACGAGTGGCTCCCCGACGCCACCGAACTCACCACCGTCCTCGCCTCCGGGCCGCTCGAGCCGCATGACGCCTACCAGCTCGTCAGCCAGGTATCCCAGGCCATGGCCGCCGCCCATCGCGAAGGCCTCGCACATCTGCGGCTCAACCCCGGCTCCGTGCTGCGCACCGAATCGGGCCAGTACCGCATCCGCGGCCTCGCCGTCATGGCCGCCCTGCGCGGCATCAGCTCCGACCAGCCGCAGCGCACCGACACCGAAGCCATCGGCGCGCTGCTGTACGCGGCCTTGACCCAGCGCTGGCCGTACGAGAGGGACGCCTACGGCCTGTCCGGGCTGCCCAAGGGCGTCGGCCTGATCGCGCCCGACCAGGTCCGGGCGGGGGTCCACCGCGGCCTGTCCGAGCTGGCGATGCGCGCGCTCGTCAATGACGGCGCCACCGCCTCCCGGCAGGACCAGCCCTGCACCACTCCTGAGGAGCTCTCCAAGGCCGTCGCCGCCATGCCGCGGATCCGCCCGCCGGAGCCCGTCTTCACGGCGCCCGAGGCCTTCCAGCGCACCACATACCAACAGGGCGCGTACGGTCAGCCGCCCCACCGCGGCCGCCAGTCCCTCGTCGCCGGCCCGCCCGCCCCCGTGCCACCCCCGCCCCCGCTGCAGAGCCGCACCGGCAAGGCCCTCAAGTGGACCGTCTCAGCCCTGCTGATCGCGGCCCTCGGCCTCGGCAGCTGGCAGCTCGCGGACACCCTCCTCAAGGAGGAGAAGAAGTCCCCGCCCAGTAGGTCACAGCCGAAGGGGAATGACGACAAGCCCACGAAGCCGGTCAGCAAGCCAATCAAGATCGTCAACGCCCAGGAGTTCGCCCCCGACGGTGAGCCACAGAAACCCGCTGCGGCCGATCTCACCCACGACGGGGACGCCTCGACGATCTGGCGCACCAAAAGCTATGTCGAGGGTCCGCCATTCGCCCCGAGCTTCAAGAAGGGCGTGGGGATCATCTACGACCTCGGCTCCGAGCAGAGGCTGAGCGGCGCCTCCATCGGGCTGCACTACGGAGGCTCGTACACGGAGGTCTCGCTGTACGCCACGGGTTCCCTCTCCCCCTCCGTCTCGCCGTCCGACCCCGTCGCTTCGTTCAAAAAGATTGACTCGGTCAAGACCACGAGCAAGTCCGCCGAGCTGAAGAACAAGAGCAAGGTGAAGGCCCGCTACGTCCTTGTCTGGTTCACGGCGCTTCCCTACTCCGCCCCGGAGCCGAACTACGAAAACCACTACAAGCAAGCGATCACGGACGTGAAGTTCACCGGCTGAGCCGGCCGGGCGGGGAGGGGGCTCCAGGGTGGACAACGCCAGATTCGGCGACACGAGCGACAGCGAGCTGCTCAAGCTCCATGTCGCCGGCGACCCGGACGCCTTCGGTGAACTCGTGCGACGCCACCGCGACAGACTCTGGGCGGTGGCGCTGCGCACGCTCGGCGACCGTGAGGAGGCCGCCGACGCGGTCCAGGACGCGCTCGTGTCCGCCTACCGAGCCGCTCACACCTTCCGGGGCCAGTCGGCCGTCACGACCTGGCTCCACCGCATCACCGTGAACGCCTGCCTGGACCGGGCCCGCAAGGCCGCCTCCCGCCGTACCTCCCCGCTCGCCGAGACCGAGCGGCTCGAGCAGCTCCTCGAACCCCACGAATCGGCCGCCGCTCCCGCGGAGCGCGAAGATCTCCACCGCGAGCTGCTCCGCGCGCTCCGCACCCTGCCCCCCGAGCAGCGGGCAGCCCTCGTACTCGTCGATATGCAGGGCTATCCCGTGGCCGAAGCCGCGAAAATCCTGGAGATCCCCACCGGCACGGTCAAGAGCCGCTGCGCCCGGGGACGCGCACGCCTGCTGCCCATGCTGACCCATCTCCATCCGAACGGGAGGGGTAGCGACTCGCCGAGCGGGGCAAGGAACCGGACGCAGGGGACATCCGTCCCACCGGCGGCAGGACCGAACGACGCAGATGCCGTGAAGGGCGGAGGTGGCCGAGCGTGACATCGTCGACCGACACGGATGAGCATCCGGAGGTCACGGAGATTTCCGCACTCACCGAGGGGCTGCTCCCCCCGGACCGCACCACCCATGTGCGCGGCCACCTCGCCGCCTGTGAGCTGTGCGCCGAGGTGCGAGCCTCCCTGGACGAGATCCGGTCGCTGCTGGGGACCCTCCCCGGTCCGGTGCAGATGCCCGCCGATATCGCGGGGCGCATCGACGCGGCGCTCGCCGCCGAAGCCCTCCTTGACGCCACCATCCCGGATCACTGCGTCGATGTTTCACGTGAAACGTCGACTCTCCACGCCTCGGCCGAATCATCTGCGGGCGTTTCACGTGAAACATCGGAGTTGGCCCGCCCCCGGAAGACGATCGGCGAAGCGGCGCCGATCTCGTCCGGCGCTGCCGAGCGGCCGACGAGGCGCCCGCGAGCCGCCACCGGACCGGGCCGCGGGAAGTCCCGGCCCGACACCCGGCGCCGGCAGGTCCGGCGCTGGCCCAGGACCGTCCTCGGCACCGCCTGCGCGGCTGCCGTGATCGGCCTCGGCTCCTTCCTCGTCCAGTCGGGCTCCACCCACGGCAACGACTCGACCGGCACACAGACAGCGAAGAAGCAGCCCTCGTCCGATACGGAAGCGCTCTCCGCAGCGACTCTCAAGGCACGGGTGCATGCCCTCCTGGCCGGCAAGAAGCCGTCCACCGCCTCCGGTGAGGTGCACGCGCAGGACACCCCGGACATGCCGCTGCGCGCCGAGGACCCACCGGTGCCCAACTGTGTACAGGCCGGCACCGGCCGCTCGGAGGTCCCGCTTGCCGCGCAGGAGGACACCTACGCCGGCAAGGACGTCTATCTTGTGGTGCTGCCGCACCGTGCCGACAGCAAGCTTGTCGACGTCTTCGTGATCGACTCGGCGTGCGCCGCGCAGTCACCGTCGACCGCCGGCACTCGCCTTGTGGCCCGTACCTATCCGCGAGACTGAGGCGGACGGCACACGGCACACGGCGGACCGCCTGACGCCACCCGGGAATGCGGGCCCCGTAGGATCCGTTGGGTGGGATGGCAGCGGTTTTCCGGGGAACTCCGGACGTCGTCGCCCTCAGTCAGCAGTCGGCACTCGGCAGAGACAAGGAAGACATCCGTGAGCGACGTCCGCAACGTGATCATCATCGGTTCCGGGCCCGCGGGCTATACGGCCGCGCTCTACACCGCCCGGGCTTCCTTGAAGCCGCTGGTCTTCGAAGGCTCCGTGACCGCCGGTGGTGCCCTGATGAACACCACCGACGTGGAGAACTTCCCCGGCTTCCGTGACGGGATCATGGGCCCCGACCTGATGGACAACATGCGGGCGCAGGCGGAGCGCTTCGGCGCCGAGCTGATCCCGGACGACGTTGCCTCGGTCGACCTCAGCGAGGACATCAAGACCGTCACCGACTCCTCCGGTACGGTCCACCGGGCCAAGGCGGTCATCGTCAGCACCGGCTCGCAGCACCGCAAGCTGGGCCTGCCCCACGAGGACGAGCTCTCCGGCCGTGGCGTCTCCTGGTGTGCCACCTGCGACGGGTTCTTCTTCAAGGACCAGGACATCGCCGTCATCGGCGGTGGTGACACCGCGATGGAGGAGGCGACCTTCCTCTCCCGCTTCGCCAAGTCGGTCACCGTGGTCCACCGCCGTGACACGCTGCGTGCCAGCAAGGCGATGCAGGAGCGCGCCTTCGCCGACCCGAAGATCTCCTTCATCTGGGACAGCGAGGTCACCGAGATCCACGGGGACAACAAGCTCTCCGGGCTGACCCTGCGGGACGTCAAGACCGGGGAGACCTCCGAGCTGCCAGTCACCGGACTGTTCATCGCCATCGGTCACGACCCGCGCACCGAGCTCTTCAAGGGTCAGCTCGACCTGGACGACGAGGGCTACCTGAAGGTCGCGTCGCCCTCGACCCGGACGAACCTGCCCGGTGTCTTCGCCGCAGGTGATGTCGTGGACCACACTTACCGTCAGGCGATCACCGCGGCCGGTACGGGCTGCTCTTCCGCCCTGGACGCCGAGCGGTACCTCGCCGCTCTCGCCGACAGCGCGAACGCCACCGCCTGACCCCGCCTACCCCCCTGCACCAAACCGATAAAGGAGATGAACCATGGCCGGTGCCACGGTGACCGTCACAGACGCCGACTTCGAGGAGACCGTCCTCAAGAGCGACAAGCCCGTGCTCGTCGACTTCTGGGCCGCGTGGTGCGGTCCGTGCCGCCAGATCGCTCCGTCCCTGGAGGCCATCGCGGCTGAGCACGGCGACAAGATCATCATCGCTAAGCTCAACATCGACGAGAACCCCACGACCGCCGCGAAGTACGGCGTGATGTCGATCCCGACGCTGAACGTCTACCAGGGCGGCGAGGTGGCCAAGACCATCGTCGGCGCCAAGCCGAAGGCTGCCATCGAGCGCGACCTGGCCGACTTCATCGGCTGACCCTGTCAGCCGTCGCTCCACCACGAAGGGGCTGCCCCGCTTGGGGCAGCCCCTTCGTGTTTCACGTGAAACCGCGGCCGACAAGCACCGGCCCCGCCTGTCCTACAGCGGCCGGAGCGCCGGCTCCTTCTGGACCGCACCGAGCAGCCGGTCCAGAGCCAGCTCGACGTCCTCCTTCCAGGAGATCGTCGTCCTCAGCTCCAGCCTCAGCCGCGGATACCGCGGATGCGGCCGCACCGTCTTGAAGCCCACGGCGAGCAGATGATCCGCGGGCAGCACACAGGCCGGTTCCTTCCACGCGGCGTCCCCGAAGGCCTCGATCGCCTTGAACCCGCGCCGTATCAGATCCTTGGCCACCGTCTGCACCATCACCCGGCCCAGCCCCTGCCCCTGGTACCCGGGCATCAGCCAGGCCGTCATCAGCTGCACCGCGTCCGCCGCGACGGGGCTCGTCGGAAAGGCCGTGGATCGAGGCACATACGCCGGGGGCGCGTAGAGCACAAAGCCCACCGGCACATCGTCCACATAGACCACCCGGCCGCAGGAGCCCCACTCCAGCAGCACGGCCGAGATCCAGGCTTCCTTCTCCAGCTCCGGACGTCCGGCCCTTACCGCGGCCTCGCCGCTGACCGGGTCGAGCTCCCAGAAGACGCAGGCGCGGCAGCGCTTGGGGATGTCCGGAAGGTTGTCCAGCGTGAGCGGTACGAGCCGACGCCCCATGAAGCCAGTCCCTCACTTCCGTCGTCGGCCGCGCTCCGAGCGGCCGACAGCGCACTACGCTCCCTGAGCAGACTGCCGACGAATCCGCCGACGGCTCCCAGGCCCAATCCCGTTGCCAGCAGCCCCGTGCGGCTCACCGACCGCATGGCCTTGCCCTCCACATAAGACGCCTCCACATGGATCCGCCCTACCTGATCGCATCGTATCCGTGCCGAGATTGCACCGATACCGCCCTTGAGCAAAGAGCGGGTCGTGTTCCGACCATGCCGGAAAGACGACCCGCCCCGCTCTGCCGTAAGGCTGGTGTCCTACTCTTCCTCTTCCGCCGCTTCCGAGAGCCGCTGCTCCAGAACCGGGCCCTCGTCCGGGGCGAGCGTGCCGAGGATGCGCTCCAGATCCTCTATCGAGGCGAACTCGACGACGATCTTCCCTTTCTTCTGACCGAGGTCCACCTTCACCCGGGTCTCGAAACGGTCGGAGAGCCTGGAGGCGAGATCCGTGAGGGCTGGGGAGATCTTCGTGCCCGCGCGCGGCCCCTTCGCCTTCGATGCGCTGCCCGACCGCGAGCCCATCAGGGTCACGATCTCTTCGACTGAACGCACCGAGAGCCCCTCGGCGACAATCCGGTACGCCAGCCGGTCCTGCTCCTCCGGGTCATCGACGCCGAGCAACGCACGGGCGTGGCCCGCGGAGAGGACCCCCGCAGCCACCCGGCTCTGCACCTTGGGGGACAGCTTCAACAGCCGGAGCGTATTGGAGACCTGGGGGCGCGAACGCCCGATACGGTCCGCCAGCTCGTCGTGTGTGCAGTCGAAGTCTTTCAGCAACTGGTCGTAGGCGAACGCCTCTTCCAACGGGTTGAGCTGTGCGCGATGCAGATTTTCCAGCAGGGCGTCCAGCAGAAGCTTCTCGTCCTCGGTCGCCCTGACGATGGCCGGAATCTTCTCCAGCCCTGCCTCCCGGCAAGCCCGCCAGCGACGCTCGCCCATGATGAGCTCATAGCGCTCGGGAGCCAACTGCCTGACGACGATGGGCTGGAGAAGCCCGACTTCCTGGATCGAGGTGACCAGCTCGGCAAGAGCGTCCTCGTCGAACACCTCACGCGGCTGCCGCGGATTGGGGGTGATGTAGTCCAGCGGCAGCTCGGCGAAGTGCGCTCCGGCCACCTCGTCCACGACAGGCGGGAGTACTTCCTCCTCCTGCTGCTGCTGCACAGTCTCGGTCTCCGGTGGAAGGCCATGGGAGGGCAGCGAGGCTACCTTGGCCGCGGCCACACCACGCTCCTGTGTCAGCACCGGGACCGCTGACGGCGAGGTGGAGACCCCCATCGCCGTGACCGTTCCCGCCGCCGTCGCGGGCCCGGAGCCATCCGTCCCCTTCGGCGCGGGAGGGATCAGGGCCCCGAGCCCACGGCCCAGCCCTCTGCGTCGCTCACTCACTGAATCCCCTCCTGCATGCTGTGCTGGTCGTGCGGGCTGATCTCTGGGACGGTATGCGCCCGCTGGGCGTCATAGCGGACGTTGACCCCTCTGAGCGCGATCTCCCGAGCCGCTTCGAGATAGGAGAGCGCTCCGCTGGACCCGGGGTCATAGGTGAGGACCGTCTGCCCATAGCTGGGAGCCTCGGAGATGCGCACCGATCTCGGGATGCTCGTCCGCAGCACCTCATGGCCGAAGTGGCTGCGGACCTCATCGGCGACCTGCGAGGCCAACCGGGTCCGGCCGTCGTACATCGTGAGCAGGATCGTCGAGACATGGAGCTTGGGGTTGAGATGCCCCCGCACCAGATCGACATTGCGCAGCAGCTGCCCCAGACCCTCCAGGGCGTAGTACTCGCACTGGATCGGGATCAGGACCTCGGCCCCGGCGACGAGTGCGTTGACCGTCAGCAGGCCCAGGGACGGGGGACAGTCGATGAGGATGTAGTCCAACGGCTGCTCATAGGCCTGGATGGCCCGCTCCAGCCGACTCTCCCGCGCCACCAGCGAGACCAGCTCGATCTCCGCACCCGCCAGATCGATCGTGGCCGGGGCGCAGAACAGCCCCTCCACATCAGGAACGGGCTGCACCACGTCGGACAGGGGCTTGCTGTCCACCAGCACGTCATAGATCGACGGAACCTCGGCGTGATGATCGATACCCAGCGCCGTCGAGGCATTGCCCTGCGGATCGAGATCGATGACCAGCACCCGGGCACCATGGAGGGCCAGGGAAGCAGCCAGATTGACCGTGGTGGTGGTCTTACCGACCCCGCCCTTCTGATTGGCGACCACAATCACCCGGGTCTGCTCGGGCCTGGGCAGTCCCTCGCCCGCGCGTCCCAGGGCTTGGACCGCCAGTTCAGCGGCACGGCCAATGGGGGTGTCGTCCATCGGGGGCGGTGTTTCACGTGAAACATCCTCCCCCGCCGATTCGGTACGGGGGCCGGGGACCGGGTCGGTCATCGGCCCCGCGATGTTGGCGTCGGACCGCAAGGATTCACTCTCCTCGACATCAGGCTCGCGATGAACAGAGCCTGCCATGCTTTTGGGGTTGTGAACCAGCGAGGTCCGTTCTCCTGTGGATGAATCCACATCCCGTCGGGGCCGACGGTCGCGCGGCAATGCTGCCGCGCGCCCACGACTGATGATTCCATGCAGCAAGGAGCGACGTTTCACGTGAAACACGATGCACGGACAGCCTCACCGATTCGTCGCGACACTCCGGTATGCGTAGTTTTGGCAGCTTGTATGGAGCAGCCGAGCCCGCCCTATGGAGCAACATCGACTCCAGGGCGACCAAAAAGATCACGGACCAGCCCACGGCCACTCAGCGGCGGCGCCGAGGACCCTTCCGGGCCGCCTTGGCCCGCTTGGCAGCGAAACGCACACCGCCGGGGCTCTCCCCGACCTCGACCCGCACCACAGTGGAGAGCGGGTCGACGATCCCCTCCCCGACATGAAGGACCGAGGTCCCGACCACCCCGAGCTTGCTCAGCGCGGCACGGGCGTGCTTCAGCTCCTCCTCCGCCGTATCCCCCTTGAGCAGCAGCATCTCCCCGTACGGGCGCAGCAGCGGAACCCCCCAGCCGGCCAGCCGGTCCAGCGGAGCCACGGCGCGCGCCGTCACCACATGCATCGGGGGCAGCTTCCCCAGGACCTCCTCAGCCCGGCCCCGCACCACCGTCACATGGTCCAGCCCCAGGAGCTCGACCACTTCCTGAAGGAAGTTCGTGCGGCGCAGCAGCGGCTCCAGCAGCGTGATCCGCAGATCCGGACGGGTCAGGGCGAGCGGAATGCCGGGCAGCCCGGCGCCCGAGCCCACATCGCACACGGTGACTCCCTCGGGGACCACCTCGGAGAGCACCGCGCAGTTGAGCAGATGGCGCTCCCATAGCCGCGGCACCTCGCGGGGCCCGATCAGCCCGCGGGTCACCCCGACGTCGGCGAGTAGTTCGGCGTACCGGACGGCCTCCAAGAAGCGCTCACCGAATACCTCCCGCGCCTCCTCGGGCGCCGGGGGGAGCTCCGCTGCTTCCGTCACGGGGACCGTCCTTCCATACCGAACACTGTGGTGAACGCTGATGCGAGGCTGACAGCTGATGCAAGGCTGACAAGATTCGGCCCCGCCTGCGAGCAGACGGGGCCGTGTGGATCATGAGGCTGGACCGGTTCAGGCCGGAAGCACGACCACGCGACGCTGGGGCTCCTCGCCCTCCGATTCGCTGCGCAGTCCTGCGGCCGCCACCGCGTCGTGCACGACCTTCCGCTCGAACGGCGTCATCGGCTTCAGCTTCACCGGCTCACCGGTGCCCTTGGCCTCCTGCGCGGCCTTGGTGCCCAGCTCGGTGAGCTCGGCACGCTTACGAGCCCGGTACCCGGCGATGTCGAGCATCAGCCGACTGCGATCACCGGTCTCCCGGTGCACCGCGAGCCGGGTCAGCTCCTGGAGCGCCTCCAGCACCTCACCGTCCCGACCCACCAGCTTCTGCAGGTCACGGCTGGTCGATTCACTGATGATCGACACCGCGGCACGGTCGGCCTCGACGTCCATGTCGATGTCGCCGTCGAGGTCCGCGATGTCCAGCAGCCCCTCGAGGTAGTCGGCCGCGATCTCCCCTTCCTGCTCGAGGCGGGTCAGGGTGTCGACACCCTCGGCAGCCGGGGTGGTGCCTTCCGTCACGGATGGACTCCTTCTTACTTCTTGGACGGGTGCTTGGGGCGCTGCTGGCCCTTGCGCTGCCCGGACTTGGCGGTGCGGGAGGAGCCGGAAGCCGAGCCGCCGGCCGGCTTACCGCCCTGCGCTCCCTTCTTCTCCGCCACGCTGGGCTGCTGCTTCTCCGAGGGGGACTTGTCCAGCGAGGTCTTTTCGACCTTCTGCGGGGACTGCGCCGTGGCCCTGGCGTGGCCCGAGACGCCCGACTGACGCTGCGACTTGCTCTGCCGCTTGGGCTGCTGCCGGTTCGCACGAGCCGTCTCGGCGGCCTTCTTGGCCTCGACCTCGGCCGGCTCCTCCTTGAGCTTGCCCTGGGCCCGCAGCCGCTCCTGGCGGGCCTTGAAGGCGACGCTGCCGGGGGTCGGGTTACGGCGGATGACGAACATCTGCTGACCCATGGTCCACACGTTGGTGGTCAGCCAGTAGACGAGGACACCGACGGGGAAGTTGATGCCGAAGACGGCGAACATCACCGGGAAGACGTACATCAGCATCTTCTGCTGCTGCATGAACGGCGTCTTCACCGTCAGGTCGACGTTCTTGGTCATCAGCTGGCGCTGGGTGAAGAACTGCGACGCCGACATCAGGACGATCATGACGACCGTCACGACCCGGACGTCCGTCAGCGTGGCGCCGAGGGACTCGACCTGCGAGGCGGACGACATGAACTTCACGGACAGCGGGGCGCCGAAGATGTGCGCCTGACGGGCGCTGTCCAGCAGCGACTGGTCGATGAAACCGACCGTGCGGTTGTTCGCGATGTGGTTCAGGACCTGGTACAGCGAGATGAAGAACGGCGACTGGGCCAGGATCGGGAGACAGCTCGAGAGCGGGTTGGTACCCGTCTCCTTGTAGAGCTTCATCATCTCTTCGGACTGGCGCTGCCGGTCGCTCTTGTAGCGCTCCTGGATCGCCTTCATCTTCGGCTGGAGCGCCTGCATGTTCCGTGTCGCCTTGATCTGCTTCACGAAGAGCGGGATCAGGCAGATACGGATCAGTACCACCAGCGAAACGATGGACAGACCCCACGCCCAGCCACTGTTCCTGTCGAAGATGAGGCTGTAGAACGCGTGGAACTGGACGATGATCCAGGAAACTACGTCATAAAGAGGACCGAGGATCGTGTCCACGAATCAGGCTCCTTGGGCGTTGGGCTGGGTCTCGGGCTGTGCGGCAGGCTCCCCGGCGGAGTGCCCGCCGAGGCGGTTGCGCAGCCGCTGGTGCCAGACCGGACGCTTCCGGGGAGGAACGTGGTCGACGCCACCGAGCGACCACGGATTGCAGCGCAGGATGCGCCACGCCGTCAGCGCCGTTCCTTTCACCGCGCCGTGCCGGTCAATGGCCGTATAGCCGTAGTGCGAGCACGACGGGTAGTACTTGCAGACCGGTCCCAGCATCGGGCTGATGGTCCACTGGTACAGCTTGATCAACCACAGCAGCGGGTACTTCATTGCGGCACCCCTCCCAGTAGCCGCCGCACTGCGGTGTCGAGATCGCGGGCCAGCTGGTCGTGGCCCGCCTCACCCGCACCCGGCAGCGCCCGTACGACCACAAGGCTACCTGCGGGAAAAAGTTCGAGACGGTCGCGCATGAGATGGCGCAGTCTCCGCTTCACCAGGTTGCGCACGACGGCACCGCCGACCGCCTTGCTCACGACGAAACCCGCACGCGCGGGGGGAGCACTCTCCCCAGGTGCGTGCGGGTCCGTTTCACCGCTGGCAAGGCCGCTGCGATAGTGCACGACGAGGAGCGGGCGTCCGGCCCTGCGCCCTCGGCGTACCGCGGCCGCAAAGTCCTCGCGCCGCCTCAGCCGTTTTTCGGTAGGCAGCACGTCATGGACCTTGGGTCAGGCTGCTCAGGCCGACAGACGGGCGCGACCCTTGCTACGGCGGGACGCGAGAATCGCGCGGCCGGCACGGGTGCGCATACGCAGCCGGAAGCCGTGGGTCTTCGCGCGGCGGCGGTTGTTCGGCTGGAAGGTGCGCTTGCTCACTCGGGGGCTCCAGAAATGAATCGTGTGGTGGCGGGACATCGCCTGGCTGTCACCGTGCGCCCACGAGTAGCTCGCAATACGCCCGAGTGCACCGCTTCTTGATCATCGGACCTGGGGTCCGCGACCCTTGCCCATCGGAGGCAGGCGGCAGCAGCCATCGACAACTCGACCTGGTTACGGTACGCGGGATTACGCCATCCGGTCAAACCGGCAGCGCCCGGCGGCGTGGCCGGACGGCCCCCGCGGAAGATCGGACCCCCTGTGTCCGGGGGCAAGGGAACGCGGGGCGACATCGCATGGCACATTTGTACACACCCTGTGGACAACGACTTGAACCGCGCACCCCGGCCTGACTACCGTGGCTGGGCTCCGATTCCTTCCCGCCCGTCCCGAGAACCGCACATTCGTGGGACCTGTCGGCGTCCCCCCACCCAGCGAGTGAGAGAGCGTGCCCTGTGGCTGACGTACCTGCCGATCTTGCCGCAGTGTGGCCACGTGTGCTCGAGCGGCTGCTCGGAGAGGGCGCGGGCCAGGGCGGACAAGGCGTCGAGGCCAAGGACGAACACTGGATCAAGCGGTGCCAGCCGCTCGCCCTCGTCGCCGACACCGCGCTGCTGGCCGTACCCAATGAATTCGCCAAGGGCGTGCTGGAGGGTCGGCTGGCCCCGATCGTCAGTGAAACGCTCAGCCGCGAATGCGGCCGCCCGATCCGGATCGCGATCACCGTCGACGACTCCGCCGCCGAGCCGATGGTCCCGCAGCAGCCCCAGCGCGACACCTATGACAGCCGCGACACCTATGAAAGTCGCGACACCTACGAGAGCCGCGACGCTTACGAGGGTTACGACAACCGCGACGGCTACGACGGCCGGGACGGATACGGCCGTCCGGCGGGCGATGAGCTGCCGACGGCCCGCCCCGCCTACCCCGGCTATGAGCAGCACCGTCCCGAGCCCGGCGCCTGGCCCCGGCCCCGGGACGACTACGGCTGGCAGCAGCCCCGGCTCGGCGGGTTCCCCGAGGGGGACCCGTACGCCGGTCAGCGCCCCCAGCACGGCTATGACCAGCAGCGCTTCGACCAGCAGCCGCACTCCGACTACCGGGGCCCGGGCGCCGAGCGGCCCGGCCCCGGACCTGGCTCGGGTGTCGGCCCGGGGCACGACCGGTCGCCCTACGAGCAGCCGCGCCGGGAGCTCCCCGACCCACTCGACCGTCCCCGCGGCGGCCCGCCCCTGCTGCCCTCGCAGACCGGCGCCCCCGGGCCGCTCGCCGCACAGCCCGCGCCCGCGCCCGGCCCCGGTGAGCCGACGGCGCGCCTGAACCCGAAGTACCTCTTCGACACCTTCGTCATCGGCGCGTCCAACCGCTTCGCGCACGCCGCGGCGGTCGCGGTCGCCGAGGCGCCCGCCAAGGCGTACAACCCCTTGTTCATCTACGGGGAATCCGGGCTCGGCAAGACCCACCTGCTGCATGCGATCGGGCACTACGCCCGCAGCCTCTACCCGGGAACGCGCGTGCGCTATGTGAGCTCGGAGGAGTTCACCAACGAGTTCATCAACTCCATCCGCGACGGCAAGGCGGACGCGTTCCGCAAGCGCTACCGCGACATGGACATCCTTCTTGTCGACGACATCCAGTTCCTCGCGAGCAAGGAGTCGACGCAGGAGGAGTTCTTCCACACCTTCAATACGCTCCACAACGCCAACAAGCAGATCGTGCTGTCCTCCGACCGGCCGCCCAAGCAGCTGGTGACCCTGGAGGACCGGCTCCGCAACCGCTTCGAGTGGGGCCTGATCACCGATGTGCAGCCGCCTGAGCTGGAGACGCGCATCGCGATCCTGCGCAAGAAGGCGGTGCAGGAGCAGCTGAACGCGCCGCCGGAGGTGTTGGAGTTCATCGCCTCCCGCATCTCGCGCAACATCCGCGAGCTGGAGGGGGCGCTGATCCGGGTCACGGCCTTCGCCAGCCTGAACCGCCAGCCGGTGGACCTCGGCCTCACCGAGATCGTGCTGAAGGACCTGATCCCCGGCGGCGAGGACGCGTCCCCGGAGATCACCGCCACCGCGATCATGGCCGCGACCGCCGACTACTTCGGGCATACCGTCGACGACCTGTGCGGCGCCTCGCGCAGCCGGGTGCTGGTCACCGCGCGGCAGATCGCCATGTATCTGTGCCGTGAGCTGACCGATCTGTCACTGCCCAAGATCGGGGCGCAGTTCGGCGGCCGGGACCATACGACGGTCATGCACGCAGACCGCAAGATCCGGGCGCTGATGGCCGAGCGACGCTCCATCTACAACCAGGTGACCGAGCTGACCAACCGCATCAAGAACGGCTGACGCGGCGCGCGGCGCGGCTGACGCGCCGGATTCCGCCCAGGGCGCTTCGGGAGAACGGCTCCCGCAAGCGCCCTTTGTCGTTCCTTGCCCGCTCCGACCGGGCTCCGCTCCGCCCGCCGGCCGCCTCGACCCGGCGGACCCTCGCCCCGACGTCGCGGCGTCGACGCGGGCGGCCTGTTCGATTCCACGCCCTCTGATCCCGCTTCTCCACAGATCTGTGGCCGATCCACCGTCCACACCCTGGGGATGCGCCGGTTGTCCCGACTGTGTCCACAGGGGCGGCCGCCGGAGCTACATCAGAGGAGGTCAGCCGGGTGTGGAATTGTGACAATCAACGGTCCACAGACTGTGGACGACCGAGTTACCCACAGAGCGGGTTCCGCGTTGTCCACCGCCCGCCCACAGCCAAGGCCCCGTCACCCACAGCTTCTCCACACCCTCATCCACTGTTCGGCAAGGAAACGGGCGTGGTCACCGGGATGAGTGAAAGGCGTCACATCAACGAGCCGGGTTGGGCTGTGGGGAAGGTGGGTAAAACTGGGGACACAGCTGGGGAGAACCGGGGCTCGCCTGTGCATCGGGTGTGCAGAACTCGGCGGCATCCACAGCAAAGCCGGTTTGTCCACTGCCGTCGCCCACAGGCCCGGTGGACAAAAAACTGATGCTGACCTGCGAGAAGGCAGTTGTCCACGGTTTCCACAGGGCCTACTACTACGACCACTCAGTTAGAGCGAGAAATTCGTTTCGAAGTGGGGCCTGTGCACAACCGGGCTCCGAGCCGCCCGACACCTCGGGCGCCGATTTGACCCCGAGCCGCACCGACTGTCGGCGGCGTACGTCAGACTGGTCTCCGGCGATTGCGCCGACGACGAAGGCCAGCAGGGCGAGCCAGCAACAGCAGGAGGCGGTTCCGGTGAAGATCCGGGTGGAGCGCGATGTACTCGCGGAGGCAGTGGCCTGGGCGGCCCGCAGCCTTCCGGCCCGTCCGCCGGTGCCCGTCCTCGCAGGGCTGCTGCTGAAGGCGGAAGACAGCAGCCTCAGCCTCTCCGGCTTCGACTACGAGGTCTCGGCCCGTGTGTCGGTGGAAGCCGATGTGGAGGACGACGGCACGGTCCTGGTCTCCGGCCGCCTCCTCGCCGACATCTGCCGCGCCCTCCCCAACCGCCCTGTGGAGATCTCCAGCGACGGTGTGCGGGTGACCGTCATCTGCGGCTCCTCGCGATTCACACTCCACACCCTGCCTGTGGAGGAGTACCCCGCCCTGCCGCAGATGCCGACGGCGACCGGCACCGTGCCCGGCGACGTCTTCGCCTCCGCCGCGGCCCAGGTGGCCATCGCCGCCGGCCGCGACGACACCCTGCCGGTGCTCACCGGTGTGCGGATCGAGATCGAGGGCGACACGGTCACGCTGGCCTCCACCGACCGCTACCGCTTCGCGGTCCGCGAGTTCCTGTGGAAGCCCGAGACGCCCGACATCTCCGCGGTCGCCCTGGTGCCCGCCAAGACGCTCCTGGACACCGCCAAGTCGCTGACCAGCGGTGACACCGTGGCCCTCGCGCTGTCCGGCTCGGGCGCCGGGGAGGGGCTGATCGGCTTCGAGGGCGCCGGACGCCGCACCACGACCCGGCTGCTCGAAGGTGACCTCCCGAAGTACCGGACGCTCTTCCCGACCGAGTTCAACTCCGTCGCCGTGATCGAGACCGCTCCGTTCGTGGAGGCCGTCAAGCGCGTCGCCCTGGTCGCCGAGCGCAACACCCCGGTCCGGCTCACCTTCGAGCAGGGCGTGCTGATCCTGGAGGCCGGGTCGAGTGACGACGCACAGGCTGTGGAGCGTGTCGACGCCCAACTCGACGGCGACGACATCTCGATCGCCTTCAACCCGACCTTCCTGCTGGACGGGCTGAGCGCGATCGACTCCCCGGTCGCCCAGCTGTCCTTCACCACGTCGACCAAGCCCGCTCTGCTCAGCGGCAAGCCGGCCATGGACGCCGAGGCGGACGAGGCGTACAAGTACCTGATCATGCCGGTGCGGCTCAGCGGATGAGCGGGAGTGGCCCACGGCTGAGCGGCAACCCCTGGGCGTAGGCTCGGACTCAGGTGCGAAACGCAATGACTACGGCATAGAGGATCACTGATGGAGCTCGGTCTCGTCGGTCTCGGCAAGATGGGCGGCAATATGCGCGAGCGCATCCGCCGCGCAGGTCACACCGTCATCGGATACGACCGCAATCCGGAGGTCGCCGACGTCCACAGCCTCGGCGACCTTGTGGACAAGCTCAAGGGACCGCGCGTGGTGTGGGTCATGGTGCCGGCGGGCATCGCGACCCAGACCACCATCGACGAGCTGGCCGAACTGCTGTCACCCGGCGACATCGTGGTCGACGGCGGCAACTCCCGCTGGACCGACGACGAGAAGCACGCCGAGCAGCTGAACGCCAAGGGCATCGGCTTCGTCGACTGCGGCGTCTCCGGCGGCGTCTGGGGCCTGCAGAATGGTTATGCGCTGATGTACGGCGGCGCAGCCGAGCATGTGGCGAAGGTCCAGCCGATCTTCGACGCGCTCAAGCCGGAGGGCGACTTCGGCTCGGTCCACGCCGGGAAGGTCGGCGCCGGCCACTTCGCGAAGATGGTCCACAACGGCATCGAGTACGCGATGATGCAGGCCTACGCCGAGGGCTGGGAGCTGCTGGAGGCCGTGGACTCGGTCACCGACGTCCGCGAGGTCTTCCGCTCCTGGCGGGAGGGCACCGTGATCCGCTCCTGGCTGCTGGACCTCGCGGTCAATGCCCTGGACGACGACGAGCACCTGGAGAAGCTGCGGGGCTACGCGCAGGACTCCGGCGAGGGCCGCTGGACCGTCGAGGCGGCCATCGACAACGCCGTGCCGTTGCCCGCCATCACGGCCTCGCTCTTCGCCCGGTTCGCGTCCCGCCAGGACGACTCCCCGCAGATGAAGATGATCGCCGCACTGCGCAACCAGTTCGGCGGCCACGCGGTCGAGAACAAGAAGTAACCAGCCCCCGTAAGGGAGCCGCCGGGGGAGGTCGGCGCGCCACCATGCATGTCACGCATCTGTCGCTCGCCGACTTCCGCTCGTACGCCCGTGCCGAGGTCGCCCTCGGGCCGGGCGTCACGGCCTTCGTGGGCCCCAACGGCCAGGGGAAGACCAACCTCGTCGAGGCCGTCGGCTATGTGGCCACGCTCGGCAGCCACCGCGTCTCCGCCGACGCCCCGCTGGTGCGGATGGGCGCGGACCGGGCGATCGTGCGGGCCGCGATCGTCGAGGGCGACCGGCAGCAGCTGGTCGAGCTGGAGCTGAACCCCGGTAAGGCCAACCGGGCCAGAATCAATAGATCTTCGCAGGTCAGACCGCGCGATGTGCTCGGCATCCTGCGCACGGTCCTGTTCGCGCCCGAGGACCTGGCCCTGGTCAAGGGGGATCCGGGCGAGCGCCGGCGCTTCCTGGACGAGCTGGTCACCGCGCGCTCGCCGCGCATGGCCGGGGTCCGCGCCGACTACGAGCGGGTGCTCAAGCAGCGCAACACCCTGCTCAAGACGGCCGCGCTGGCGCGGCGTCACGGCGGCGGCCGCGGTGCCGGGGGCGACGGGGCGCTGTCCACTCTCGACGTATGGGACCAGCATCTGGCGCGGGCGGGTGCCGAGCTGCTCGCCCATCGCCTCGATCTGATCGCCGCGTTGCGGCCGCTGACCGACAAGGCGTACGAGCAACTGGCCCCAGGAGGCGGTCCGGTCGGGTTCGACTACCGCAGCTCCGTCGGCGACGGCCTGGCGGCCACGGGCACCCGCGAGGAGCTGTACGAGCAGCTCTCGGCCGCGCTCACCGCCGCCCGCAAGCAGGAGATCGAGCGCGGGGTCACGCTGGTCGGCCCGCACCGCGACGATCTGATCCTGCGGCTCGGGGACCTTCCGGCGAAGGGCTATGCGAGCCACGGCGAGTCCTGGTCGTATGCGCTGGCCCTGCGGCTGGCCTCGTACGACCTGCTGCGTGCCGAGGTCCCTTGGGCGCCGGGCGGGCCTACCGCCGAGGCCGGAGGGGCCGGCGGGGCCGAGGCGGGGAGGCGGGCGGGCGAGCCGGTGCTGGTGCTCGACGACGTCTTCGCGGAGCTCGACGAGCGGCGCCGGGAGCGGCTGGCCGAGTTGGTCGCCCCGGGCGAGCAGGTGCTGGTGACGGCGGCTGTGGAGGACGACGTCCCCGGGGTGCTGGCGGGCGCCCGCTACGCGGTGTCCGAAGGGGAGGTGCGGCCCCTGTGACCGAAAAGCCCGCACAGCCGCCCACCCCGCCGGAGCCCTCGGGAGTCGACCTGGCGCGGGTGGCGCTGCGCGCCGCCAAGGAGCAGGCGCGCGCCCGTGGTGCGGCGGCGCAGCAGAAGAAGCAGGCGCGCCGCGGGGGCTTGCGCTCCGGCGCGCGCGCCGATGGGCGCGATCCGCTGCCGCTCGGTGCCGCGATCAGCCGGTTGATCACCGAGCGGGGCTGGGAGACCCCGGCCGCGGTCGGCGGGGTGATGGGCCGCTGGCCCCAGATGGTGGGGCCGGAGGTGGCGCAGCACTGCGAGCCGCAGCGGTACGACGAGGAGGCGCGGGTGCTGACGGTGCGGTGCGACTCGACGGCGTGGGCGACCCAGCTGCGGCTGCTGGCCCCGCAGCTGGTGGCCCGGCTCAACGCGGATCTCGGCCAGGGCACGGTCAAGCTGATCAAGGTCTTGGGCCCGGGCGGCCCGGCCCGCCGTTATGGATCGCTGCGCGCCCCCGGCAGCACGGGCCCCGGAGACACCTACGGCTGACGCGCCCCCTTCGCGCGCCCCATCCTGCGCCCCCAGGGCCACCGGGCGCGCGGGGGGTGGGGGCGGCCGTGAAGGGGGTGGCAGCTGTGGCGTCTGTCATGGTTGCCGGTGGTTGACGGCTCGAAGCGCTGAGTGGCGGTGTGAGCCTCTTGGACCCCGTCCCCAGATATGGGGAGTCGGTGGTGACCGGTTCAGGGCGGCACATGCGGACTCAGGCACCGGCAAGCCCCCATTCTTGTCGGCGCTACCGGTAGACTGAGCGAGTACGCCGTCGCCGCTTGCGCACCGAGCGCTTGCGGAAACATGTTGAACGACGCAGCCGCTCCCGCCTGCCCCGGAGACGGCTCGTGCTGTGCCAGAAAGGGCGCTTCGTGGCCGATTCCGGCAACCCCAACGAGAACATCCCGTCCGAGATCCCGTCCGAGATCCCGTCCGAGGACGGCGATGAGGCCCTGGCCTCGCCGTCCTATGACGCCAGTGCGATCACCGTCCTGGAGGGCCTGGACGCGGTCCGCAAGCGACCCGGTATGTACATCGGTTCCACCGGTGAGCGCGGCCTCCACCACCTCGTCCAAGAGGTGGTGGACAACTCCGTGGACGAGGCCCTGGCCGGTCACGCGGACACCATTGAGGTGACGATCCTGGCCGACGGCGGGGTCCGCGTGATCGACAACGGCCGCGGTATCCCGGTCGACCTGCACCCGGTGGAGAAGAAGCCGGCCGTCGAGGTCGTGCTGACCGTGCTGCACGCGGGCGGCAAGTTCGGCGGCGGCGGCTACGCCGTCTCCGGCGGTCTGCACGGCGTCGGCGTCTCTGTGGTCAACGCGCTGTCGACGAAGGTCTCGGTCGAGGTCAAGCAGCTCGGCTACCGCTGGACCCAGGACTACAAGCTGGGCGTGCCCACCGCGCCGCTGGCCAAGAACGAGCAGGTCACGGACACCGGTACGACGGTCACCTTCTGGGCCGACCCGGATATCTTCGAGACCACCGAGTACTCCTTCGAGACGCTGTCGCGGCGCTTCCAGGAGATGGCGTTCCTGAACAAGGGCCTGGCCATCTCGCTGACGGACGAGCGCGAGGCCCATGTGGACGAGGAGGGCAAGCCGCTCTCCGTGAAGTACTGCTACGAGGGCGGCATCGTCGACTTCGTGCAGTACCTGAACTCCCGCAAGGGGGAGCTGGTCCACCCCACGATCATCGGCTTCGAGGCCGAGGACAAGGAGCGGACGCTCGCGGTCGAGATCGCGATGCAGTGGAACACCCAGTACACCGAGGGTGTCTACAGCTTCGCGAACACCATCCACACCCATGAGGGCGGTACCCACGAGGAGGGCTTCCGCGCCGCGCTGACCTACTTGATCAACAAGTACGCGCGGGACAAGAAGCTACTCCGGGAAAAGGATGACAATCTCACCGGTGAGGACATCCGCGAGGGTCTGACCGCGATCATTTCGGTCAAGCTCGGCGAGCCTCAGTTCGAGGGCCAGACGAAGACGAAGCTGGGCAACACGGAGGTGAAGACCTTCGTCCAGAAGATCGTCCATGAGCACCTGGCCGACTGGCTGGACCGCTACCCCAACGAGGCGTCGGACATCGTCCGCAAGTCCATCCAGGCGGCCACGGCCCGGGTCGCGGCCCGCAAGGCCCGCGATCTGACCCGCCGCAAGGGGCTGCTGGAGAGCGCGTCACTGCCGGGCAAGCTGGCCGACTGCCAGTCCAACGACCCCGCCAAGTGCGAGATCTTCATCGTCGAGGGTGACTCCGCCGGCGGCTCGGCCAAGGCCGGCCGTAACCCGCAGTACCAGGCGATCCTGCCCATCCGAGGCAAGATCCTCAACGTCGAGAAGGCGCGGGTCGACAAGATCCTCCAGAACAACGAGGTCCAGGCGCTGATCTCGGCGTTCGGCACCGGTGTGCACGAGGACTTCGACATCGGCAAACTCCGCTATCACAAGATCATTCTGATGGCGGACGCCGACGTCGACGGCCAGCACATCAACACCCTGCTGCTCACCTTCCTCTTCCGCTTTATGCGTCCGCTGGTCGAGGCGGGCCATGTCTACCTGTCCCGCCCGCCGCTCTACAAGATCAAGTGGGGCCGGGACGACTTCGAGTACGCGTACTCGGACCGCGAGCGGGACGCGCTGATCCAGGTCGGCCGCGAGCAGGGCAAGCGCATCAGGGAGGACTCGGTCCAGCGCTTCAAGGGTCTGGGCGAGATGAACGCCGAGGAGCTGCGCGTGACCACCATGGACGTCGACCACCGCGTCCTGGGCCAGGTCACCTTGGACGACGCGGCGCAGGCCGACGACCTGTTCTCGGTCCTGATGGGCGAGGACGTCGAGGCCCGGCGCTCGTTCATCCAGCGCAACGCCAAGGACGTCCGCTTCCTCGACATCTGAGTCGGCCCCGAGCAGCCGCAGACGACAGAAGGACTTTGACCAGCAATGGCCGACGAGAACACCCCGAACACGCCCGAAGACCCCACCCAGGCGGCCGCCACCCTCCGCGTCGAGCCGGTGGGCCTCGAGACGGAGATGCAGCGCTCGTATCTCGACTACGCGATGAGCGTGATCGTGAGCCGTGCGCTGCCCGACGTCCGGGACGGCCTCAAGCCGGTGCACCGACGTGTGCTGTACGCGATGTACGACGGCGGGTACCGCCCTGAGAAGGGCTTCTACAAGTGCGCCCGCGTCGTCGGCGACGTGATGGGCACGTACCACCCGCACGGCGACTCGTCCATCTACGACGCCCTGGTGCGGCTGGCCCAGCCGTGGTCCATGCGGATGCCTCTGGTCGACTCCAACGGCAACTTCGGCTCTCCGGGCAACGACCCGGCGGCGGCCATGCGCTACACCGAGTGCAAGATGGCGCCGCTGTCCATGGAGATGATCCGGGACATCGACGAGGACACCGTCGACTTCCAGGACAACTACGACGGGCGCAACCAGGAGCCGACGGTTCTGCCGGCCCGCTTCCCGAACCTGCTGATCAACGGCTCGGCGGGGATCGCGGTCGGCATGGCCACCAACATCCCGCCGCACAACCTGCGCGAGGTGGCCGAGGGCGCCCAGTGGTTCCTGGCCAACCCGGAGGCCACGCCGGAGGAGCTGCTCGACGCGCTCATCGACCGGATCAAGGGCCCGGACTTCCCCACCGGCGCCCTGGTCGTCGGCCGTAAGGGCATCGAGGAGGCGTACCGCACCGGCCGCGGCTCGATCACGATGCGCGCGGTCGTGGAGGTCGAGGAGATCCAGGGCCGTCAGTGCCTGGTGGTCACCGAGCTGCCGTACCAGGTCAACCCGGACAACCTGGCGCAGAAGATCGCCGACCTGGTGAAGGAAGCCAGGATCGGCGGCATCGCCGACGTCCGCGACGAGACGTCCTCGCGGACCGGCCAGCGCCTGGTCATCGTGTTGAAGCGGGATGCGGTCGCCAAGGTCGTGCTCAACAACCTCTACAAGCACACCGACCTGCAGACGAACTTCGGCGCGAACATGCTGGCGCTGGTCGACGGGGTGCCGCGCACCCTCTCGCTGGACGCCTTCATCCGCAACTGGGTCACCCACCAGATCGAGGTCATCGTCCGCCGGACGCGCTTCAGGCTGCGCAAGGCCGAGGAGCGGGCCCACATCCTGCGCGGTCTGCTCAAGGCGCTGGACGCGATCGACGAGGTCATCGCGCTGATCCGGCGCAGTGACACGGTGGAGATCGCGCGCACGGGCCTGATGGACCTGCTGACGATCGACGAGATCCAGGCCAACGCGATCCTGGAGATGCAGCTGCGGCGGCTCGCCGCCCTGGAGCGTCAGAAGATCATCCAGGAGCACGACGAGCTCCAGGCCAAGATCAACGAGTACAACGCGATCCTGGCCTCGCCCGAGCGGCAGCGGCAGATCATCAGCGAGGAGCTGACCGCGATCGTCGAGAAGTACGGCGACGACCGGCGCACCAAGCTGATTCCCTTCGACGGCGACATGTCCATCGAGGACCTGATCGCCGAGGAGGACATCGTCGTCACGATCTCCCGCGGCGGCTATGTGAAGCGCACGAAGACCGAGGACTACCGCTCGCAGAAGCGCGGCGGCAAGGGCGTGCGCGGCACCAAGCTCAAGCAGGACGACATCGTCGACCACTTCTTCGTCTCGACCACCCACCACTGGCTGCTGTTCTTCACCAACAAGGGCCGGGTCTACCGGGCGAAGGCGTACGAGCTGCCGGACGCGGGCCGGGAGGCGCGCGGCCAGCACGTCGCCAACCTGCTGGCGTTCCAGCCGGACGAGCAGATCGCGCAGATCCTGGCGATCCGGGACTACGAGGCGGTGCCGTACCTGGTGCTGGCCACGAAGTCGGGTCTGGTGAAGAAGACCCCGCTCAAGGACTACGACTCGCCGCGGTCGGGTGGTGTGATCGCCATCAACCTCCGGGAGACGTACGACGGCGGGGAGGACGAGCTGATCGGGGCCGAGCTGGTTTCGGCTGAGGACGATCTGCTGCTGATCAGCAGGAAGGCACAGTCGATCAGGTTCACGGCCACGGACGAGTCCCTGCGGCCGATGGGGCGGGCGACCTCCGGAGTCAAGGGCATGAGCTTCCGCGAGGGCGACGAGCTCCTGTCGATGAATGTCGTCCGGCCCGGTACGTTTGTGTTCACCGCCACCGACGGCGGGTACGCGAAGCGGACGAATGTCGACGAGTACCGCGTCCAGGGCCGCGGCGGTCTCGGGATCAAGGCCGCCAAGATCGTGGAGGACCGCGGTTCTCTCGTCGGGGCACTGGTGGTCGAGGAGAGTGATGAGATCCTTGCCATCACGCTCAGCGGTGGCGTGATCCGTACCCGTGTGAACGAGGTCAGGGAGACGGGCCGTGACACCATGGGCGTCCAACTGATCAACCTGGGCAAGCGCGATGCCGTCGTCGGTATCGCCCGGAACGCCGAGGCCGGTCGTGAGGCTGAAGAGGTCGAGGACGAGTCCGAGACCGCGAGCGAGGCAGCCGAGGGGGCCGCGTCCGAGGCGGCCGAGGGCACACAGTCCCCGGCCGACGAGACCGAGGAGTAAGTCGTGAGTGGAGCCACGGGTGCCGCGGCGGGCGGCGGCGGAGCGGATGCCGGCCAAGGGCCGGTGCCGGGAGCCGCACCCGCCGGGAGCGGATCATCCGCTTCGGCAGGCGCCCGTGGCCCCGCCGCCGACTCCCATGGGGGGACAGTGACGGACATCAGGCAGCCGCAGCCGCCGTACGAGGGCTACCCGGGCAGCCCGCTGCCCGGTGAGCGGCCGGGCCAGGCACAGCCCGCTCAGCCGTACCACCCGCCGCAGGCGTACGCCCCGCCGAGTGGCCCGCCGAGCACCGGTGCGGCCGCCCGCGGCGCCTCAGGACAGCAGCAGACCGCGGTGCGCCGCCCGCGTACCGAGTCGGGCGCCCGTCCGGCCCCGCGCACCCGCAAGGCGCGGCTGCGGGTCTCCAGGGCGGACCCGTGGTCGGTGATGAAGGTCAGCTTCCTGCTCGCGATCGCGCTGGGCATCTGCACCGTGGTCGCCGCGGCGGTGCTGTGGATGGTCATGGACGGGATGGGCGTCTTCAGCGCCGTGGGCGGGACGATCAGTGAGGCCACGGAGTCGAAGAAGGACACCGGCTTCGACTTGGAGTCGTTCCTGTCGCTGCCGCGCGTGCTGATCTTCACCTCGGTCATTGCCGCGATCAACGTGGTGCTGGCGACGGCGCTGGCCACCCTGGGGGCCTTCATCTACAACCTGTCGGCGGGGTTCGTCGGCGGGGTGGAGGTCACGCTCGCCGAGGACGAGTAGCGGCCGTCCGTAACCGATTTTGGGACAGGGCTGGTCGTGCGCTAATCTTTCGGTGCAGCGCGGGGCTATAGCTCAGACGGTTAGAGCGCTTCCCTGATAAGGAAGAGGCCACAGGTTCAAGTCCTGTTAGCCCCACCGGCGCGATCAGCCCGGGCGGAGATCTTCTCTCCGCCCGGGCTGATTCCGTAGCGGCGCCCGGCCAGTTGGTGAAACGGTCATCAGCCGATCAATGCCGGGCATAGGTCACCGAACGGTATCGGCCGGTGTGTATCATCGGGCGCCAGAGGTCCCCTACGTCAAGGAAAGAGACGAGGTAGCGCGGTGAAGAAGCTTCTCCTGGTCGCACTGGCCGCCATCGGCGGGCTCCTCGTGTACCGCCAGATCCAGGCGGATCGCGCCGAGCAGGATCTGTGGACGGAGGCGACCGACTCCGTGCCCGCAGGTTCGGGTGTGTGAGACCAACAGCTCTGTACAGGGCCCTGACCGCTGGAGCGGTCAGGGCCCTGTCGGCTTTACTGGCGGCCGTCGCGGCAAACGCGGCAACCGCCTCCCTTGTTCACTCTTGCAAATGAAACGCTTGCATAAGCAAAGTTGAACGGGCTGTGCGGCCGGTACGACGAGGAGTGACCCGCGATGGATGACCGCAGCAAGGTCAGGACCGGCCTCGCCGCGGTGGCGGCGCTGTGCGTGGTGGCCACGACGCCAGGATCGGCCGGTCAGGCCTGGGCCGCGCCCGCGGACGGGGCCGCCGGGGCGCGGCCGTACCGGACCGAGGGGACCTCGGTCCAGGGCACCAGCGACGCCGCGGGAGCCCCGCTGCTGAAGCCGGGGCTCGGCTACGTCGACAGCATCGGCCGGGGCGAGAAGCGGCACTACAGCGTCCGGCTGGACGCCACGTCCGGCGCGTATGTCTCGGCGGTCGCGGCGCCCCGGCCGGGGGCGGGCGTGGTCTCGTACCAGGACGGCGTCAAAGTGACGCTGGAGAGCCCCGACGGCGCCACCTGCGGCAGCTCCGACCGGAAGATCGAGGCGAACGGCGTGGCCTATCCGCTCGCCGACTACGTGGCGCGCCAGGCCACGTCGGGCTCGGTGGCCTCCTGCCGCAAGGCGGGCCGGTATCTCGTCACGGTGGAACGCGGACCCGGCTCCCAGGACCCCGGCAGCTGGCCGCTGGAGCTCCGGCTGATGGTGGAGCCGCCGGTGAAGGGCGGGGACACGGGGCAGGCCCCCGAGGAGAGTTGGCGCACCACGCCGCCCGAGCTGCCCAAGGGGAAGGCACGGTCGCGGCAGGGCGGCACGGGGTTCAATGACGCGCGCCCGTTGTCCACAGGGGTGTGGGCGGATCAGATCAGGCCGGGCGAAACCCACTTCTACCGGGTGCCGGTCGACTGGGGACAGCGGCTCGGCGCCACCGCCGAACTGCCCGCCGCGAAGACCGAAGAGACGGCCGGTGTGAACGACGCACTGGGGCTTCGGGTCTTCAACCCGGCGCGCGGCCTGACGAAGAAGAGCTCCTTCGTCGCCTACGAGGGCCGGGAGACACCGGCGGAGGCGGACACCGTCCCCGTGGCGTACGGCAACCGGACGGCGCGCGCGGAGTACTCGGTGCGCACGATGAGCTTCTCCGGGTGGTACTACCTGGCGGTCACGGTGAATCCAAACGTCTCGCGGTTCTTCAAGGGCACGGTGCCGCTCACCCTGCGGGTGCGGATCTCGGGTACCGCGAAGGACGGGCCGACGTACGACGGGGACGCGGTCCGGGCGGGCTTCGGCCTCACGGACGCCGACCGGCGGGAGGCCGCCCGGGCGCCGGCCACCCGGGATGACGCCGTGGCGGTGGCCGCCGGCACGGACAAGGACCAGCTGCGGCTGGTGGGCTATGTGAGCTATGCGGTCGGCGCGCTGCTGCTGCTCGGGCTCGGGGGGTGGACGCTGGCGGCCCGGCGCCGCGCTCCGGGCGCGGCGGGCCCGGTACCCGGGCCGGGCAGGCACCGGCGGTACGGGCCGCCGCCCGCCTGGTAGTCAGCCCGCGGCCAGTAACGCCCATGTGCCGACCGCGAAGCACACGGCCGCGGCGATCAGGATCGCGATCGCCGTCTTCCGTGACGGTCCGGGACGGCGTCGGGCGGTGGGGGGAACCTGCGGCTGCGGAGCGGTGTATGGACGAGTACGAGGGTATTCGTGCTGCGCCGCCGGAGCGGGAGCGGTGGCCGGAGTGGGAGTGGGGGTAGGCGTATGCGAGGGCGGAGGACCTGGCCGCCGGCCTGGCTGTCGTGGATCGAGCGGGTTCTGCGGCGGCTGTGCGGGCCGTACGGGCCGTGGGGGCGGCGTGGGCTGTGCGGGCGCCGGCTGGGGGGTCTGAGGCTGCGGAAGGCCGGAGTACGGGGTGTGGGGGGCGTGCGGGGGGTACGGGGCGTGGGGCTGCCCGCTCGGGTTCTGCCCGCTCGGGATCTGGCCGGTGTGCGGCTGCCCGGTGTGCGGCTCGGGCGCCTGCGGTTGAGGAGCCGAGGGCGGCGGCGGGGCCAGGTGCGGCGGTACCCCGGTGTGCGGCGTCTGAGGCTGGGGCGGGGGCAGTGGGAAGCTGCCGGTGTCCGACATCGACGGCTGCGAGACGGACGGCTGCGAGGCGGACGACTCGGATGGCTGCGACAGGGACGGCGGCTGTGTCGTGGTGGGCCCCTGGGGGCCCGAGGGCTGGGGCGTCGGGCCGCTGTGCACCCCGGCCGTGTCGGTGTGGGTGTCGGTGTTGGCGGCGGTGTCTGCGTCCACCCGCCGGTTCGTCCGGAAGGGGCCCTCGGGCCCGAACTCCGCGGGGAGTGGCCCGAGATGGTCGAAGACCTCGATCACCTCGTCGTCGATGCCGGGTTCTGGCAGCATCTCGGCGGCCGTGAGAAGCGCCTTGCGCGCCCCTGTGGCCGTGCGGAACCGGTCGTCGGGATCGGGCTGCAGCAGATTCGCTATCACCTGCCACAGCGGCTCGGGCACCCCCGCGGGCGCGTTCGGCACGCCCTGCTCGAACAGCTTGATCAGGGCGTCCGCGTCCGGCTTGTGCCCGCTGAGCAGATACAGCGCCACCAGCCCGACCGCGAAGAGGTCCGCGGGGAAGTCCGGCTCCTCGCCCATCATCTGCTCGGGCGCGAAGTAACCGGGCGTCCCCATCACGAAGTTGGCCTCGGTGAGCCGGGGCTCCCCCTTCGTCAGCGCGATGCCGAAGTCGGACAGCCGCACATGCGGGCGGCCGGTCCCGGTGGCCTCCAGCAGGATGTTCGCGGGCTTGATGTCGCGGTGCACCACGCCTTCCGCGTGCACCGCCGCCAGTCCGGAGAGCAACTGGTCCAGCAGCGTGCACACATAGCGCGGCGGCAGCGGGCCGTAGTCGCCGATGAGGTGGGCGAACGAGCCGCCGCCCACCAGGTCCATGGTGAACAGCACTTTGTCGTCGTCCGCGGCCCAGCTGGCCGGTGCCAGCACATAGGGGTGGTCGATGCGCAGCGCCTGTTCCCGTACGAACCGCAGCAGGGTGTGCGCGTCGCGCTGCTGCAGCACCTTCGCCGCGACGTAGCGGCGGCGCCGGTGGTCCCAGACCCGCCATACGGCGCCCACGCCACCGCGCCCGATCGGGTCGACCAGTTCGTACCGGCCCGCGAAGATTTCACCCATCGCGCGGCCCCCGCCCACTCATCGGCTCGTCAGCAGTCCGTCAGCCCATCAGTTCTGGTGCGCCTCGTAGTGGGCGACCGCTTCGGCGGTCCGCCCGGCGCCGTACACCCGGAGAAACTCTGCCAGCTCCGGGTGGGTGGGGGCGAGGGTGTCGGCGGCGTCGATGATGTCGCCCGCGGCGGAGACCGAGCGCAGCAGCGACTGGATCTCACGGACCACGCGCCGCACGGTGGGGGCGCCGGTGCTCGCCGTGGCCTGTGTGGTGTTCAGCACGGAGCCCCCCGCGGACTTCTTGATCTCTTCCATGCGCTCGGCGGCCTCGGCGGCGCTGACCCGCCCGTCCGCCGCCTGGCTCGACAGCTCCTGCAGGGCCTGTACCCGCTGGACGACGGCCGGGTTGCCGATCTTGGCTCGCTGGCCGCTCATCAGCTGCGAGAGCATGGGCGCGGACAGACCGAGGACGGCGGCGAGGCGGGCCTGGTTGAGGCCGAGGTCGTCAATGAGACGGCGGAAGAGCGCCCCCAGGGGTTCCCCGTACCAGCTGCGCTGCAGCTCCCGTGCGCGGGCGGTGGCATCCTGCTGTGCTGCGTCCATTCGCTCTCCCCTTCGCTTCGCTGCAGCGAATCTTGCGTGGCATCCTACGGAGGGCGGTACGCGCGAGCGATACCCGGTCGGGAAAGGTGGCCACAACCAGGTATCCTGATCGGCGACGGGGCCTTAGCTCAGTTGGTAGAGCGCCGTCTTTGCATGGCGGATGTCAGGAGTTCGACTCTCCTAGGCTCCACTTCCGTCACCGGCCAGGACACCAGAGCGTGTCCTGGCCGGTTTGCCTTGCCGCCGTCCTGCCGCCGATGTCCCGCGCGGATCCCTTGGCGCGGTTGGCTCGGCGCGGGCCCCGCAGCAGCGTTCGGGGGCATTGTCCTCCCGCATGTTGCCCGGTGTTGCCGCTCTCGCAGTTGTCGCGCGCAACACCTTCCGTATGCCCCACGCTGGCCTCAACTCGGGCAAGTCGTCCGGGAGTCGTCTGGTCGGCGCGATCCGCCGTGCGGGGAGACAAGATGCGTGAGCTGCGGCCATTGGGCGAGGGTCTGAGTGACGAATGCCGGGATTTCGCCTTGGCGCTGCGCGATCTGTTCAAGGGGCTGGACGTCTCGGTGCGCAGATATGCCGCGCGCAGGTACCGCGATCCGGGCACGCTCTCGCGCTATCTGAGCGGGACGCGCATCCCGCCGTGGGAATTCGTGCAGGACCTGTTCACCGACCTCGCAGAGCGGCGGGGCACCGCGGCGACCCCGGCCGCCATCGAGCTGGTGCGGGAGCTGCACCGGGCCGCGGTGCACACGAGCGGGTCGCCCGGTCACGCGATGGAGATCCTCCAGCATCAGCTGGCGGACGCCGACCGGGAGGCCCGGACGTCCAGTGTGAAGGAGGACGTGCTGGGCGAGGCGCTGCTCGAGCGCCAGCACCGCATCGCCGATCTCGAGGTGCGGCTGAACCAGCTGGAAGCGGCATGGGCGACGGAGCGCACACGGGCGGACACGCTGGAGCTGGGCCTCCCCGATCACGCGGAGCTGATCAAGGAACGGGACATGCTCCAGCGCGAGGTGAAGCGCCTCACCGAGGAGCTGGAGGATGTGCGGTTGCGCGGGTTACTGGCGGAGGACCGCTGTCAGATGCTGGAGCGGCAGCTGGCCATGGTGGAGTCCCAGCGGCCCGCCGCGGCCCCGGAGCCGGAGGGGGTGACCGAAGCCGCCGCGGGGCCCGCGATGTCCAAGACCTGCTCGGGGCCTCGTCCGAAGATCCTCGTGGTCGACGACCAGCACAACAACCTGCTGGCCATGGAGGCCGTGCTGGCCACGCTGAACCAGGAGTTGGTGACCGCGTCCTCGGGGCAGGAGGCCCTCAAGGCCTTGCTCGACCACGACGACTTCGCGGTGATCCTGCTGGATGTGCAGATGCCGGAGATGGACGGCTATGAGACCGCGGCCCATATCCAGCGGCGGCACCGCAACCGGGACATCCCGATCATCTTCCTGACCGCGATGGGCGCCGACCCGGAGCACTCCTCCCGGGGATACGCGGCCGGTGCGGTGGACTACATCGCCAAGCCGTTCGACCCCTGGGCGCTGCGTGCCAAGGTCTCCGTCTTCACGGAGATCTTTTTGGAGAGGCGCCGGTACAGCGAGCGCGTCGCTGCTTACTGAGGGAACAGCGAAGGGCGAGGGAAGCGGTCTCCCGCCCCTCGAGGGCGTGCCGCCGGGGCCGGCGGCCGGGTGCACCGACCGGCCTCCGGCCCGGGCTCTGCGCTTGCGCCCCCGGCCCGGCTCAGCGCTCCTTCTCGTCCGTCTGCTTGTCGTCCGTCTGCTTGGCCTGGGCCTCCGGGTCGAGCGCGGACTGGTCGCTGCCGTCCACCGACGTCAGCGGTTCGCGCTCGCTCAGCTCGGTCGCCGCCGGGGGTTCGACCAGCCAGTCGGGGTTGGCCTGCCGGTCCCACCACTTCCACGCGGTGAAGACACCGGCGCCCACGAGGCCGACGAAGGCCGTGCGCTTGGCGATGCGCCCGGTCCGGTCCCTCCTGCGGCGGCGCTTGGCGAGCTTGTGGATGTCGGCCGCGGTCACATGGTCACGCAGGGCGGCCAGGGCCGCGGCGCTGCGGGTGACGGCCTCCTCGCACACCGGCCCGGCCGTGGCGCGCGCCTCGGCCACCGCGTGCTGGACGCGCGGCGCGGTGTACCGCGCGGCCCGGCGGGCCGTCTTGCGGGTGCGGGCGGCGGCCCGGGTGGCGGCGGTGTCGACCCCTCGCGGCAGGGTGCCGCGGGCCTGGGTCAGTCGCGGCGCGATATGCACGTGGTACTGGCTGCCGGCGGCGTGGCGGGCCTGGTGCGCGGCGTGTGACACCTTCGGCCCCAGCTGTACGCGAGCCGTGTGCGCGTAGCGCGCGGCGGCGTCCTTGGCCGTATCGGCGTAGGGCGCCACCACTTCCGCTGCGTGCAGAACGCTGCCCTTGGCGGTGCCGGTCGCGGCTCGCACGCTCTCCATGCGGGTCACGGGATCCTCCCCTTTCCGTCTCATGGAAGATCATGCCTATTTGTGAAGATCATGCCTGTTCCCGGGACGCCGGGCACGTGCGGCCGGGCATCCGGGGCATATACGGGTTCCCGTCCGGGCCGACCTGAATCGTGTGTGCCGCGCGCGGCTTCGTGGGTACGCGTCGTCGCGGCGTCCGTGCGAGGATCAAGGGACCGCAATGAAAACTATGGAAGGTAGATCGTGGCTGAGCAGCTCTACGCCACCCTGAAGACGAACAATGGCGACATCGTGATCCGGCTGCTGCCGAACCACGCCCCCAAGACGGTCAAGAACTTCGTGGAGCTCGCCGAGGGCACCCGTGAGTGGACCCACCCGGCGACCGGTAAGCGGGCCAAGGAGAAGCTGTACGACGGCACCGTCTTCCACCGCGTGATCAGCGGCTTCATGATCCAGGGCGGTGACCCGCTGGGCAACGGCACCGGTGGCCCCGGCTACGAGTTCGGCGACGAGTTCCACCCGGATCTGGCGTTCAACAAGCCGTACCTGTTGGCGATGGCCAACGCCGGCCCGGGTACCAACGGCTCGCAGTTCTTCATCACCGTCGCGCCGACCGCGTGGCTGACCGGCAAGCACACCATCTTCGGCGAGGTCGTCGACGAGGCGAGCAAGAAGGTCGTCGACGCGATCGTGGGCACCTCGACCAACCCGCGCACCGACCGCCCGCTCAACGACGTCGTCATCGAGTCGGTCGTCGTGGAGACCCGCGAGGGCTGATCCGAGGGCCGACCTCGTACCACGGGCCCGCACGGGGCCTTGTGGGACCGGTGGCGGGAACTCCGCGCCCCGCCTGTCCGTCTTGACGGCAGGCAGGCGGGCACGTGGGCCCGGTGCGAGCATGGAGTGCAGGGCAAGGGGAGACGATGGAGGACCAGGCGGTCTGCTGCTATCGGCACCCGCAGCGCGAGACCGGCATCAGCTGTGTCCGCTGCGAGCGGCCGATCTGCCCTGAGTGCATGATCAACGCCTCGGTCGGCTTCCAGTGCCCCGAGTGCGTGCGCGGTGGCGCGCAGGGCTCTTCCTCAGGGCCCGTCCCGGCGGGGCACCCGGTGCGGGACGCCCGGCCGCGCACCATAGCGGGCGGCGCGCTCACCGCCGACCCGCGGCTGGTCACCAAGATCCTCATCGGTCTCAATCTCGCCGTGTGGTTCGTGGCGCTGGCGATCGGCGACCGGTTTGTGAACGCCCTGGATCTGGTGGGCCGGGCATACGACCCCGGCGCGGCCGACCTGGTGGGGGTCGCCGAGGGCCAGTGGTACCGGCTGATCACCGCGACGTTCCTGCACCAGGAGCCGTACCACATCGCCTTCAACATGCTCTCGCTGTGGTGGCTCGGCGGGCCGCTGGAGGCGGCGCTCGGCCGGGCCCGCTATCTCACGCTGTATCTGCTGGCCGGCCTGGGCGGCAGCGCGCTGTCGTATCTGCTCGCCGCGCAGAATCAGCCCTCGCTCGGCGCCTCCGGGGCGATCTTCGGCCTGCTCGGCGCGACAGCGGTCCTGATGCGCCGCCTCAACTACGACATGCGGCCGGTCATCGCGCTGCTCGTGCTCAACCTGATCTTCACGTTCGCCTGGTCCGGCATCGCCTGGCAGGCCCACGTCGGCGGCCTGGTCGTGGGCACGGCGGTGGCGTACGGGATGGTGCACGCGCCGCGCGAGAAGCGCGCGCTGGTGCAGCGGGTCACCTGCACGCTGGTGCTGCTCGCGATCGTCGCGGTGGTGTGGCTGCGGACGGTGCAGCTCACCGGCTGACCGGCCGCGTCCGGTGACCGCCGGGCGCCGCGTTCGCGCCTATCGGGGATATCCACAGCGAAGTTGTCCACAGCGAGTGCCCAATCTTGTGCAAGCTGTGGAGAACATCAGTGCGGACCCGTACTCATCTGCGTTTTCGCAGGCAGAAGCAGGTGTGAGCGGTCGAACGGACGTGCCCGGCCGATCACACCGGCGTCAATGCGGCGGAAGTTATCCACAGATCTTCTGAGTTTTCCCCGGCTGTGGATAACTCTGTGGACGACCGGGGCGCGGCGGATCGGGGGAGCCGATCCTACTTCCACTGAGTGGAGACCACGAACCCGGCGGCGATGAAGCCGAAGCCGACCACGATGTTCCAGTTGCCCAGGGACTCGACGGGCATGTCCCCAGTGGTCACGTAGAAGATCACGATCCAGGCCAGGCCGATGAGGAACATCGCCAGCATCAACGGAGCCACCCACCGGCGGCCGCTGTTCAGGTTGATGCTAGCGGCCTGCTTCGCCGGCGGCGGCGTGAAGTCGTCCTTCTTGCGGATCCGTGACTTCGGCACGAGGAACTCTCCTGTCGATGCGCTGCGTGACCGCGCTGGATTGGTACGGACGGCACCGGGTCGGGGCTGGGACGGGGGACCACGCCCTTCACTCGGGGCGTCCGTTAGCGTAGTCCTTCCGCGGCGTCGTAAGGAGTAAGGGTACGTTGAGCAATTCCGCCGGCACCCCCAACCCGGGCTCCCGCCGCCCCGCCTTCCGCCCCGTCCGGCTGCTGACCGCCGCGGTCTTCGCGCTCGCCGGACTGATCTTCTGGACCAGTTTCGACACCGCCCAGGGCACCAATCTCCGCAGCGACGAGTCGATGCTGCGGCTGTCCGACCTCATCCAGGAACGCAGCCGCAAGAACGCCGGGCTCGACGACAGCACCGCCCAGCTGCGCTCGCGGGTCGACGCCCTCGCCCGCCGCGACAACGGCGCCACGGACGCCGAGCGCCGCAGGTTCGCGGCGCTGGAGCGGGACGCGGGCACCGAGAAGCTCACCGGCACGGGGCTCTCCGTCACCCTCACCGACGCCCCGCCGAACGCGACGGCGAAGATCCCCGGAGTGCCCGAGCCACAGCCCAACGACCTCGTCATCCACCAGCAGGACCTGCAGGCCGTGGTCAACGCGCTGTGGCAGGGCGACGCGCGGGGGATCAAGGTCATGGACCAGCGGCTGATCTCGACCAGCGCGGTGCGCTGCGTCGGCAACACCCTGATCCTGCAGGGCCGGGTCTACTCCCCGCCGTACACCATCACCGCCGTCGGCGACCGGGGCAAGCTGCGCGCCGCGCTGGCCGCCTCCCCCACCATCGAGAACTACCGCAGCTATGTCGAGGCGTACGGGCTCGGCTGGAAAGTCGCCCAGCACGACAGGGTGACTCTTCCCGGCTACTCCGGCACAGTGGACCTGCACTACGCCCAGCCCCGGTGAGGCGGATCCCCGCGAGGGGGTCCCGGTGAACGCGGTGAACACGGTGAACACGGTCGATGTGGACAGGTGTGCGGCCGATGAGGGTGCGACTGGTCGTCAGGACGCTCAGCGAGGTGTGCCTCACCGTCGGCACCCTGATCGTCCTCTTCGTCGTCTACGTCCTGTACTGGACCGGCGTTCGCGCGGACCGCGCGATGGACGGGGAGATCGACCGGCTGCGGGACCGATGGGCGACCGGGCCGGCCGCCGGCGCCGCGGCGACGCCGCGCCAGACCGGGCCGGAGCCGTACCGGGACGGCGCGTCCTTCGCCATCATGTACATCCCGCGCTTCGGCGCCGACTGGGTCAAGCCGGTCCTTGAGGGCACCGCGAGCGACACCCTGAAGAAGGGGCTGGGTCACTACCCGCGCACCGCCCGCCTCGGCGCCCGGGGCAACTTCGCCGTCGCCGGGCACCGCCGCACCTACGGCGACCCGTTCAAGGACTTCCCCCGGCTGCGCCCCGGCGACGCCGTGGTGCTCACCGACGGCTCGACCTGGTACACGTACCGCATCGACAAGCGGCCCTACCGCACGCTGCCCACCGACGTCGGTGTCATCGACCCGGTGCCGCGCGCGTCCGGATTTCAGGGGCCGGGCCGCTATCTGACCCTCACGACCTGCGAGCCGGAGTGGGGGCACAGCCACCGGCTGATCGCATGGGCACATCTGGACGCCACCCGTCCAGTGACCGAAGGCAAGCCGGAAGCTTTGCTCGGCTGACCCACCGGCCCCAGGCCCGGCCCTTTACTCTGGTGCTGCAGTCGACTTCTTCGTCGTGAGTAGGGATGGCATGTACGGCTGGATCTGGCGGCATCTGCCGGGCAACGCATGGGTACGGGCGCTGATTTCGCTCGTGCTCGTGCTGGCGATCGTCTTCGTGCTCTTCCAGTACGTCTTCCCGTGGGCGGAGCCCCTGCTTCCGTTCAACGACGTGACGGTTGACGAGGGAATGGCGGGCCCCCGGTGAGCGCACGCATCCTGGTCGTCGACAACTACGACAGCTTCGTCTTCAACCTGGTCCAGTACCTCTACCAGCTCGGCGCCGAGTGCGAGGTCCTGCGCAACGACGAGGTGGCCCTCGGCCACGCCCAGGACGGCTTCGACGGCGTCCTGCTGTCCCCGGGTCCCGGCACCCCCGAGGAGGCGGGCGTCTGCGTCGACATGGTGCGGCACTGCGCGCGCACCGGCGTGCCGGTCTTCGGCGTCTGCCTGGGGATGCAGTCCATGGCCGTCGCGTACGGCGGAGTCGTCGGGCGCGCCCCCGAGCTGCTGCACGGCAAGACCTCGCTCGTGACGCACGAGGGCTCCGGCGTCTTCAAGGGCCTTCCGTCGCCCTTCACCGCCACCCGCTACCACTCGCTGGCCGTCGAACGGGACACCGTCCCGGACGAGTTGGAGATCACGGCCTGGACGGAGACGGGCATCGCGATGGGGCTGCGCCACCGTCGGCTGCCCGTCGAGGGCGTGCAGTTCCATCCCGAGTCGGTGCTCACCGAGTGGGGTCACCGCATGCTCGCCAACTGGCTTGAGGAGTGCGGCGACGCGGGGGCGGTGGGGCGGTCGGCGGGCCTGGCCCCCGTGGTGGGGACGGTCGGCGGCAAGGCCGGCGAGTGACCGCACTGCGCCCCGAGCGCGAGGGCGCACACCAAGGCGCCCCGGAGCCCGACCCATACGCGCCGTACGAGCCGAGTGAGCCGCACGACGCCTATGAGGGCACGGACGCGTTCGCGGCGGCTGTGGAGCGGCTGGACGACCCCCTGACCGATCCACTGCCGAGACCCTCCCCCGGGCTCGTCCCGGGGACCGTGACCGGGCCCGCCGCCGGGCCTCCGGCGGCGCCCATGACGGGGCGTACCACGGGGCCCATGACGGGGCCTATGGCAGGGCCTCTGCCAGGGGCCGCCAGAACGCCCGCTGCCGGGCCTGTGGCGGGGCGGGCGGCGCCGTCCGTGCCGGAGGCCGCCCCGGCCTCCGAGAGGCCCCCTGGAGGCCCGTCCCGGGCCCGCCACCGCCGTGCCGCCCCCGCGGCACCCACCGGGCCCGTCCCGCCCGTCGACGCGGACGCGACGACCGTGCTGCCGCCGGTGTCCGTGGCGGGGGCTCCGGCGCAGGCGCCGGCCGGGCAGGCTTCAGGCGGTCAGGTGCCCGGCGGGCGGCGGACGGCGGGCGACGACGAGACCGTGGCGTTGCGCGCGGTCCGGGCGGGGACGGCCGACGGGCTCAAGGCCGCCGCCGCTCCCCCTCCGGGCGACGACCAGACGGTGCTGCTGCGGAAGGTCGGGGCCGGCCCCGCCGAGGCGGAGGCCGCGGACGGCCCGCAGGGGCCGCCGGCGGCGTCGTCTGGGGGTAGGGCCGCCCGGCGGCGCGCGGCTCAGGCGGCGGCCAGGCGCGGCGGCAGACGGGGCACCCGCGCGGGTGGTGATACGGGCACCGTCACCGCGGCCGGGAGCGGGCCGCGGTCGACGACGGCGCCCCGCACCCGTATGGAGGCCAAGCGCGCCGCCCGGGCGCGCAAGGACAGCCCGGCCGCCGTGGTGAGCCGTCTCGTCGGTGAGCTGTTCATCACGGTCGGCGTGCTGATGCTGCTCTTCGTGACCTACCAGCTGTGGTGGACCAACATCGTGGCCCATCAGCAGGCGAACGGCGCCGCAAACAGTCTCCAGAAGAAGTGGGATCAGGACGGCGGGGCGAACCGCGATCCCGGCACGTTCTCGCCGGGCGAGGGGTTCGCGATCCTCTACATCCCCAAGCTGGACGTCAAGGCCCCGATCGCCGAAGGGATCAGCAAGCAGAAGGTCCTCGACCACGGCATGGTCGGCCACTACGGCAGCGGCAAGCTGAAGACCGCGATGCCCTGGGACAAGAAGGGCAACTTCGCGCTGGCCGGGCACCGCAACACCCACGGTGAGCCGTTCCGGTACATCAACCACCTCAAGCCCGGCGACAAGATCGTCGTCGAGACTCAGAACGCGTACTTCACGTACGAGATGACCAGCATCCTGCCGCAGACCCAGCCCTCGAACACGGGTGTGATCGGTCCCGTGCCGCCCGGCTCGGGCTTCACGGAACCGGGCCGCTACATCACCCTGACGACCTGCACCCCCGAGTTCACCAGCAAATACCGCATGATCGTCTGGGGCAAGATGGTCGACGAGCGGCCGCGGAGCAAGGGCAAGCCGGACGCGTTGGTCCAGTGAGCGAGCACGAAGGCCGGGGAAGCCAGAAAGACCGGGAAGTCAGGAAGACCCGGACGACCGGGAAAAGGGGTATGACGCGGTGGCACGGACCGACCAAGACGAGCGGCCGGGCGAGCGGCCCGCCGCGGCCGGGCGGCAGCGCCGCCCCCGCCGGGGGCGGATAGCCACGGCCGTCGGCCTGCTGGGCGAGCTGCTGATCACCGCGGGGGTGCTACTCGCCCTCTTCGTCGTCTACTCGCTGTGGTGGACGAATGTGCTGGCCGACCGCGAGGCGAAGAAGCAGGGCGACCGGGTGCGCCGACAATGGGCGCAGCAGCAGAAGCAGGGGCCCGGCCGGCTCGACACCAAGGACGGCATCGGCTTCCTGCATGTGCCGGCGATGGACAACGGTGAGGTGCTGGTCAAGAAGGGCACCTCGACCGAGACGCTCAACGACGGTGTCGCGGGCTACTACACCAAGCCGGTGAAGTCGGCGATGCCCTGGGACAAGAAGGGCAACTTCACCCTGGCGGCACACCGGGACGGGCACGGAGCCAAGTTCCACAACATCGACAAGCTCGACGAGGGCGACCCGATCGTCTTCGAGACGCGGGACACCTGGTACATCTACAAGGTCTACGCGGAGCTGTCCGAGACCTCGAAGTTCAACGTGCGGGTGCTCAGCCCGGTCCCGAAGGAGTCGGGGAAGAAGAAGCCGGGCCGCTACATCACGCTCTCGACGTGCACGCCGGTCTACACCTCGCTCCACCGCTACATCGTGTGGGGCGAGCTGGAGCGTACGGAGAAGGTCGACGCGGACCGTACGCCGCCCAAGGAGCTGCGCTGACCACTCAGCTTCGCAGCAAGGCCCTGGATACGGGGAAGCCCCGGCCGCCCGATTCCCGGGCGCCGGGGCTTCTCGCTGAGGCGGCTGCTGCCGCGCGGGGCGCCTCCTATGTGGCGGGCCCGCCGGAGGGGCCGCCGAACGGGATGGTGCCGCCGTCGCCGTTCCCGCCGTTGTCACCGCCCCCGTTGTTGCCCTGACCACTGTCGAAGGTGGTCAGGTTGATGACCTGGCCCTTGGCCACCTGACTGCCCTCCGTCGGGTCGGAGAACAGCACTGTGGAGTCCTCGTTCTCGGATCCGGTGACGGTGCCGACGGTGAGGCCGGCGCCCTCGATGGCCTTCTTGGCGTCCTTGAGCTTCTTGCCGCGCAGCTGGGGCACCGTGACGTTGTCCTGCTGTGCGGGGGCCTTGGCGACGGTCAGGGTGATGGTCGAGTTGGGCAGGACCTCCTGGCCGCCCGGGGGGTTCTGGCTGATGACCGTGCCCGCCTCGACGTCGGCGTTCTCGACCTCCGTGGTCTGCACCTTCAGGCCCTTGCCCTCGAGCGTGGACGTGGCGTCCGCGACCTTCTGAGTGGTGACGTCCGGGACGATGACCTTCGACTGCTCCCGGGCGACCGTCAGGGTGATCTCGGTGCCCCGCGCGACCTTCTTGCCGCCCTTGGGGTCCTGGTCGGTGACCTTGCCGGGGGTCTGGTCGGACTCCTCGGTCTTCTGGGTGACCTTGAAGCCCTTGGCCTCGAGCTGCTGCTTGGCGCTCTCGTACTGGACGTTGATGACGTCGGGGACTTCGACCTTCTCGGCGGGCTTGGGGCCCTTGGACATGGTCAGCTGGACCGTGCCGCCGCGCTCGATGGTCTTGCCGCCCTCCGGGCTCTGCCTGCAGACCGTGTTCTTGGCCTCCTTGCAGAAGACGGGGTCGCCGCTCACCGCGACTTCGAGGTCCACGTTCTTGCCCTGTTGCCTGGCCTCGGAGAGGGTAAGACCGGCCAGCGACGGCACATCGACGCGGTCGCTGTTCTTACCGCCCCCGAAGATCGCCTTGCCGATGAAGATCGCCCCGACCAGCACCAGGATTCCGGCCAGGACCAGCAGGACCGTCGAGAGCCTGCCCTTCTTCTCGGGTCCGCGCCTGCGGTCGGGGCGCTCGTCGTAGCCGAATCCCCCGTCGTCGTCGCGCACCGGCGGCAGCATCGAGGTCTGGGCGCCGACGTCCTGCGACCGCAGCATGGTCGTGGGCTGGTCCTCGCCGCCGTAGCCGACCGCGCCCAGCGCGGCGGTGGCGGCGACCGGCTGGCCCTCCAGGGCCGCTTCGATGTCGGCGCGCATCTCGTCGGCGGACTGGTAGCGGTAGTCCGGGTCCTTGACCAGGGCCCGCAGGACGATCGCGTCCATCTCCGGGGTGATCTCCGGATCGAACGAGCTCGGTGGCTGCGGCTCCTCCCGTACGTGCTGATAGGCGACGGCGACCGGCGAGTCGCCGATGAACGGCGGGCGCACGGTCAGCAGCTCGTACAGCAGGCAGCCGGTGGAGTAGAGGTCGCTGCGCGCGTCGACGCTCTCGCCCTTGGCCTGCTCGGGGGAGAGGTACTGGGCGGTGCCGATCACGGCGGCGGTCTGCGTCATGGTCATGCCGGCGTCGCCCATGGCCCGGGCGATGCCGAAGTCCATCACCTTGACCTGGCCGCTCCTGGTGAGCATGACGTTCGCCGGCTTGATGTCGCGGTGGACGATGCCGTTGCGGTGCGAGTACTCGAGGGCCTGGAGGATCCCGGTGGTCATCTCCATGGACCGCTCGGGGAGCAGCTTTCTGCCGGAGTGCAGCAGCTCCCGCAGGGTGGACCCGTCGACGTACTCCATCACGATGTACGGGATCGAGACACCGTCGACGTAGTCCTCGCCGGTGTCGTAGACCGCGACGATCGCGGGATGGTTGAGCGAGGCGGCCGACTGGGCCTCTCGGCGGAACCGGGCCTGGAAGGACGGGTCACGGGCCAGATCCACCCGGAGCGTCTTCACGGCGACAGTGCGGCCGAGGCGGGTGTCATGCGCGAGGTACACCTCGGCCATGCCACCGCGGCCGAGCACAGAGCCCAGCTCGTACCGGCCGCCGAGGCGACGCGGCTCTTCCATAGCTACTCCAGCCCTCTTCCGTCATTCCCGGCCGCACCCGTGGGGGCCCGGCGGTGTGCTGCTCGGGCATACCGTACCCGGGACGCCGTGCCGGACCCGGCCTCAGTCGCTACTTGATACGTGACCGGTACGACGACGTGCGGGATCGGCACCAGGGCGTGACCGGGGTCACTTCTCGCCGGCGAGCACCGCCTGCATCACGCGCTTGGCGATCGGCGCGGCAAGCTTGCCGCCGGCGATGTCGTCGCGGACGGTGTCGGAACCCTCGACGACGACCGCGACCGCGACCGGCGAGGAGCCGTCCTTGCCCTTGGCGTAGGAGATGAACCACGCGTAGGGGTTCTTGCTGTTGGCGACGCCGTGCTGGGCGGTGCCGGTCTTGCCACCGACCGTGACGCCCGGGATCTTCGCGGCGGTTCCGGTGCCGACCTGGACCACCGTCTCCATGATGTCCTGCAGCTTGCGGGCGTTGTCCTCGGAGAGCGGCTCGCTCATCTCCTCGGGCGAGGTCTGGTCGATGACGTTCAGGTTCGGGGCGCGCAGCCTGTCGACCATGTACGGCTTCATGAGCTTGCCGTCATTGGCGACCGCGGCGGCGACCATGGCCATCTGGAGCGGGGTGGCGCGGGTGTCGAACTGGCCGATGGCGGACATGGCGTTGGACGACCGCGCGATGTCCTTGGGGTAGACGCTGGCGTCGGCGCGGACGGGGGTGAACACCTCGCTGTTGAAGCCGAACTTCTCGGCCTCCTCGCGCATCTTGTCCTCGCGGAGATCGTCACCGATCTTGCCGAAGACGGTGTTGCAGGAGTAGCGCAGGGCGACGCGGAGGCTGGCGTTCTTGCAGGGGATGTTCCCCTCGTTCGGCAAGGGCGTGTTGTCGACGGGCATTCGCCACGGCAGCGGCGAGTCGGTGGGCTCGTCGACGTCCTTGTACAGGCCGTTCTCCAGCGCCGCGGCCGCGGTGACGACCTTGAAGGTGGAGCCAGGCGGGTAGGTCTGACGCAGCGCCCGGTTGAGCATCGGGTCGTCCGGGTTCTTCTTCTTGTCGAGCGCCTTCCAGGCGGCCTCGTCCTTGTCGCCGGCCCCCGCGATGGTGGAGGGGTCGTAGCTGGGGGTGCTGGCGAGCGCGAGGATCTTGCCGGTGCGCGGGTCGATCGCGGCGACGGCGCCCTTCTTGTTGCCCAGGCCCTTGAACGCGGCTTCCTGCGCCTTGGGGTTCAGGGTGGTGATGACGTCACCACCCTTCTTCTCCTTGCCGGTGATCATGTCGATGGTCCGGTTGAAGAAGAGGCGGTCGTCGTCGCCGGTGAGGATGGAGTCCTCGACGCCCTCGATGAAGTTGGTGCCGTAGACCTGCGAGGCGTAACCGGTGACCGGCGCCCACATCTTGCCGTTCTTGTAAGTGCGCTTGTACTTGTAGTCGATGCCGTTGGTCTCGACGGAGCCCGTTATGGCGTCGCCGCCCTCGACGATGATGTTGCCGCGCGGCTGGCTGTAGCGGGCGATGTCGACACGGTGGTTGTGCTTGTGGTTCTTGAGCGAGTCGGCCTGGACGTACTGGATCCAGTTGTCCCGCAGCAGCAGGGCGAAGACGAGGAGGCCGCAGAAGATCGCGATTCGGCGCAGGGGCTTGTTCACGGTCGGACCACCTGGGTCATCTCGGCATCGGTGGAGGGGGCGGGGGCCGGCGCCGGGCGGCGGGCGGTGTCGCTGATCCTGATCAGGATCGCGATGAGCGCCCAGTTGGCGAGGACGGACGATCCGCCGTAGGCGACGAACGGCATGGTCATACCGGTCAGCGGGATCAGGCCCATCACACCGCCGGCGACGACGAAGACCTGGATGGCGAAGGCCGCGGACAGGCCGATGGACAGCAGCTTGCCGAACGGGTCGCGGGCGGCGAGGGCGGTACGTACGCCACGCTCCACGATCAGGCCGTACAGCAGCAGGATCGCCATGGTGCCGGCCAGACCCAGCTCCTCGCCGACGGTGGCGAGGATGAAGTCGGAGTTGGCGGCGAAGCCGATGAGGTCGGAGGCGCCCTGGCCGAGGCCGGTGCCGAAGACGCCGCCGGAGCCGAAGGACATCAGGGCCTGGGCGATCTGGTCGGTGGTGGCCCAGCTGGGGGGGTGTTCCTGATAGACGGCGAAGGGGTGCAGCCACGCCATCACACGGATCTTGACGTGCGGTTCGAAGGACGCCACGCCGACCGCGCCGGCCGCCGACATCAGCAGACCGAAGACGATCCAGCTGGTGCGCTCGGTGGCCACGTACAGCATGACGACGAACATGCCGAAGAACAGCAGCGAGGTGCCCAGGTCGGTCTCGAAGACGAGGATGAGGATGCTCATCGCCCAGACGACGAGGATCGGGCCCAGGTCGCGGCCGCGCGGCAGGTACAGGCCCATGAAGCGGCGGCTGGCCAGGGCCAGGGCGTCCCGCTTGACCATCAGGTAGCCGGAGAAGAACACCGCGATGATGATCTTCGCGAACTCGGCGGGCTGGATGGAGAAGCTGCCGACCCGGACCCAGATGCGGGCGCCGAAGACCGGCGGGAAGAAGACCGGGAGGATCAGCAGGATCAGCGCGCCGGCCATGGAGATGTAGGTGTAGCGCTGCAGGATCCGGTGGTCCTTGAGGAAGATCAGCACGCCCACGAACAGCGCCACGGCCATCGCCGAGTAGATCAGCTGGTTGGGGGCCGCGGCCGAGAAGACCTGGTCGGCGTTCTTGGCGCGCTGGGCCAGCCGCCGGGACTGGTCGAGCCGCCAGATGATCACCAGGCCGAGGCCGTTGAGCAGGGTCGCGATCGGCAGCAGCAGCGGGTCGGCGTAGGGCGCGAACTTACGCACCACCAAGTGGCCCACCCCGGCGAGCAGGCCGAGGCCCAGACCGTAGCTGAGCATGCCCGAGGGCAGTTCGTCGCTGAGGGCCAGGCCCGCGTTGGCGTACGCGAAAACCGGGACGATCACCGCGAAGACCAGCAGCGCCAGTTCGGTGTTGCGCCTGCTCGGCGGACCGACCGTGCTGATGGTGGTCGTATTGGTGGTACTGCTCATGGATCAACGGCCCCCTACGGCTTCACTGCTGGGTGCTGCTGCACTGCGGGACCAACTTCTGCTCTTCCTCGGAGAGGGTGGGGCCGGGCTTGGGCGTAGCGGTGGCCGAGGGCGAGGACGAGGACGAGGGCGACTTTGAACCCTTGTCGTTCGTGTTCGGCTGCTGTTGCTGTCCCGGCGCCGGCGGCGTCGTGGCCTCGCCCGCGCGGGTCGTGATCTCGTTGTCGGTCTGGGCCTTGCCGCCGGAGGCCCCGCTGGACGACTTGTTCTTGTCCTTGGTCAGGTCCTGCTGCTTCTCCTCGGCCTGGCGCTGCGCGTCCGACTTCTTGCAGGCGCTGGCGAGGGTGGCCAGGTCCTCGGTCTTGGTCTTGGCCTGGCTCAGGCTGCTGACCGCGATGGTGTCCTCGACCCGGCTGCGCTGGTCCACCGGGAGGTACTTGAGTTCGATCTCACGGTGGTCCTCATGGACCTTGTTGAGCTTGATCCAGGCGAGGTCCTGGCTGATGCCCTGGTAGATCGCCACGTGGTCGCCGTTGGCGCCGACGTAGTACTGGGTCTGCGTCCAGCGGTAGCCGCCGTAGAGGCCGCCGCCGACCACCGCCAGCCCCAGGGCGATGTACAGCGACCGCTTGACCCACTTCTTGCGGCCGCCCTTCTTGGTGGCGAAGTCGCCGTCCGCGTACGCCCCGTAGCTGCCCTCGGGGGGGCCGCCGAGCGACGGGTCGCCGCTTCCCGGCGGGCCGAAGCCCCCCTGCGCTTCCCCCGGGTGGGCCACACCCCGGTTGCGCCCGAGCTCCGCGGCGCGGCCTGCGGGGGTGTGCGCGGCGCCGCCGTCCCCGAGGGGGGTCTGGTTCTCGGCGACCGCGCCCACGATGACCGGGGTGTCGTTGAGCTGCCCGGCGAGGGTGTCGCCGCCGTCGACGTCGAGGACGTCGGCGACGATGCAGGTGATGTTGTCGGGGCCGCCGCCGCGCAGCGCGAGCTGGATGAGCTCCTGAATGGTCTCGTGCGGGCCGTGATAGCTGGCGAGGGTGTCCTCGAGGGTCTGGTGGCTGACCACGCCGGACAGGCCGTCGGAGCAGATCAGATAGCGGTCCCCGGCCCGGACCTCACGGATGGACAGGTCGGGCTCGACGTGGTCGCCGCTGCCCAGGGCGCGCATCAGCAGGGAGCGCTGCGGGTGGGTGCCCGCCTCCTCCTCGGTGATGCGCCCCTCGTCGACGAGGCGCTGCACCCAGGTGTGGTCCTGGGTGATCTGGGTGAGCACGCCGTCGCGCAGCAGATACGCGCGCGAGTCGCCGACGTGGACGAGGCCGAGCCGCTGGCCGGTCCACAGCAGGGCGGTGAGCGTGGTGCCCATGCCCTCGAGCTGCGGGTCCTCCTCGACCATGATGCGCAGCTGCTCATTGGCGCGCTGCACCGCGGTGCCCAGGGAGGTCAGGATGTCCGAGCCCGGGACGTCGTCGTCGAGCTGGACGAGAGTGGAGATCACTTCCGAGCTGGCGACCTCACCGGCGGCCTGGCCGCCCATGCCGTCGGCGATGGCGAGCAGCCGGGGGCCGGCGTAGCCGGAGTCCTCGTTGCCCTCCCGGATCATGCCTTTGTGCGATCCGGCGGCGAAACGCAGTGACAGACTCATGCGCACCTCGCCCGTCGGCTCCGGGTACAGCCCCTTGCCAACCACGCTGCCCACCCTCCGGTCGTCATGGTCGTACTACTTCCGCAGCTCGATGACGGTCTTGCCGATACGGATCGGCGCGCCCAGCGGAATCGGTGTCGGTGTGGTGAGTCGGGTCCGGTCGAGATACGTGCCGTTGGTGGACCCGAGGTCCTCGACGATCCACTGACCGTCGCGGTCCGGGTAGATCCTGGCATGCCGGCTGGAGGCGTAGTCGTCGTCCAGCACGATGGTCGAGTCATGGGCCCGGCCAAGGCTGATGGTCTGTCCCTGAAGGGCGACCGTGGTGCCCGCGAGCGTGCCCTCGGAGACGACCAGCTTGGTGGGGGCGCCGCGGCGGCCGCGGCCCGCGCCCCGGCCGGTCGGCTGCTGGCGCTGCGGCGGAGGCGTCGCCTGCCGCTGCTGCGGCCGGTCGGGGGCGCCGCGCCGCGCCGAACCGCGCTGGGTCACGCGGGTCCCGAACAGGTCGCTGCGGATGACCTGGACGGCCACGATGACGAACAGCCACAGTACGGCGAGGAAACCCAACCGCATGACCGTGAGGGTCAGCTCTGACATTGCCCCCGCTTCACCCTTCGGCTTGCCGGTAAACGATGGTGGTGCTGCCCACGACAATGCGTGAGCCGTCGCGGAGCGTAGCGCGTGTGGTGTGCTGTCCGTCTACCACGATGCCGTTGGTCGACCCCAGATCCTGGATGGTCGGGGGCGTTCCGACCCGGATCTCGCAGTGTCTGCGCGAGACGCCGGGGTCGTCGATCCGTACGTCGGCGTCGGTGCTGCGGCCCAGGACCAGGGTGGGCCGGGAGATCTGGTGGCGGGTGCCGTTGATCTCGATCCACCGGCGGGTCTGCCCGTACGGCTGCGCACCGACGCCGGGACCGCCCGCGCGGGGCGCGGAGCGGGCGCCGGGCGGCGGTGCGGAGGGCATGGGGGGCGCGCCCGCGGGCTGCGGGGGGTAGCCGTAGCCGCCGCCGGGACGCTGCTGGGGCGCGGCGGCGCCGCGGGCCCCCTGCGGGGTCTGGGACTCGCTGGACGCCAGGGTGCGGCTGCGCACACGGTACAGGCCGGTGTCGAGGTCGTCGGCCTTTTGCAGGCTGACCTTGATGGAGCCCATGAACGTGTAGCGCTGCTGCTTGGCGTAGTCGCGCACCATGCCCGCGAGCTCATCGCCGAGCTGGCCCGAGTACGGGCTGAGTCGCTCGTAGTCGGGCGCGCTCAGTTCGACGATGAAGTCGTTGGGGACGACGGTCCGGTCGCGGTTCCAGATGCTGGCGTTGTTGTCGCACTCACGCTGGAGCGCGCCCGCGATCTCGACGGGCTGGACCTCTGACTTGAACACCTTGGCGAAGGTGCCGTTCACGAGACCCTCGAGACGCTGCTCGAAGCGCTTCAGTACTCCCACGGGGCACCTCCTTCCTCAGTCGTGCTCAGTGTCGTCCTCATACTGCTTACTGATCGTATCCACGCGTCGGGAAATCGGGTGGTTCCCCTTCCTGGCCCTGCGGAGCAGTGTCACCTCTCACAAGGATCGTAGAGGTGCCTTCATGACAGTGTCCCGCAACCGGGTCGCTATCCGGTCGGGCGGGTGCGGGGGCGTCGGGAACGTGTGTGAATCCACCCTGGACGGCGTGCTAATGTTCTGGATGTCGGAAGGCACACCGCGGACAGCGACCAAACCGGAGTGATCGGTTCGGAAGTCGGCGGTGGTTCGGTCGACAGCACCCATGCGCGGGTGGCGGAATAGGCAGACGCGCTGGATTCAGGTTCCAGTGCCCGAAAGGGCGTGGGGGTTCAACTCCCCCCTCGCGCACCAGTCGGAGCGGGCCTCTCTTGTGTGACGAAAGTCGCGCCGGAGGGGCCCGCTTCGCGTTTTGGGCGCGCGGTTTCGGATGCGTGGGCTTCGACGCGTGGGCGGGGCCTCCCCCGTTGCGCGCCGACGCGGTCCTCGCTGTGCGGGGCGGCGCCAGGGTGCGGGGGAGGCCCTCGGGATCCGCTGGGCGGATGTCGCGACAGTGGTGGTCAGGTACAGGTAGGGGTCAGGCGGCGAGGGCCTTGGCCTTGGCGGCCGCTTCCTCGTGGGCCTTGGCCTTGGAGGCGTCGGAAAGTTCGACCAGATCGGCCATGGCCGGGTTGGTACGGGCCAGGGTCAGCTCCGGGACGATGAACTCGACATCGAGGGAGAGCGCCTCGGTCAGCGTCTTGCCCAGGTAGTTGAGGACGAACTCGAAGCTCTCGCGCGGGGTGCCGGGGCCGTAGCCGCCGCCGCGGCTGGCGACGACGACCGTCGGGGTGCCCGCCGTGGTGGACGGCTGGGCCATCGAGGTGCGGCCCGCGATGATCACGTGGTCCAGCCAGGCCTTGAGAGAGGAGGGGATCGTGAAGTTGTACATGGGGGCGCCGAGTACGACCGCGTCGGCCCGCTCCAGCTCGGAGGCCAGGGTGTCCCGCAGGGCGAAGGCAGCCTCGAGCTCCGGCGTGCGCTGGTCGGCGGGTGTGAAGCCCGCGGCGGCGGCGAGGCCGTCCAGGTGTGGCAGGGGTTCGGCGGCCAGGTCGCGGTAGATGACCGTGCCGCCGGGGTTCTGGGCCTCCCACTCCTTGCGGAAGGTGGCGGTGACGGCGCGTGAGGCGGAGGTGTCGGTAGGGAAGAGGGAGCTGTCGATGTGCAGAAGCGTGGGCATGGGGACCTTCCGATAACGGGGCTCGGTGCCGGGGTGGCTTGGTGGCCGGCCCGGACGGTAAGCCCGAAGAATTTCTACGTAGCCATGAATAGCATAGGAGCTTACTTTTCCGCAGTACGGGTTGAGGTGGCAGTACGCTGTGCTTCATGGCGGGAGGCGGCGGGCGCGCGGAGCACGACGAGAAGACGTGCATGAAGGTCGACGGGGGGATGACTCGCGTCTTCGAACTGCTCGGCAAGCGGTGGACCGGGCTCATCGTGACCGTCCTGATGGAGCGGCCCGCGTACTTCGCCGAGCTGCGGCGGGCCATTCCGAAGATCAGCGAGCGCATGCTGACCGACCGGCTCACGGAGTTGGTGGCGGCGGGGCTGGCGCTGCGGGAGGTCGATCCGGGGCCGCCGCTGCGGGTCACCTACCGGCTGACCGAGAGCGGCAGGGCGCTGGAGCCCGCCCTGGAGGAACTGGCTCGGTGGGCGGGGCGGTACATGCCCGAGGACGGGAAGTGCCCATAGCCAGCCCTCGCCTTCTGAGCAGGGCATTCGCGTCGGTCGGCGAGGTTATCCACAGGCCGTGACGGGTTTTCGCGGCGGGCTGTACGGTCATGGCAGTCGAAGTCTTCGGCGGCCTTCGTTCGGGTTCGGTTGTCTTCGACGTCTGCGATATCCGCGACATGGCCGGTGCCTGTGCCGGCGGGGAAACGGGGCGTGTGATGAACGGGGGGCGCTTGATGACGGACGGCGGGAGCGGTGAGGAGACGGTGCGGCGGCTGCCCCATGTCCCGGGGTTCGCCCGGTGGCCGGGGAGCGGCGCGGCCCGGCCGGAGGGGAAGGCGCTGCGGGAGCGGGTGCCCCGCTCGGCCCACCGCGAGCTGCCGCGGGGCGCGGGGCGGCCGGACGCCGTGGAGGCGGTCGAGCGGTCCAACGCCGGGCGGTTGCCGGAGCTCACGCCGATCCGGGTCGGGCGGATGGCCGCCTCCCCCTTTTCCTTCCTGCGCGGGGTGGCCGGGCTGATGGCCCACGATCTGGCGGCCACGCCGGTGACCGGCGTCGGCGCGCAGATCTGCGGGGACGCGCACGGCGCCAACTTCGGTCTGTACGGGGACGCCCGCGGCGGCCTGGTCATCGATCTCAATGACTTCGACGAGACCATCCACGGCCCGTGGGAGTGGGACGTGAAGCGGCTCGCCGCCTCGCTGGTGCTGGCCGGGCGGGAGGCGGGCGCGGACGAGGACACCTGCCGGTCGGCGGCCCATGACACGGTGGGCTCCTACCGGCGCACGCTGCGGCTGCTGTCGAAACTGCCCGCCGCCGACGCGTGGAACGCGATCGCGGACGAGGAGCTGGTCTCGCACGCGGACGCCAAGGACCTGGCCGGCACGCTGCGGCGGGTCTCGGAGAAGGCGCGGCGGAACACGAGCGCGCGGTTCGCGGCCAGGTCGACGGAGGCCGTGCCGGACGAGCGGAATCCGTCCGGGCGACCGGTGGCGCGGCGCTTCGTGGACGCGCCGCCGGTGCTGCGGCGGGTGCCGGACGCCGAGGCGGCGGCCGTGGCATCGGCGCTGGGCGAGTATCTGGCCACGCTGCCGGAGGACCGGCTGCCGCTGCTGGCCCGTTACGCGGTGCACGACGTGGCGTTCCGGGTGGTGGGCACCGGAAGCGTGGGGACGCGGTCGTATGTGGTGCTGCTGCTCGACCACCGGGGTGAGCCGTTGGTACTGCAGATCAAGGAGGCGCGGCCGTCCGCGCTGCTGCCGTATGTGCGGCAGGCCGGCTTCGAGGTGCCCGCCGTCGAGCACGAGGGACGGCGGGTGGTGCTCGGCCAGAAGCGGATGCAGGTGGTCAGCGACATTTTGCTGGGCTGGGCCACGGTCCAGGGGCGCCCCTATCAGGTGCGGCAGTTCCGCAACCGCAAGGGCAGTGTGGACCCCGTGGCGCTGGCGGCCGATCAGATGGACGACTACGGGCGGATGACGGGCGCGCTGCTGGCGCGGGCGCATGCGCACAGCGTGGACCCGCGGCTGCTGTCCGGGTACTGCGGAAAGGGGGAGGAGCTGGACGAGGCGGTCGCCGAGTTCGCGATGGCGTACGCGGACCGCACGGAGGAGGACCATGCCCGGCTTCTCGCCGCCGTGCGGGGCGGGCGGATAGCGGCCGAGTTGGGGGTGTGACACCTCCCCGGCCGGGCCGCCGCCGGACGTAGGCTGAGCGGGTGACGAACCCGGAAGCGCAGCAGCAGGCCCGGCCGCCGGTGCCGGAAGCAGAGCCCCAGGCTGAATCGCAGGAGCGATCACACACCCGGCCCGAAGCTCGATCAGAGGAGTCGTCGGAGGCGGCGGGTGTGCCGTCGGACGCGGGCACGGCCGAGGAGGCCGCGCATGCGGAGGCGGACAGGGAGGCGGAGGCCACCGCGCGGCTTGACCGGGCCGTGCGGGCGGCGGAGCAGGCGCTGATCGAGTTCGAGATCGCGGTGGAGACCTTCCGCATCGAGGTGGAGAACTTCTCCCGGCTGCACCACCAGCGGCTCGGGCCGATGTACTCGCGCCTCGACGAGCTGGACGCGCTGATCGCCGAGGCGGTGGCGGCGCGTACCGGAGACCCCGAGGACATCCGCAAGGCTCGGGAGGCGCGGGGGCTGGTGCTGCCGATGCCGGGGGTGGAGGAGCTGTTCCACGGCTGGCTCGACTCCGACGGGCTGTCGCCCGAGGGGGCCGCGATGCTCACCGAGCAGCCGGTGCAGCCGCCGCCGCGGGTGCGGCCGAGCGAGGAGGCGCGCCGTATCTACCGGGAGCTCGCCCGCAAGGCGCATCCGGACCTGGCGGAGGAGGAGGCCGAGCGGGAGCGGCGGGGGGAGTTCATCGTGCGGGTCAACGCGGCGTACGCGTCCGGGGACGAGGAGCGGCTGCGGGCGCTGGCCGAGGAGTGGGCGGCCGGTCCGCCGCCACCCGAGCGCCGGTGGAGCCGCAGCGAGGAGCTGTACGCCCGGCTGGAGTGGCTGGCCGCGCGGAAGGAGATGCTGGCCGAGGTCGCCGCCGAGCTGGAGTCCGGAGCGATCGGCGCGATGATCAAGATGGCGCCGGAGGACCCCGACGGGCTGCTCGACGAGATCGCCGAGCAGCTGCTGGCCAAGGTCGCCGAGAAGGAGAATCAGCTGGCGGAGCTGGTGCGGTAGTAGGTTTCCCTCAGCTGTCATGTCGTGTGAGAGGTGTGTGTGATGGGTTTTGCCCCGCTTCCCGAGGTGGAGGCCGCGGCGGTGCCGGCCGATGGGTTCCTGCTGGATGTGCGGGAGGACGACGAGTGGGCCGCGGGGCACGCCGAGGGCGCCCTGCATATCCCCATGGGGCAGATCGTGGCCCGGTACGGCGAGCTGACCGAGGCGCTGGGCGACGGCGCACGGGTGCATGTGGTGTGCCGGGTCGGCGGGCGGTCGGCGCAGGTGACGCAGTATCTGGTCGCCCAGGGTCTGGACGCGGTGAATGTGGACGGCGGCATGCTCGCCTGGCAGGCGGCGGGCCGCCCGCTGGTGAGCGGGCAGGCCGCCGCGGCCGACGGGGCCTTCGTGCTCTGAGCAGGCTCTAGCCGAGCGGATGGGCGGCGAGGAGGTCGCCCAGTGCCTCCTCGTGCGCGGCGGCGGGGCCGAGGGACAGCTCCAGCTGTTTGGCCCAGGCGTGGTAGCGGTGCAGCGGATAGTCGGTCGCCGCACCGAAGCCGCCGTGCAGATGCTGTGCGGTCTGGACGACGCGGCGCACCCCCTCCGCGGCCCAGATCTTGGCGACGGCGACATCCCCCGCGACGGGCAGCGCCCCGGGCGCGGCCGGTGCGTCCTCGTGGTCCGCGGCCAGCCGCCAGGCGGCCTGCCAGAGCGTGGCCTCCATCGCGCGCAGATCGATATAGCGGTCGGCGGCTTGGACGGCGACCGCTTGGAAGGTGGCGAGTGGGAAGCCGAACTGCTCGCGCTTGCTGGTGTAGGAGCTGGTCAGGGCGAGCACCGCTTCGCCGAGGCCCAGCGCGAGCGCGCAGGTGCCGGTAGTGAGGAGGTGGCGCAGCCACTCCCAGGCGCCGTCCGCCGTCAGCATCTCAAAGCCGTCCAGCCGTACGGCGTCCAGGCGGATTTCGGCGAGCCGCTCGCCGCTGGTGGAGATCTGCGGTGTGAGGGTGACGCCGGCGAGGTCGCGGGGGACGAGCGCGAGAACCGCCTTGCCCGCTCCGGTGTGGGCGGGGACCAGGACGCGGTCGGCGCTGTGCGCCCAGGGCACGGCGGTCTGAGTGCCGTCGAGGACCCAGGCGCCGCCGTCGCCGTCGGCGCCCCCGTCCTGGCGGGCCTGGACGGCGAGTTCGGCCGGGTCGTGGCCGGTGCGGCCGTGGGGCGCGACGGTCAGCACCAGCTCGCCCCGGCCGGCCCCGGGCAGTACGGCGGAGCGCAGCTCCTCCCCGCCGTATCGCTGGACGGCGAGCGCGGCCGCGGTGGACTCCAGCAGCGGCACGCGGGCCAGGACCCGGCCGGCCTCGCGCAGCACCAGGCACAGGGCGATGGGGTCGAGACCGGCCCCGCCGTACCGCGGGTCCAGGAGGAGTCCGAGCAGATCGGCGTCGGCGGCCTTGCCCCACAGCCGGCGGTCGAGGTCGTCGGCGACGGCGCCGGGCGTGAGCGCGGGGCTGGGCACCCCGTCCGGCGGGGCGGAGGAGAAGACCGCCTTCGCCGCCTCGGCGGCCGCCTGCTGCTCCTCGGTGAAGGTGAAGTCCACTGTCCGTCCTCCCGCGCCGTGGCTTGGTCTGACGGGCCGTCAAGATAGAACAGGTTCTACAAGAAGGGAACGCCTGCGCGCCCGCCCTTGCGGGCCGCGCCTTCGGCGGTCCGGCGGGGCAGCAGTTCTGAGGGGTCAGCGGTCGAAGTCCAGCTCCACGCGCTCGCCGACGGGGTGCGACTGACAGGCCAGCACATAACCGGCCGCCACCTCGTCCGGCTCCAGCGCGAAGTTCCGGTCCATCCGCACCTCGCCCGAGACCAGGAACGCCCGGCAGGTCCCGCAGACCCCGCCCTTGCAGGCGTATGGCGCGTCCGGGCGGTTGCGCTCCACGGCGTCCAGCAGCGATTCGCCCTCCCGCACCGGCCAGGTGCCCGACCGGCCGTCCAGCGTCGCCGTCACCATGCCGCGGGACGGGGCGGCGGACGGTCCCGGCCCCACGGGGATGCCCTCGCTGTCCCCGGCGTCCACATGGAAGATCTCCTGGTGGATGCGGGGGCGGGCGACCCCGAGGGCGCGCAGCGCCCGCTCGGCGCCGCGCACCATGCCGTACGGCCCGCACAGGAACCAGCCGTCCACCGACTCCACCGGCAGCAGCGCCGGCAGCAGCCCGGTCAGCCGCTCCTCGTCGAGCCGCCCGGAGACCGGCCCGGCCTGTCGCTCCTCCCGGGAGAGGACGCTCACCAGCTGGAACCGGCCTGGCCAGCGGTCCTTCAGATCGGCGGCCTCCTCCAGGAACATCGTGGAGGCGGTGGTGCGGTCAGCGCGGACCAGGCAGAAGCGGGCCTCGGGCTCGCGGGCGAGCAGCGTCGCGGCGATGGACAGGACGGGGGTGATGCCGCTGCCGCCGACCACGGCGGCGAAGTGGCCGGGCCTGGGGTCCAGTACGAACCGGCCGGCCGGGGCCATCACCTCCATGACCTCGCCGACCGCCAGCTCCTTCAGGGCATAGGTCGAGAACTCGCCGCCCTCGACCAGCCGCACCCCGACCCGCAGGGCCGAGGGCCCCTCGGACGCCAGGGCCGGTGTGCAGATCGAGTATGTCCGCCGTATCTGGGTGCCCTCGGCGAACCGCCGCACCGCGATGTGCTGCCCCGGAGAGAAGCGGAAGGTCTCGCGCAGCGCGGGCGGGACCCGCAGGGTGACGGCCACCGAGTCGTCGGTGAGCCGGTCGACCGCGATCACCCGCAGCGGATGGAAGGCGCCGTGGCGGGGCACGGGCGCCGCCACGCCTTCGGCGGCCATCACAACTCCTTGAAGTGGTCGAAGGGTTCGCGGCAGGTCTCGCAGCGGCGCAGCGCCTTGCAGGCGGTGGAGGAGAAGCGGCTGAGCAGCTTGGTGTCGGTCGATCCGCAGTGCGGGCAGCGCACCGCCAGGTCGACGGCGACCGGTCCGCCCGCGGCGCGGGCACCCGGCGGCGCGATGCCGGACTCGGCCAGCTTGCGGCGGCCCTCCGCGCTGATCTCGTCCGTCGACCAGGGCGGGGAGAGGACGGTGTGGACCGTCACCTCGGGTACGCCGTGGTCGTGCAGCACCCGCTCGACGTCCGCGGCCATCGACTCCAGCGCGGGACAGCCGGTGTAGGTGGGGGTCAGCTCGACCTCGACCCGGCCCGGCGCCATGACGCGCAGCGCGCGCAGTACGCCGAGCTCGGCCAGGGTCACCATGGGCAGCTCGGGGTCCGGCACGGCACCCGCCAGCTCGCGCAGCCGGGTCTCGAGCGGGGTCGCGGGTGCGGGCGTCACCATGACGCCCCCGGGTGGCTGCGGTGCAGATGCTGCATCTCGGCCAGCATCCGGCCGAACGGCTCGGTGTGGACGCCCTGCCGGCCGGCGCCGGCCGACCAGGTGCCGCGCCGCGGCCCCTCGGGCACGGCCAGGGTGGCCCGGTCCAGGACGGACGTCACCCGCGCCAGCCATTCGTCGTGCAGGGCGGTCCAGTCGACCTCGCACCCCTCGACCGGCTCGAACAGCTCGCCGGTGAACCGCCACAGCGCCTCCAGGCCGCGCCGCATCCGCTGATGGCTCTCGGCGGTGCCGTCGCCCAGCCGCAGGGTCCAGTGCTCGGCGTGGTCGCGATGGTAGGCGACCTCCTTGACCGCCTTGGCGGCCAGCGGGGCGAAGGGGCTCTCGCCGCGCGCCAGCCGGTCGTACAACAGCTCTTGATAGGTGGAGAAGTACAGCTGGCGGGCGATGGTGTGCGCGAAGTCGCCGTTGGGCTGCTCGACGAGCTGGACATTGCGGAAGGCGCGCTCCTCCCGCAGATAGGCCAGCTCGTCCTCGTCGCCCACCAGGGAGAGCAGCACCCGCGCCTGCCCGAGCAGGTCCAGGGCGATGTTGGCGAGGGCGACCTCCTCCTCCAGGACCGGGGCGTGTCCCGCCCACTCCCCCAGCCGGTGGGAGAGCACCAGGGCGTCGTCGCCGAGGGCGAGTGCGGCGGTCACAGGTGGCGCACCCCCTCGGGGATCTCGTAAAAGGTCGGATGGCGGTAGGGCTTGTCGGCGGCCGGTTCGAAGAACGGGTCCTTCTCGTCCGGCGAGGAGGCGGTGATCCGGTCGGACGGCACGACCCAGATGGAGACGCCCTCGGAGCGGCGGGTGTACAGATCGCGGGCGCTGCGCAGGGCCATCTCGGCGTCCGGCGCGTGCAGGCTGCCGGCGTGGGTGTGGGACAGGCCGCGCCTGCCGCGCACGAACACTTCCCACAGGGGCCACTCACCGCTGGTGCCGCCGCCGCTCATGCTCCGGCCTTTCCGCGCTTGGCCGCATACGCCGCGGCCGCCTCGCGCACCCAGGCGCCTTCCTCATGGGCCTTGCGCCGCTGGGACATGCGCTGGGTGTTGCACGGCCCGTTTCCCCGGAGCACTTCGCGGAACTCCTCCCAGTCGATCGGCCCGAAGTCGTGGTGGCCCCGGTCCTCGTTCCACCTCAGGTCGGGGTCGGGGAGGGTCAGGCCGAGCGCCTCGGCCTGCGGGACGCAGATATCGACGAAGCGCTGGCGGAGCTCGTCGTTCGAATGGCGCTTGATCTTCCAGGCCATGGACTGGGCGGAGTGGGCCGATGCCTCGTCCGGCGGGCCGAACATCATCAGCGAGGGCCACCACCAGCGGTCCACGGCGTCCTGAGCCATCGCGCGCTGGGCCTTCGTGCCCCGGCTCAGGCTCAGCAGCAGCTCGTATCCCTGGCGCTGGTGGAAGGACTCCTCCTTGCAGATCCGGACCATCGCCCGGGCGTACGGCCCGTAGGAGCAGCGGCACAGCGGCACCTGGTTGGTGATCGCCGCGCCGTCCACCAGCCAGCCGATGGCGCCCACATCGGCCCAGGTGAGCGTGGGGTAGTTGAAGATCGAGGAGTACTTCTGGCGGCCGGAGTGGAGCTTGTCGAGCAACTCGTCGCGGCTGGTGCCCAGGGTCTCGGCGGCGCTGTAGAGATACAGGCCGTGTCCCGCCTCGTCCTGGACCTTGGCCATGAGGATGGCCTTGCGGCGCAGCGAGGGCGCCCGGCTGATCCAGTTGGCTTCCGGCTGCATGCCGATGATCTCGGAGTGCGCGTGCTGGGCTATCTGTCTCACCAGCGAGGCGCGGTATTCGTCGGGCATCCAGTCGCGGGGCTCGATGCGCTCGTCAGCGGCCAGAGCGGCGTCGAACACCGTCTGATACGCCCGCGCGTCAGCCGCCATCGTCGTCATGCGAAGCCCCTTCGCCGTCTCGCCGGGGCTGCCGCCCGGCCCGACCGACCGATCGTTCGGTCCAATGGTGTGCCGGGGGAACGTAGGGTGTCAAGCCTGTGGATAACTACGGGGCCTGTGCCCCGCACGCGCTCATCGGTACCGTTCCGGGGCGTAAGGGCCGAGGGAAGCGCGGAAGGCGCGGAGAACGCGGCGGCATGGTGCGCGGCCGGGACCACGGGATCGGGGCGGGAATGGCGGATACGGGGCGAGCCATTACGGGGCGAGCCATGGAGAAAGGGGCGGAAGGCGAGGAAGGGGAGGGGGAGGCGGGAGTGGGGAGGCCGCCGTCGTTGCCCTCGCAGCTCGTCGTGGCGGTGGGCCTCGCGGTGACCGTGGCCGCCGTGGCCGTCCACCTCGGGATGGCCTTCCTGAACGTCTCGCCGCCCAACACTGTCAGCAAGCAGCACGGCCAGGCGATAGACGACTACATATATCCAGAATTCGAACGGAACTGGAAGCTCTTCGCCCCGAACCCCCTGCAGCAGAACATCGCCGTGCAGGTGCGCGCCGAGATCCGCACCCCCGAGGGCGGCACCGCGACCACCAAGTGGCGCGACCTGTCGGCCCAGGACGGCGCGGCCATCAGGCACAACCCGCTGCCCAGCCACACCCAGCAGAACCAGCTGCGCCGCGCCTGGGACTTCTACCTTCTCTCGCATGACGCCCAGGAGCGGCCGAACGGGCTGCGGGGACAGCTCTCGGCGCAGTATCTGCGGCGGCTCGCGATCCTCCGCCTGGGCCTGAAGCAGGACGGCGGCACCGTGCAGCGGATCCAGCTGCGCTCGCTCACCCGGCAGCTGGCCGCGCCGCCGTGGAGCGAGGAGAAGATCGACACCCGGCCCATCCGCCGGGAGCTGCCCTGGTGGACGGTCACCGCCGACGACCTGCCGGAGGCGAAGCGCCGGTGACGACCCCCGCCCTCCCGCCGCAGCCGCCGCAGCCGCCGCTGCCCCCGCACCCTCCCCGCCCTTTCCTGCCCCCGGCGCCGCCCCGCGCCAAGGCCGCCGCCCGCCTCGAGGCCGCCGTCATCCGCGCCCACGCCCGCGTCACCGGATCGGCGCTCGGCCCGTACCAGACCGCCGTCGTGCGCATCGGCTTCTCCTTCACCTGGCTGCTGTTCCTGCTGCGCGAATGGCCCCACCGCCAGGAGCTGTACGGGCCCGAGGGGCCATGGAGCTGGGAGATGGCACACCAGCTCATCGACGGCAACGGCGCCTTCAGCGCGCTCATGTGGTCAAACAGCGGCCTGTGGTTCGAGACCGTCTACGGCCTCGCCATCGTCTCCAGCGCGCTGCTCCTGCTCGGCTGGCGCACCCGCACGATGTCCGTGCTGTTCATGCTCGGGGTGATCTCCCTGCAGAACCGCAGCGTCTTCGTGGGGGACGGCGGCGACAACGTCATCCACCTGATGGCGATGTATCTGACGCTGACCCGGTGCGGGCAGGTGTGGTCCCTGGACGCCCGCCGCGCGGCGCGGCGCGGGCCCGGCGCACCGGTGCCGCGGGACGCTACCGGGATCGTGCTGTGGGCGCTGACCGGGTCGGCCCTGCTCTGGGCGCAGCTGTTCACCGAGGCCCGCCTCGACTGGACGGCCTACGGCCCGCTTCCCGGGGTCGGCTGGGCCACGGCGCTGTGGGGGGTGTGGGCGGTCCACGGCGTCTGGTGGCTCGTCCGGCGCCATGCCCCGGGTGAGCCGCGCACCCTCCTGGGCATCCTCGCCAACCTCGCGCACAACGGCGCGGTGGTGGTGATCATGGGCGAGGTCTGTCTGCTGTATGCCTCAGCCGGCTGGTACAAGGTCCAGGGTTCGCGCTGGCAGGACGGCACCGCGCTCTACTACCCGCTGCACCTGGACTACTTCTCGCCCTGGCCCGCGCTGGCCGATGTGCTCGCCGGCAGCGGCCTCCTGGTCATGGTGCTCACCTACGGCACCGTCATCGTGCAGGTCGCCTTCCCCTTCACGTTGCTGAACCGGCGGGTCAAGAATGTGATGCTCGTCGTGCTGGTGCTGGAGCACCTCGGGATCGCGGTCCTGCTGGGGCTGCCCTTCTTCTCCCTGGCCATGATCGCGGCGGACTCGATCTTCCTCCCGACGAACTTCCTGCGCTGGGTCGGGAGGCGGGCGGACCGGACGCGTAACCGCGTCCGCCGGGCGGGGGAGACCGTCGCGGGCCGACCGTAGGCTGTTGGACATGGGTGACGACGAGGCCGTGACGGCCGTGCGGCGGTGGCGCGAGGCCGCTGGCGGGACCGTGCTGCTGGATGGCTTCCATGCGCTGAAGCACGCGCTCCGGTTCGGCGCCGAGGTGCGGATCGCGGTCACGAGTGACAAGGCCGCCGCGCTCGCTCTCGCGGACGACCTGGCCGAGGACCTGACCGAGGTGGTCGAGGAGCGTCTCGTCGAGGTGTCGGCGAAGACGCTGCGCGACCTTGTGCCGAGGGTCCATCCGACGGGGGTCGCCGCGCTGGCGGTCAGGCGCGATCGGCGGGGGAATCTGGACGAGCTGGCGGGGCCGTCCAGATCGGCGCCGGTCGTGGTGCTGGACAACCCGCGCAACCTGGGGAACGTGGGGGCCGTGGTGCGGCTCGCCGCCGGGTTCGGGGTCGCGGGGGTGGTGACCACGGGCGATATCGACCCCTGGCATCCGAACGCCGTCCGGTCGGGTGCTGGGCTGCACTTCGCCACCGCCGTGGAGCGGCTGGCGAGCGATGACCTTCCGCCGGGGCCGCTGTACGCCCTGGACCCGGAGGGGGAGGACATCCGGTCCGTGGCCATCCCCGATGACGCGCTGCTCGCGTTCGGGTCCGAGCGGCACGGGATCTCGCCGGAGGTGCGCAAGCGGGCCACCAGGCTGGTGGCCCTCCCCATGCGGCCTCAGGTGTCCAGCTACAACCTGGCCACCAGCGTGGCCATGGCGCTGTTCCACTGGGGAGGGCCGGCCCAGCTGTAGCACTACAGCGGGCGGCGGACCTCGACCATGCGGAAGCGGGAGGCCACGAACGCCCCGTCGCACAAGGCGGCGTTGGCCGAAGCGTTGCCACCCGTGCCGTGGAAGTCCGAGAAGGCCGCGGTCTGGTTGACATAGACCCCGCCGGTCAGGTTCAGCGACAGCTGCGCGCACTCCTCCAGACACGCCTCCTCGACCAGCCGCTCGGCGTCCGGGGAGGTGGTGTACGCGCCGACGGTCATCGCGCCCTTGTCCCGGATGGTGCGGCGCAGCAGGTCGACCGCGTCCGCCGTGGAGTCCATGGCCACGGCGAAGGACACCGGGCCGAAACACTCCGATAGGTAAGGCGCCTCCGCGTCGGCCGCCTCCCAGAACTTCCGGGCGCCGTCGGCCTTGACGATCACGGGGGTGCGGACCGTGGCGTCGGGGAAGTCGGGGTGGGCCACCGGGCGGGAGGCGAGGGCGGTCCCGCCGAGGCCGGGGGCGGCCTCCAGCCGCTCCTTGACCCCGGCGTTCACGATCGCGCCGAGCAGGGCGCTCGCCCGCGCGTCGTCGCCCAGCAGCCGCTCGACGGCCGCCGCCAGGTCGGCGACCACCTCGTCGTACGACTTGGGGCCGGTGTCCGTGGCGATGCCGTCGCGGGGGATGAGCAGGTTCTGCGGGGTGGTGCACATCTGGCCGCAGTACAGGGACAAGGAGAAGGCCAGATTGCCCAGCAGGCCCTGGTAGTCGTCGGTGGAGTCGATCACGACCGTGTTGACGCCGGCCTTCTCGGTGAAGACCTGGGCCTGGCGGGCGTGGGTCTCCAGCCAGTCGCCGAAGGCGGTGGAGCCCGTGTAGTCGATGATGCGGATCTCGGGGCGCACCGCGAGGACCTTGGCCAGCCCCTCGTCCGGGTGCTCCGCGGCCAGGGCCACCAGATTCGGGTCGAAGCCGGACTCCCGCAGCACCTCGCGCGCCACCCGGACGGTCAGGGCCAGCGGCAGCACGGCCCGGGGGTGCGGCTTGACCAACACCGGGTTTCCCGTCGCCAGGGAGGCGAACAGGCCCGGGTAGCCATTCCAGGTCGGGAACGTGTTGCACCCGATGACCAGGGCGACGCCGCGGGGGACGGCCGTGAATGCCTTGCGCATCCGCAGCGGGTCGCGCTTGCCCTGCGGCTTGGTCCACTCGGCCGCGGCGGGGGTGCGCGTTTGCTCCGCGAAGGCATAGGCCACCGCCTCCAGGCCGCGGTCCTGGGCATGCGGCCCGCCGGCCTGGAACGCCATCAGATACGCCTGCCCGCTGGTGTGCATGACGGCATGGGCGAACTCGTGCGAGCGGGCGCTGATCCGGGCCAGGATCTCCAGGCAGACCATGGCGCGCGCCTCGGGACCCGCGTCCCGCCAGGCCGGCATCCCGGCCCGCATCGCCGGGAGCAGCACCTCGATGTCCGGGTGCGGATACTCCACCCCCAGCTCGATGCCGTACGGCGAGGTCTCGGTGGCGGTCCAGCCGTCCGCGCCGGGCTGGTCCAGCTCGAAGCGCCGACCGCGGAGGGCGTCGAAGGCCGCCTGGCCCTCGGCGGGGCTCAGGCTTTCCCGCCCGCTCTCGTCGGCCCCTCCGTAAGCCTTCGGGTGCTCGGGGTGCGGCGACCAGTACGCGCGGGTACGGATGGCCTCCAGGGCCTGGTCGAGGGTGGGGCGGTGCTGCTCGGTCAACTGCGCTGTGGTGAGTCCGGCGGTCACGACTGACCAACTCCTCGTCGAGCTGGGATTGAGCTGAGCGGGAGACGACGGCCCGGCCGTCAGAGTTAGAGTAACCGAACGATCGGTCGGGACAAGAGGGCCTGGCGCACCTGTGGATAACTTCGTCCGAGAGGATCAGCGGCATGACTGCGATCGACCGGAGGATCGACCCCGCCGGCACCGTCGCCGTGGTCGGCACCGGCACCATGGGCCAGGGAATCGCGCAGGTCGCGCTGGTCGCCGGGCATCCCGTACGGCTCTATGACGCCGCCCCCGGCCGCGCCGCGCAGGCCGCCGACGCCATCGCCGCCCGCCTGGAGCGGCTGGTCGCCAAGGACCGGCTCGCCCCCGCCGCCCGGGACGCCGCCCTGGGCCGGCTCGCCCCGGTCGCCGGGCTCGCCGGGCTCGCGGACGCCGAGCTGGCGATCGAGGCGATCCTGGAGGACCTGGGCGCCAAGCAGCAGCTGTTCACCGCCCTCGAATCGGTCGTCTCCGACAGCGCTCTGCTCGCCACCAACACCTCCTCCCTGTCCGTCACCGCCGTCGCGGGCGCCCTGCGGCGCCCCGGCCGCCTCCTGGGTCTGCACTTCTTCAACCCCGCGCCCCTGCTGCCGCTGGTCGAGGTGGTCCGCGGCTTCGCCACGGACCAGGCCGCCGCCGACCGGGCGTACGAGACCGTCGCGGCCTGGGGCAAGACCCCGGTGCGCTGCGCCGACACCCCCGGCTTCATCGTCAACCGGATCGCCCGCCCCTTCTACGCCGAGGCCCTCCGCGTCCACGAGGAGGGCGCCGCCGACCCGGCCACCGTCGACGCCGTGCTGCGCGAGTGCGGCGGGTTCGTGATGGGCCCCTTCGAGCTGACCGACCTGATCGGACAGGACGTGAACGAGGCCGTGACCCGCTCCGTGTGGGAGGCGGTGTTCCACGACCCGAAGTTCACCCCGTCCCTCGCCCAGCGGCGGCTCGTCGACGCGGGCCTGTACGGGCGCAAGTCGGGCCGGGGCTGGTACGACCACGCCGAGGGCGCGCCGCCCCCCGAGCCGCACACCGCCGAGCCGTGCCGGGCCCCTTCGACGGTCGTGGTCCACGCGGGATTCGGGCCGGGGTCAGGATCCGGACCGGCGCGGGAACTGCCGCGGCTGATCGAGGAGGCGGGCATCACGGTCACCCGGGAGGACCCGGTCGGCGACGCCCCGTCCGGAGGCTTCATCGCCCTGCCCGACGGCACCCGCCTGACCCTCACCGACGGCTCGTCGGCCACCGCGGGCTCCCCGGTCCCGTGCATCCGGTTCGACCTGGCGCTGGACTACCGCACCGCCACCCGGATCGCCCTCGCCCCCGGCGAGACCGTCTCCCCCGAGGCTCTGCGGGCCGCGATCGGGCTCTTCCAGGCGCTCGGGAAGAAGGTCAGTGTCATCCAGGACGTCCCCGGCATGATCGTGGCCCGCACGGTCGCGATGCTCGCCGACTTCGCCATGGACGCCGCCGCGCGCGGTGTGGCGAGCCCGGAGGACATCGACACCGCGATGCGGCTGGGAGTGAACTACCCACTCGGGCCGCTGCGTTGGGGGAGCGAGCTCGGTGCGCGCTGGGTGCGCGACGTAATGTTGAACCTTCATCAGGCCTATCCCACCGGCCGCTACGCCCCGTCCCAACCGCTGATGCGACGCGCGGTCGCCGAAGAAGAACAGTTCTCATCATGACCATGCCGAAGCGCGACACCTACACCCCCGAATCGCTGCTCGCGGTCGCCGTGGAGGTGTTCAACGAGCGTGGCTACGACGGCACCTCCATGGAGCATCTCTCGCGCGCCGCGGGGATCTCCAAGTCGTCGATCTACCACCACGTCAAAGGCAAGGAAGAGCTGCTGCGGCTGGCCATAAGCCGCGCCCTCGACGGGCTGTTCGGCATCCTCCGGGAGCCGGGCGCGCGCGACGGGCGGGCGGTCGAGCGGCTTGAGCATGTGACCCGGCGCACCACCGAGGTGCTGATGGCGGAGCTGCCGTACGTCACCCTGCTGCTGCGCGTGCGCGGGAACACGGACACCGAGCGGTGGGCCATGGCCCGGCGGCGGGATTTCGACCACGAGGTCGCCGAACTGCTCAAGCAGGCCGTGGCGGACGGGGACCTGCGGCCGGATGTGGACGCCCGGCTGGCGACCCGGCTGCTCTTCGGCATGATCAATTCGATTGTGGAGTGGTACCGGCCGGGCCGGGGCGGGGCCGCGACCACGGACGAGGTGGCCGACGCGGTGGTCCGCACGGCCTTCGCCGGCCTGCGTGTCTGAGGCCCCCTTTTTTTGCGGGCTGGGTTCGCCCGGTCGTCAGAACGCGGAGTCGAGGTCGGTTTCCTCGAAGACCAGCAGCGTCCGCGTGCTCAGCACCTCCGGTATGGCCTGGATGCGGGTGAGGACCAGCTCGCGCAGTGAGCGGTTGTCCTCGGTGTGGACCAGCAGCAGCACATCGAAGTCCCCGCTGACCAGGGCGATGTGAGCGGCCCCCGGAAGCTGTCTGAGTTGTTCGCGGACCGTGCGCCACGAGTTCTGCACGATCTTCAAGGTGATGTACGCCGACGCGCCCTGACCGGCCCGTTCCTGGTCCACCCGGGCGCTGAAGCCGCGGATCACCCCGTCGTCGATGAGGCGGTTGATACGGGCGTAGGCATTGGCGCGCGAGACGTGCACCCGCTCGGCGATAGAGCGTATCGAGGCGCGGCCGTCCGCCCGGAGCATGCGCAGGATGTCGCGGTCGATCGGGTCCAGGGGACGGGCGGGGGGCTTGTCGCCCGGATTGGCCATCTGTTCGCCCCGCATACCGCCCCGCCTCCCCTTCATGGACGTCCTGGCCACATCTCATGCTGTGCCGAACCGTTTGTCCACAGGCTGAGGCCGCCTGTAGCCAAAATGCGTCATCGACCGAACAATCGGTAGGGAGGGGCCTGCCCGCCCCGTCAGCTCTCTGCCCGCAGGAGGTCGCACCATGACGGTCCTTGAGCAGCCCGGTGCCTATCGGCCCACTCCCCCGCCCGCCTGGCAGCCGCGGGTCGACGCCGCGCCGCTGCTGCCCGACGCGGAGCCGTACCGCCTGCTGGGCACCGATGCCGCGGCCGATATCGACCCCGCCCTGCTGACCCGGCTCTACGGAGAGCTGGTGCGCGGCCGCCGGTACAACACGCAGGCCACCGCCCTGACCCGGCAGGGCCGGCTCGCCGTCTACCCCTCCTCCACCGGTCAGGAGGCCTGCCAGGTCGCGGCCGGGCTGGTGCTGCGCGAGCAGGACTGGCTCTTCCCCAGCTACCGCGACACCCTGGCCGCCGTCGTCCGCGGGCTCGACCCGGTGCGGGCCCTCACCCTGCTGCGCGGCGACTGGCACTCCGGCTACGACCCGCGCGACCACCGGGTGGCCCCGCTGTGCACCCCGCTGGCCACCCAGCTGCCGCACGCGGTCGGCCTGGCGCACGCCGCCCACCTCAAGGGGGACGACGTGGTGGCGCTCGCCCTGGTCGGCGACGGCGGCACCAGCGAGGGCGACTTCCACGAGGCGCTCAATTTCGCGGCGGTGTGGCGGGCCCCCGTCGTCTTCCTCATCCAGAACAACGGCTTCGCGATCTCCGTCCCGCTCGCCAAGCAGACCGCCGCCCCCTCCCTCGCCCACAAGGCCGTCGGATACGGCATGCCCGGCCGGCTGGTCGACGGCAATGACGCGGTGGCCGTGCACCAGGTCCTGGGCGAGGCCGTCCGCCGGGCGCGCACGGGCGGCGGCCCCACTTTGGTGGAAGCCGTCACCTACCGCATCGAGGCCCACACCAACGCCGACGACGCCACCCGATACCGCTCGGACGCCGAGGTGGAGGCCTGGCGCGCGCACGACCCCATCACCCTCCTGGAGGAGGCGATGCGCGACCGCGGCCTGCTCGACGACCAGGCCGTACGGGCCGCGCGCGACGCCGCCGAGCGGCTGGCCGCCGATCTGCGCGAGCGGATGCACCAGGACCCGGCCCCGGACCCGATGGACCTCTTCGAGGACGTCTACGCAGAGAAGACCGGCCAGCTGCGCGAGCAGGCGGACTTCCTGCGCGCGGAGCTCGCCGCGGAGGAGGGCGAGCGATGACGACGACCGCGGTCAAGCCCGCCACCATGGCCCAGGCCCTGGGCCGCGCGCTGCGCGACGCGATGGCCGCCGACCCGGCCGTGCACGTCCTCGGCGAGGACGTGGGCACGCTGGGCGGCGTCTTCCGGATCACCGACGGGCTCGCCAAGGAGTTCGGCGACGACCGCTGTACGGACACGCCGCTCGCGGAGGCGGGCATCCTCGGCACCGCCGTCGGCATGGCCATGTACGGGCTGCGGCCCGTCGTCGAGATGCAGTTCGACGCCTTCGCCTACCCGTCCTTCGAGCAGCTCGTCAGCCATGTCTCCCGGATGCGCAACCGCACCCGCGGCGCCCTGCCGATGCCCATCACCGTGCGGGTGCCCTACGGCGGCGGCATCGGCGGCGTGGAGCACCACAGCGACTCCTCCGAGGCGTACTACATGGCGACGCCCGGCCTCCATGTGGTCGCCCCGGCCACCGTCGCCGACGCGTACGGGCTGCTGCGCGCCGCCATCGCCTCCGACGACCCGATCGTCTTCCTCGAACCCAAGCGGCTCTACTGGTCCAAGGCCGAATGGTCCCCCGACCACCCCGAGGAGGTCGCCCCCATCGGCCGCGCCGTGGTGCGGCGCCCGGCCGCCGGCGGGCGGACCGCCACCCTCATCTCGTACGGGCCCTCGGTGCCCGTCTGTCTGGAGGCCGCCGAAGCGGCCTCGGCCGAGGGCTGGGACCTGGAGGTCGTCGACCTGCGGTCGCTGGTGCCCTTCGACGACGAGACGGTGTGCGCCTCCGTCCGCCGGACCGGGCGGGCCGTCGTCGTCCACGAGTCCACGGGCTTCGGCGGCCCCGGCGGGGAGATCGCCGCCCGGATCACCGAGCGCTGCTTCCACCACCTGGAGGCGCCGGTGCTGCGCGTCGCCGGATTCGACATCCCCTATCCGCCGCCGATGCTGGAGCGGCACCATCTGCCCGGCGTGGACCGGGTGCTGGACGCGGTGGCCCGGCTGCAGTGGGAGTCGGAGTGGACCGAGGGGAGGGCGGTGTGATGGCGGAGGTGCGCGAGTTCACCCTGCCCGATCTGGGTGAGGGGCTCACCGGGGCCGAGATCGTGCGCTGGCTGGTGGAGGTCGGCGATGTCGTCGCGGTCGACCAGCCGGTCGTGGAGGTCGAGACCGCCAAGGCGATGGTGGATGTGCCCTGCCCGTACGGCGGGGTGGTGACCGCCCGCTTCGGCGAGGAGGGCACCGAACTGCCGGTCGGGGCGCCGCTGCTGACGGTCGCCGTGCCGACTGCCGGGGGTGGGACGCCGATCGCCGGGGGCGGGTCTGCGGCTGCCGAGGGCGGGTCCGGCAATGTGCTGGTCGGCTATGGCACCTCGGCCCCGGCCGGCCGGCGCCGCCGCGTCCGCCCGGCGCCGCCGACCCCGGCCTCCGGCCCGGCCGACGCGCACCCCGTGCCGCCGGCGGGGCCCGGCTCGGGCGCCGCCGGCGCGGCACGGCCCGCGCCCCGCCCGGTCCCCGTCATCTCGCCGCTCGTCCGGCGGCTGGCCCGGGAGCACGGCCTGGACCTGTGCGAGCTGCGGGGCTCCGGGCCCGACGGGCTGATCCTGCGCGCAGACGTAGAAGAGGCCGTGCGTGCCGCGCGCACCGCACCGGCCGCACAAGCCACACAGGCCCCGCCGGCCGCCGTCGGCGTCGCGCGGACGGCCGCGCGGGAGGCCGACGGGAAGCGCGTCCCGGCGCGGGGCGTGCGCGGCGCCGAGAAGCTGGCCCGCAGCCGGCGGGAGATCCCCGACGCGACGTGCTGGGTGGACGCCGACGCGACCGAGCTGCTCGCCGCCCGAGCGGCCATGAACGCGGCGGGGCCCAAGATCTCCCTGCTCGCCCTCCTGGCCCGCATCTGCACGGCGGCCCTCGCGCGCCACCCCGAGCTGAACTCGACCGTCAGCGAGGGCGAGATCACCCGCTGCTCCGACATCCACCTCGGCTTCGCCGCACAGACCGACCGCGGCCTTGTGGTCCCCGTGGTGCACGACGCGCACGCGCGGGACACGGCCGGGCTGTCCGCCGAGATGACCCGCCTGACCGAGGCCGCCCGCTCCGGCACCCTCACCCCCGCCGAGCTGACCGGAGGCACCTTCACGCTCAACAACTACGGCGTCTTCGGGGTCGACGGCTCGACGCCGATCATCAACCACCCGGAGGCCGCGATGCTCGGCGTCGGCCGGATAGCGGCGAAGCCATGGGTGCACCAGGACCAACTGGCCATACGGCAGGTGGTGCAGCTGTCGCTGACCTTCGACCACCGGGTCTGCGACGGAGGCACCGCGGGCGGCTTCCTGCGCTATGTGGCCGACTGCGTGGAACACCCGGCAGTCCTGCTGCGGTCGGTGTAGTCGCCGCGGCGTGCGGTCGCAGCGGCAAAGGCAGTACTCGGCTGTCACGGGGACATACTCATGGGGTGACCTATGACGCTGTGATCCTGGCCGGAGGCGCCGCCCGGCGGCTGGGCGGCGCCGACAAGCCGGCGCTGCGGGTGGGCGCCCGGCCGCTGCTGGACCGGGTGCTCGACGCCTGCCGGGACGCCGACCGGACCGTCGTCGTCGGCCCGCGCAGACCGACCGCGCGGCCCGTGCACTGGACCCGCGAGGAGCCGCCGGGCGGCGGGCCCCTCACGGCCGTCGACGCCGGGCTGCGCCGGACCACGGCGCCTGTCGTCCTTCTGCTCTCCGCGGATCTGCCGTTCCTCACGGGCGAGACCGTCGGGGCGCTGGTCAAGGGCCTCGGGGAGGCCGAAGGGGTGCTGCTCACCGACTCCGACGGCCGAGAGCAGCCCCTGGTCGCGGCGTACCGGGCCGAGCCGCTGCGCCGGGAGATCGCCGTGCTCGCGGCCGAGCACGGCGGCCTGACCGGGCTGCCCCTGCGGCTGCTCACCGCCGACTTGAAGCTCGGCCGCCTGCACCACCCCACCGCCTCCTTCGACTGCGACACCTGGGAGGACATCACCACCGCCCGCGCACGGATCAGGGAGCATGGACACGTGTTGGACGAATGGATCGCCGCAGTCAAGGCGGAGCTGGGCATCGACCTCGATGTCGACACCGCCGCCCTTCTCGACCTCGCCCGGGACGCCGCGCACGGCGTCGCCAGGCCCGCCGCGCCGCTGACGACCTTCCTCGTCGGCTACGCGGCCGCCCAGCAGGGAGGCGGCCCCGAGGCGCTGGCCGCCGCCACCGGCAAGGCGGCCGCGCTGGCCGCCCGGTGGGCCGAAGAGGCCGAGTCGGCGGGATGACGGACCGGGACCCCCGCGGCGGCGACGCGCTGGACCGCGAGTTCGACGAGGCGCTGGCGCTGGCGAAGGACCAGGGCACGTATCAGCGCCGCCCTGAGGCATGGTCCGAGGGGTCTGAGCCATGGTGGGACCCGGCACCGCAGGACCCGGCCTCCCAGGACCCGGCATCTCCGGGCCGGGCAGCACCGCAGGACCCGGCATCCCGGGACCGGGCACGGGCACGGGCACCCCAGGACCCGGCACCCCAGGACCCGGCACCCCAGGACCCGACACCGCGGCGCGAACGACCCTCCGAAGCCCCCGCCCACCACCGGCCCGCCCACCACCGGCCCGGCACCCCCTGGCCCGACGCCCGCGCGATCGCGGCCCGCGCCCCCCTGAGGGCCGCGGCCAAGGCCGCCCCCGTCCCCCGGCCGCTCCCCGAGGCCCTCGGCCACGTCCTGGCCGCCCCCCTCACCGCCCTCACCGATCTGCCGTCCTTCGACACCTCCGCCATGGACGGCTGGGCCCTCGCCGGCCCCGGCCCCTGGCGGCTCCCCGCCACCGGCCACTCGATCCTGGCCGGCCACGCCGAGACCGACCCGCTCCCCGACGGCCATGCGATCCGCATCGCCACCGGCGCCCGCGTCCCGCCCGGCGCCACCGCCGTGCTGCGCACCGAGCACGGCACCGCCGAGCACGGCACCCCCGGCGACGGCTGGCTGTACGCCGCCCCCGCCCACCCCGTCACCCCCGGCCAGGACATCCGCCCCCGCGGCCAGGAGTGCCGCAGCGGCGATCTGCTGCTCCCCGCGGGCGCCCTGATCACCCCGGTGATACTGGGTCTGGCCGCCGCCGCCGGGTACGACGAGTTGCCGACCGTGCCCCGGCCCCGCGTCGAGATCCTCGTCCTCGGCGACGAGCTGCTGCGGCAGGGCCTCCCCCACGACGGCCGTATCCGCGACGCGCTCGGCCCGATGCTCGCCCCCTGGCTGCGCGCGCTCGGCGCCGAGCCGCTGGCGACCCGCCGTCTGGCCGACGACGCGGAGGCGCTGTACGAGGCCGTGGCCGGATCCACCGCCGATGTCGTCCTGACCACCGGCGGTACGGCCGCCGGCCCCGTCGACCACGTCCACCCCACGCTGCGCCGGCTGGACGCCGAGCTGCTGGTCGACGGGGTGGCGGTGCGCCCCGGCCACCCGATGCTGCTGGCCCGTCTGGCCCCGGACAAGCACCTGGTGGGGCTGCCCGGCAATCCGCTGGCCGCCGTGTCCGGCCTGCTGACCCTCGCCGAGCCGCTGCTGCGGACGCTGACGGGCCGTCCGGTGCCCACCCCCTGCCCGGCCCCGCTGTCCGCCGCCGTCCACGGCCACCCGCGCGACACCCGCCTGGTCCCGGTGGTCTTCCGGGACGACGAGGCGCGTCCGCTCCGCTTCAACGGCCCGGCCATGCTGCGCGGCATCGCCGTCGCGGACGGTCTGGCCGTCATCCCGCCCGGGGGCGCGGACCGGGGCGGCGAGGTCGAGGTCCTGGACCTGCCCTGGGCCACGGCGTGGCCCGGGCCTCAGGAGTAGCCTCGCCGCCATGCATGCGATCACCATCCCCGAACCCGGCGGCCCCGACGCCCTCGTGTGGGCGGAGGTCCCCGACCCCGTACCCGGCGAGGGCGAAGCCCTGATCGAGGTCGTGGCCGGCGGCGTGAACCGCGCCGATCTGCTGCAGCGCCAGGGCCACTACCCCCCGCCCCCGGGCGCCCCCGACTACCCCGGCCTGGAGTGCTCGGGCCGGATCGCGGCGCTGGGCCCCGGCGTCAGCGGCTGGGCGGTGGGCGACGAGGTGTGCGCGCTGCTCGCGGGCGGCGGTTACGCCGAGAAGGTGGCGGTGCCCGCGGGGCAGCTGCTGCCCGTGCCGTCCGGCCTCGACCTGGTCACCGCGGCCGCCCTCCCCGAAGTGACCGCGACCGTCTGGTCGAACGTCTTCATGGTCTCCCACCTGCGGCCGGGCGAGACCCTGCTGGTGCACGGCGGCTCCAGCGGCATCGGCACCATGGCGATCCAGCTCGCGAAGGCGGTCGGCGCGCGGGTCGCGGTCACGGCGGGCAGCGCGGAGAAGCTGGCGGCCTGCCGTGAGCTGGGCGCCGACATCCTGATCGACTACCACGAGCAGGACTTCGCCGAGGAGGTGCGCGCGGCCACCGAGGGCGCCGGAGCGGATGTGATCCTGGACATCGTCGGCGCGAAGTACCTCGCCCGGAACGTGGCCGCGCTCGCCACCAACGGACGGCTGGCGATCATCGGCCTGCAGGGCGGCGCGAAGGCCGAGCTGAACCTCGGCGCGCTGCTGGCCAAGCGCGGCGCCGTCACGGCCACCAGCCTGCGCGCCCGCCCCCTCACCGAAAAGGCGGCGATCGTCGCGGCGGTGCGCGAGCACGTCTGGCCCCTCGTCGAGAGCGGCCGGGTGCGCCCGATCGTCGACCGTACGATCCCGCTGCGCGAGGCGGCCGAGGCCCACCGCGTGCTCGAGCGGAGCGGCCACGTCGGCAAGGTGCTGCTGACGGTCTGAGGCGGCTGGATGGTCTAAGCCCTGGGCGGCCCCGGGTGCCGTGCCCATGCCGTCGTGTGACGCTGAATCCGTCATGCGACGGCTCGGCACGGGAGGGTGACGACCGTGAGACCTGCGCTGCGTACGCTGCGTACGCTGCCGGCGGTGCTGGTGATGGCCGGTGTGGGGCTGCTGGCCGCCCCCGCCGTGGCGCGCGGCGACGACAACGACGAGCTGGCGGGGACCCGGGCCGGAGAGGGCCGGGCGCACCCCGGGCGCACCGAGAAGCCCGGTGCCGTACCGCCCGCCGGGTCGGTCGGGCCCGCGCCCTCGCGGCGGGCCCGCGAGGACACGGGACAGCGGCGGGAGGGGCAGCGGCGGGAGGGGCAGCGCAAGGGGGGCCAGAGGACGCAGACGCAGCGGCCGCAGGACTCGTACGGCGACGCGTACGACTCCACCGACTCCGCCGACCCCGCCGACTCCGCGCAGACCGACGCCGTGCCCACCGGACGGGCGCTGCGCGTGCTGCCGCTGGGCACCGGCCTGGCCCTGATGGGGCTCGGCCTCGGGCTGGCGTTCCTCGGCCTGCGGCTGCGCCGCCCCTGAGGCCGCAACCCGAGAGTCGACGAAGGCGTCCGAGAACGGAGCCGAATCCTGACCACCCTCCCCCTCCCTACGGTCGCGCGTGCGGAACAATGGGGGTTATGAACCAGCCGATGAACGAACGATCGCAGGAGAGCCCGCACGTCCTCATCGTCGGTCCGGACGGCATGGCCCTCGGGAGCGCCATTTCTGGCGACAGCGGTGACGACGAGTCGCGCGAGGTTCCCGTGACGGACATGGTCGAACAGCCCGCCAAGGTCATGCGCATCGGCAGCATGATCAAGCAGCTTCTGGAGGAAGTCCGCGCGGCGCCTCTCGACGAGGCCAGCCGGGTCCGCCTCAAGGAGATCCACTCCAGCTCGGTGAAGGAGCTGGAGGACGGCCTCGCGCCCGAGCTGATCGGCGAGCTGGAGCGCCTCTCCCTCCCCTTCACCGACGAGGCGGTCCCGACCGAGGCCGAGCTGCGGATCGCCCAGGCCCAGCTGGTCGGCTGGCTCGAGGGCTTGTTCCACGGCATTCAGACGACGCTGTTCGCCCAGCAGATGGCGGCGCGCGCGCAGCTGGAGCAGATGCGCCGGGCCCTGCCGCCGGGCATCGGCGGCGAGGACGGGGAGGGCGGGCCGCAGCACGGCGGCGCCCGTTCGGGCCCGTACCTTTAGCCGCCGGCTTTACTTCTCCTTCCCTTGCCTACGGCGGGCCGTCCCTTACCTACGGCGGGCCGTCCCCGGGATTCATGAGTCTTTGGGGGCGGCCCGCCGCCGTCTTGCCCCGGCACCCGCGAAATGGCCCATCGCCTCGCCCCCGGATTGTCCCCTGACAGTGGTCCGGTCGCTGCCTAACCTGGCCTGGTCGTTGATCAGCCCAGAGCAGAGAGAGGTCTGCCACCATGCGCATCTTCGTCGCGGGAGCCACGGGCGCCGTCGGCCGCCGCCTCGTCCCGATTCTCGTCGCGGCGGGGCACGAGGTCACCGGTGGTACGCGCACCCCGGAAGGAGCGGAGCGGCTGCGCGCGCTGGGGGCCTCGGCCGCACGCGCCGACGTCTTCGACGCCGACAGCGTGTACCGGGCCGTCGCGGCCGCCGCCCCCGAGGCGGTCATCCACCAGCTGACCGACCTGGCGAACGGCGACCGCGCCGCGAACGGGCGGATCCGCAGGGAGGGCACCCGCCATCTCGTCGACGCCGCCAAGCGCGCCGGGGTCACGCGCATCGTCGCCCAGTCCATCTCCTGGGCCTACGCACCCGGCGACGTCCCGGCCGACGAGTCCACCCCGCTCGACGTGGCGGCGGAGCCGCCGCGGGCCGGGATGGTCGGCAGTCTGCGGGCGCTGGAGGAGGCGGCCGCGGAGATCGAGACGCATGTCGTACTGCGCTACGGGACCTTCTACGGCCCCGGGACCTGGTACGCGCGGGGCGGGCCGCTGGAGGCCGCGCTGCGCGGCGAGCAGGCGGCGGGGGATCCGGTGGCGGCGCTGATCGGTCCGGTCGTGGCGGGCGACGCGGTCAGCTCGTTCGTCCATGTCGAGGACGCCGCCCGCGCAGCGGCGGCCGCGCTGGACTGGCCGAGCGGCCCGGTCAACATCGTGGACGACGAACCCGCGCCGGCCCGCGTGTGGCTGCCGGCGTTCGCGGCCGCGGTGGGCGCGCCGGCGCCCGTCCCCGCCGCGCACGGCGGCCGGGAGGGCTGGGAGCGGGGGGCCGACAACACCTTCGCCCGTCGCCGACTCGGCTGGCGGCCGCTCCACCCGACCTGGCGGACGGGCTTCACGGCGCTGTGAGCCGGCGCAACGCAAAAGGCCGGGGCCCGGCGGATGCCGGGCCCCGGCCTGAGCACAGAACCTGGGATACAGAACCTGAGATGAGGAAGGGCTCAGCCCGGCAGCCCGGTGGAGACCGTCAGCTCGATGGTGTCGGTCTTCGGGTCGTACGGCTCGTAGTTGCGGTACGTGTAGTTGAGGACGGTGCCCTTGCCCCACAGGTTCTCGTCCTCGGTGGTCACGCTGTACTTCCAGCCCGCATCCCGGATGCACTTCTTCACCGAGTCGATGTAGATGTTCTGGAAGTCGGGCACGTTGTAGGCGCCCTTCTGCTCGTACGACTCCGACGCGTCGGTGCACTTCTCCGGGTCGATGATCTTGGTCTTGTCGCCCATGCGGAACCCGGACGGAGTCGAGGACGCCGTGGCGGTCTTGGTGTCCTTGCCGTCGCCGCCCGCCTGCTCGTCCGTGGACCCGCCGCTGAGGGCGATCACCAGGATCACGGCGACGACCGCGATCGCCGCGACGACCGCCGAGCCGATGATCACGCGCTTGTTGCCGTTGTCGCCGCCCTGGCCGCCGCCCGAGGGCGGGGCCGAGGCGGGCGAGACGGTGTACGGCGGCGGGGTGTTGGCGCCGCCCTGCGCCGCGTACGGCGCGGGGGTCGGCGCCGGGGTGTGGTAGCCCTGCTGGGCCACCGGCTGGGTGGGCGGCGGCGGGGTGGAGGGGCCGAACCCGCCGAACCCGCCGGAGTTCTGCGGCTGGTACGGGGTCTGGACGCTCCCGAGGCCGGGCCCGGGGGGCTGCTGGTTGACCGGCGGGAAGACCGCCGCGCCCACGCCGGAGCCGCTGCGGGCCGGCGGGCCGCCGCTGATGATGATGGGGGAGGCGCCGGTCTGGCCGGTGCGCGAGACGCGGGCGCACTCGTCGCGCATCGCCTCGGCGGTGGGGAACCGCTCGTTCGGATTCTTCTTCAGGGTGCGGGCGACCAGCGCGTCCACCGCCGGGGGGATGGACTGGTTGATCGAGGAGGGAGCGACCGGCTCCTCCTGGACGTGCGCGTACGCGATGGCGAGCGGCGAGTCCGCGTCGAACGGCAGCCGGCCCGTCAGCAGCTCGAAGAGCATGATGCCGACGGAGTACAGGTCGCTGCGGGCGTCCACGCCGCGGCCGAGGGCCTGCTCGGGCGAGAGGTACTGCGGGGTGCCGACGACCATGCCGGTCTGGGTCATGGAGGTGACCCCGGACTGCATGGCGCGGGCGATGCCGAAGTCCATGACTTTGACCACATTACGCTTGGTCATCATCACGTTACCGGGCTTGATGTCGCGGTGGACCAGCCCCATCTCGTGGCTGATCTCCAGCGCGGCCAGCACGTCGGCGGTGATTTTCAGCGCTTTTTCCGTGGGCATCGCGCCGTACTGCCGCACATCGGCGTCGAGGACGGCGCGCAGCGGCAGCCCCTCGACGTACTCCATGACGATGTACGGCATCACGGCGCCGTCGATCGTGTCCTCGCCGGTGTCGAAGACGGAGACGATGTTGGTGTGGGTCAGCTTGGCGACCGACTGGGCCTCGCGGCGGAAGCGCTCGCGAAAGGACTGCTCGCGGCCCAGTTCGGAGTGCAGGGTCTTGATCGCTACCTGGCGGTCGAGGACGCTGTCGTAGGCCAGGTGAACGGAGGCCATGCCTCCCTCGCCGAGCAGGTCCCGCAGTTGATAGCGGCCGCCGGCGAGCGACTTCCCCTCGTAGCGGCCCGGTGCGCCCTGCTGGCTCATTTCTTACGTCCCCCTCGGCGCACTCACTATCTTGACGCGCACGATCTGACCCATTGATCTTCTTGTCGATACCCTGGCCCAGTCTGCCCCAGGCCGGGGGCACGTCAAGCGACGTGCCCGTTCCGTGACCGGATGCGCAAGAACCCGTCACGCGATTTGCATGCCCTCCACTACAACAGGTTGGATGGCCGGTCCATCAGGAACCGATGCGCGGCACGAACCCTGTAGCGTGCCCTAGCAGGAAACCGTACCGCCCGCGAGCGGGGCGATCACGACAGACCCCCACCCAGATGAGACGGCGAGGACCGATGGCACCGACCCAGAGCGCCCAGGGGCCCTCCGAACCTGACGCCACCGGGTCCGGATTGTCGGACTCTCCGGAGGCGTGGGGTAACGGCGGGCTGGTCGGCGACGGCCGCTACCGGCTCACCGGCCGCCTCGGCCGCGGCGGTATGGCCGAGGTGTTCGCCGCCGAGGACGTGCGGCTCGGCCGTACGGTCGCGGTGAAGCTGCTCCGCGCCGACCTGGCGGAGGACCCGGTCTCCAAGGCCCGCTTCACCCGCGAGGCCCAGTCGGTCGCCGGGCTCAACCACCACGCCGTCGTCGCGGTCTACGACTCCGGCGAGGACGTCGTCGGCCATGCCGGGTCCATGCAGAGCACCGTGCCGTACATCGTCATGGAGCTGGTCGAGGGCCGTACGATCCGCGATCTTCTGGTCAACGCCGAGGCGCCGCCGCCCGACCAGGCGATGATCATCGTCTCGGGGGTGCTGGAGGCGCTGGCCTACAGCCACCAGCACGGCATCGTGCACCGTGACATCAAGCCGGCGAACGTGATCATCACCCACAGCGGCGCCGTCAAGGTGATGGACTTCGGCATCGCCCGCGCCCTGCACGGGGCCGCCTCCACGATGACCCAGACCGGCATGGTCATGGGCACCCCGCAGTACCTCTCGCCGGAGCAGGCCCTCGGCAAGGCCGTCGACCACCGCTCCGACCTGTACGCCACCGGCTGTCTGCTCTACGAGCTGCTCGCGCTGCGCCCGCCGTTCGTCGGCGAGACCCCGCTGTCGGTGGTCTACCAGCACGTTCAGGACATGCCGGTGCCGCCGTCTGAGGTCTCCGGCGGCGTGGTGCCGCCGGAGCTCGACGGGCTGGTGATGCGCTCGCTGGCCAAGGACCCGGACGACCGGTTCCAGAGCGCCGAGGAGATGCGCGGCCTGGTTCAGTACGCCCTGCAGATGCTGATCGACGCGGGCGGCCACACCGGCACCTGGAACACCGGCCCGGTCATCCAGCACCTGGGCGGTTCCACGGGTGCCATGGGCATGGCCGGCACCACCGCCCTGCCCCACCCCGGGCACGGCGACACCAGCCAGCAGCCGATCCTGGGGGGCCGGCACCACGACGATGCTGCCGGCGGCTACGACGGCGGGTACGACAACGGTTCCGGCGGCCGCGGCAAGCTGTGGCTGCTCGCCGTGCTCGCGATGATCGCCATCGCGGCCGGGGTCGCGTTCGCGTTGAACTACGGCGGCGGAAACGACGACAAGAAGCAGCCGGCCACGGTGGAGACGTCGACCACGCAGTCGCCCACCGAAGAGCCGACCGAGAAGCCGACGGACACGCCGACGGAGACCAGCTCGCCCACGGAGACCTCCGGGGACACGGGCGGCGTGACCGGCTCCGCGGAGCCTTCGTCGCCCACGTACACCGAGCCCACGACGACGCCCCCGACGGACACGCAGACCGACGAGCCGACCGACGAGCCGACCGACGAGCCGACCACCCCGGGTGGCGGCGGGGAGACCACCCCGCCGACGACTCCGCCGACGACGCCCCCGGCCACCGGCCCCACGGAACCGACCGGTGGGGGTGACGGGCTGACCGGCTGACCGGGACGTTCGGAGATTCAAGCGGGGCGCGCCTTTGCGAAGGCGCGCCCCGTCGCGTACGCCCGTGCCAGGGGTGAGTGCCAGGAGTCAGCGGTGTCAGCCGCAGAAGGCGTCGCGGACCGCCTCGTACTCCCGCGTCCACCACACCGCCAGGGCCGCCGCCGCGGGGAACAGCGGATCGGCGCGCCGGTCCCCGTCCTGGTAGCGCCAGCGCAGCATCCAGAAGTCGTTGAGCCGCTCCCACCACACCCGGTGCACGGCCGCCGCCATCTCGGCGGGCCCGGCGCCCGTCGCATCGCGGTAGGCCCGGGCGTACGGCCGCACCTTGTCCAGCTCCAGCGGGCCGCCCGGCCGTACGAAGAAGATCGCGGCGGCGCGGACCGCCTCCTCGGCGCGGGGCTGCACTCCGAGCCGGTCCCAGTCGACGATCGCGGCGGGTTCCGTGTCGCGGTAGAGAAGGTTCAGCGGGTGGAAGTCGCCGTGGACCCAGCCGGTGGCCGGAATGGCGTCGGCCTCCGGGCGGCGGTGCGCGTGCCGCTCCAGCAGTGCGCGCCGTTCGACCAGGCGGTGCTCGGCGAGTTCGTCGAAGGGGTCGCGCCGGCGGCGGCCGCGGGCGAGGGTGAGCAGCCGGTCGATGAGCGCGAAGGTGTACTCGGGGTCGGCCGAGGCCTCGGGGGGCCGGCGGTCGGCCGCGCGGGCCACCACGACTTGCTCCAGACAGGTGTGGACGAGCCCGAGCAGCCCGCCGAGCCGCCACGACTGGGGGGCGGTCAGCTCGCCGCCGACCCGGTGCCGCCCGTCGACCCAGGGGTGCAGGGCGTAGCAGCGGCCGCCGATGACCGCGACGGTGCGGCCGTCGGCGTCGGGGACGGGCGGGGCGACGGGCACCCCGAGCCCCTCCAGCTCCTTGGTCACACGGTGCTGGCGGTCGATGGCGGCGCGGTCCCCGTCCAGGTGGTGTTTGAGGAAGAACCGGCCGCGGGTGGTGGCCAGGCGGTAGCCGCGGTTGAGCAGGCCCTCGGCGACGCGCTCGCAGGACACCGCCTCGCCGGGGCCGTCGTAGCGGCGCAACAGCGCGCTCAGGGTTTCCCCGTCGGGAGCGGTCTCGGCGGAGGTTACATGTGAGCGCGGCACGCGCCAGATGTTAGATCAACGAGCGCGGGCGGCACGGCGCGAGTTGACGCGAGGGTCCGCTCAATGCTTCCGGGGCTGTGCTTCCGGCCAGTGCTTCGGCTCAGTGCTTCGGTTCAGTGCTTCGGTTCAGTGCTTCTGCGGCTGGGTCTTCCGGTCCCCGGCCGGGGACCGGTCCCGCGCGTGGTCCCGCGCCTGGTCCCGCGCCGGGGGCTGGGCGGGGGCGGGGGCCGGGGCCTGCGCCTGGGCCTGCAGCCGGGCCACGTACGCGGCGGCCTGCGAGCGGCGCTCCATGCCGAGCTTGGCCAGCAGCCCGGAGACATAATTCTTGATCGTCTTCTCGGCCAGATGCAGCCGCTCGCCGATCGCGCGGTTGGTCAGCCCCTCCCCGATCAGCACGAGGATCCGGCGCTCCTGCTCGGTGAGGCCGGCGCTCCGGTCGTCGGCCGACGTGCCCGTGCCGGTGCCCACGCCCGCCCCGGCGCCGGTGCGCAGCCGCGCCGGCATGCGGGCCGTGGCGGCCGGGTCGAGCAGGGAGCGGCCCGCGGCCACGTCCCGTACGGCCGCGAGCAGTTCGCCGCTTCCGACATCCTTGAGGACATAGCCGAAGGCGCCCGCCATGATCGCGTCGATGAGGGCCGCGTCGTCGGCGAAGGAGGAGAGCATCAGGCACCGGATGTCCGGGTGGCGGGCGCGGAGCGCGCGGCAGACCTCGACGCCGCTGCCGTCCGGCAGCCGTAGGTCCAAAAGGGCGACATCGGGGTGCGCCGCGGGGATGCCGGCCAGGGCCTCGGCCACGGTGCCCGCCTCGCCGACCACCACCATGTCCGGCTCACCCGAGAGGAGGTCATGAACACCGCGTCGTAGGATTTCATGGTCGTCGAGTAGGAAAATACTGATTTTTCCTTCTTCGCGCACGAATCCAGTTTCACACACCACGTCTTCCCGGGTCTTCGCGTGTCTTCCCGCGTCCATCAATGTCTTTTCGCGCCGTTGGCCGGGGAGATAACGTGCCGTTGTTCCGGCGGGCTGCGGGGCTGTGACCAGTGGTTGTTCCACTTCTGCGTGATTTACTTGGAAATCCAAGCAAAATTGCAGGTCAGAAGGGGTTTCGCAGAGATGCCAACCACTGGGTAACGTGCCCTTTGCAGGGCCAGCCGCCGGGATACCTGTCACGCCCGGTCGGTCTTCGGCGCACCCACCCCGTGCGCTGTCGCCGAGCGAGCGAGCCGCAACTGGCCGCCGGCGGATCCCGGGGGCCGGACAGACGGAGGAGCACACGTGACCGTGGAGAGCACTGCAGCGCGCAAACCGCGCCGTAGCGGAGCCAAGCGCACCAGCGGGAAGCGCGGCGCCAACCAGCCCGAGCTCGTCCAGCTGCTGACCCCCGAGGGCGAACGGGTCGAACACCCCGAGTACTCCCTGGACCCCACCCCCGAACAGCTGCGCGCCCTGTACCGGGACATGGTGCTGACCCGGCGCTTCGACGGTGAGGCCACCACGCTGCAGCGCCAGGGCGAGCTGGGGCTCTGGGCCTCGCTGCTGGGCCAGGAGGCCGCCCAGATCGGTTCCGGTCGCGCCCTGCGGGACGACGACTACGTCTTCCCCACCTACCGCGAGCACGGCGTGGCCTGGTGCCGCGGCGTGGACCCGGTGAACCTGCTGGGCATGTTCCGCGGCGTGAACCACGGCGGCTGGGACCCCAACAGCAACAACTTCCACCTCTACACCATCGTCATCGGCTCCCAGACGCTGCACGCGACCGGCTATGCGATGGGCGTGGCCAAGGACGGCGCCGACAGCGCGGTCCTGGCCTACTTCGGGGACGGGGCCTCCAGCCAGGGCGACGTCGCCGAGGCCTTCACCTTCGCCGCGGTCTACAACGCCCCGGTGGTCTTCTTCTGCCAGAACAACCAGTGGGCGATCTCCGAGCCCACCGAGCGGCAGACCCGCGTCCCGCTCTACCAGCGCGCCCAGGGCTTCGGCTTCCCGGGCGTACGGGTCGACGGCAATGACGTCCTGGCCTGCCTCGCGGTCACCAAGGCCGCGCTGGAGCGGGCCCGCACCGGCCAGGGCCCCATGCTCATCGAGGCCTTCACCTACCGGATGGGCGCCCACACCACCTCCGACGACCCGACCCGCTACCGCCGGGCCGAGGAGCGGGAGCTGTGGGAGACCAAGGACCCGATCCTGCGGCTGCGCACCCACCTGACCGCCCAGGGCCTGGCGGACGACGCGTTCTTCGCCGGGCTGGAGGAGGAGAGCGACGCGCTCGCCAAGCGGGTGCGCGACGTCGTACGGGCCATGCCCGACCCCGACGACATGGCGCTCTTCGAGCACATCTACGCCGACGGGCACCCGCTGGTCGACGAGGAGCGGGCGCAGTTCGCCGAGTACCAGGCTTCGTTCGCTTCCGCCGAGGAGGGCAACTGACATGGCCGCCCAGAAGATGTCGCTCTCCAAAGCGATCAACGCGTCGCTGCGCAAGGCGCTGGAGACCGACCCCAAAGTCTTGATCATGGGCGAGGACGTCGGCAAGCTCGGCGGGGTCTTCCGCATCACCGACGGCCTGCAGAAGGACTTCGGCGAGGACCGGGTCATCGACACCCCGCTCGCCGAGTCCGGCATCGTCGGCACCGCGATCGGGCTCGCGCTGCGCGGCTACCGCCCGGTGGCGGAGATCCAGTTCGACGGGTTCGTCTTCCCCGCGTACGACCAGATCGTCACGCAGCTCGCCAAGATGCACGCCCGGTCGCTGGGCAAGGTCAAGATGCCGGTCGTCATCCGCATCCCGTACGGCGGCGGCATCGGCGCGGTCGAGCACCACAGCGAGTCGCCCGAGGCGCTGTTCGCGCATGTCGCCGGGTTGAAGGTGGTCTCGCCCTCCAACGCGTCCGACGCCTACTGGATGCTGCAGCAGGCCATCGACAGCGACGACCCGGTGATCTACTTCGAGCCGAAGCGCCGCTACCACGACAAGTCCGAGGTCGACACGGCCGCGATCCCCGACCCGCTGCACGCCGCCCGGGTGGCCCGGGCCGGGACCGACCTGACGCTCGCGGCGTACGGCCCCATGGTCAAGGTCGCGCTCGACGCCGCCGGCGCGGCCGCCGAGGAGGGCAAGTCGCTGGAGGTCGTGGACCTGCGGTCGATGTCGCCGATCGACTTCGACACCCTCCAGCGGTCCGTCGAGAAGACCCGTCGCCTGGTCGTCGTCCACGAGGCACCGGTCTTTTTGGGCACTGGCGCGGAGATCGCCGCACGGATCACCGAGAGGTGCTTCTATCACCTTGAGGCCCCGGTGCTGCGGGTCGGCGGTTTCCACGCCCCGTACCCGCCGTCGCGGCTGGAGGACGAATACCTCCCGGGCCTCGACCGGGTGCTCGACGCCGTAGACCGCGCGATGGCGTACTGAAGGGCTTGAGGAGAGTCGTGACCATGGCTGCAACCGATCAGCGCTTCCGTGAGTTCAAGATGCCCGATGTGGGCGAGGGCCTCACCGAGGCGGAGATCCTCAAGTGGTACGTGGCGCCGGGCGACAGGGTCGCCGACGGCCAGGTGGTCTGTGAGGTAGAGACCGCGAAGGCGGCGGTCGAGCTGCCGATCCCGTTCGACGGCGTGGTGCACGAGCTGCGCTTCGGCGAGGGCACGACGGTGGACGTGGGCACCGCGATCATCTCGGTGGACACCCAACCGGGCGCGGGGGACACGCTTGGGGAGCCCGCCGCCGCGCAGGCCGCCCCTGCCGAACCCGCCGAGCCCGTTGAAGCCACCGAAGCCGGCGAGGCTGCCCGGGCTGCCGAGCCGGGGGGGCGCCAGGCCAACCTGGTCGGCTACGGCGCGGCGCCCTCGTCCACCAAGCGCCGCCCGCGCAAGCCGCGGCCCGGCGTCGGGGCGGCGCCGCCCGCCGGGGGCGTCCCGGCCCAGCCCGCCCCCGCCCCCGCTGCCGCCGCCCCGGCCCCGGCGGCCCCTGCCCCCGCCCCCGCCCCCGCGCCGCCGCGGGCCGAGCTGAACGGCCACGCCAAGGCCGCGCGCCCGCTGGCCAAGCCCCCGGTCCGCAAGCTCGCCAAGGACCTGGGCGTCGACCTGGAGACGGTCACCCCGACCGGCCCCGAGGGCACCATCACCCGCGAGGACGTCCACGCGGCCGCGGCCCCCGCGCCCGCCGCCGTGGCCGAGCCCGTGGCGGGCCCCGCCGTGGCGGCCGAGGCGGAGGCGGCCCCGGCCTCCTTCGCCGGCCGGGAGCGCCGGGTGCCGGTCAAGGGCGTACGGAAGGCCACCGCCCAGGCGATGGTCAGCAGCGCCTTCACGGCCCCGCATGTGACCGAGTTCATCACCGTCGACGTCACGCGCACGATGAAGCTCGTCGCCGACCTCAAGCAGGACCCGGACCTGGCCGGGCTGCGGGTGAACCCGCTGCTGCTGGTCGCCAAGGCCTTCCTGGTGGCCATCCGGCGCAACCCGGACATCAACGCGGCCTGGGACGAGGACGCCCAGGAGATCGTCTACAAGGACTACGTCAATCTCGGCATCGCGGCCGCCACGCCCCGGGGGCTGATCGTCCCCAACATCAAGGACGCGGGCTCGCTCACCCTGCCCGAACTGGCGGCCGCCCTCGGCGAGCTGGTCTCCACCGCCCGCGAGGGCCGGACCAGCCCGGCGGCGATGTCCGGCGGCACGGTCACCATCACCAACGTCGGCGTCTTCGGCGTCGACACCGGCACCCCGATCCTCAACCCCGGCGAGTCCGCGATCCTCGCCTTCGGCGCGGTCAAGCTCCAGCCGTGGGTCCACAAGGGCAAGGTCAAGCCGCGCCAGGTGACCACCCTCGCGCTGTCCTTCGACCACCGCCTGATCGACGGCGAGCTGGGCTCCAAGCTGCTCGCGGACATCGCGGCCATCCTGGAGAACCCCAAGCGCCTCATCACCTGGAGCTGATTCCCGACCGATCCTTTATTCCGGTTTATTCCGGTTCATCCCGGCTCGTTATCCAGGCTCGCGCCTTTATCCCGGCTCGCGGCCCGGCTGCTTCCCGCAGCCGGGCCGCGAGCGTGACGGCCGCATTCCACATCCCGGACGGTCCATGCCACGCATACCTGTTGTATCTATGATGTGCGCATGCCTCCCGCCCCCGTCCCCGTCAGCCCGACCGCCAAACAGCCGCCCGCCGCCGAACGCGTCTACGCGTATGTCAAACAAGCCGTCCTCGGCCGCCGCTACGAGGGCGGCACCCTGCTGACCGAGGGCGATCTGGCCGAGGCCGTCGGCGTCTCGCGCACGCCCGTGCGCGAGGCCCTGCTCCGGCTCGAGGCCGAAGGGCTGCTCAAGCTCTATCCGAAGAAGGGCGCCCTGGTGCTGCCCGTGTCCGCGCAGGAGATCACGGACGTCGTCGAGACCCGGCTGCTGGTCGAACAGCACGCCGTCGCCAAGGTCGTCCCGGCCGGTCCGAGGCTGATCGCCCGGCTCGAGGAGCTGCTGGAGGAGCAGAAGGGGCACGCGGCGGCAGGGGACCTGGGCGCCTTCGCGGTCGCCGACAGGTGCTTCCACGCCGAGATCGTCCGGGCCGCGGGGAACGGCATCCTGGCGCAGCTGTACGACCAGCTGAGGGACCGCCAGCTGCGGATGGGCGTGGCCACCATGCACGCCGAGCCCGGCCGCATCGCCAAGAACATCACCGAGCACACCGAGATCCTGACCGCCCTGCGCTCCGGAGACGCCACGGCCGCCGCCGGGCTCGTCGAGCGCCACATCAGCTGGGTGAACAACCTCGCCCGGGGTGAGGAGCGATGACCTCCATCCGGCTGCCCGGCGATCCGCCCGGCGGACGGCGTGCCGCCGCCGTCTGGGGCATCGGGGTCGCCGTCTACTTCATGGCCATCACCTACCGCACCAGCCTGGGCGTGGCCGGCCTGGACGCCGCCGAGCGGTTCCACATCAGCGCCTCGGCGCTGTCGACGTTCTCGATCCTGCAGGTGCTCGTCTACGCGGGCATGCAGATACCCGTGGGCCTGATGGTCGACCGGCTGGGCACCAAGAAGGTGCTCACGCTCGGCGTCGTGCTGTTCACCAGCGGCCAGCTCGGCTTCGCGCTCTCCCACTCGTACGGCTTCGCGCTGGCATCCCGCGCGCTGCTCGGCTGCGGTGACGCCATGACGTTCATCAGCGTGCTGCGGCTGGGCTCGCGCTGGTTCCCGGCCCGCCGCGGGCCGCTGATCGGGCAGGTCGCCGCGCTGTTCGGGATGGCGGGCAACCTGATCTCGACCCTGGTGATCGCCCAGACGCTGCACACCCTCGGCTGGACGCCGACCTTCGCGGGCAGCGCGATCGGCGGCGCGCTCGTCCTGGTCCTGGTGCTGGCCTTCCTGAAGGACCACCCGGAGGGGTACGAGCCCGTCCCGGCCACCCACTCCGGGGCCGGCTTCGTGCGCCGGCAGATCGCGGCGGCCTGGCGCGAGCCCGGCACCCGCCTCGGCATGTGGGTGCACTTCACCACCCAGTTCCCCGCGATGGTCTTCCTGCTGCTGTGGGGGCTGCCCTTCCTGGTGGAGGCCGAGGGGCTCTCCCGCGCGTCCGCCGGCGAGCTGCTGACCCTGGTGGTGCTCTCCAACATGGCGGTCGGCCTGGTCTACGGACAGGTCATCGCCCGGCACCACGCCGCCCGTGCGCCGCTCGCCCTCGGCACGGTCGGGGCCACCGCGCTGCTGTGGGGCGCCGTGCTGGCCTGGCCCGGCGACCACGCGCCCATGTGGCTGCTGATCACGCTGTGCGTCGTACTCGGCGCCTGCGGTCCCGCCTCGATGATCGGCTTCGACTTCGCCCGGCCCGCGAACCCGCCGGAGCGGCTCGGGACCGCCTCGGGCATCGTCAACATGGGCGGCTTCACCGCCTCGATGACCACCCTGCTGGCCATCGGCGTGCTGCTCGACGCGACCGGGGGCAACTACCGTGCCGCCTTCGCCTCGGTGTTCGTCCTGCAGGTCCTCGGCGTCACCCAGGTGCTGCGGCTGCGCGGGCGGGCGCACCGCCGGGAGCGCGAGCGCGTCGTCGCGAGCCGCGTCGAGGCGGTGCACGTACCGGCGTGAGCGGCCTCGGGGTGCCTCGGGCGGGCGCCTCAGGCCGTGACCGCGAAGTGGGCCAGGATCGCCTCGGCCAGCTGCTGGTCGCCCTCGATCTTCACCTTGTCGGCGACCGCTTCCGGCCGCACCCGCCCGCACGCCAGGCGCAGATACGTCTCCCAGTCCACCGCGAGCGTCACGCTCGGCCCCAGCGAGACGCTGCCGTCGATGGTGGCCCGGCCCTCCGCGTCGACCCGGACCGTCCGCATGAACTCCAGCGGGCCGTGCACATCGAAGACCACCGCCGACCCGGGCGCCGCGCCCGCGTCCTCGGTGACCACCTTCGGAAGCGCGGCCAGCAGGCGGTCCCGGGCGATGACCGCACCCGGCGAGTCCAGATTGCCCGGCTGCCCGAGCGCCCGCCGCAGGTCCTGCTCATGCACCCATACGTCGAAGGCCCGCGCGACCAGGGCCCTCTCCAGCGCCATCTCGCCCCCGCCGGGCCAGCGCACCATGGCGTCCGGCTGGCGCTTCTCGTTCCGCAGCTGCCGCGTGCGGCGGATGATCGTGTACTCCAGCTCGGAGGTCATCTCCGGCGCGGTGTGGCAGCGCCGTACATCGACCTGGACCTCCATGTAGCGCGCGTGCTCGCTGGTGACGTGGAACAGGTCGCGCGGCAGCGAGTGGATCGGGCGCGGATCGCCCAGCATCTCGCATTCGAGGCCGATGACGTGCGAGACCACGTCGCGCACCGACCATCCCGGGCACTCGGTGGCCCGGTTCCACTCCCCTTCGACGAGCGGATTCACCAACTCGAATATCGCTTCGACGGAATGGGTCCAGGCGTCGATGGAAGTCTGCAGGCTGGGATGGACGGTCACGGGACCCCTCGGGCGGTTCGTACGCGGGCTGGGTGCTTGTGTGTGCGTTTAAGTTACGCTGCGCACGAGCACCCCGGGAGTGCTTTCGGGTCTGATCGTAGGCCCGGATGGGCCGCTGGGTCGCTGAGAGCGGTGGTAGGGTGCGCGCCTCGCCGCCGCAGATCCGGATGAATTCGGACGGGCCGGTCGAAATCCCTGGGATGTCACCTCAGCCGGCGATATGGCGGTAGCCGGTGACCCTTTCGGGCGCGGGCAGGGGGGCCACCTGGACGGTGCGGCCGGTGCCCGGGGCGTGGATGACCTTGCCGCCTTTGATGTAGAAGGCGACGTGGCCGTGTCGTCGGTGTTGTGCTCACTGTCGGCCGACGCCCCGCGAGGACGGTCAGCACCGCCCGGGCGGCGGTGCGCACCGCCGCCCGGGCCGCCACGGCCGGCGGCCCTTGCCGCGCGGCGCGCGGCTTGGCGTTGGGCGGCCGATGACGACCCGGTACGGCGCTTGGCGGCCCGTAGGTCAGAGCTGGTCACCGCCGATGACGATCGGTCCTGTGGTGTCCGTCGAGGAAGGGTCCGGGGCTGGGCGCGACGGGCTGGAAGGGCCCGCTGCGCCTGCGCCCTTGGGGAAGCGAATCTTCTGGCTGGAGGTGTAGTACCGCGTGCGTACCCCGGTGATGTTGCCGAGGTGGGTGATGCGCTCCTTGCAGTTGGACCAGCGCTGGTACCGCGTGACGGCGTGGGTCTCCTGATAGATGCCCCGCTTGGCGATGAACCTGCTGCGTGCCGGAACGTTGTACTCGATGGCCTCGCTCGCGGAGGTGCTGGCCATGAGTCCCAGCTCGTAGCCGAGGTGGTCGCCGAGACCCTTCAGCGCCTTCTTCTGCTTGGCGGCGGTGAGGCTCAGCTCACCGGTGATGAGCCCCGATGCCTGATCGGCTCGGGTGAAGGTGAACGTGTGCTTCTGGGCGGCATCGGCCCTGTTCTCCCAGTCGACCGTCTCCGCGCTCACCCATCCGCCGCGGACCTTGGCGTAGCGCCGCTTGTCCATCGGGGTGCAGGGCTCGTCCCCGAGAGAGCTGTTGGCGTTCTGCCCGGCGAGGGCGACCTGGTCGGCAGAGCCGTTGCCGGCCGGCGGGGCGGCGGTGGTGGCGAGGAGGTTGGTGGTGGCGCCGAGGGCGAGGCCGCCCGCGAGCACGCTGGACGCTACAGCGCCGATCACCACGGCGCGGGTCTTGCTGATACGTGAAGTGCGCATGCTGATGCTCCCTTGGGTTGCGCAGATCGAGTGGAGTGCGGATGCGGACAAAGGCACGGACCAGACGTGCAGGGGTCCGGTGGCCTGGCGTTGCTTGCCTGCCGTCGTCGACATCGGTGGATGGCATGGCGGGCCCGGCAGCATGGGGCGGCGCCTTCGACGGGGCGCTGCTTGGTGGTGCGGGGCGGTGAGCAAAAGCCTCGGGGTCTGGGACGCGCTCGGCAACGGTTTTGGGCGTCCGGGACAGTCCAGGCGCGTCCATCCAGGTCAGCGGGGTGTCCGGCCCAGTCCACCGCCGCCTGCGACTCTGGACAGCCGGGGCAGCACGCCGCGAGCGAGCAGCCGCATCCATCCTCCGCGAAGGTGACAGCCGAATCTGCTGGGGCGCCCTGCGTTCTTCGACACAGCAAGGGATGGGCCTCGTACGCGAGCCCTGCACGGACCAGGCCCGGAACACGCCACCCAACCAGAGACTCCGCCTGGAACGGATGGACAGCGGAAACTATCGGCTGCGCCTCCTCCACATCGGTCTGTGTGCCGGGCTCGCCGGTTATGGCGAAGGGTCCTCATTGAGGCAGGCCAAGTGCGACGGTCTGGGGCGGCAGGTGTTCGAGTTCAGCAAGACCTGAGGAGTCAGCGTCCAGAACCGGCGACAGGCCAGGCCGATGGTCCGCGGCACGCAGTGTCCGTAGGGGCTTGACCTGGGCAGACAGGGCCGGACTGTCCCGGACGGCCCAGGCGTTGCCGGACGCCCTCGCACGGCAGCAGCCTCCCTCTCGTGCCCCGCGCCAGGGGCCCGCAGGAGGAGGTTGTGATGGGAAAGCACATACGGACCGCTCGGTCCCGGCCGGCATCACGCCCCGCCCACTCCGAGGAATCCACCGGGTGGCGGGAGCAGTTGGCCACCGTGGCCCGGGCGGCGGTGGGCACCGGCGCCGTAGTGGTCCTGGCCGTGCTGGCCATCCTCGCGGGCGCTTTGCTGGCCGTCCACGGCCCGGGCAGTGGCGGCGCCGCCCAGTCGCCTTCCCGGCAGGTCACCTTGGGCCCGCCGCCGAAGGCCAAGGCCCCGGCTGCCCAGCCGAAGCACAAGACGGACAACCGGACTCCCAAGGCACGCCCCGGGGCCGCCAAGACCGCCAAGCCGAAGACCGTGGTCCTGGTTCCTGGCGACACCCTGTACGGGCTCGCCAACAAGCACCACACCACCGTCAAGACGCTGCAGCGCCTGAACAAGCTGGGCTCCTCGACCCTCATCTACGCGGGTGACACCCTGCGCCTGCCCGGGACGGTCGCGGGCGCCGCCGAGGAACCGGCCTCGGCCGGCGGCAAGACCGGCCCGCCCGCCCCCAAGCACACCACCCACGACACCGACGACGACAGCGGCGAGAAGCCCGCCGAAAAGCCTTCCATGAAGCACAGCAAAGGCCGGGCGGCGAAGGCCATCGCCTACGCACGGGCTCAGCTCGGCAAGCCCTACGTCTGGGGCGGCACCGGCCCCCGCGGCTACGACTGCTCGGGCCTGACCATGCGGGCCTGGCAGGCCGCCGGGATCACGCTCCCCCGCACCACCTGGTCCCAGCGATACGCCGGGAAGGCCACCACCCGGGCCGCGCTGGTCCCCGGCGACCTGGTCCTGGCCTACGGCGACGGCCACGTCGCCCTCTACATCGGAGGCGGCAAGGTCATCCACGCCCCCCGCCCCGGCAGCACCGTCACCATCGCGCTCCTGCCGCCAGCCGCGCAGACCACCGGCTACCGCCACATCGCCGGAGGCATCCCCAGCTGACCGTCCCGGACGCCCGGGACCGTTGCCGAGCGCCCACCGAAGACAGGACCTCGTCAGCAAACGGGAGTTGAGAGAATTCCGGCATGGAATTCGACGACCCTGCCGAGATGCGCCGGGAGTGCACCGAACGGCTCGGCGAGAAGGCCGGCCGACAGTTCGCGGCCATGGCCCGCCGCGGCTTCCGGCTGGACCCGACGACGGACGACGCCCAGGCCACCGGCCGCTGCCGGCTCGGCGGCCCCGCCCTGCTCGAACCGGGCACCCCCTGGCCCGAGGTCGGCGGCATCCCGCTGTCCCTGCACGCCGTCCTCGACACCGACGCCCTCGCCCCCTGGCTCGGGGACGAACTGCCCACGCGGCCGGGCCTGCTCAACTTCTTCTATCTCGATCCGGACCTGCCGTACGAGAAGTACTCGAGGCTGCACGACGAGCCCGAGGCGTGCCGCGTCATTCCTGCCGATCCGGCACGGGCGGTCGAGACCGCCGCCCCCGCACCGGCGCGGAGCTATCCGGCCACCCCCGTCCACGCGGCCGGGGTCACCATGCTGCCGGACTCCTGGGACGTCAACGACCGCGACGTCGAGTACGACCGGGACGAGCACTGGGGCGCGAGCTCGCTCATCCTCGACGCGATGGGCGACCTCGACGGGAACACCTCCGGTCACCACTGCGCCTTCGGCTGGCCCGACACCTCGTACGCGTTCTGGGTGACCTCTCGTGATGCCGACGGTCCGGCGGTCCATCTGCTCCAGCTCCCGGAGGACTCGGAGCTCGGATGGGGCTGGGGCGACGCCGGGACGATGTACTTCACGATCCCGGCGAAGGCGTTCGCGACAGGGGATTTCAGCAAGGCCCAGGCGGACATGCGCTGCTGCTGAGCCCCGCCCCACACGGCGGAGCAGACCCCGCCGTCGCCGCCGAGATTCCGTCCGGTCAAGGCGACCGGACGGGATCTCGGCTTTCCGGGGCTTGTCCCACGTCGGCGGCACAAGCCCGGAGACTCACGCTGACCTGCGCAGACGATCCTGGACGGGCCGGACGCCCTGAACCGTTGCCGGACGTGCCGGACACCCCGAGGCTTTTGCCCATCGCCCCGCACCGCCGGCCAGCGCCCCCGTCGAAGGCGCCGCCCCGCGTACTGCCGGGCCCGCCCTGCCGCTCACCGGTGTCGACGACCGCAGGCAGGCACGACAGGAGCCGGGGATCGTCCGCGAGAGGGCGCTCGGTTCCCAGAACCCACTCATTCTTCACCGAATCCATCGGCGACCACCGCGGCTGGACCGCCAATCCCGTGGCCTCCTCCAAGGTCACGATCGCCTGGAACACCGGCACCGGCGAAGTCGCCGTCTATGTCCACAAGTCCTGCGTCGCCGGCACCTCCCTCCCCAACGGGGGCTCGGTGCAGGCCGGGTGCCAGGACGCCAAGCCCGTCGCGTTCGTCGCGGGCGCGGCCTCCGTGGGCGACTCCTCCTCGGACGCGCGCAATCTCATCAGCGTCTCCCGCACCGGCTCGGGCGGCCTGTCCGTCGGCTTCTCCGCGGTCAATTTCATAGCGAGCAAGCTCGGCCGGATCAACGGACAGCTGACCCTGTCCCCGTACGAGGACACCTTCCGCGTCACGCTCAAGGCCGACAGGTTCCCGGCGTGGGAGTTCATCCGCTACCCCCACTTCGTCCAGGGCGCGCCGATCGGCGAGGCCAAGGTCATCGCCATCCGCGACCAGACGCAGATCGGCGACCTCACCAGCGGACGGCAGTCCACCTGCACCAGCACAGGAAGCGAGACCCTGCGCTCCGAGAACCCCATGTCCTGCTGACCCGGCCGGGGTACACCGGCACAAGCCGCAGCGCCAACCCGTTGTGGCAGCCTGGGGGCCTTTTAAAAGATTAAAACATAATCCCGGATTCTTGGATTTCCTGAACCAATGTGCACACTTCCTATTAGCGTGGAAACGTGCACCAACACACCACAGCTGACCTGTACTTGCGCCTTTCCCTTGACCGGGAGGGCAAGACCGCGATCGACCGCCAGGAAGTCGACTGCCGGGCTTGGGCGCAGCACAATGGACTGACTGTCCGCAAGGTTCATATTGACCGTGGGCGTTCCGGCTACAAGAACGTCAGCCGCAAGGGGTTCGACGCAGCGATCACAGCCGTCACGGCCGGAGTCGTGGGCGTTCTGGTCGTCTGGAAGCTCGACCGTCTGTCCCGCAAGGGTATCGGCGAGGTCGGCAAGGCGCTGGACGACATAGGCCGGGTCGGCGGACGGCTGGTCTCCGTCATGGACGGCCTCGACACTAAGAACGACGGTGCCCGGGTCACCATCGCGATGCTGGCGGAACTGGCGTGCAGCGAGTCGCGCAATCTCGGTATGCGTGTCGGCAGCGCCAAGCGGTACCTGCGTCAGCGGGGGCAGTGGATCGGCGGTCAGCCACCTTACGGACTCCTGGTGGACCCCAAGAGGAAGAAACTCGTCCACGATCCCGAGACCGCCGTCTACGCCCGCCTGATCGCTGATGAAGCGCTGTCAGGGAAGGCCCTCGTCCATATCGCCCGGCTGCTGAACGAGCACGGGGTGGAGTCGGCTCGCGGAGGTGAATGGAACTCGTCCAGCGTCATGCAGCTCCTTCGCTCGCCGGCCTTCGCCGGTCTCATGCCGCAGACCGAGTACGAGGAGCAGGCGGACGGGACACGCAAATACATGAATCGGGTCTTTCCCTATCGAGACCCGGAGACGCTGGAAACCGTGAGTATCGGCGAGGGGATCATCACGGTCGGGGAACGTGAACTCATCCTCCGCCAACTCGAAGCGCGCACATTTCCGTTGGCGGGGAAGCGGCATGGTCACAAGCAAGGCAAGTCCCTGCTCACCGGCATAGCGCGCTGCGGGCTCTGCGGCGCCCGGATGAGCAAGGCCGGCACGTCATACCAGTGCTCCAGCCATCGGATGGGGCGAGGATGCTCCGGCGTCTCGGCTCGGGTGGAGAGCATCGACGACTACGTGACCCGGGCCTTCCTGTCACGCTTGCCGTCCCTGGAGCCTCAGGACCCACTGCTCGCCGTGATCGCCGATCGCTGGGTGCAGAGGGAGGACCCGGAGGTGTTCGCGAAGCGTGAAGCCATCGAGGCGGAAATCGTGGACGAAGAGGCCCGCCTGGCGGACCTGGAAGACGCTCGGTACGTCCGGGGCGAGTTCGATGGCGCAGACGCCATCGTCCGGTACCACCGGCTCGCCGGACGACTGCGTACCCGAATCCAAGGGTTGCGCGCAGATCTGCTGCGGATGCCAAACCCTTCCGCTGACATCTCCCCGCTTCTGGATGCGGGCCTGCTGCGTGAAGCCTGGGAAGCCGACGATGCGGCCGGAAGGCGTGAGCGCCTTGGCCTTGCGATCGATCGCGTGGAAGTCCGGAGAGGGAGGGTGGGGGTGAGGTTCGACGGAGACGAGCGCTGCCGGATCGTCTGGGCGACGAGGGACGGCGCTGGGGCGGAGTCAGCAGGTGGCGAAGTGACGGAATGACGGTCGGACCTTCTTCCGGGAGTTCTCGGAAGTCGCCGTGGAGGGGTCGCGGTGAGCGGGCGGCTGACTGTGTCGTGCCGGCGTGATCCTGCGTTCATGACCGGATGGCAAGCTGGAAGCGTGAACGATGCCGCCCCGGTGCCCACCCCTACGCCCGCGCCCCGCCGACGTGCCCGTGTCCGTGCCCCTGAGCTGATCGGCAATGGAGGCTGGATCAACACTGGCGGCAAGGATCTGAAGCTTGCCGACTTCCGAGGTCGCACATTGATCTTGGATTTTTGGACGTTCTGCTGTGTGAACTGCCTGCACGTCCTGGACGAGCTGCGCGAGCTGGAGGAGAAGCACCGCGACACCGTCGTGATCGTCGGTGTGCACTCGCCGAAGTTCGTCCACGAGGCCGAGCACCAGGCGGTCGTCGACGCCGTCGAGCGCTATGAGGTGCACCACCCCGTGCTCGACGACCCCGAGCTGGCCACCTGGAAGCAGTACGCGGTGCGGGCCTGGCCGACGCTGGTCGTCATCGACCCCGAGGGGTACGTCGTCGCCCAGCACGCGGGCGAGGGGCACGCACACGCGCTGGAGACGCTGGTGGCCGAGCTGGAGGCCGAGCACGGGGCGAAGGGCACGCTGCGGCGCGGCGACGGGCCGTATGTGCCGCCGGAGCCGGTCGCCACCGAGCTGCGCTTCCCCGGCAAGGCGCTGCTGCTGCCCGGCGGCACCTTCCTCGTCTCGGACACCACCCGGCACCAGCTGGTGGAGCTGGCGGCGGACGGCGAGAGCGTGCTGCGGCGGATCGGGGCCGGTGAGCGGGGGTTCGCCGACGGGCCCGCCGATCAGGCGCGGTTCAGCGAGCCGCAGGGTCTCGCGCTGCTGCCGGACGGCACGGTGATCGCCGCCGACACGGTCAACCACGCGCTGCGCTCCCTGGACCTCGCGACCGGCGAGGTGCGGACCGTCGCCGGGACCGGGCGCCAGTGGTGGCAGGGCTCCCCGGCCGCCGGGCCCGCCCGCGAGGTCGATCTGTCCTCGCCGTGGGACGTGGCCTGGTTCGCCGGCCGGCTGTGGATCGCCATGGCGGGCGTCCACCAGCTGTGGACGTACGACCCGGCGGACGGGATGGTGCGCGCGGCCGCCGGGACGACGAACGAGGGCCTGGTCGACGGGCCGGCCGCCGAGGCGTGGTTCGCCCAGCCGTCCGGGCTGGCCGCGGCCGGGGACCGGCTGTGGATCGCGGACTCCGAGACCTCGGCGGTGCGGTACGTCGAGCGGGACGGTCGGGACGGTGAGGACGGCTTCGTGGTGCGTACGGCCGTGGGCACCGGGCTGTTCGACTTCGGCCACCGCGACGGCCCCGCCGAACAGGCACTGTTCCAGCACCCCCTCGGCGTGACCGCGCTGCCCGACGGCTCGGTCGCCGTCTCGGACACCTACAACCACGCGCTGCGCCGCTTCGACCCGGCCTCCGGCGAGGTCAGCACCCTCGCCACGGATCTGCGCGAGCCGTCCGACGCCGTGCTGGTGGACGGCGACATCGTGGTCGTCGAGTCGGCGCGGCACCGGCTGACCCGGCTGCGGCTGCCGGAGGAGGCCGTACGCGTGGCGGCGGTGGCCCACCGCACCCGGCGCGCCGCCACCGAGATCGCCCCGGGGACGCTCCGGCTCGACGTCGTCTTCCAGGCCCCCGCCGGGCAGAAGCTCGACACCCGCTACGGCCCCTCCACCCGCCTGCTGGTCAGCTCCACCCCGCCCGAGCTGCTGGCCCAGGGCGAGGGGGCCGGTACGGAGCTGAGCCGCGAGCTGGTGCTGGCGGACGGGGTGACCGAGGGCGTGCTGCACGTCTCCGCGATGGCCGCCTCCTGCGACGACGACCCATTGAACGAATACCCGGCCTGCCATGTGCACCAGCAGGACTGGGGCGTCCCGGTCCGGGTCACCGACGGCGGGGCGACCCGGCTGCCGCTGGTGCTGGCGGGGATGGACGAGCCGTCCTGACGGGGTACGGGTCAGTCGGGACAGTTGGGGAGCTTGGTGTACTGCACTTGCTCCGGGCGGATCCGGATGCCCGGGATCCACATCCGCTTGCCGTCCTTGGAGACGCGGAACCACATGCTGCTGTGTCCGCCCGCCTCGTCGGTGACCGTGACGCCGTTGGCGATGCGGCAGTCGGCGCGCAGGACGTCGCCGTGCCACGCTCGGCCTGCGATGTTCGCCGGGCGGTAGGCCATGTACGGATCCTGGGCCAGGCCCAGCGCACAGTCGCGGGTGCGCTTGTTCTGGCAGGCCCGCTCGGTGTTGTACACGGTGATCCCGGCGTCACCCAGGTGCGAGGGGGCGGCCGCGGGCGGCTCCTCATCGGACGACCGGAGGGCGATGAGCATGGTCGTGGCTCCGGCGATGACCACGGCCGTGCCCATCGCCGCGAGCGTGAGCCGCAGTCGGCGCCGTGACGTCCGGTCCTCCGGGGATGGCGGCGAGGCGGCCGCCCCGGACGCGCCGTCCGTTTCCACGAGAGGCTCGGCCTTGTTGGCGGAGGCGGCCTCGTTGGCCCGGTGCAGCAGTTCCACCAGTGCGGGTAAGCGGTCCTCGGCGGTGAAGGAGAGCTTGCCCCACTGGACCAAGAGCCGCTCGTCGGGGAGGCTCTGGCCGCGCAGATAGCGGGAGAGGGAGGAGCGGCTGGCGGGCAGCCGACCCTCCAGTTCCTTGAGGCTCAAGCCCAGTTCGCCATGCATGTGGCGCAGTGCGGTCACGAATTTCCGTACTGGGTCGGCGAGGTCCTCGGGAAGCGGGGCGAGTGGCTTTCGTCGTGGGTTCTCGGAGGGATTCGGATGTGCTGCCATGCCCTCATTGGAGCATCTTGAACATGAACATGCCGAGCGACACGTCCGCCCCCCCCCGCGGCGGACGTGTCGCTCGTTACAGGAACGGGATCAGGAATGCATCAGTCCGCGAACTTCAGCGGCCGGTAGGGCTTGTACTCGCTGCCCGGCTCCAGTCCGTACCTCCGGGTCGTGTGATCCGTCCCGAAGTCGCCGCGCTGCTCGTACGACGTGTACGAGGTGTGGGCGGCGTCGTTCCACTTCTCGAACATCACGACATGACGGGTGTTGTTGTCACCGGACGCGTCGATGAGCAGATCGCCGGGCTGGAGGTCGTTGAGGGCGATCGGCTTGGTGATGCTGGAGCTGGCGAGGCCCACGGTGTTGGTGCCGGGCGCCTTCAGGCCCAGCGCCATGGAGACGTAGCCCGAGCAGTCCTGGCGGTAGCCGTCCTTCCACATCTTGGCCTGGCTGTACGGGACCCGAGTACCGTTGTTCGCCGTGAGCCAGGTGGACGCGCGCTGCAGCGTCTCGGCGCGGGTGCCGCCGGTCTGCGGCGGCTTCGGCGGCTCAGCACCGTTCTGCACGGGGACTCCGGGCAGCGAGTCCTCCGGGATGTCCACCGCGACGACGGTCAGGAAGCCGTTGACCGGCTTGGTGATGTGCGCCATGTAGGTCGAGCAGGCCCCGTCCTCGCACACCCTCTTCCCGGTGTTCACCTGATAGTCGGCGCTGATGCGGTCCTGGCCCGGGGCTCCCTGGTTGATCATGCCGACGGAAGGGGAGCCAAGATCGGCGGTCTGATGGACCACCCAGCGCGTGCCCCAGGTGGGGAAGTCGGCGGCGGCGGCCGCCTTGGTGCCGAACTCCCCGGTCGTCGTCTTCAGCTTGATGCCGGTGCCCTTGGCCTCGGTGTCGCGGCTGGCTTTCGTATCGCTGCTCACGGCGCTCTTATCGGCCGACTTGCCCGCCTTCGCGTCCTGGCCGCCGCTGTCCTCACCGCTCGAGCAGCCCACGAGTCCGGCGGCGCCGATGCCCGCCGCGGCGATCGTGGGGAGGAGCTTGTGCAGGAGGGTCCGGCGTCGGCCGGGGCCTGTGGAGTGCGTCATGTCTGGATTCCCCCTTCGCGGAGCGCCGACTGGCCGTCGGAGCCGCTCGGTCGAGACTGCCGCGCCGGTCGGCCGCGGCGACGGAAACCACTCTCGGCCGAGCTGGAGGGAACTTTGGCGATCACGCCGTCTTATGGGACGTCCCATCCCGTCGCACCCTTCTGACCTGCTGGGACGTGGCAGGGGGCGGCCGGGAACGGGACACGGACGGCGGTGATGTGGGACATGACGAGACGTCCTCCACCGCGCCGGGGGACGTCCGGGGCGCGCAGCCGGGGAAGACGGCTACCCGTTCTGCGGGGTGGCGGCGCGCCATGGCAGGACGGCCCCGCCGGAGTGGGGCCTCCTGTCGGGGAGCCGGGGGAGGCGGCTTCCCGGGCCAGTGGGCCGATGTCGCGCTGCTCACCGTGTCGGGGGCCGCGGTCGGAGCCGGGGCCGGACGCGCCGCCGTTCTTGGGCGCGACCAGGCTGCCGCTGGTGCTGGCGGGTATGGACGAGGACGACGCCGTCAGGGCGTGAGCACCAGACGCCCGCGCAGGCCGCCCGCCGCCAAGCGGCGGTGGGCGGCCGCGGCCTGATCGAGTGGGAGGGCGCCGGCCACGCGCAGGGTCAGGCGGCCGGCGGCGGCCAGCGCGGACAGCTGGGCCAGCGCGGTGCCGTCCGCCGCGATCCAGTGGTTGGCCGACCGAATGCCCCGCAGCCCGACGGGCGCGTCGGCCGCCACCGCGGCGAACGCCCCCGCGTTCCGTACGGCCGCGAGCGCCGGCACCCCGACGCCCGCCGCGTCCAGGGCCCCCGCCACGCCGCCCGGGACGACCGCCCGTACCGCCGCCGCCAGGTCCGGCGCGTCCCGCGCGACGAACCACTCCGCGCCCAGCTCTCGCACCAGCTCCTCATCCGCCGCGCCCGCGACGGCCACCACCCGCAGCCCGCGCAGGGCGGCCAGTTCGACCGCGAACCCGCCGACCGCACCGGCCGCGCCCGTCACCAGCAGCGTCGCTCCGTGGGGCAAGTCCAGTGCGTCCAGCGACTGCCAGGCCGTCAGGCCGTTCAACGGCAGTGTCGCCGCCGCCGCGGTCGGCAGGCCCTGGGGCGCCGGGGCCACCGCCGTCGCGTCCAGGACGACGTACTCGGCGTAGGTGCCCAGCGAGACGTCCAGCAGGTCCCGCAGCCCGATCACCGGGTCGCCCGGGGCGAACACCCGCACTCCGGGCCCGATGGCATCCACCACACCCGCGACGTCCCAGCCCAGCCCGGTCTCCGCGCGCGGCGCCATCCGTCCGGCCGCGACCAGCGTCCCGGCGCGGGTCAGCAGGTCCACGGGGTTGACGGTCGCCGCCGCCACCCGGATCCGCACCTGTCCGGGGCCCGGCTCGGGCAGGGGCACCTCGGCGATCTCCACCGCCTCCGGCCCGCCGTACGCCCGTACCAGGGCGGCACGCATCATGTTCGGCTCGGTCATTGTTCCCAGCTCCTCACCTCGGTCGGGGGTTGACCACGCCCGCCCAACCTAGGGAGAGTTGCTCTCCAGAGGTAAGTACGCACTTGGAAGTGCCTAACCCACGTCGAGGAGAGTGACCGTGGCCACCCGGACCGTCGCCCAGCGCAGGGCCGAGGCCCGCGCCGCCTACGACGCCTTCATCGCCGAATGCCCCACCCGGCACCTGCTGGACCGCATCGCCGACAAGTGGGTCAGCCTCGCCCTCGCCGCCCTGGCCGACGGCTCCCTGCGCTACGGCGAGTTGTCCCGCCGACTGGCCGGAGTCAGCCAGAAGATGCTCACCCAGACCCTTCGCAATCTGGAACGCGACGGTCTGGTCACGCGAACGGTCACCCCTTCGGTGCCGGTCCGGGTGGACTACGCCCTCACCCCGCTCGGCGAGAGCCTGGCCGGGCTGATGCGGTCGGTCAAGGAGTGGGCAGAGGCGCACATGGACGAGGTCCTGACCGCCCGAGCCGCCTACGACACCGACGTCGGCACCGACACCGACACCGACGTCGGCACCGGCACCGGCACCGGAGCGCCTGGTAGCGGATGACACGGCGGCTCCGCCGTCACTAGTCGTAGTACCGCTGTTCCTCGACGACCGGTGCGGCTGGGCTCGGTGCCCGGGTGCGCCGGTGTTTGAGGACGCTGACGTAGGCCGTCATCCCGATGAAGCCGACGGCCATGAGGATCAGTCCGATGAGGTGGACGTTGAAGCCGTCGGTCTTCACGTCCACGGCGAAGGTGAGGATGGCCCCCACCGCGATCATTCCTATGCAACCGCCCAAGCCCATGGGTCGTGCCTCCGAACTGCGTTGACTACTTCGGGCTGGTCTCGCGCGGGTACCCGGGTCGGCGACGGCCAATCCGCCCGAAGCCGACGGCCCCCGCCGCAGGGCAGCGGCGGGGGCCATCGGGACGGGAAGCCGGGGGGAGGCGGCTCCCCGGGTCTGTGGGCCGGGGCGGTCGGCCGGGCGCGTCAGTCGAGCGCGTTGGCCAGGTCGCTCTGCCAGTACGTCACCTGGGCGCTGCTGTCGATGTAGACGGAGCCGCCGGGCAGTTCGACCGACTTGGAGTCATCGGAGCCTTCGAGGAACACCTCCAGGGAGGTGGCCTTGTACCCGTTCTGGCCCGAGCCGTCGGCGGACGAGGTGCGGATCCCGGCGTATGCGGTCTCGCCGGGGGCGAGGGTGACGACGGCCTGCGGCTTGCTGTCCTCGTACACCGGGGTTGCGGCCTGGGCGTCCGCGCCGAACTTCAGGCGGGGGAAGCCGAGCATGTTGCAGTCCACGCCCGCGTGGTTGTTGACCTCGAGCACCATGTAGTTGACCGGCCGCTGGACGGACTTGACGCCAATCGTCAGCTTGTTGATGTCGCAGGGGCCGATCTCCTGCTCGGAGTTGTCCGAGCTGTTCGAGCCACCCTTGGAGGCCCCGCTCTGCTGGGCGTCGCCGCCCTTCTTCGCGCCGCTCGTGGCGTCGGAGCCGCCGGAGCCGTTGGAGCCGTTGGAGCCGCCGGAGCCGTTGGAGCCGCCGGAGCCGTTGGAGCTGCCGGAGCCGCTGGAGTCCGACGTCTGGTCGGCCGGGGCGGAGGTCGAGGCGTCCGACTTCCCCTCGGTCTTGGTGCCGGTGCCCTCGCTGCTGTTGCAGGCGGTGAGGGTGAGGGCGGCGACGGCGGTCAGGCCGGCGGCGGCGAGGCGCAGGGTGCGGGCGCGGCGGGCGGTGAAGGCGGTGAGCGACATGGTGGGTTCCCCCCAGTGGGACTTGGCCGTTTCCGGTGTGGCTCTCTCGGTACGGCTCAAGCCTCTCGTCCCCCGCTGTCGTTCGGCTGCCGCGCCACTGCCGCGCGGCTGCCGCCCGCTAACGCCCCACTAACGCCCCGCTGCTCCCCCGCTTTCACCGCTTTCCGTCGCCATCCCGCCCGTCCTCGCTGTCCTGGGCGAAAAGTTTCACCAGGTCGCTCATCACGTAGCGATTGGTGGCCTCCTCGTCCAGCAGATGCATCTCCGCCAGCCGCTCCAGACCGTCCTGGATCAGCTCGGGGTCCGCCCCGGCCAGGGCGGCGGCCTCTGCGGTGTTGACCTCCCGGGCGAAGCCGGTGCCCAGGGTCCGCAGCAGCCGGGCGTCGTCAGCGGAGAGGCGCGCCACCGAGTTCCGCAGCGCCGCGGCGACCCCGGCGTCCTCCGCCGACAGCAGCGCGAGCCGCCGCCGCTCGTCGCGGAGCGCCGTGGCCAGCCGGACCAGCCGCCAGCGCGGCCGGGACAGCAGCTGGGCCGAGGCGGCGCGCAGCGCCAGCGGCAGCCCGTCGCACAGGGCCACCAGCTCATGCGCGGCCTCCGGGTCCTCGGCGACCCGGTCGGGCCCGAGCAGGGTGCCGAGCAGGGCCACCCCGTCGTCGGGCCCGAGCGCGTGCAGGCGTACGGGGCGGGCGGCGTCGGTGGCGATCAGCCCGTCGAGCCGGCTGCGACTGGTGACCAGGGTGGCGCAGCCGGGCCCGCCGGGCAGCAGCGGCCGCACCTGCGCCGAGCTGCTGGCGTTGTCGAGCACGACCAGCAGCCGGCGGTCCGCGACGAGCGACCGGTACAGCGCGCCGGCCGCCTCCGGGGAGGGCGGAATGCGGTCCGCGGGTGTCCCCAGGGCGAGCAGGAATTCGCGAAGCACCTCGGCGGGCGCCGCCTCCTCGCCGCCGCTGAACCCGCGCAGATCCGTGAACAGCCGCCCGTCGGGGAACGCGTCCGCGTGGACGTGGCCCCAGTGGACGACCAGGCCCGTCTTGCCGACCCCGGCGGGCCCGGTGACGACCGTGATGCCGCCCTCCGGGAGGAGGCCGGTGGGGGCCGCGCCGTAGGCCGGGCCGCCGGGCTCGGCGGCGGGCAGGGTGAGCCGGGTCAGGCCGGTCAGCTCGCGGTCGCGGCCGAGGAAGCCTGCCGGAGGGCGGGGGAGCAGCTGCGGTCCGGTCGTGGAGGGCCGGTGGGCGGCCTGGGCCTGGCCCTGGGCGGGGATTTGGGCCTGAGGCTGGGCCTGGGCCTGAGGCTGCGCCTGGGCCGGGAGGGGGTGCGGCGCGGTGGGCTCGGCGGCGGCGCGCGGGGGCCCGGCCGTGGGGGCGGCGCGCAGGATCTCCTCGTACGCGGCGCGCAGCCGCTCCCCCGGGTCGACCCCCAGGTCGTCGGCGAGGAGCTCCCGGGTGCGGTGGTACCAGGCGATCGCGTCCGACTGCCGTCCGATGCGGTACAGCGCCAGCATCAGGGCCGCGATGAGCCCTTCGCGCAACGGGTTGGCCCCGGCCGCCGGGTGCAGTACGTCGGCCGCCTTCTCGTACTGGCCGAGTACTCCGTGGGCGCGCGCCAGGGCCTCGACGGCGGCCAGCCGCCGCTCCTCCAGGGCGTGTGCCGCGGCGGCGAACGGCGGACTGGCCACGGTGCCGGTAAGGGCCGGGCCGCGCCACAGGTCCAGTCCCTGGCGCAGCAGATCCACGGCCTGTTCGGGGGCGGTCTCGGGGCGGGCGAGGGAGACCAGTTGGGAGAAGCGCTGGCTGTCGACGAGCTGTTCGGGCATCCGCAGCTGGTAGGCGGAGCCGTGGGTGGTCAGCTCGACGCCGTGGGCGTCGGCGCCCGCCTCGGCGAGCGTCGCGCGCAGCCGCGAGACATGGCCCTGGATGACGGTGCGGGCGTGTTCGGGCGGCTCCTCCTCCCACAGGCAGGTGATCAGCTGCTCGACGGGGACGGTGGCGTTGGGCCGCAGAAGCAGCATGGCGAGCATGCTGCGCCGCTTGATCGGGCCCAGCATGACCTCTCCGGTTCCGGTGGTCACGGCCACCGGACCGAGTAGAGAGAAGTCCAATTCAGTTCTCCAGGAAGGCGGTCATCGCCTTGGTGAGCAGCTGTGGGTCGCGGGCGCCGCACAGCTCGCGGGCCGAGTGCATGGACAGGATGGCCACACCTACGTCGACGGTGGTGATGCCGTGCCGGGCCGCGGTGATGGGGCCGATGGTGGTGCCGCACGGCATGGCGTTGTGCGAGACGAAGGTCTGCCAGGGCACGCCCGCGCGCTCGCAGGCGGCGGCGAAGACGGCCCGGCCGCCGCCGTCGGTGGCGTACCGCTGGTTGACGTTGACCTTGAGGATCGGGCCGCCGTTGGGCAGCGGGTGGTGGCCGGGTTCGTGCCGTTCGGCGTAGTTGGGGTGGACGGCGTGCCCGGTGTCGGAGGACAGGCAGACCGTTCCGGCGAGGGCGCGGGCCTTGTCCTCGTACGCGCCGCCGCGGGCGAAGACCGAGCGCTCCAGCACATTGCCGAGCAGCGGGCCCTCGGCGCCGGTGTCGGACTGGCTGCCGTTCTCCTCGTGGTCGAAGGCGGCGAGGACGGGGATGTACGGCAGTTCGGGGCGGGCGGCGACGGCGGCGAGCGCGGCCGTGGCGGAGTGTACGGACAGGAGGTTGTCCATCCGGGGTCCGGCGATCAGGTCCTCGTCCCGGCCGAGGTAGGCGGGCGGGTCGACGCTGTGCGCCATCAGGTCCCAGCCGCCCACCTCGGCGGCCGGAACCCCGGCGGCCTCGGCGACGAAGCGGATCAGAGCGCCCTCCTCGACGTCGCCGAGGCCCCAAATGGGCGTCATATGACGCTGCTTGTCGAGCTTGAGTCCCTCGGTGTTGACGCCCCGGTCGAGGTGGACGGCGAGCTGGGGAACGCGCAGCAGCGGCCGGTCGACGGCCACCAGGTGGTGCGAGCCGTCCTTGAGGGTGAGCCGGCCGGAGATGCCGAGGTCGCGGTCGAGCCAGGTGTTCAGCAGCGCGCCGCCGTAGATCTCGACGGCGATCTGCCGCCAGCCGTGCGCGCCGGTGTCGGGAATCGGCTTGACCCGCAGATTGGGGGAGTCGGTGTGGGCCCCCACGATCCGGTACGGCGTCGAAGGTCTCGCTCCGTCGGGCACGTACCACGCGATGATCGCGCCGCCCCGCAGGACGTATGTGCCGCCCGTCCCGCCGTCCCAGGGCGCGGTCTCCTCGACCTGCCGGAATCCCGCCTTCTCCAGCCGCGCGGCGACACTCGCCACCGCGTGGTACGGCGATGGGGCGGCGGCGAGGAAGGACATCAGGTCGTCGGTATGGCCGCGATCGAAGTCGGAGTGCGCGCTCATGTGTCCAGCATAGATACGGGATCCGCCCAAGGCCCGCGTTGCTCGGGCAACTGTGCGACCGGTCGGCGGCCGACGGGTGCTCACGCTGCGCCTTTCGCGGGATCCCGCTGAGCCGATCAGATGAAGGAAGGCCTTCCGGCGATACGGAGAACGCCAATCATTCCATATCCCTCATAGCTGTGCAAAACCGCACTCAAGGGGATACCGGATGCGCGCCCTTCGTCAGTTTCTCGTCGTCCTCGGAGCGTTGCTCCTGCTTTCCGCCGGGGCCCCGGTCATGGCGATGCCCGGCACGCCGGCCGCGACCGCCCTCAGGGCCCCGGAGGACCCGAAGGACCAGAGGGGTACGGAGCCCGCACCCTGCCCCATCACGGATCGGGTCGGGGCTCATACTCTCCCGCCCCCTGAGTGGCAGAGGTACTACCGGGACGACTGGCGGCTGGGCCCGGCGGAACTTCCCCGCAGCGGGCCGATCGGCAAGATGCTCAAGGGCTACCAGCGGCTCGACCACCTGACGTCCGCCAACTTCCTCGCCTGCTACTGGGACGACGCGACCTCCGGCTGGTGGTTTCCCTCCCCGGACGGCTGGGTCCTCATCAACGGGACGCCGCTGCACGTCACCGTCACCCTGCAGCCGGGGCAGAAGGTCGACCTCTTCGGCAGCGGCTTCGGCCACTTCCTCGCCCCGGCCGGGACGCCCTACGCCGAGCGCGCGCTGCCGCCCAGCAACCTCAACACCCTTGATCCGGCGTACCCCTTCGGCTACCACCTCTACGAGGTCGTGGAGCCCTTCACGGTGGAGGCGGGTCCCATCAGGCCCTGGTTCGGCCAGCCGGGAGGCGGCCTGCAGTACCTCACGACTCCCTCGATCCCCCAGCTCGTCGCGACCGGCAAACTCCGTACCCTCAACTGACCGGCCCCAGCGCGGTGAACAGGCGGGAACTCGTCCGGGCCCTCCGTGCAGACCGGGTCCCCGACGCCCTGTACGACATCCCGGGTGTGCACGACATCCCGGTCCAGCCGGACGCGTACTACTTCCTGCGGCCCGCGACGGGCGACGGGTGGGTGGTGGGACTGCGCGAGCGCTCGCGGGAGCGCGATATGAGCTGGTTCCGCTCGGAGGACGCGGCCTGCCGCGACCTGCGCGCGAAGCTCACCGCGCTCCCGCCGCCGCCCGCCGGGGCGCGGGAGCAGGTCGAGGACGTGCTCGGGCAGGGCGCGGAGATCCGGCGGCAGGCCTGGCAGGACTTCGAGCGCGCCCTGCGCGAGCGGGACGGGCGAAGCGAGGACGGCGAGCATGGGCGCGGTGGGAACGGGCCCGGCGGTAACGGGCGCGGTGGCGCGGGGCCGTGACGCGCCGGGCACCCCGCGCGGGGCGCCCGGCTCGATCGGAGGAACCAGAGAGGAACCAGACGGGGAGTCAGGGACGGAACGGCGTGCTCAGAAGGCCGCCTCGGCCAGGTCCATCAGGGAGCCGTCGACGGACTCGGCCACGGCCCGCTGGACCGCGACGCCCGGCAGCACCTCCTGGGCGAAGAACTTCGCGGCCGCGATCTTGCCCGCGTAGAAGGACGCGTCCTTGGCGGAGGCGCCGGGCAGCTTGTCGGCGGCGATCGCCGCGCCCTTGATCAGCAGATAGCCGATGATCACATCGCCGGAGGCGAGCAGCAGCCGGGTGGCGTTCAGACCGACCTTGTAGATGGAGGTGACGTCCTGCTCGGTGCCGGCGAGGTCGGTGAGCATGGTGCCCACCAGCCCCTCCAGGTCCCCGGCGGCCTTGGCGAGCGCGTCGCGGGTGGCGGCGAGCTCCTCCCCGCCGTCGGCCTCGGCCAGGAACTTCTTGATCTCCTCCGAGATGACGGTCAGCGCCTGACCCTGGTCCCGGACGATCTTTCGGAAGAAGTAGTCCTGGCCCTGGATGGCGGTGGTGCCCTCGTAGAGGGTGTCGATCTTGGCGTCCCGGATGTACTGCTCCAGCGGGTACTCCTGGAGGTAGCCGGAGCCGCCGATGGTCTGCAGGGACTGCGCCAGCTGCTCGTACGCCTTCTCCGAGCCGTAGCCCTTGACGATGGGCAGCAGCAGGTCGTTGAGGGCGTGCGCGGCGGAGGTGTCCTCGCCGGCCGCCTCCAGGGCCTGGATCTCGTCCTGGACGGAGGCGGTGTAGAGGACGAGCGAGCGCAGGCCCTCCGCGTACGCCTTCTGCGCCATCAGCGAGCGGCGCACATCGGGGTGGTGGGTGATGGTGACGCGCGGGGCGCTCTTGTCGGTGAAGGCGGCCAGGTCCGGGCCCTGGACGCGCTCCTTGGCGTACTCCAGCGCGTTCAGATAGCCGGTGGACAGCGTCGCCATCGCCTTGGTGCCGACCATCATCCGGGCGAACTCGATGATCTTGAACATCTGGCGTATGCCGTCGTGCTTCTCACCGAGCAGCCACCCCTTGGCCGGGTGGTCCGCGCCGAAGGTCAGCTCGCAGGTGTTGGAGACCCGCAGGCCCATCTTGTGCTCGACGTTGGTCGCGTAGGCGCCGTTGCGCTCGCCGAGCTCGCCGCTCTCCCAGTCGAAGTCGTACTTCGGGACGATGAAGAGGGACAGCCCCTTGGTGCCCGGGCCCGCCCCCTCAGGGCGCGCCAGCACGAAGTGGATGATGTTCTCCGAGAGGTCGTGCTCACCGGAGGTGATGAACCGCTTCACGCCCTCGATGTGCCAGGTGCCGTCCTCCTGCCGGACCGCCTTGGTGCGGCCCGCGCCGACGTCCGAGCCCGCGTCGGGCTCGGTGAGCACCATGGTCGCGCCCCACTGCTTGTCCACGATGTGCCGGGCGATGGCCAGCTGCTCCTCGGTGCCCTCGTCATAGAGCACTCCGGCGAAGGAGGGGCCGCAGGCGTACATCCAGATCGGGGTGTTGGAGCCGAGGATCTGCTCGGCGCAGGCCCACAGCAGCGAGCGCGGGCAGGCGCTGCCGCCGAGGTCCTCCGGGACGCCCAGGCGCCACCACTCGGCGTCCATGTACGCCTGGTAGCTCTTCTTGAAGGACTCGGGCACCGGCGCGGTGTGGGTCTTCGGGTCGAAGACCGGCGGGTTCCGGTCGGAGTCCGCGTAGCTTTCGGCCAGTTCGTTCTCGGAAAGGCGGGAGATCTCGGAGAGCACGCTCTTGGCGGTCTCGACGTCCATCTCCTCGAACGGGCCCGTGCCGTACAGCTTGTCGCGCCCGAGCACCTCGAAGAGGTTGAACTCGATGTCGCGGAGATTCGACTTGTAGTGCCCCATGGCGAACAGCTCCGTAAGGCTCGGGAGGCGGCGGACCTCTTCATTGGCATCGCGTGATCGATCGTCGATCGCCATAATGCTACCCGCGGGTAATAAAGGGCAACCCCCAATCGGGCAACTGTGACGCACTGCGCTTCGGCGACTCAGTACGCTTCTGCGCATGTACGGCTATGACCAGAACGCGAGCGCAGGGCAGGGTTACGCGGCGCCGCCGCCTCCGCCGCAACAGCAGCCGCCTCTGTCACACCACCCACAGCCGGGTGCCGGCTATGGCGAGCAGCCGCTGTACCCGGAGCCCTCCCCGCCGTCCCTGGCCGACGCGGTGCGCGCCTTCACCACCGGCTCGATGGCGGCCGAGGACTTCCAGCAGATCTTCGCGAGCTCCAAGGTGTACTGCCCGCGCGGTGACAACCCCGGGTTCCTCGCGCTGCACAACACCCAGCAGCCGGTGATCCCCATGTTCACCTCGCTCAAGGAGCTGCGCCGCTACGCCGGCAAGGAGTCCAAGTACTTCGTGATCACCGGCGCCGAGGTGATCGACCTGCTGCCCACGGGCTACGGCTTCGTCCTCGACATGGAGGGCGATCACCGGATGGTCTTCGACGCGAAGGCGGTGGAGCAGATGGTCGACTTCGCGATGCGGCGGATGTATGGCTGAGCGTCGCCAGGCGCTCACGCCGTGTGCCCGGCCGGCGCGGGGAGGCGGCCGGGAAATAAAGGACCTCTTGCGGGTCGTTCACCTTTCAACTAAGTTGAATCCTGAACGACCGAGGAGGCCGTCATGCCAGCTGTGACTGTAGACAACCCGTTGACCCTGCCCCGCGTCGCGGCACCCGCCGACGCCAAGCAGCGCCCCGTGCTCGCCGTCACCACCGCTCCCAGCGGTTTCGAGGGTGAGGGCTTCCCGGTGCGGCGCGCCTTCGCCGGCATCGACTACAAGCACCTGGATCCGTTCATCATGATGGACCAGATGGGCGAGGTGGACTATCAGCCTGGTGAACCGAAGGGGACACCCTGGCACCCCCACCGGGGCTTCGAGACCGTCACGTACATCATCGACGGGATCTTCGACCACCAGGACTCCAACGGCGGTGGCGGCACCATCACCAACGGCGACACCCAGTGGATGACGGCCGGGTCCGGCCTGCTGCACATCGAGGCGCCGCCGGAGCACCTGGTCATGTCCGGCGGCCTCTTCCACGGCCTCCAGCTGTGGGTGAACCTGCCGAAGAAGGACAAGATGATGCCGCCGCGCTACCAGGACATCCGCGGTGGCCAGGTCCAGCTGCTGACCTCCCCGGACGGCGGCGCGCTGCTGCGCGTCATCGCCGGTGAGCTGGACGGTCACAACGGACCCGGCATCACGCACACCCCGATCACGATGGTGCACGCGACGCTGGCGCCGGGCGCCGAGATCAACCTGCCCTGGCGTGAGGACTTCAACGGCCTCGCGTATGTGCTCGCGGGCCGCGGCACCGTCGGCGCCGAGCGCCGCCCGATCCACCTCGGCCAGACCGCGGTCTTCGGCGCCGGCTCCTCGCTGGCCGTGCGCGCGGACGAGAAGCAGGACTCCCACACGCCGGACCTGGAGGTCGTCCTCCTCGGCGGCCGGCCGATCCGTGAGCCCATGGCGCACTACGGGCCGTTCGTGATGAACACCAGGGCGGAACTCCAGCAGGCGTTCGAGGACTTCCAGAAGGGCCGCCTGGGGACGATCCCGGCCGTGCACGGGATGTCCGAGGGCGGACTGTAGGGCTTGCTCATCGCTCTGGTGACGGAGGTGGAGCCCCAGGGATCGGCTCTGAGGGGTGGTGCCCGGCCGGGTTCTCAGCGCCGCGCCGTGATGGAGGGTTCGGGGGCTGCGCAGATCGCCATGCGCGGTCTGCTCAGCACTATCAACAAAACACTTTCTTCACCTCTGGCACCGGAGGCTGCGGACGGCCTACGCGAGCGGCGGCAACTCCGGGCCATCGCCCGGCTTCATGCCGAGCGCCAACGAGGCATAGACCCCGCATAGACACCGTGATCGCCATTTGTGGTGATTTTGAGACGACGACACGCCGACGCCACGGCGTGTCGTCGTCTCAAAATCACGGCACAATGCACCTCGCCGGAGTGATCACCCATGGCAGATGGCCCCTGGCACGCCGACTGGACGTTCGTCAGCACCTCCGGCGTCACCACAGGAACCGCCGACCACCCCCGGTACGTCGTACTCGCTGGAGATGATGCGGGATCTGGCCGGGCAGGACTGACGAACCGGTCGTCGTCGCCGAGGTGCACGGCGCCAGCGTAGGAGGCCGCACTCGCCTGCCCCGGCTGCGCGCCGAGCTTCCCGCTGCAACGGGACACGCTCGCTGAGATCGCCGCCCTGCGCCGCGCCCGACAGCAGGGCAGGGCCTGATGACCGCCCGGATGTCCTCGTAGTGCCGTCTCGCGAACCGAGACCCCCGGTACGCCGAGGTGAGCGAGTGGTTCCGCATCCCCCGGTCTCTCCTGGTCGGGCCGTGTGGGTGCGCCTGCCACAAGGAGCGGGCTTGCCCATCCGATGTAGGCAAGCCCGGGAGCCCTGAGCGCACGGCCGTAGACCGATGGGCGCCCGGAGTTCCGGCTCCCCGTGCCGGGTGTGGTTGTCTGCTGTCCCGTCCCAAAGGATCTGGTCTGCAGGGACCGCTCCGACCTGGGGCGACCAGGTCACGTGAGACGTAGGGACGCCGAAATCCCAGTTGTTCCGGTGCGGAGACAACGGATGCCGCCGGTCATCTCCGTTGTTCTGGTTCGCCTGGGATGTTCGAGCCGACAGCCTGAGGACGGAGCGGCGGGGCGCGGAAGCCCGGAGGGCCCCGCCTCACGACGCGCGACCGCCGGTAGGGCGGTCGGGACAACGAGGGCCGACTACGCCTCGCCGGTGGCGAACAGCTCAAGGTGCCCGCACTTGGGGCAGCGGAACGCCTCTATCTGCCGCCGGGGCCGGCCCATCCGCTTGGCACCCCCGAAGACTCCCCGCTCCAACGCGCCCTCGATCCAGCGCGCGTACCCGCGCGAGTGCTCGCCGGCGTCCTCGATGAAACCCTCCATCAGACCGACGGTGCCGCAATAGGTGCACGTGTAGTTGTTCATCCCGTGAGTGTAGGAAACGGTGCGGCCAGGACGGATCCGTAGCCGTCGGCTCCTGCCCGGCTGGGACTGCGGAGGTCCAGGACCACAGTCGGTACGCCTGCGCATCCGTCAAGTAACAACGGGCTCCGCACAAGTCGGCGTGTCCCGTCTCATTAGATCTCGCAGAAGCGGGGCCGTTGACCTGGGGTATGGCAGGTCGGAGTGGGACGACTGCCTGCGCGACCGTCACCAAGGACTGTGCGGGCCGCTACTTCGTAAGCTTCGTGGTGGACACCGCACCGGGCATCCTTCCCGAACTGGATACCGAGGTCGGCATCGACCTTGGACTGTCCACCTTCGCCGTGCTGTCCGACGGCACCCGCATCCATCCCCGAAGTTCCTGCGCCACGCGGAGAAGAAGCTCAAGTTGCAGAAGGACCTCAGCCGGAAGGCCAAGGGGTCGAAGAACCGGGCCAAGGCCCGTACTCGGCTCGCGCGGCAGCACGCCCGGGTGGCCGACCGCCGCCGGGACTGGCGATCGGACGCTTCGAGCCGACCTCGCAGGTCTGCTCCGCCTGTGGCGTCAAGGACGGCCCCAAGCCCTTGCATGTCCGGGAATGGACATGCAAGGAGTGCTGGACCTTCCACGACCGCGACGACAACGCCTCGAAGAACACCCTGGCCGCCGGACGGGCGGACAGGCTAAACGCCTCGCAGAGCGCAGGTAAGACCAGGGCGAAAGTCCCGGCACAGCGCGTTGAAGCAGGAAGCCACCCAGACGGTCACACGACCGTGGCAGGAATCCCCGGACTTTAGGCCGGGAGCACGTCAATGGCCGTGCAGCCAGATCCGCAGCGGACCGACCGGCTCGAAGCCATGGCGGATGGCTGCCGCCAGGTCGTCGCCCTGCTCGTAGCCGACCACCGCCAGGGTGGGGAACAGCCGGTTCACCGCGTCCAGTACGACCGGCCAGGCCGCGTCATGGCCGCCGTCCAGCGCGAAGACATTGGAGATCCCGACCACGTGCTCGCTGCGGCTCGCAACCGCTCCGGCGACGACTCGGCCGTCACCGGCCTGTCCGGCGAGCACGAAAGTGGCGGGATCGTCGAGCAGTTCGGGCCGGAAGAGGTTCGCGTTGCCGCGCCCGTTGTCCCAGGCGAGCGCCCAGGCGTGCAGGGTGTCCGGGTCGCCCGCCACGTCCCAGGAAAGATCCGATGCGGGGGCGGGCGCATTCGGTGGGCGGTGGATCCACTGCGCCTCGAACAGTACCTGGAAGCCGATCTCCGTCAGGTCGAGGTCAGCGAAGCTGTCCTTGACGGAGGCGCCGGGTGTGGCGGTGTCGATCCGGGCCGCCAGCGCGGCCAGGTCGGCGCCCGGCACCAGCGTCACCGCGTCGGGGTAGTAGAGCGGCGTGCGAGACGGAGCGGCCCACACCTGTGCCCCGAACTCGCCCGCCAAGCCGTGCGATCGGATCATCGCTGCGCACCAGTCGGCGTTGTTGCGGGCGGCTGTCCGGACCAGGATCTGCTTCGGAGTTGGCACGAGTGCGGATTATGACGACTCCGGACGGGCTCGTCGAACGGTTTTCCGCTGACTCCAAGAGGGACGCTCCGCCCGAAAGCCCGTCAGTCGGCCTTCAGGGAATTGCGCGACGTCAACAAGGGCAGCTGATCGAGACCGATGGCGAGACGTCGCGCCGCTTCGAAGGGCAGTTGGGGGTGGTTTCTCCAGTGTCGTGAGGCGGACAGGAACCACTTGATCAGGCGGTCGCGAGCGTCGACGTAGACCAGTGCGCTGGACGGGTGGGTGCGCATGCCCCTGACCTGTGTGTTGGGTGAGACCCGTCAACTCAGTTCGTTGAGGCAGGACAGCAGGTTGCCCCTCTCAGTCAGCCCGAGGCACTTGGGGTGACTGCGGGACACTGCTGGCCGAGGTGGTCTCGGTGATCAGCCGGGCAACGCGAGCAGGGTCGATTTGCCCGGTGTCAAGGACCTTGCCTGCTCGGCTGAGCCAGGGCAGGGCGTCCCGGTAGGCGGCGAGGTGGTCGAGTCGCCACTGACGAGCCTTGGGGAACTGAGCATTCGTTTCGCTGTCCGTCTCGATCCGCTCGGCGAGGGTGTCGTGATCGGCGTGGAGTACGAAGTGGTGGACGGGCATGCCGGTCTTTTCGAGGCCAGTGCGGATCTCTGCCCAGTACTGCTCGATGAGGACGGACTGAGGGACAACGAGGACCCCGCCGACGTAGTCGAGGAGCTGGGAAGCCGTTTCCACGACCAGGTGACGCCATGGCGGCCAGTGCTGGAAGTTCCCCACCTGCGGGAGGTTTTCGACGTGCCGGAGCATGTAGCCGACCTGTTCCGCGTCGAAGATCCTCGCCTCGGGGATGAGCTTGACCAGCTCGTGGGAGGTGGTCGTCTTTCCCGAGCCAAAGGTTCCGTTCAGCCAGATAATCACTGGGCGAGCCTAGCCATGTGGCCACAGTGGGTATCACGGGTCCAGCTAATTCTCGGGGCGTAGCGGGTCTCAGCAGCGATGGCCCGGGCTCAGCGCGTCCGGGCCCGCCCCGTCCGGTGAGGACTTCCAGAAGGGCCGGCTCGGCACGATCCCCGCGGTGCACGGGATGTCCGAGGGTGGAATGTAAGGCTCGCCGGGACGAAATACGAACGAGCCCCGTCCGGATATGGACGGGGCTCGTGCGCGCTTACGCGGCGGTCGCCGCGCGGCTTTCAGTGGTGTCTCAGTGTTGCCTGGCGCGACGCTTCCGGGTCACGAATGCGAATGCCGCGCCCGTGCCGGCCAGCAGGGCACTGAGGGAGATGATCTCCAGCAGGTCGGAACCTGTGTTGGCCAGCGAACCGCCGCCTCCGCCGGTCTGGGGGCCCGGCTTGTTGGGCGGCACAGACGCGGGCGGCTCATGGGTCGGCGGCTCATGGGTCGGCGGCTCGGACGACGGCGGAGTGGGCGTCGGCGTAGGAGTCGGCGTTTCCTTCTGGATGTACACGCCGGCGTCGATCGTGTGATCGACCTCTCCCGGCTTGTCCGGCGCCGTGACAGGTGCCTGTCCGTCGCACAGCTGCCCGGTCTTCGGCGGGGTCACATTCGAGTCATGTGCCCGCTTGTCTCCGGCCCGCGGGAGCGTGAACCGCAGCTCGGTGGCCGATGGCTGATCCGGCACCTTGCTGGTGTCCGCGGTACACACATCGAACTCCACCGTGTACTTCGCACCCGGCTTGAGCTCGTAGTCGGCGCCGACTCCACCGAAGTAGTACTCGCCGGCGGCATCGGTCTTGGTCGTGGCGACCTGCTTGCCGTCGGAGTCCAGCAGGTTGATCGTCGCGTCCGGCAGCGGCACCTCGTTGGCACCCTCGGGATCCTGGATCCCGTTGTGGTCGCCGTCGAACCACACCCGGTTGCCGATCTGGATCGGCGCGTTCGCCGCTTCATACGCGATGTCGCCGAGCCCACCGGCCTTACCGAACCCGGTCTGTTCCCGGCTGACGAACTGGTACGCGTTGGCGGCCGGAGCGTTGCCCGGGCCCTGACCGGTCGTGACGTTGTGGTAACCGGTCCCGGAGGTTGCGACGTTGACGGTCGGGTCGAACTCCGTGCTGACGACCCACTGCTGCTGCGGAATGTAGGCCACCGACCCCAGCGCGGTCTCTGCGTGAACTCCGTTGCCAAAGAAGTCGCCCGGGAAGTACTCGACGACACCTGCGTCCTGGCCGCCACCGGTGGCGGGGGTGGCGTGGTTGGGGCAGTTTCCAGTGCCTTCCCACGCGTATCCACCGGTGGGAGTGGCACAGGCCATGTTGATGTCGCCGCCGGCCATGCCGTTTTCCGGGTCGTCGTTGAGCGGCCTCGGGTCCAGTCCACCCCAGCCCATGACGTCCATGAACCTGTCGCGGAAACCGAGGACCATCGAACCGTCGCGGGTGAAGGCGAGGGAGGCGAGCTCCGGCTGCGGATCGATGAAGACGTTGCCCACCTTCCGCTCGTCCCACGTGGCCAGGGAGGTGTTCCACGGGTTCCAGTGGGTGGCCTGGTCGACGTCGTTGGAACCGAAGACGGAGCCGCGCTTGGCGGTGAGCGGCTGGGTCAGCACGGTGTCGAACTGTTCGCCGTCGTAGGTGTAGACGACGGCTTTCAGGTCTTCGCGCTTCTGTGTGCTCTCCGCGCTGCACACGCCACCGACGTAGAGCTTCTTGTCGTGGACCTGGAGACCGAACGGCCGCCAGTCGCCGGAGCTCGCGCAGCCCGGGTCCGGGATGCGCACCGTCGCCTCGGGCCGCGAGGCGGTGTCCCCCGTCGCGTCGAAGCTCACCAGGCTGCGGGTCAGCAGGTTCACCGCGTACAGCGTCGAGCCGTCCTCCGACAGGGCCAGGCCGCCGATGCTCTCCTTCCCCGGCGCATTGGTGAACCCGGCGTCCTTCTTCATGTTGGTGGCGTCGTGCGGTGTCACCGCGGCGCCCGGCACCTTCGCGAACAGGGTCGGCGTCCCACCGCTGGTCGGCGTGGTGTAGATCGCGTTACCGCCGCCCGGCCCGTACGGGGTGTACCGCCGGGCGAACGCGCCCTGGAACACCCGCTTCTGGTACTTGTCGTAGGCCAACGCGAACGTCGTGCCCACCTGGGCCTGCGTGTTGAGCGTGGTCGGGCACGCCGTGTCGCCAGGACACGTACCTCGTTTGTCCGTCCCGAACGCCACCAGTGCCCGGGTGTCTTGCGCGTCGGCAGTGTTCTGGATCGGCACGAAATACCGCGAGTCCGGCAGCGTGTAATCCGCCGGGTTCCAGACCCCGGTAATGACCGAGTCGTCCTTGCCGTCCGACACGTTCACGAACGTCGTGAAGCTGTCGAAGTGGTTTTCCGCCGTCGAGGCCGGAGCCGCCTGCAGATACTTGTCGTACGGCGTCGGGATGGTGACGTCGACGCGGTACTGGCCGCCGGTCAGCTCGGTGGACTTGGAGATCACCACCTTTCCGGTGGCATCCGTGGTGCCGGTGACCCGATGGCCGGCGGGGTCGGACACCTCGACCTTCATGCCCCGCTGCGGCACATCCATGGTCGTGTTGATCACGCCGGTGCCGAAGAAATCCCGCAGCACCTCAACGGTCAGGGTTCCATCGCCAGTCGAAGCGGTGGCCGTCCCAGCCGTGGCGCCCATGGCGCTGCCCACCAGCAAGAAGCCGCACAGGCCCACTCGTGCCAGCGGGGCCGTACGCTTCCCGGCTGTCCGGTTTAATCTTCCATGCACTTTTCGCACAGCCATCACTCTCCCCTCGTGATGTGAACCGAACACCCGCTTCCAGCCGCACATCCGCTTCGCGGCCCCGGGTGACGCATCGGTCATGAAAAGGGCCCACCGCTGTTTCGGTGGGCCCCGTCGTTCTTGGTCGTCTTGGCGGATGCGGCGAATTCAGGGACTCGGGAATGCCTTCCCCAGGCCAGTGGCACTCGTCCTCGCTTCCCCACGCGGAAACAGCACAAGAGTCTGAGTAGTCATCCTGAACCGCCCTACCAGCGACGATACTGTAGCGGGTGGCCGCCAAGATCGGGGGGAGCAGATGATGAAAGAGCGGAACAAGTTATCAATGCGTCACGTGTGGCGTATGAGAACAAAACAAGGTCCCTCACAGCGCGCGGCCGGCCGGCGCCGATGGCCGCGGCCACGCTGGGTGGCAGTCGGCATCGGCGGTGTGGCCGTCGCGGTGGTCACGTTCCTGGTCGTCGGCAGCGACTCCGCCCCTACCGGTCCAAGGGCATTGACCTCGGATGAGGCGAACCGTCTGGCGGTCACGCGGTTCCGCAACTACGAGGCGGGCGGGCGCGCCGTGACGATCAACGTGCCGGGCACCGCTGGTGGGCTGACCATCACCGGATCCGTCGACTACCGCGGCAAGGTCGGTTACGGCGTGGTGCACGGCGCCGGGCGCGATACGTCCAGCGACGGGCTGATCCAGTGGACGGCCACCACCGTGTTCGTCCACCCGATGACGAACACCCCGGCCAAGGCACCGGCACGGCCGCCGGGGTCGGGCTGGTACAGCCGTCCACTGCAAGGGACCGGCAGTTCGCTGGACAGTTCGCTGGCCATCGCGCTGAAACTCGGCAGCGACCGGCCGGACAATGCCGAACTACTGCCGCAGAACGGTGCCGCCTGGGTGGGAGAGGACCGGCTGGACGGCCATCAGGTGGACATCATGACCGGGCCGAGGGCCGCCCGTGCCACGACCGGTACGGCGAGTGCCGTGCCCACGTCCGGTACGGCGGGGGCGGATGCCGTGCGCTACTGGATCGGCTCGGACGGCACCATGTACCGGGTTCGCGTCGGCGTGGCTTCCGCGCCGCAGCCGGTGGTCATCGCTTTCGACACCCACAAGTACGTGCCGGTCCGGAAGGTACCCGGAGTCGCCCCGACGCGGTAGCCGCCGCTCAGGACGTCCGCACCCGCGCGCCCGTGGCGAGCAGTGCCGCCGACGGCAGCCGGATGTCCGCCGTGTCCGGGAGCGCCGGAACGGCCGGGACAGCGGTGGCTCCCGTGGTGGTGGCCTTCGGGAACTGCGGCTGTCGCTTGGGTGCCGCCACATCGGTGAACGGGATACCGCCGGGTGCCGTCGGCTTCGCCCAGGTGCCGGACGGCGAGGGCGACCGGGCGGGACGCGGGCAGGCCGCGGTGGTCGCGAGCCGGGCGGGCACCGTCTTTCGCAGATCGTTGCCGCGCAGGCAATTGCCCCCTCCCTTCGTGGCGGTGGGGAACGTCCAGCCGACGTCAACGCTGTTGGCGGCGAAGGTGTTGTCCAGGATCTGGTTGCCGTTCGGCGGTATGTCAGCGGTCGCGGTGATCACCAGACCGGCGTTGCTGTTGTCGGCGATTCGGTTGCGGACGAACCGGTTGGCGGTGCCGCCGTCGACGCCGATGCCGATGCCCCATCCGCCGTCGGCCTGTTCGGGGGTGGCCGCCTGCTGGTTGGCCGCGATCAGGTTGCCCGCGATGACGGCATCCTTCTGCGGGAGCAGCTTCTCCTGGTGGTCGGAGTTGGTGGTGAGTCCGACCCGGTTACCGACAAGGCGGTTACCGACCACGTACATGTCGCCACTGGCGTTGGTGCCTTCGTAACCGACCGCGTTGAGCTCGGCGATGTTGTCCCGCACCACGATGCGACAGGGCTTGCACTGTCCGACATAGATCCCCGAGTCGGCCGAGCCTGACGTGTACGAGTGCTCGATGACGCCGTTCTGCGCGGAGAACGCGTAGATGCCGTACAGCCCGTTGCGGGTCGCGGTCACGTGGGAGACCAGGAACGATTTCAGGAAGGTGACGGGTTCGTCGCCGGTGTCGTAGCCGCCGGACTGCCCCGGCATTCCGGCGGCGGCCTTCGCCGAACCGGTGACCAGGACCCCGTTCTGGGTGTTGTTCCGCACGGTCAGGTTCTGCACGGCCACCCCGGGAGCGGTGACGACGATGCCGTTCGGCTGCTGCAACCGCCCGTCGATGACGACCTTGTCCCGGGACTCGCCGCGAACAGTGATGCGAGCCTTGGATATCTTCACCGACTCGTGGTACGTGCCCGGCGCGACCAGCACGAGATCGCCGGGACGGGCCAGAGACACCGCGGCCGAGATCGTCGGGGCGTCAGCCGGCACTTTGATCGTCACGTGCTCACCGGACGGTCGTCGGCCGTCGTCCGACCCGTCGTCGCCTCCACCGCAGCCGACCAGTACGGGCGCCAGTGTGCCGAGCACCGCGGCTACCAGGCGAAGACGGAGATGAGGCATGGCCTCATCCTGGCACGGCGTCGGCCAAGTCGCAGGCCCCGATACGGATATGGCACAGTTCACACTGTGCGCCAAGCCGACTCCAACCCGTCACGCCGCTTGTTTCTCGGTGCCACCGGTGCTGTGACCGCCGCCGGCCTCTCCGCCGGGTGCCAATCGGATTCCGCCCGGCCGGACCGGTCCGAGGCCCCCGCGCCGACCCCGCCGGTGTCACCAACGGGCCGGTACCAGGCGGGCATCACGCTTCCGCAGCCGGCCCAGCGGAACCTGCTGGCCGTGGTGGCCGACCTCGTTGACGCCGCCTCTGTCCGTCCGTTGCTGGCCGAACTCGGCGAGGCCATCAGCGAACTCACCAAGGGGACCGACGCACGGCTGATGGGCCTGCCGCCGGGCGATCTGACCGTGACGATCGGAGTGGGCCCCCGACTGGTGCGCAAGGTCGATCCTGCCCTGCCCGGCGCGAAGGACCTCCCACGGTTCTCCCGCGAGCAGATCGCCCCACGGGCACGCGGCGGCGACCTGCTGATACAGATCTGCGCCGACGACGCCTTGGTGATACCGGTCGTGACTGCCGCGCTTCTGGAGCAGGCCGGTGACCGGATACGCGAACGCTGGCGGCAGTCCGGAGTCCGTGGTTCGAACGTGCCGGTGGCCAAGGGCCGTGCCGCGCCACGGAACCTCTTCGGTTTCGTCGACGGCATCGTGGGCCCCCATACGAAAGCCGAACAAGAACGCGACCTGTGGTTGGCCGGGCCGGCTCCGGTCGCCGGCGGCACCCTCGCCGTACTACGGCGCATGGAACTCGACCTGCCGCGGTTCGCCAAGCTGTCCGTCGCCGAACAGGAAGCGGTCTTCGGCCGGCGCCGGGCCACTGGCGTGCCCCTCTCCGGTGGCACCATCGCCTCGGGCCCGGACCTCGGCGCCAAAACGCCGGACGGACGCTATCTCGTCCCGGTGGACTCCCACGCCCGCAGGGCGCACTCCACCGCGGTCGGCGTCGGCCTCATGCTCCGTCGCTCCTACAGCATCGACGGACCCGCCCCCGGCCTCCTCTTCATGAGCTTCCAGAACGACATACGGACCTTCACCAACACCCTCACCCGTATGGACAATTCCGACGCCCTGCTGGAATTCACGACCACGACCGCCAGTGCGAGCTTCCTGATACTTCCCGGTTTCGACGGGCAACACCCGCTGGGTTCCCGGCTCTTCCGCTGAACAGGTCGCATCACGCGCGGAGGGCCGACCCGTCCGGCCCCGCCTCGTACAGCTCGTACCAGATGCATTTGCCGTCGCCGCGCGGGTCCACCCCCCACGCGTCGGCGAGCACCTCCATCAGCATCAGCCCGCGCCCCGAGGACGCCAGTTCGCCCGGGCGGCGGCGGTGCGGGAGTTCGTCGCTGCTGTCGGCGACGTCCAGGCGCAGCCGTCTGGCCCCGGGGCGTCCGCTGACCTCGGCGACCAGGAGGGCGTCGCCGTCGGTGTGCACCAGGACGTTGGTGACCATCTCGGAGAGCATCAGCACCGCCGACTCCACCTGGTCCCGGTCGGTCCAGTCGTGGAGCATGTCGCGCAGCTGCTGCCGGGCCTCGGCTATGCGCTCCGGCTCGACCTGGGCGACCGTGAGGGCCGTGCGCCGCACCGGGGCCGAGCCGGGGCCGACCAGGCACACTTCGGCGTCGCGGCGGATCAGCAGCAGGGCTATGTCGTCCTCGCGGCGGTCGGCGAGGTGGCCGGTGGTGTGGTGGGAGGGTGGCCCGTGCACCGCCTGGACCAGGGCCTCGGCGAGCGCGTCGAGATCGTCGGCGTCCACGGCGTCCGGGGCGGTGCGCTCGAAGACCGCCCGGATCCGGTCCCAGCCCGACTCCATGTCGTGCCCGCCGGTCTCGATCAGCCCGTCCGTGCACATCAGCAGCGTCTCGCCGGGCTCCAGCACCACCCGGGTGGTGGGGTAGTCGGTGTCCGGGTCGATGCCCAGCGGGGGACCGCCCGCGGTGGGGCGGATCATCATGGTGCCGTCGGCGAGCCGGACCGCCGGGTCGGGGTGGCCCGCGCGGGCGATGTCCAGCGTGCCGGCGACCGGGTCCACCTCCATATAGAGGCAGGTCGCGAAGCGCGGGTCGTGGGCGGGCTCGCCGCCGGGGCCAGGCGGCTCGGTGAGCCCGGCCAGAAAGCGGGAGGCGCGGGAGAGGACCGCGTCGGGGTGGTGGCCCTCCGAGGCGTACGCGCGGACCGCGATCCTCAGCTGCCCCATGATCCCGGCGGCGCGCACATCGTGGCCCTGGACGTCGCCGATGACCAGCGCGGTACGCCCCGAGGGCAGCCCGATCACGTCGTACCAGTCGCCGCCCACCTGCAGCCCGCCGCCCGTCGGCACATAGCGCGCGGCCACCGTGAGACCCGGGATGGCCGGCTTGTCGGCGGGCAGCATCGAGCGCTGCAGGCCGTCCGTGAGCTCGCGCTCCGTCTCCTGGAGCGAGGCCCGCGACAGCGCCTGGGCGAGCATCCGCGCGACCGTGGTGAGTACCGAGCGCTCGTCGGGCGAGAAGGACACCGGGTGCGCGAAGCTCGCCATCCACGCGCCGATCGTGCGGCCCGCGACGATCAGCGGCAGAAAGGCCCAGGCCCGGCGGGTGACCGGCCGGGTGTGCGCCCAGGAGCCCGGGAACCGGTCCCGGTAGTCCTCCGGGCCGGGCAGATAGATCGCCCGGCCGGTGTGGATCACCTCGGCGGCCGGGCAGTCGGCGTCCAGCGGCTGGGCGGTGAGGGGGCGCTCGTCCCCCGCCGGGTCCCCGTGGCGGCCGATGAGCGAGATCCGGTCGCCCTTGATCCCGAAGACCGCCAGGCCGTCCGGTGAGAAGCCCGGCATCGACAGGCCCGCCGCCACCCGCAGCACCTCGGCGGTCGAGGGCGCCTCGGCGAGCGCCCGCCCCGCGTCCAGCAGGAACGCCTCGCGACCCCGCCGCCAGTCGCCGGTGACCGGGGCCAGGGCCGCCGCGGAGGCGCCGGGCAGCGTCTCGGGCACCTCCTGCATGGTGCCGATCAGGTCACAGCCGTTCTCGGCGCCCCGTCTGCCGGGGGCATCGCCGTGGATCACCGGTCGGCACCGGCTGCGCACCGTGCGCAGCACCCGGCCCTTCTCGTCCACGACGCGCACCCGGGCCTCCGCGAGCGTGCCCTCGGCCACCGCGAGATTCACGATCGCCTTGATCTCCACCCAGTCCACCGGGTGGAAGCAGGCGCGGGCGGCGGATTCGGGGAGGGTGACGGGCTCCGCGGGCAGCCCCACCAGCCGGGCCGCCTCCGCGTCGTAGCTCACGGCGCCCGAGACGGTGTCCCAGCGCCATAGGCCGGTCGCGAGGGCGGCGAGCAAATCCTCGGTGCGCATTGAGTCACCATATGGGGATATACGGCGGCCTTACCAGTGAGGGGCGCGGCGCCGGTAGGCTTGCCGAGAAGCTTTTCGAGGGTGCGTACGCTTCCCCGACCAAACGACCGCCCAAACGACTTGGATGAACGATGCATCGGTACCGGTCCCACACCTGCGGCGAGCTCCGCGCCGCTGACGTCGACACCGACGTGCGGCTCTCCGGCTGGCTGCACAATCGACGGAACCTGGGCGGCATCCTCTTCATCGATCTTCGCGACCACTACGGCCTGGTCCAGCTGGTCGTTCGCCCGGACACCCCGGCGAACGAGGCGCTGAGCTCGATAAGCAAGGAGACCGTCGTCCGCGTGGACGGCAGGGTCATCGCCCGTGGCGCGGAGAACGTCAACCCAGAGCTGCCCACCGGCGAGATCGAGGTCGAGGTCACCGCCGTCGAGGTGCTCGGCGGCGCCGACCCGCTGCCCTTCACCGTCTTCCCGGAGGACGGGGTGAACGAGGAGCGGCGCCTGGAGTACCGCTTCCTGGACCTGCGCCGCGAGCGCATGCACCGCAACATCATGCTGCGCTCCGCCGTGATCTCCGCGATCCGGCAGAAGATGACCGCGCAGGGCTTCAACGAGCTGGCGACCCCGATCCTGTCCGCCACCTCGCCCGAGGGCGCGCGGGACTTCCTGGTGCCCTCCCGGCTGCACGCGGGCAAGTTCTACGCGTTGCCGCAGGCCCCGCAGCAGTTCAAGCAGCTGCTGATGATCGCGGGCTTCGACCGCTACTTCCAGATCGCGCCCTGCTTCCGCGACGAGGACGCCCGCGCCGACCGCTCGCCGGGCGAGTTCTACCAGCTCGACGTCGAGATGAGCTTCGTCGAGCAGGAGGACGTCTTCCAGGTCATCGAGAAGGTGATGACCGAGCTCTTCGAGGAGTTCGGCGGCGGCCGCCATGTCACCTCGCCGTTCCCGCGGATCCCGTTCCGCGAGGCCATGCTGAAGTACGGCTCCGACAAGCCGGACCTGCGCGCCCAGCTGGAACTGGTGGACGTCAGCCATGTCTTCGCCGACTCCGGCTTCAAGGCGTTCGCGGGCAAGCATGTGCGGGCGCTGGCCGTGCCGGACACCGCCGACCAGCCGCGGAAGTTCTTCGACCAGATGGGCGAGTTCGCGGCTCTGCAGGGCGCGAAGGGGCTGGCCTGGGTCCGGATCGGCGAGGACGCCAAGCTGACCGGGCCGATCGCGAAGTTCCTCACCGAGGACGACGTCGAGAAGCTGATCGCCGAGGTCGAGGGCAAGCCGGGCACGGCGGTCTTCTTCGGTGCCGGTGAGTTCGACGAGGTCTCCAAGATCATGGGCGCGGTGCGGGTCGAGGCCGCGCGCCGGGCCGGGCACTTCGAGGAGAACGTCTTCCGCTTCTGCTGGATCGTCGACTTCCCGATGTTCGAGCGGAACGAGGACACCGGCCAGATCGAGTTTTCGCACAACCCCTTCTCCATGCCGCAGGGCGGCCTGGAGGCGCTGCGGACCAAGGACCCGCTTGACATCCTGGCCTGGCAGTACGACATCGTCTGCAACGGTGTGGAGCTGTCCTCGGGCGCCATCCGGAACCACGAGCCGGACGTGATGTACGAGGCGTTCGAGATCGCGGGCTACTCGCGGGAAGAGGTGGAGCGCGAGTTCGGCGGCATGCTGCGCGCCTTCCACTTCGGCGCCCCGCCGCACGGCGGTATCGCCCCCGGTGTGGACCGCATCGTGATGCTGCTGGCCGACGAGCCGAACATTCGCGAGACCATCGCCTTCCCGCTCAACGGCAACGCGCAGGACCTGCTGATGGGCGCGCCCAGCGAGGTGGACGAGGCGCGGCTGCGGGAGCTGCACCTGTCGATCCGCAAGCCGCAGATCAAGCAGGCGGACAAGGGCGGCGAGAAGGCCGGCGAGAAGGCGGCGGGCGAGCCCGGCAAGTAGCCACGAGTTCGGCTGAGCCCCCGTCCGGGCCCCGGCCCGGGCCCGATCTGTACCCCGTCTGGACCCCGCTTTCCGCTTCCGGCGGAACGCGGGGCAACCAGGTGCCCGTCCCAACCGGTTCCCTGAATGTGAATGACAATCTGAGTGTCGTAACGATGTCCGCCGCATGGGTGGAGCGGGCGGTACGGACCGGGGCCGGGCCGCGCCGCCGCCCGGCCCGCGGGGCCGCGGCCCTCGTGTCGGCGGCCCTCGCCATCACCGCGCTCGCCGGTTGCGGGGCGTCGGCGGGCACCCCGTCCGGCGGTGCCGAGCCCAGAGCCGGCGCTGCTGCCGACGGTGCTGCCGGGAAGCGGAGTGCGGCACCCGGACCCGCCGCCACGGCCCAGCGGCCCGCCCCCGCCGCGCTGCGGAACGATCTGCCCGGGCTCGGCCCCCGTACTCTCGCCCAGGTGCCCGACAACGCCCGCCAAGTGGTGGTCGTGACCGGCGAGGGCCGCGACTCCTCCCGCTCGACCGTGGTGTTCTACCAGCGGCGCAACCCCGGCGGCGACCCGGACATGGCCGCGGGCGCCGACTGGCGGGCCGTCGCCACCTGGGACGCGCACAACGCCCGCAAGGGCTGGACCGACCACCACATCGTGGGCGATCTCCGCTCCCCGATCGGCGTCTTCTCCCTCACCGACGCGGGCGGCCGCCTCCCGAACCCCGGCACCCGGCTGTCGTACGACCAGTCCAGCGGCTTCACCATCAACGGCACCGGCTTCGAGGGCGAGCCGCTCGCCGGGTCCTTCGACTACGTCGTGGCCATCAACTACAACCGCAAGGCGGGCACCTCCCCGCACGACTGGACCAGGCCGCTGGGTCAGAAGCGGGGCGGCGGCATCTGGTTCCATGTGGACCACGGCGGGCCCACGCAGGGCTGCGTCAGCATCTCCAAGAAGCACATGAAGAAGCTGCTGCTCCTCCTGGACCCGGAGCGGCACCCCGCCGTGGTGATGGGCGACGCGGCCTCGCTGGCCCGCTGACCGAGGGCGTCCTTTCCGGGGCCACACGGGTTTCACAGCTTCCTGAGATGTCCCTGCCACGTTGCGCTTCTAGCGTCGCCTGCCATGACTGAGGACTTCAGCGAAGCCCGGAACGAAGCCCGGAACGAAGCCCGCAACGACGGCGCCCGGCATACGGGCCCCGCGCACAAGCGCGACATGAGCAGACGCCGGGTGATCGTCGCGGGTGGCGCGGCGGTCGCGGCGACTGGCATCGGGGCGGCGCTCGCCGCCGGCGCGTCGGCGAGCGAGACCTCCGCGACCTCCGGCTCCGCCTCTCCCTCCGCGACCTCGACGGCCACATCCGGGGAGGTCTGCTACCGGCTCACCTCGGAGACCACCGAAGGCCCGTATTACATCGACGCGGACAAGATCCGCAAGGACATCACCGAGGGCAAGGAGGGCATCCCCATGACCCTCCGGCTCAAGGTGATCGACTCCGAGACGTGCACACCGCTGCGGAAGGCGGCGGTCGACGTCTGGCACTGCGACGCCCTGGGGCTCTACTCCGGCTACGAGAGTTCCAGCACCGGCGGAGGTGGCGGGACCCCGCCCACCGGGACCCCGCCCACCGTTCGCTGCTCTTGCGCTGTCCGGCTCCGGTGCGAGGGGCGAGCCGGACAGCGCGCGATGCGGCTCGGGCGTGGCGGGCGGTCTTCCTTCGGGCCCGGGGCCCGTGGTCAGCCGAACTGGCCCGGCTGGTAGTCGCCGGCGGGCTGCTGGATGATGACGTTCATCCGGTTGTAGGTGTTGATCAGGGCGATGAGGGACACCAGGGCGGCCAGCTGGTCCTCGTCATAGTGCTTGGCGGCGTTCGCCCAGGCCTCGTCGGTGACGCCGCCGGCCGCGTCGGCGATGCGGGTGCCCTGTTCGGTCAGTTCCAGGGCGGCCCGCTCGGCCTCGGTGAAGACCTTGGCCTCCCTCCAGGCCGCGATCAGGTTGAGGCGTAGCGAGGTCTCCCCGGCGTGCGTGGCGTCCTTGGTGTGCATATCGGTGCAGAATCCACAGCCGTTGATCTGGCTGGCGCGGATCTTCACCAGTTCCTGCGTCGAGGCCGGCAGCGTCGAGTCCGAGACGGCCTTGCCCGCCGAGTTGAGGTACTTCGCGAACTTGGCGGCGACGGGGTTGGCGTAGAGGTTGATCCGGGCGTCCATGGTGATCTCCTTGCCGTTTCGACGGTTACACAGCACTGACGGAACGGCCCGGCGGGATGTGACAGCCGGATGACCATGTGGATGTGATCTGCGTCTCACCGCTAGTACACGAAGTGCTCGGTCAGCCGCCGGTCCACACCGCACGGGTCCGTCCGCTCCGCGCGAGCGGCCCGGTGCACCGCGCGCAGCAGGCGTCTCGGCGTGGCCCGGTGCTGCCACAGCACGGCCCGTACGCCGTACTCCACGACCGTCATCAGCTCCGTCTCGCGCAGCTCCCCCGTGATCAGCACCACCCGCTGCTCGCCGCCCCGCACCAAGCGGCGCAGCTCGGCGCCCGCGCGGGCGTCCAGGCGCTCGGCGAGCATGACGGCCACGGTGCCGCGCGGCTCATCGCTGAACGGACGCGGACGGTCGATCAGTTCGACGGTGGGCTCCTGCCGCAGATGACGCACGACCCCGGCCCGCGAGAGCGGGTCGGGGCCGTGGACCGTCACCGTGACACGTGGTGCGTCGGGCACTGCGCTCCTCGACCTCCCTATGAATGGACTCCACAGATTGGTCGAACGCGCTAAACGAACGGTTGTCGAGCGATCAACGGCGCGAAGGGGTGGCGGGCCCGGCCCGCCACCCCTTCGCGCCGCACTCTCTTGCCGCTACTCGACGGGCTTCCCCTCGGTCGCAACCTCCGCTGCCACCCCGCCGTCGGCCTGCTCCGGCGCACCGCCGAAGCGCTCCCGGTAGGACTCCAGGTCCTCCTCGGTGATCTTCGCGAAGAGCACCGGCGGCACGGTGAAGGCCGTACCGGCCGGGACGAAGGCGAGCGCCTTGGCCTCCTCCTGGCCCACCCACTGCGCCGCGTCGTCCGCCAGCGAGAACGCCGACCGCATGGCCCGCGCGGAGGCCGGGATGAACGGCTCCGAGACGACCGCGTACAGGTGGATGAGGTTCATCGCCGTACGGAGCGTGAGGGCCGCGCCCTCCTGGTCGGTCTTGATCTCCAGCCAGGGAGCCTTCTCCTCCAGGTAGGAGTTGCCCGCGCTCCACAGGGCGCGCAGCGCGGCCGCGGCCTTGCGGAACTGCAGCGTCTCCATGTGCTCCTCGTACTCCGCGAGCAGCCGCGCGATCTCCTCCCCGAGGCGCGCCTCGGCCTCCCCGGCGGCCTTTCCGGCCGGGACCTCGTCGCCGAACCGCTTGCGGGAGAACGACAGCACGCGGTTGACGAAGTTGCCGAGGGTGTCCGCCAGGTCCTTGTTGACCGTGGCCGCGAAGTGCTCCCAGGTGAAGGACGTGTCGTCCGACTCCGGGGCGTTCGCCATCAGGAAGTAGCGCCAGTAGTCGGCGGGCAGCAGCTCCAGCGCGGCGTCGGTGAACACCCCGCGCTTCTGGGAGGTCGAGAACTTGCCGCCGTAGTACGTCAGCCAGTTGAACGCCTTGACGTAGTCGACCTTCTTCCACGCGTCGCGCGTGCCCAGCAGCGTCGCCGGGAACATCACCGTGTGGAACGGGACGTTGTCCTTGGCCATGAACTCGGTGTAGCGGACCGTCTGGTCCGCTTCGTACCACCACGACTTCCAGTCGCGGTTCGCCGGGTCCTGGTCCGACCACTCCTTCGTCGCGCCGATGTACTCGATCGGGGCGTCGAACCACACGTAGAAGACCTTGCCCTCGGCGGCGAGGTCCGGCCAGGTGTCGGCCGGCACCGGCACGCCCCAGTCCAGGTCACGGGTGATCGCGCGGTCCTGCAGCCCCTCATTCAGCCACTTGCGGGCGATCGAGGACGCGAGCGTCGGCCAGTCCTTGCCGTGCTCGTCCACCCACGCCGCGACCTCCCCCGCCAGCTTCGACTGGAGCAGGAACAGGTGCTTGGTCTCGCGGATCTCGAGATCGCTGCTGCCGCTGATCGCCGAGCGCGCATCGATCAGGTCCGTCGGGTCCAGCACGCGGGTGCAGTTCTCGCACTGGTCGCCGCGCGCCTTGTCGTACCCGCAGTGCGGGCAGGTGCCCTCGATGTAGCGGTCGGGGAGGAAGCGGTCGTCGGCGTTCGAGTACACCTGGCGGATCGCGCGCTCCTCGATGAAGCCATTGGCCTTCAGCTCGCGCGCGATGGTCTGGGTGATCTCCACGTTCTCCGGCGAGGAGCTGCGGCCGAAGTAGTCGAAGGCCAGACCGAAGCCGTCGTAGACCGCCTTCTGCGCGTCGTGCTGCTGCGCGCAGAACTCGTCCACCGGCAGGCCCGCCTCCTTGGCGGCCAGCTCGGCGGGGGTGCCGTGCTCGTCCGTGGCGCAGATGTACAGGACGTCGTGGCCTCGCTGGCGCATATAGCGGGCGTAGACGTCGGCCGGGAGCATGGACCCCACCATGTTGCCCAGGTGCTTGATCCCGTTGATGTAGGGAAGGGCGCTGGTGATGAGGTGTCGAGCCATCGCGGGCTGCTCCCGGGTCGATGCAGTGGGTGACATGTCGCTCTGTGAGCGCTCTGTGAGCTATGTGCCGAGCTGCTCTGTGAGTCGTCATTATCGTATCCGAGCGACGGGGGCCACCCGCGCGGCGATTTTCGTGCCGCGCGGGTGGCCCCCGCGTCGTCGCTGCCCGTTCCGGGGCCGGATCCCGGCCCCGGAACGAGCCCCCGATCAGCTCAGCACGCCCGCCTCACGCGCCTCCCGCAGCCACTCCGGGAACTCCACCATCAGCTGCCCGTACAGCTCCGCGTCCGCCAGCGCGCGCGGGTCCTGGCCCGCGTGGAAGAACCCCGCGTTGTCCACCACCCGCTTGTCCGGCACCGACAGAACGTCCAGTTTGCGGAGGAAGTCGAACCCCTTCGCCTCCGGGTCCCCGAACCCGATGAACTGCCAGAAGATCGGCAGCCGCGCCGCCTCGCACAGCGCCTTCTCGGCGGCGGCCTTGCTGGTGGGCGCGCCGTCCGTCTGGAAGATCACGAACGCGGGGTCGGTGGCGCCGGACGCCTGGTAGTGGTCGATGACCGCCTTGATCGCGTGTTGGTAGTTGGTGCGCCCCATGTGGCCGAGCGAGGAGTGGAGCTCCTCGATGCGGCCGCTGTAGTTCGCCAGCTCGACGTCGGCGGTGCCGTCGACGTCGGTGGAGAAGAACACGACCGGGACGGTGCCGTCGTCGTCGAGGTTCGCGGAGAGGGCGAGGGCCTGCTCGGCGAGGTGCTGGACGGTGCCGTCCTTGTAGTAGTTCCGCATCGAACCCGACCGGTCCAACACGAGATACACGGCCGCCCGGCGCCCCGCGAGCCCCTTCTGCGCCAGGGCCTCTGCGGCGCTCTTGTACAGGCTGACGAGCCCGGGCGCGCGGGTCTCCACGTCGGCGAGGGGGATGGCGGCGCCTCCGTCGTCGGTGGCCTTGGGGGTCGCGGTCGCATCGGTGGCGGGCTTCCCGGCCTCGGTCTCCTGCTCCGGCGGGGCCGTGGCGGCTGCTGCGGTGGGCTCGGCGTCGGACGCGGTCTCGGCCGACTCGGTGGCAGCGTCGGCCTCGGCCTTCGGCTCGGCGGCCGGGGCGGGGGCGTCGGCGGGCTTGGCTGCGGCTTCCGCTTCCGTCTCGGCCGTCTGCTCGGCGGCGGTCTCCTGCTCCGGCTGCGTTTCGGCGGCCGTTGCCTCTGCCTCTGCCTCTGCCTCTGCCGGAGCGTCGCTGTCCGTCTTCGGCGCGGGGTCGTCGGCGGTAGCCGCCTCGGCGTCGGCCGTGGCCTGGTCCGCTACGGGCTCGGCCGTCGTCGGGTCGGCCGGAGTGTGGGCGTCGCTGGTGGTGGCCTCGGCGTCGGCGGCGGGTTCGGCCGTATCGGCCGCTTCCTGCTCCGGCTCCGCTTCGGCGGTGGCCGCCGCCTCGGCTACCTCGGCCGTGACCGGCTCGGCCGTGGCTTCAGCCTCGGTCCCGGCCGTCTTCTCGGCCTCAGCGTCCTTCTTCGGCTCGGCCGAGTCGTCGTCGGCGGGCTCGGCCGTTTCGGCTGCGGCGGGCGCGGTTTCGGCCTCGGCGGCCGGGGCGACCGTTTTCTCGTCGTCGGCCTTCTGCTTCGGCTCGGCCGTTTCGGCCACCGTGCCGGTGGGTTCCGTTTCGGCGGCGGTCCCCTTGGTGTCGGGCGCTGTCGCGACCGGCTCGGCCAGGTCAGTTGCGGCTTCCGCGTCCGGCTTCGCCTCGGCGGACTTCGCGGCCCGGTCCTTCTCCTCTGCCTCCGGTGCGGGTTGCGCGCCGGCGTCGGTGGAGGACTCCAGGATCTCGTCCAGGGTCTTGAGCGGTTCGGTCAGAGAGGGGTGGTGGGCTGCCGCCTCTTCGTCGCCCGTCTGCTCCGCGGTCGCGGTGGACGGCGCGGTGGTGGACGAGGCAGGAGCCGGGGCCGCAGACGCCGGCTTGGGCTCGGGGGCGGGCTCCGGGGCAGGCTCGGGCGCGGGGGCGGGCGGCTCCTGGGCGTCCGGGACAACTGCCGCCTCCGGCGCAGCCGAAGCGTCGACCCGCGGCGTGCGGGAGCGTCCGAAAACTTTGCGCAGTAGGTCCCGTATGGCCATGGGAGATACCTCATCACGTGTCGAGTCCGGGGCATGGCGGTGCATGTCCGTGGTGCCGAAAGGCTAGCGGGCCGCTCAGCCGTACTCAGCCGCCGATTCCGGTTACCCGCCGTTCACTCCTGATTCAGGCGACGGTCGCCGGTCCGCGGCTCTACGCCCATAGCTTCGCCCCGGATGGGGTCACGACACCGTGTCGGCGCGGGTTGCGTGCCGGACGGCTCATTCGCGAAATCCATGCGTGCAATCCGTACGGAGGGTAAGACGTGCGCAAGCTCCTGCCGCTCATCAGCTCGCACCCGGGCGGTCGTTCCGCTCTGACCTGCCGGTACCGCTGTGGTGACGCCTGTTTTCACGAGGTGCCGAACACCAGCGACAACGCCTACATCGGTGATGTCATAGCGGGTGCGCTGTCCCGCCGTTCGGTGCTGCGCGCCGGCGCGGTGGTCTCGGTCGCGGCCGCGGCCGGGGTGACCGCGGTCGGCCGCCGCGCCGGAGGCCGCGGCGGCCGAGGGGGCCGCCGCGGCGACCGTCGCCGAGAAGGGGGCGGGCAAGGCCGCCCGCGGCCTCCGCTTCTCGCCGGTCGCGCCCAACACCACCGATGCCGTCGTGGTCGCCCAGGGCCATGACCAGAATGTGGTGATCCGCTGGGGCGACCCGATCCTGCGCGGGGCGCCCGCGTTCGATCCGGCGACCCAGTCCGCGCAGGCGCAGGCGGGCCAGTTCGGCTACAACAACGACTACATGGCCGTGCTGGACATCCCGCATGAGCGCGACCGCCAGTTGCTCGTGGTCAACCACGAGTACACCGACGAGGTGCTGATGTTCGCCGGGTACGACGCGGCGAACCCGACCCGTGAGCAGGCCGAGATCGCGTGGGCCGCGCACGGCCTGTCCGTGCTGGCGACGGAGGAGGACCGCAGGCTGGGCAAGCTGACCGCGGTGCCGCGGCACCGCCTCAACCGCCGGATCACCGCGACGACGCCGTTCGAGGTGACGGGTCCGGCCGCGGGCAGCAAGCTGCTGCGGACCTCGGCGGACCCGAGCGGCAGGCGGATCCTGGGCACGCTGAACAACTGTGGTGGCGGTATCACCCCGTGGGGCACGGTCCTGTCAGGTGAGGAGAACTTCAACCAGTACTTCGCAGGCGGCGGCTCGGTGACCGACCCGACCACCGCCGCCCGCCTCAAGCGCTATGGCATCGCGGGCGCGGCCACCGAGCGCAAGTGGGAGCGTTTCGACAAGCGCTTCGACGTGGCGCGGGAACCGAACGAGACCAACCGCTTCGGCTGGGTCATCGAGATCGACCCGTACGACCCGGAGTCGACCCCGCGCAAGCTGACCGCGCTGGGCCGGTTCAAGCACGAGGCCGCCGAGCCCCGGCTGACCGCCGACGGCCGGCCGGTCCTGTACATGGGCGACGACGAGAAGTTCGACTACTTCTACAAGTTCGTCTCGTCCAAGCGCATGATGAAGGGCACCAGCCGGGCGGCGCGCGAGCACAACCGCACGCTGCTCGACGAGGGCACGCTGTACGTCGCCAAGTTCACCGGCGACAGCCCGGCCGCCGAGATCGACGGCACCGGGAAGCTGCCGAAGGACGGCGAGTTCGACGGCTCGGGCGAGTGGATCCCGCTGGCGAGCGGCACGACCTCGTACGTCGAGGGGATGACGGCCGAGGAGGTCTACGTCTTCACGCGGCTGGCCGCCGACAAGGTGGGCGCGACGAAGATGGACCGCCCCGAGGACGTCGAGCCCAGCCCGCGCACGGGCAAGGTGTATGTCGCGCTCACCAACAACAGCGACCGCGGCAAGGCGGGCAAGGCCCCGGCCGACGAGGCGAACCCGCGCAACGGCAACAAGCACGGCCAGATCCTGGAGCTGACCGAGCGCTGGAGCGACCCGGCGGCCCGCCGGTTCGGCTGGCGGCTGTTCCTGGTCTGCGGCGACCCGGCGGACCCGGGCACGTACTTCGGCGGCTTCCCGAAGGACCAGGTCTCCCCGATCTCCTGCCCGGACAACATCACCTTCGACGCGCACGGCAATCTGTGGATCTCCACCGACGGAAACGCGCTGGGCAGCCACGACGGGCTGTTCGGGGTGGCGACGGCCGGCAGCAGGCGCGGTGAGGTCAAGCAGTTCCTGACCGTCCCGACCGGTGCCGAGACCTGCGGGCCGATCGTGCAGGACCGGCGCGTGCTGGTGGCGGTGCAGCACCCGGGCGAGGTGGACGGCGCGAGCGTGGAGAAGCCGGCGTCCACCTGGCCCGACGGCCCGGGCAAGCTGACCCGTCCGTCCGTGATCAGCGTGTGGCGGCGCGACGGCGGGAACATCGGCGTCTGACCCGGCCGGAGAATTCTTCGGAATTCGACGCGGCGGAATTGTCTCCGAGATGTTCACGAGATGTGCCCGAGATCAATTCAACTGGCGGACAGATCAGTTGTGTTCGGGCGGGAAACACCGTCCGGAAGCGTCTCGCGGGACAATTCCGCCAATCGCCGCCGCGGTACGAGCAGTGAACGGCCCCTCGTACGGGTTTTCGCCCAGGGGTCGCGCTCCAGCCGGTCGCCGAAGGTGCGCAGGGTCCAGCGGTCGGCCGTCAGCTCGGGGTCGTCCAGTTCCTCGGCGGCGATCGGCGCGGCGACCGGGGCGCCGCGGCGGGCGCGCACGGCGTACGGGGCCACCGCGGTCTGCGCGTAGCCGTTGCGCTGGGTGTCGAGATAGAGGCGGCCGCCCCGCTCGGCCTTGCGGGGCTCGGTGGTCAGCCGGTCGGGGTGGCGGGCGGCGAGCAGGTCGGCCGCGTCCCGCGCGAAGTTCCGTACGGAGTCGAAGTCCGCGCGGCGGTCGAGCGGGACGACCACATGCAGCCCGCGTGAGCCGGTGGTCATCAGCAGCCCGGGCAGCCCGAGCTCGCCCAGCAGCCCGCACACCCGCCGGGCCGCCCAGCGCACCTTCTCGAAGTCCGCGTCCGGGGGCGGGTCGAGGTCGAGCACGAGGCGGTCGGGATGGTGCGGCCGGTCCGCGCGGGAGAGCCAGCGGTGCGGGGTGAGACAGGCCTGGTCGGCCAGGTACACGAGGGTGGCGACGTCGTCGCACACGACATGGGTGACCTCCCCGTCCTCCTTGGGCACGACGGCCCGGCGCACCCAGTCCGGGAAGTAGTCGGGGGCGTTCTTCTGCATGAGCGGGCTGCCGCCGATGCCGTCCGGGTGGCGTTCCATCATCAGGGGGCGTCCGCGCACCTGGGGGAGGATGAGCCGGGAGACCGCGCGGTAGTGGTCGACGAGGTCGGACTTGGTGATTCCGTCGTCGGGGAAGAGCACCTTTTCCGGGCGGCTGATCGGGACGGTGCGCCGCCCGGCCCTGACCGCGGCCTTCGTGCCGGACTTCGTATCGGTGCCGGTCTTCGTCTCGCTCATATCCGCGGCGAGTAACCGCACCCGCCATGCGTAAACAGGATTGGTGCGGTACACGCATAGGGATGGTAAATCCGCGCTTATCCGAAATGAGCCCAGCGCGACTTACGACAGCCCCGTGATCAAGCGTCCCGGGGCTAAACTCGTGAGTCCATAAATCGGGGAGAGTTGGGAAGCGAGAGGATTTCATGGCCACACCCGGGCCGCTCGGACCACCGACGGCCAACGGGCGAAGCAGGCTGCTGCAGAGCCCACTCGCCCTCATGGACACCACGATGGACCAGCTCCGTACGTTGATCGTGGTCCATGAGACAGGTACCGCGCTGGGCGCCGCACGGGTGCTCGGCCGGGAACAGTCGAGCGTGCAGAAGCAGCTGGACACGATGAACCGCAACTTCCGGGATCTGTGCGGCGAACCGCTCGTCCTCAAGCAAGGGCGCGGCAAGGACGTGCTGTTCACCGGCACCGGCGAGGCCTTGGTCGAATTGGCGCGCGGCACGCTCGGCGACTGGCTGGAGGGCATCCACGAATCCCGTCGCCGCCTCGGCAAAACCCTGATGGTGGGCACCACGCGCTTCACCCTCGGCTATCTCGCGGGGGCCGGTGAGCGGGTGGCCCAGGAGTTCGAGCGGCGCGCCATCGAGCTGAAGGTCGGGCATGTCCGCACCCGTGACGTGCTGGGCAAGCTGCGCGCCAAGGAAGTGGACCTGGTCTGCGGCTCCGTGGTGACCAGGCCTGAGGGCGACAACGAGCTCGACGCGTTCGATGTGATGGAGTGGCGCCGCAGCGGGGTGTCGCTGCTGACGAACCTGCCGCATTCCCGGCTGCCCGGAGAGACCGTCACCAGCAGCGAGCTGCGCACGCTTCCGCTCGTCGTCTCGGCCAGCGGGCTGATGGCGGGGGTGCTGCACACCTGGTTCGGCGCCGACTACCGCAACAAGCTGCACATCGCGGCCGAGATCGACACCGTCACCTACGGCTTCGAGCTGCTGCGCTCGGGCCTGCTGCGCGGCTGCATGCTGGTCACCACGGGCGTCGCCGAGGCCGCCGGCGATCCGCGGGTCGCGTACGGGCGCGGGATGCGGGCCGTCGAGCTGGTCAACGACACCGGGCCGCGGCTCGAGGTGCTGCTCGGCGCCTTCACCCGCCACGGGGAGCGCGCCCACTACGAGCCGAGCCATCCGCTCAATCTGCTGTGGGACGCGCTGGCCCTGGAGAACGAGCAGTGGCGGCGGGAGCAGCGCTGGCCGACGGAGGGCCTGGAGCCGGACCCCTTCGAGCTGGCCAACTCCTACAACCCGAGCGAGAGCTGAGCCGCCCGGACGCGGACCGCGCCGCGGGGTCAGTGCAGGTCCAGGTCGACCAGCAGCGCCCGGTGGTCGGTGTCCGGCAGGTCCAGGAAGCGGGCCGCGCGGGGCCGTAGCGCGTCGCTGACCAGGACGTGGTCGATCTGGGCGCCCAGTGCCGGGGCCGTCAGACTCGGCCAGCTGGGCGTCCGCGACATGCCGACCGTCCGCGCGCTGTCCCGCATCCCGGTGTCGAGGAGGGAGCGGAAGGCGGCGTGGTCCTGGGTGGCGTTGAAGTCACCCGCGATGAGGGTGGGTGCGCCGCCCCGGTCGGCGGCGTACGCGCGCAGCCGCCCCAACTCGGTCCGCCAGACGTCCAGCTGCCCCGGCATCGGCGGCATCGGATGGGCCACCTGCACATGGACCCGCCGCCCGGCGACCCGTATGACGGCGCCGGGCATCGCCAGCTTGCCGGACACCCCGGCCTCGGGGGTGAGCGGGTGGGTGCTGAGGATCGCCGAGCCGTGTGCGGCGTCGCCGGCGACGGTGACGACCTTCCGGTACGGGTAGGCCTCGCGCAGGGCGGCCGAGTCGAGCGCCGCCCCGCAGCGGGTGTCGCACTCCTGGACCGAGACCAGGTCGGGCTCCTCCCGCCGTACCGCCTCGACGAGCCCCTTCGTCGCCCCGCCGAACTCCAGGTTGGCGGTCAGCACGCGCAGCTGCGCCACCACCGGGCCGCGCGGCCGGGGCGCCGGGCCGGCGGCGGCAGCGGAGTCGTAAGGCTGGATGAACCAGCCGGTCACCGCGGCCGCGGCCAGCGCCCACGCGCACCCCAGCGGCCAGCGCGCCGCCACCGCGAGCCCCAGGCCGAGCAGCGCGGGGACCAGCAGCCAGGGCAGGAAGGCCAGCAGCTGGGGCACGGGCGTGATCCCGTCGCTGTCCGCGGCCCGGCAGCCCAGCACCAAGCTGACCACGGCCAGCGGCAGCGCCGCGCACCAGGCGGCCACCCGCCGGGCCCGCCCGCGCGGGGGCCGCGCGAAGCGGCGTATGAGCCGTATCAAGCGGCGTACGGGGGGTACGGGCTCGGCGGCTCGGTCCTCCGCGACTTTGGTCTCCACGCTTGGCCTCTCAATTCGGCAGAAGCCTCATTCTCCCGTGCGCCTCGGGTGGGCCCGGATACCCCTGTGGCGCGGCTGTGGGAAGGGGACGGAGGTCACTGATGGTGTGGCGGTCCTTACTTTGTGAGCATTGACACGTCGTCAGGTCCTCTGGCATGTGCCAAAATTCCTCCTCATGGCAGTGGTTGAGCAGACGGTCGCACCCGAGCGCCTCCTGGCGGTCGAGCAGGCGATCGACGCGTTCGCCGAGGGCGGCTTCGTCCTCGTCCACGACGACTTGGCCAAGGAGCACCGGGGCGTCCTGCTGCTCGCCGCCGAGCATGCGCACGAGGGTGCGCTCAAGCAGCTGCTGGACCACACCTCCGGCATGGTCTGCGTGGCCCTGCCCCATGAGCGCGCCGAGCGGCTGCGGCTGCCGCGGATCGTGGCGGAGGAGGAGAGCACCGGGCTGCTCAGCAACGCCTTCACCGTCCCCGTCGATCTGCTGGGACCCACCACCACGGGCCTGTCCGCCCTGGACCGCGCGCTCACCGTCCAGGCACTGGCCGATCCCCACACCACCCCCGAGCAGCTGGGGCGCCCGGGGCATGTGTTCCCGGTGTGCGCGGTGCCCGGCGGGGTGATGGAGCGGCAGGGCAACGCCGAGGCGGCGGTCGACCTGTCGCGGCTGGCGGGGCTCTCCGGGGTCACCGCGATCGGCGCGGTCGTCACGCCGGACTGGGAGCCGGCGGGCTATGAGGACCTCAACCGGCTCGCGGCCAGCAGGCTGCTGCCGCTGATCTCGGTGGCCGACCTGGTGGCGTACCGGCTGGCCCGCAAGGCCCTGGCCCGCAAGGGCCTGTCACCGCTGGATCTGGGCCGCTAGGTCATGGGCCGCTAGGCCCTGGGGCGTTCACGCGCCGCGCAGCGCCAGCACCGTCTCGACCGTGTCCGCCTCCGCCGCCGGCTTGTCCTCGCGGTAGCGCAGCACCCGCGCGAAGCGCAGCGTCACCCCCGCCGGATAGCGGGAGGACCGCTGCAGCGAGTCGAAGGCGACCTCCACGACCAGCTCGGGCCGCACCCGCACCACCCATCCGTCGTCGCTGACGGCCAGCCGCAGCAGCGCCTCCGTCTGCCAGCCGAGCAGTTCGTCGGTCAGGCCCTTGAAGGTCTTGCCGAGCATGGCGAAGGTGCCGTCCGGGCGGCGGGCGCCCAGGTGGAGGTTGGACAGCTTGCCGGTGCGGCGGCCGTGGCCCCATTCGGCGGCCAGCACGACCAGGTCGAGCGTGTGCACCGGCTTGACCTTGAGCCAGGACGCGCCGCGCCGGCCCGCGCTGTACGGGGCGTCGAGGGACTTGGCCATGACGCCCTCGTGCCCGCGGGCCAGTACGTCGGCGGCGAACTCCCGGGCCGCCCGCCGGGTCGCCTCGTCCCGCGGCTCCTCGGCCACCAGCCTGCGGACCCGCCGGGCGGCGGGGGCCACCCGGGCCAGTTCGGCGTGGCGGTCGCGGGCGGGCAGGTCGAGCAGGTCCCGGTCGTCGACGCCGAGCAGGTCGAAGAAGACGGGGTAGAGCGGCAGCGAGGCGCTCGCCCCGGCCACGTCGAGCCGTGCGCCGACCCGGCCGGAGATCTCCTGGAACGGCCGGGGCCTGCCTTCGGCGTCGAGGGCGATCACCTCGCCGTCGAGGACCGCCCGCTCCACCGCCAGCTCTCGGGCGGCCGCGACCACCTCCGGCAGGCGGTCGGTGATCTCGTCGAGGGTGCGGGTGTAGACGCGTACGGTCTCCCCGTCCCGGTGCACCTGCACCCGGATGCCGTCCAGCTTCTCCTCGACCGCGCAGGGGCCGAGCCGGTCCATGGCCTCGTCCAGGTCCCGCGCGCTGTGGGCGAGCATCGGCAGCACCGGCCGCCCCACCTCAAGACCGAACGCGGACAGCGCCGGCGGCCCGTTCTCGATGAGCGCCTGGGCGACCGAGCCCAGTGAGCCGCCGAGCATCACCGCGCGGCGCACCTCGGCGGGGGGCGCGCCGACCGCCGCCGACAGCCCCTCGACGGCGAGCGCGTCCAGCGCGCCCTGGCGCAGCTCCCCGCCGATCAGCCCGTACAGAAAGCGCTGTTCGTCCTCGGTGGCGGCGGACATCAGCCGGGTGACCAGCCGCTTGCGTTCGGTGGTGGCGCCGGTGCCGGAGACGGCCGCGACGCGGTCCAGGGCCTGGTGGACGTCGAGCACCCCGAGTCGGGGCCCGGCGGCCGGTTCGGGGCGTACCCGCAGACCGGACCAGCCCACTCCGACGCGGCGTTGCGGCAGCCTGCCCGCGAGGTAGGTGATCACCACGGGCGCCTCGGCGGGCTCCACGCGGCTGAGCAGCCGGGCCAGGGCCGCGATCTTCTCGGAGCGGGCGGCGGTGGCCGCGACCTCGCGGGAGGTACGGGCGACTTCAGCCAGCAGCATGGCTTCAGCCTCGCCCTTTCCGCGCTCCCGCGCACCCCGGCCGCGTGCGGTGCCCCTGCTTCCCCCGCGCTCCCCGCGGCCGGACGGTCTACATTGGGCTTGAGCGAGCGGCTCACCCAGGGGTGCGAGGTCGCGGCCCTCGGCAGGGCGCGAGCAGGGAGCAGGCCACGGGACACCAGATCGACTACGAAACTCTCTTCGAGGCCACTCCGAGTCCGAATCTGGTGGTGGGTCCCGATCTGGTGATCGTCGCGGTCAATGAGGCGTATCTGAACGCCACCCGGACCAGGCGCGAGGACCTGCTCGGCCGCCATATCTTCGACGCCTTCCCCGACAATCCGGCGGACCCGCAGGCCACCGGGACCCGCAATCTGGGCGCCTCCCTGAGACGGGTCCTGGCGACCGGCGAGCGGGACAGCATGGCGCTGCAGAAGTACGACATCCCCGTCCGCGAGGGCTCGGGCGCGGGCGGGGAGAGCGGGGGCGGGAAACAATTCGAGGAGCGGTACTGGAGCCCGATCAACATCCCGGTCCTCGCCCCGGACGGCTCGGTCCAGCTGATCATCCACCGCGTGGAGGATGTGACGGACTTCGTCCGGGAGCGCGCGCGGGCGCCGCTCACGCGCACCGCGGAGATGGACGCCGACCTCCACACCCGGGCGCGCGAGCTGCAGGAGCTCAACGAGCGGCTGCGGGAGGCGCACGCCCGGGAGCGGGCGACGGCGCTGGCTCTGCAGCAGGCCATGCTGCCCGCGCTCGTCCCCGGTCTGCATCTGCGCGTGGGCGTCCGCTACCAGCCCGCCGTCGGCTCGCTCAATGTGTGCGGCGACTGGTACGAGGTGATCGAGCTGGCCGACGGCCGGATCGCGGCGGCGGTGGGCGATGTGGTGGGCCAGGGCCTTGAGGCCGCCTGTGTGATGGGACAGCTGCGCAGCGCGCTGAGCGCGGCGATCCAGGCCGTCGGGGGGCCGGCCAAGGCGCTGGAGACGCTCGGCCTGTACGCGCGCTCCGTCGAGGGGGCGCTGGCCGCGACCGCCGTGCAGGCCGTCATCGACCGGTCGGAGCGGACCATCTGTTACAGCTGCGCCGGCCATCCGCCGCCGCTGCTGCTGCGGGCCGAGGGCGATGTCGTACGGCTCGACGAGGCCACCGACCCGCCGCTGGGCGCCCGCCCCGAGCATGTGGACCGACCTCAGGCCACCCTCCCGTACACCCCGGGCGGCACCCTGGTCCTGTACACCGACGGGCTCATCGAGCGGCGGGGCGAGGACATCGACATGGGGCTCGACCGGCTGGCCCGGAGCCTGGCTTGGCACGGGGCGCTGGATCCCGAGCGCCTGGCCGACGCGCTGCTGGCCGACCTCGGCGTCACGGGCGGGACCGTCGCCGACGACACGGCGCTGGTGGTCATCGGCCTGTGACCTGCGGGCCCTGTCCCTGCTGTCCCTGGGTTTGTGCCTGTCCCTGTGCCTGTCCCTGCGGCCGTTCGGCCATCCCCGCGCACAGCGCCCAGATGACGAGGGCGTCCAGGATGAGCAGCGTCACGGCCCAGACCGGGTAGTAGGGCAGCCACAGGAAGTTGGCGATCAGGCTCAGCCCCGCCAGCACCACACCGGTCACCCGGGCCCACATGGCACCGGTGAACAGGGCCGCGCCGGCGATCACGGCGAGGGCGCCGACGACCGCGTGGACCCATCCCCACCCGGTGAGGTCGAACGCGAAGGCGTAGTGACCCGTGACCACGAACACCTGGTCGTTGCGTATGGCCGCGATCCCCTGGCTGAGGGCCATGAGTCCCGCGAAGATCATCATGACGGCCGCGAAAACGATCCATCCGCTCACCGCCGCCCGGTGGTGCACACCCGGGGCGGCTTGTGGCTGAACTCCACCGACCTGACTGGCCATTGCGGGCTCCTTCGTTCCTGCCGACCGACGGCCGAATGGCCGACGATTTCCGGCAATTGTAGCTAATTGCACCTTTTTCAGGTTTGCATACGCCGTCGAGGTCGGCACCCGCGGAACGCGGGGTGGCTCGCCTTCCGGGAAGCCGCGGTGTAGATGTAGGTGTATGGCCCGGTTTAAGGGTCGATCGTGGGTGCCTGCTGCCCGTATGTTCCCCGGTCGGCGCCCACGGAGTCGGCGGCGTGAGCGCCCAGAGGCGGCGGGGCGGCGCCCTGGCTCCTGGCTGAGCGCGCTCAGCGTCGCCGGCCAGGTTTTTCTGCTGCAGCTGGCGATCGTGCTGCTGCTGGTCGCCGCCGCGTCCATCGCGCTCGTCCTGCAGGTGAGGCACGACGCCACCAACGAGGCCCGCAGCCGGTCGCTCGCCGTCGCCGAGACCTTCGCCGGCGCACCGGGCATGGCACCCGCGCTGCGCTCCCACAACCCGACCGCGATCCTGCAGTCGCGCGCCGAAGCGGCGCGCAAGGACTCCGGGGTCGACTTCATCGTGGTCATGAACACGAACGGGACCCGCTACACCCATCCCGATACCTCGCGGATCGGCCGGCACTTCCTCGGGAGCTACCGCGCCGCCGCGGAGGGCGGCACCGTCACGGAGACCTTCACCGGCACGCTCGGCCCCTCCGTACGCGCCGTGGTGCCCGTCACCGACGGCCGGGGCAAGGTCATCGGCCTGGTGGCCACGGGGATCACGGTCAGCGAGGTGAGCGGCCTGGCCGACCGCCAGGTGCCGCTCCTCATCGGCGCGGCCGGCACCTCGCTCGCCCTGGCCACCGGCGGCACCGCGCTGGTCAGCAGCCGGCTGCGGCGGCAGACCCACGGCCTGGACCCGGGCGAGATGACCCGGATGTACGAGCACCATGACGCGGTGCTGCACTCCGTACGGGAAGGCGTGCTGATCGTCGACGGCGACGGCCGGCTGATGCTGGCCAACGACGAGGCGCGCCGCCTGCTGGAGCTGCCCGAGTATCCGGAGGGCCGGGCCGTCACCGAGCTCGGCCTGGAGCCGCGGATGGCCCGGGCGCTGGTGTCGGGGCAGGTGGTCTCGGACGAGGTGCTGGTGGCCGGGGACCGGCTGCTGGCGGTCAACAACCGCCCCACGGACCGGGACGGCGGCCCGCCCGGCAGCGTGGCGACCCTGCGGGACTCCACCGAGCTGCGCGCCCTGTCGGGGCGGGCGGAGGTGGCGCAGAAGCACCTCAAGCTGCTGTACGACGCCAGCGTGGAGATCGGCACCACGCTCGACGTCGGCCGGACCACCGAGGAGCTGGCCCAGGTCGCGGTGGGGCGGTTCGCCGATTTCGTCACGGTCGACCTGGCGGGGCCCGTGCTGCGCGGCGAGGAGCCGCTGGCGGTGGGCGGCATCGAGATGTGCCGCGCGGCGGTCCGGGGCATCAGCGACGACCACCCCTTCTACCCGGTGGGGACCCGTTTCTCATTCGTCTCCTCCACCCCGCAGGCCTGGGGCTTCGGCAGCGGGCGGGCGGCGGTCGAGCCGGACCTGAGGGAGGCCGGCGGATGGCGGGCCCAGGACCCGGAACAGACCGGCCTGGCCATCGACTACGGCGTCCGGTCGCTCGTGACGGTGCCGCTGCGGGCCCGGGGCGTCATGCTGGGGATGGTCAGCTTCTGGCGCATGGAGAAGAGCGGCCCCTTCGAGGACGACGAGATCTCCCTCGCCGAGGAGCTGGCCTCCCACGCCGCCGTCTGCGTCGACAACGCCCGGCGGTATACGCGGGAGCACACGATGGCGGTGACGTTGCAGCGCAGTCTGTTGCCGCAGGTGCTGCCGGAGCAGAGTGCGCTGGATGTGGCGTACCGGTATCTGCCGGCGGAGTCGGGGGTGGGGGGTGACTGGTTCGATGTGATTCCGCTGCCGGGGGCTCGGGTGGCGCTGGTGGTGGGTGATGTGGTCGGGCACGGGCTGCACGCCGCGGCCACGATGGGGCGGCTGCGTACGGCCGTGCACAACTTCTCCACCCTCGACCTGCCGCCCGACGAGATCCTCTCCCACCTGGACGACCTGGTCGCCCGGATCGACCAGGACGACGACACCGCCGCTGCCGCCGCCGGCGGCCTGGAGGGGGCCGAGGGCGGCGGTGCGGGGATCACCGGCGCCACCTGTCTGTACGCGGTCTACGACCCGGTGTCCCGGCACTGCGCGATGGCCCGGGCCGGACATCCGCCGCCCGCGGTGGTCGCCCCGGACGGCTCGGTGGAGTTCGTCGATCTGCCGGCCGGGCCGCCGCTGGGCCTGGGCGGCCTGCCCTTCGAGACGGCCGAGCTGAACCTGGACGAGGGCAGCCGGCTGGTGCTGTACACCGACGGGCTCATCGAGGACCGCAGCCGGGAGATCGACGTCGGGCTCGACCTGCTGCGCGACGCCCTCGCCCACCCCGGCCGGACACCCGACCAGACCTGCGCGGATGTGCTCGACGCCGTGCTGCCCGCACGCCCCGCCGACGACATCGCGCTGATCGTGGCCCGCACCCGGGTGGTGGGAGCCGACCGGGTGGCGAGCTGGGACGTCCCCTGCGACCCGGCGGCGGTGGCCGAGGTGCGGGCCGCGGTCATCCGGCAGCTGGCGGAGTGGGACCTGGAGGACCTGGCCTTCACCGCGGAGCTGGTACTCAGCGAACTGATCACTAATGCGATCCGCTATGCCGCGGGTCCGATCCGGGTGCAACTCCTACGCGATCGCAATCTCATCTGCGAGGTGTCCGACACCAGCAGCACCTCGCCGCATCTGCGGTACGCGGCGATGACGGACGAGGGGGGCCGCGGGCTGTTCCTGGTCGCGCAGTTCGCGGAGCGCTGGGGCACCCGCTATACGGCCGAGGGCAAGGTCATCTGGGCGGAGCTGGCGCTGCTCTGACACCCCCTCCCCGTGCGCCCCTCGCACCGATCGGCCCCAGGGGGCCTCACGGGCTTCGGGGCGCTGCGCCGGACTCCGTCCGCCGGCCTGGGGAGGCGCGACCCCTCAGCCCGCACGTTCGCGTTCGCGACGTTCGGTGGATGACATACCCTGATTCTGGCAACGCTGGACGCTCCAGCGTCGACAGAAAACGCGTCATGTGGGTGGACGTGCGGGCCGGAACGGATCATTCTGATGCCCGGCGTTTGACGAGGGTTCAGCGGCCGCCGCAGGGGTCATTCGGGGTTTGCCCCGACGTGCTGACCAGATGTCAAGGTCCGATTGGCGAGCGGGCCGGTCAAAAGTCTGTGTGCGGTACTACGATGTGCCGCTCATGGCTCGAAACCGCCCTCAACCCTCGATCGCGCCCCTGAGGACCTGAGAGATGTCAGCACATATAACCAGCCAACCCGTCAAAGGGCTCTCCATGACGCGGCAGGCCCTGGCCGTACCGCTGCTGGCCGCCGTCGTCGTCGGCGGCGTGGGGGCTTGGGTGACGGCCGAAGTGCCCTCCGCCAACCGGATGTCCGTCGGCGTGTTCTGCGGCGTGGTCGCCGTCCTGCTGTATGTGGCCGCCGCGTTCGCCGCGGCCCGCGCGCAGGCCGTGCGGCGGCTCCAGGAGCGCGTGGCGGCCGTGGAGGCCGACGCCGCGCGGCGTACGGCGGCGATGGAGGCCGAGGCCGCCAGACTCGCCGATGCAACGATTCCTCATGCGGTGCGGAGTCTGCGCGAAGGGGACTCGGCGGACACCGTGCTCTCCTCGCTGGCCTCCCCCGCCAGCCAGGCGCACAACCGGGTCCTCAAGACGCTGGTGCGGGAGGTGGCCACCGGTGAGCGCATGCGTGCCTCCGCCATGGCGGCCTGCGCCAACGCCGCCGGCCGCGTGCAGGCGCTGGCCACCAGCATGCTCGCCGACCTGCGGGAGATGGAGAACCGGCACGACGAGGCCGTCCTCGGCGACCTGCTGAAGCTCGATCACACCACCGCGCAGGCAGGCCGGATCGCGGACAGCATCGCCGTCCTCACCGGCGCCCGCTCCGGGCGCCGCTGGACCAAGCCGATCGTCATGGAGAGCGTGCTGCGCGGCGCGGTCGGCCGGATCAGCGCCTATCAGCGGGTCCGGATCCACTCGGCCAGCACCGCCGCGGTCGCCGGTTACGCCGCTGAGGGCGTCATGCACGCCCTCGCCGAACTCATGGACAACGCCGCCACCTTCTCGCCTCCCACCGAGGAGGTGCATGTGTACGTCCAGGAGACGCACACCGGCGTCGTGGTGACGGTCGAGGACGGCGGGCTCGTCATGGGCCCGGCCGCGCTGGCCCGCGCCGAGAAGGCCGTCTCCTCCCAGACCCTGGACCTGACGACGCTCTCCGGAACCCGGCTCGGGCTCGCGGTCGTGGGGCAGCTGGCCCGTAAGCACAACCTGACGGTCTCCTTCCGGCCCTCCTCGCGCGGCGGCACCGGCGTGGTCGTCCTGATCCCGCAGCAGCTGATCACCCATGTGAGCCAGGACGCCGCGACCACCTCGGGCCGCGCGGCCAGGACCGCGGCGCCCCGTCCGGCCCCCGCCCAGGCCCCCGCTCAGGGCGCGAGCCGCTCCGGCGCCGTCTCCAGCGCCCCCTCCGCCCGGACCGCCGCCCCCGCCCGGCCCGCTCCGGCCGCCGCCGCACCGAGCCCGAACGGCCAGGCCGCCGGCGCACCGAGCCCGAACGGCCAGGGGGCCGGCGGACTGCCCAAGCGCCGCCGCGGCGAGACCCTGGCCGCGGCCGGCCGGCCCACCCCGGCCGAGGCGCCCAAGGCGCCCTCCGCCAAGCCCCGCCCCGACGCCGCCCGCTTCGGCGCCTTCCGTCAGGCCACCCGCGGCGGTTCCCCCTGCCCGCCGCCCGCGGCCGAGTCCGCCCCGCGCGCCGACGACCAGGCGGCCGAAGTCTGTCCGAACCCCGAGACGTCTCCCGAGAACGACCAGCCGTGACAGAAGGAACCCCGATGAACACCACAGATCGCAGCTTGGACTGGTTGCTGGAGAACCTGCTGAAGAAGACCCCCGGCGCCCGGCACGCCTTGGTGCTCTCCAGAGACGGTCTCAAGCTGTGCCTCACCTCCGGCCTGTCCCTGGACCAGGCCGACCAACTGGCGGCCATCGCCTCGGGGATCCAGAGCCTGTCGCACGGCGCGTCCATCGAGTTCGGCGACGGGAGCGGCGGCGTCCGGCAGTCGATGACGGAGTTCCACGGCGGGATCCTGTTCATCGTGGAGGCCGGTGAGGGCGCCCACCTCGCGGTCATCGCGGAGGACGAGGCCGACGTCGGCATCATCGGCCACAACATGAACGAGCTGGTCGAGCAGATCGGCGACCATCTGCGCGCCGCGCCCCGCGTGGGCGTGAGCGATGGCGGCGGGGTCACAGCATGATCCGAGGGGCCGTCGACAGCGAGGATCCGGACCGGCTGTACACCGTCACCGGTGGCCGCAGCAAGGTGGACGAGAGCGTGTTCGACATGGTCACGCTCATCGTCAGCGAGAGCGAGCCCACCGCGGGCATGCAGTCGGAGCACGCCAAGATCCTGCGGATGTGCCACCGTCCGCTGGCGGTCGTGGAGATCTCCTCGTACCTGGCGCTGCCGGTCAGCGTGGTGAAGATCCTGCTCTGCGACCTGCTCGACACCGGAAAGATCACCGCTCGCCATCCTCAGGCGGTCCGCCCCGGCACGCGGCTGCCCGAGCCCGAGATGTTGAAGAAGGTGCTCGTTGCACTCCAGAACCTCTGATCACCCCGTGCGCGAGCACCTGAGCGAGAGCGCGCGCGACGGCCTCAAGATCGTGATTGTCGGGGGCTTCGGGGTCGGAAAGACCACCATGGTCCGGTCCGTCAGCGAGATCCGCCCGCTGAGCACCGAGGAAACCATGACCCAGGCGGGCCTGGGGATCGACGACGCGTCGCAGGTGGAGAGCAAGACCACCACGACCGTCGCCTTCGACTTCGGCCGCATCAGCCTGGATGAGCAGATGGTGCTCTATCTGTTCGGCGCCCCCGGCCAGGAGCGGTTCTGGTTCCTGTGGGACCGGCTGTTCATGGGCACCCTGGGCGCGGTCGTGCTGGTGGACACCAACCGGCTGTCCGACTCCTGGTACGCCATCGACCGGCTCGAGTACCACGGCACGCCGTTCATCGTGGCACGCAACAACTTCAGCGAGCCCAAGCACAGCCTGGAAGAGGTGCGTTCGGCCCTCGACCTGCCCCCCGATGTCCCGTTGATCGACTGCGACGCCCGGGAGCGCGACTCCAGCAAGGCCGTGCTGGTCGCCCTCGTGCGCCATCTCTACTCCCTCTCCACTATGTCCACCTCCTCCTCTGCCGCCCGGGAGAGCACCGCGTGACCACCCCGGACCCCACGCCCGTATCCGAGGCCCCCTTCGCCCCCGCCGGGCCGCTGTGGCCCGAGCAGCCGGACGCCGTGCCGCTGGAAGCCGCACACTTCCGGCACAGCCAGGACGAGCTCTACCGGCAGCTCCGCCGCGACCACGGCCCCGTCCTGCCCGTCCTGCTCGAGGGCCAGATCCCCGTCTGGATGGTGCTCGGCTACCGGGAGATGGTCCGGGTCACCACCGACTCCAACACCTTCGCCCGCGACTCGCGCCGCTGGCACTCCTGGGACAAGGTCCCGCCGGACTGGGAGCTGATGACGTTCGTCGGCTACCGGCCGACCATGCTGTTCACCGAGGGCGCCGAGCACGAGCGGCGGGCCGAGGCGATCATCGACAGCATGGAGGTCGTGGACCCGTACGAGCTGCGCGCGCTGTGCGAGCGCGTCGCGGACAACCTGATCGACACCTTCGCGGGCCGTGGCCACGCCGATCTGATCACCGACTACGCCTGCCAGATCCCGCTCCGGGTGCTGAACCGGATGTACGGCCTGGGCCCGGCCGAGTCCGACGAACTCCAGCGGGTCACGGTCGACCTGGTCAGCGGGGTCGGTGGACCGGAGGCGCACCAGAACATGGTCGACCGGATGGTGGCGCTCCTGCAGCAGTCCCGGGCGAACCCGGACCGGACGAACATCGCCACCGTCCTCGCGTTCCACCCGGCGGGCCTCACCGACGACGAGATCATCAACGACCTGCTGGGCAACGTCTACGCCGCCCACCAGCCCACCACCGACCTGATCGGCAACGCGCTCCGGCTGATGCTCACCGACGAGCGGTTCGCGGTCACCATGTCAGGCGGGCGGCGCAGCGTCGGCCAGGCGATCAACGAGGTGCTCTGGGAGGCCGCCCCGGTCCCCAACTGGGTCGGCCGCTGGGCCGCTGAGGACACCATGCTCGCCGGACGCCACATCAGGAAGGGCGACTGCCTGATGCTGAGCCTCGCCGCGGCCAACGCCGACCCCGACGTACGGCCGGACTTCCGGGCCGGCGCGGGCGGCAACCAGGCCCACATGGCGTTCAGTCACGGCACGCACGGCTGCCCGCAGGTCGCCCGCGACCTCGCCGAGGCCATCGCCATGGCCGCGATCGAGGTCCTGATCGACCGGCTCCCGGACGTGTCCCTGACCGTCGCCCCCGAAGAGCTGGAGTGGCGCTCCGCGCTGATGATGCGCGGCGTGTCCGCCATCCCGGTGGAGTTCACCCCCACCTCCCGCTGAGCACCTCCCACTGAACACTCCCGCCCGGCTCCTGCCCAAGGTGCCCCTCCGAGAGGAGGAGGGGCACCCCCAGCGGTGGCTGGGGCAGCCTTGGGAGGAGTGCCCTGGGGCGCCCGAGGGGCGGGTTACGACACGGGCTTGGCGCCGCGCTCCTTGAGCATGTCGTTCATCAGCTGGATCTCCGACTGCTGGCTGTCGACCATGCCCTGCGCCAGACGCTTGACGGTCGGGTCCTTGGCCAGTTTGACCGCCCCCTTGGCCATGTCGATCCCGCCCTTGTGATGGGCGATCATCAGCCGCAGATACATCACCTCGGCGGCCCGGCCCTTGGACTTGCGCAACGCCTCCAGCTGGGTGTTGGTGGCCATGCCGGGCATGAGGGACCCGTCGTGCGGCTTGTACGTGCCGTCCATCGCGCCCATGGACCCCATCGAGCCGTGGTCCATGGACTCGTCCGAGGACAGGTCCTTCATCCAGGTCATCGGGGGGTCTTCCGAGGTCTTGGAGAGCCCCCACAGATTCAGCCAGCCGAGCATCATCCCGCGCTGGTTGGCCTGGGTGTTGATGATGTCGTACGCGAGGCGGCGCACATCCTCGTCGTCGGTGGTGTCGCGCACGATGAACGACATCTCCACCGCCTGCTGGTGGTGGATGGACATGTCCCGGGCGAAGCCCGCCTCCGCGGAGGTGTCGGTGGGCTTCGACGGCCCGGTCGTGCCGTCCGAGCGGTCCGCCGTGAGCCACAGGACGCCCACCGCCACCAGCGTCAGCAGGGCGAGCGCGGCGGATATGCCCGCGATCAGCGGCTGGCGTCCCGCGCGGCCGGTGTCCGCCACCTGGCCGGTGTCCGTCATTCCGCCTTACCTCCGGTGCACGCGGCGCCCTCTTCAGGGGTCTGCTTGCCCTGCACGTAGTCCTTGAAGAACGTCGCCACGCGCGGGTCGTCCGCCGAGTCGACCTTCAGCTGGAGACCCCATGCGTTGAGCAGTATCGGGGCGTCCTGGTCCTGGTAGGGGCTCATCAGGGAGTACGGGGTCGCCTTCACGCGCTTCTCCAGGGCGGTCACGTCCTTGGCCGGCGCCTTGTCGGTGTAGGTGACCCAGACGGCGCCGTGCTCCAGGGCGTGCACCGCGTTCTCGTTGGTTATCGCGTGGTCGTAGACGTCGCCGTTGCAGTTCTGCCAGACCTGGTTGTGGTTGCCGCCGACCGGCGGCGACATCGCGTACTTGACCTTGCCCTCGACGTGGGTCCGGCCGAGGTTCTTCCAGGTCTTCATGCCCTTGAAGGTCCCGGTCTTGACCGTCGTCATCGTCACCGCCTTGGCCTTCTCGTCCTTCTCCTTGGTGGCGTCGATGATGAAGTAGCCGCCGACGACCATCCCGATGACGATCACCGTGCACGAGACGATCGTGATGACGCGGTAGCGGCGGTCGCGCGCCCGCTCGGCGCGGCGCAACTCCTCGATCTTCTCGCGGCGTGCGGCGGCCGCGTTTTTCGTCTTCGATCCCTTGGAAGCCATGGGTTGTCCTTGTCCTTGCACTGGAGGAATGAGTGATGTGCGGATCCGGATACCGGCGGCCTTAGGTGCGAAGCACTTGGAGCTGGTGGAGGCCGGGGGCGCGGACGGCGTGGTCGGGCGGGGCCCGGGTGGCATCCGTGTCGTGCGGGCGGTCGCGCGGGAGGAGCTCGGCGAGCGCGGGCGGGGGGACGGGCGCGGGCACCACGCCCTGACTCACCCCCCGAGGGCCGGCCACGCAGTTGTCGCCGGCGCCGCCCGCGCTGTCCGCCCCGGGTGTCCCGGGCGTCCCGGGGGCCTGCGCCGCGACGACGGCGTGCGCCGTGGTGGAGGCGTGCGCTGTGGCAAAGGCGTGGTCCATGGCGGCCGCGTGCTCCATGGCCGGGTGGAGGAACGAGGGCGCCAGCCAGAGCGCGACGGTGAGCAGCGGGACGGCACAGCGGAGCACCGAGAGCACGGTGGCTCGCACCGTGCCGCCCGGTATTCGGCTCGCGTCGCGCTGTCTACTCATCGCGCCAGATCGTAACCACTGGGCCTGCCGCGGCTGAATGGGCAAAGGCCCGGCGGGGTGCCGGTCCTTCGCCCATCGCTCACGCGCCTGTGGGTCACCCCTCGCTTTGTCCCGCTTCAGCCCTTGCCGAGGAGCTTGTTCAGCACGGTGATCTCCTCGCTCTGGGTCTTGATGATGTCGTCGGCCATGGTCTTGGCGGGGCCGTAGGCACCCTTCCGCTTCTCGGTGCCGGCCATCTCCACCGCGCCCTGGTGGTGCTGGACCATCAGCTTAAGGAACGCGGTGTCGAAGGCCGCGCCGGACGCCTTCTTGAGCTCCTCCATGTCCTTGGAGCTCATCATTCCGGGCATGCCCTCGTGCTGGGAGTGATCCATGCCGGGCATCGCCTCCGGGACGTCCTCGCCCCAGGCCTCGAGCCACCCGGACATCGTACGGATCTCGGGGTCCTGCGCCTTCTTGATGTCGGCGGCCAACTTCTTGACCTGGCTGGAGGAGGCCCGGCTGGCGGCCAGACCGGCCATCTCCACAGCCTGGCGGTGGTGGGGGATCATCCCCTGCGCGAAGCTCACATCGGCCTTGTTGTGCCTGCCGGACGGGGCGGACGCGCTCGCGCTCGCGCTGGTCTTCGTCGAGTCGTGGCCGGAGTGGCCGCCGCTGCCGCCGTCGTCGCTGCCGCAGGCGGTCAGGGTCAGGGACAGAGCGGCCGTGGCGGCCGCGGCGGTGAGCGCCGTACGGCGGGTGAGGGAACGCATGGTGGAACTCCTGAGGAAGTGTTGGGGTGTTTCTGGACATGCCGAACCGGCGCCGGACCCACCCGGGATCGGGAGGGTCGGCGGCGCGAGGGCGTGTCCTATATCCGCAGGAGTTGGAGTTCGGCCAGGGTGGGCGGCGCGCGCCCGTCGGCCGGGGACGGTGCCGTACCGGGCCGGGCCGTCGCGACGTCATGGCCGCAGTCGGCCACGGGGGTCGAGGGGGGCGCGGACAGCGTGGGCCCACCGCCGAGCGCGGGCGACGCGCAGGTCGGATCGGCGTGATGGGCATGCGAGCCGCCGCACGCGCCGTCGCAGCCGCTATGGGCGGCGGGGGCGGTCACGACGGTCGTCATGGCGGCGGGGTGCTCATGGGCGCCCGGCATCAGACCGCCGGCGGGCCCGAGGGCGTGCATGCCCAGCAGCCCGGCCAGAAGCCCGAGCACGAGCAGCGCGCGCCACCGCCACGCGGGCGGCGACGGACGGCACTCGGCAGGGCTCGGCACGGGCCCATGCTAGGGGGGCGGATGGGTCAGTCGTGGCGGGGGATACCGGAGAGCTCGTGGTCCGCGTGGTTCAGGGCCTCGGCGACCAGGCGGGCGAGATGCCCGTCCTGCAGGGCGTAGACGACGCGGCGGCCGTCCTTGCGGGAGGCGACGAGCCCCGCGAGGCGCAGCTTGGCCAGGTGCTGGCTGACGGCCGGGCGGGCGGCGCCGCAGGCGGCGGTCAGCGTGGTGACATCCGCCTCGCCCGCGCTCAGGGTGTGCAGCAGGGCGAGCCGGGTCCGGTCGGCGAGCAGGCCCAGCACCTCGGCTGCGCGGGCCAGTTGCTCGCCGCTCGGGACTCGCGGGTGCGAACCGTGCGCATCTGATAGGTGCATGCGTGCGCTCATACGCACATAATGGGGCTGGGCGATCCCCATGTCCAGGCACGCCGTGCCCCGCTGCGCACCACCGTCCGCGTCGGAGGACCTGTTATGACCGACCACCACCACGACCAAGGGCACCGCCACGACCACGGCCACCCCCACAGCCACCACCAGGGCCGTACGAACGCCTGGGCGCGGTGGCGCCACCGTGCGGGGCATGTGCTGCGACCCCACTCCCACGAGTCCGCCGACCGGACCGACCGCGCGCTGGAGTCCTCCGCGCAAGGCATGCGCGCGCTGTGGACGTCGTTCGCGGTGCTCGGAGCGACGGCCCTGGTCCAGGCCGCGGTCGTGGTGGCCTCCGGATCGGTCGCGCTGCTGGGCGACACCGTCCACAACGCCGCCGACGCGCTGACCGCCGTGCCGCTCGGCGTCGCCTTCGTCCTCGGCCGCCGGGCCGCCACCCGCCGCTTCACCTACGGCTACGGGCGCGCCGAGGACCTGGCGGGCCTCGCGATCGTGCTCACCATCGCCGCCTCCGCCGCCTTCGCCGCCTGGACGGCCACCGACCGTCTCCTGGACCCTCAGGCCGTCCACCATCTGCCCGCCGTCGCCGCCGCGGCCGTGGTCGGGTTCCTCGGCAACGAATGGGTGGCCCGCTACCGCATCCGCGTCGGCCGCGCCATCGGCTCGGCCGCCCTCGTCGCGGACGGCCTGCACGCCCGTACCGACGCCCTCACCTCCCTCGCCGTGCTGCTCAGCGCGGGCGGCTCGGCACTCGGCTGGCGCCTCGCCGACCCGCTGGTCGGCCTCGCCATCACCGCCGCGATCCTGCTCGTCCTGCGCGATGCCGCCCGCGAGGTCTTCCGCCGCGTCATGGACGCTGTCGACCCGGCCCTGGTCGACGCCGCCGAACGCGCCCTGCTGGCCGTCCCGGGCGTCCGCGGCATCGGCGAACTGCGGCTGCGCTGGATCGGCCACCGGCTGCGGGCGGAGGTCGCGGTGGTGGTCGGCGGAGACCTGACCGTACGCCAGGCCCACCAGGTCGCCGTGGAGGCCGAGCACGCCCTGCTCCACGCGGTCCCCCGCCTCACCGCCGCCCTCATCCACGCCGACCCCACCCCGCTCCCGGGCACACCGGACCCCCACGCCCGGCTGGCCCACCACGCGACGGCCTGAGCGCACCGACGGCAACAGCCCATACGGCCAATGCAGCTGTTAGCGTGGCCTCGTTGAGCGATGGGGGCGGAGACAACAGATGGCGTCGGACACTTTCCACATCGGCGGGGATCTGACGGTACGGCGGCTCGGCTTCGGAGCCATGCACCTGCCGACCGAGCCCGCTGCCGACCGCGAAGCCGCCATCGCGGTCGCCCGACGGGCCGTCGAGCTGGGCGTCACGCTGATCGACACCGCCCATCTGTACGGCGGGGGAGCCAACGAAGAACTGCTTGCCGAGGCCCTGCACCCGTACCCCGCCGGGCTGCTCATCACCACCAAGGTCGGCGTCGCGCGGACGGGCCCCGGCGGCGAGTGGCGGCTGGACGGGCGTCCGGCCATCCTGCGCGACCAGGTCGAGCAGGCCCTCCGCCGGCTCCGGGTCGAGCGGATCGAACTGCTCCAGCTGCACCGCATCGACCCGGAGACACCGCTCGCCGACCAGCTCGGCACCTTGCGGGAGCTCCAGTTGGAGGGCAAGGTCGGCCGGCTCGGGCTGTCCGAGGTCACCGTTGCCGAGCTCGGCCAGGCGCGGGAGATCGTCGATGTCGTCAGCGTGCAGAACCGCTACAACCTGCTCGACCGCGAATACGAGCCGGTGCTCAGGGCCTGCGAGGCGGCGGGGATCGCGTTCCTGCCGTGGCGGCCCGTCGCGGCGGGGGTGCTGGGGGCCAGGGCGGAGATCGCCACCATCGCGGACGAGCTCGGCGCCACCCCCACGCAGGTCTCCCTCGCATGGCTCCTCGACCACTCGCCCGTCATCCTCCCGATCCCCGGCACCGCCCGGATCGACCACCTGGAGGAGAACCTCGCCGCGACCCGTGTCACCCTGACCTCGTCACACCGCGAACGCCTCGACCGGCTGGCGGCTGAGCAGGCGCGGGCCTAGGCAAACTTGGACATCCAGACAGTCATCTTGACTCCGCAGCACAGGATTCCGGACGACTGGGCGGCGGATCCCTGGGCCGAGGTGCGGCCCTGATCGACGGTGTTGACGTCCTGAAGGAGGACCACCCGGAAGGGGTGGCACTCAGTTGCCGACACTGGACGGGGCCGGCCGAGATTGCCTTTTGGTGTGGTGAGCCGCTACGGCCGCCACAGGCGAACGCTCTCGCACTGGCGCCGCCCGATGTAGGTCTACCCGGCCCCGGCACGGTCTGCCTCGGACACGATCGCCAGGGCCGGCCGCACGTTTCCCGGGCGCGGTTGTGGCTGCTACGGGGTGAAGCGAACCGTCACGTTCGCCCAGCCGTCCGGGCTCGCGTAGTGCCATGCGCCGGTTTCGTCGGCCGAAAGCATGGCTTCGGAGTACAGGGCTCCGACGAGGAGTTTCCAGGGCTCGGCTCTCTTGGCGGTTTCAGTGCGCGCCAGATCACGCAGCGACTTGTCAGCGGCTTGGAAGATGGCCGTGCGGATATCGAAGTACCGTGCGTGGTCGACTGTTCCTGTGGTGACGCCGGATGTGCTGATGAACGTCCATGTGGCGTGCCAGGGTCCATCTGCCATGGGGAATCACTCCGGCTAAGTGCTCTGTGTCGTGACTTTGCGGTGAGTATGAGACGACGACACGCCATGGCGTCGGCGTGTCGTCGTCTCATACTCACCGCAAATGGCGGTCAGGGCGGGTGATCACCCCGGCAGGGGCCATGCCTCGCTGGCGCTGGGCGTGAAGCTGTGCGATGGCCTGTAGCTGTCGCCGCTCGTACGCCGTTGCGGGGCGCACCGAGGCACAGTGCGATCGCCATGTGAGGCCGGTGGGGCGGGTGAGGCAGACCATCGGCCCATCGAAGTCGGTGATGGTCGCGGGCATGTCGTAATGCCGGTCGTAGACCACCATGCCGACCTCAAGACGGGGCAGGATGCGGGTCCAGCCCGCACCGCTCACCGCTTCCCCCTGGCGCGGCATCGGGCACACGGGAGCCGGCACGGTGGCAGATCGGCCCCCGGCGGGATGAACACGACGCCGGAGTGCGCGTCCAGCGCCCCGCCGTACCGTGTCCACCATCCTGTGGGGGAGCCCTTGTAGGCAGTGTCCGCGAATGCGTCGGCGTCCGTCCGGGTGGTCGTCTCGGCCGGGGAAGTGTCGGCGCTGGCGGCTGGCGCGTGGTTCACTGCAGCCCCCGCTCCACTGTCTCCGTCGGCCGATCGGGGAACCTGCCGTTATGGACGCGCAGTTGGCGCGGCTGGCCGAGTTCGCCAGGCTGCCGAACACTGTGCTCCAGGTCGCCCCGTTCGAGATGGGGACTCGTCGGCCGTTCAATCTGCCGCTCTACATCCTGACGATGGCGGACCGCTCGCTCATGTCGTACGCCGAGTCTGCCCAGCGGGGGCATCTCGAACGGGACAACAGGTTCGTGCTGCCCATACTGACGGCCTACCATCAGCTACAGGCCGAAGCGCCCTCTCAGACAGAGTCTGTGGCCATGATCAACCAGCTGCGAAAGGGCACCCCGTGACGACGGAATCCCCCCGTTGGTTCAAGTCCTCGTACAGCGACAACGGTGGCGCTTGCGTGGAGGTCGCCGCCAACCTCGTCGCCTCGCGCGGCGTGGTCCCCGTCCGTGACAGCAAGGAGCCGCACGGCCCGGCGCTCACCTTCGAGGCGTGTGCCTGGTCGTCGTTCGTGTCGGCCGTCAAGCGCGGGGAGTTCCCCGCCGCCTGACCACCGCAGCAACGAGCCATCGAAGCGACCGGCCCCCGCCACCGGGGGCCGTCGTCATGTCGGCACGTGAGTGACGTGGCGACCGCGCGCCCTGTTTCGGGACCATGCTTGAGGAGACCAGATGGCGCGAGTGAACTTACGTGCTGCGTTCATGCGCGGTACGGCGTCCACCGTCACGGCGCAACGGGTATTCACCAACCGCCTCAACGAGACGACCGCGTTCACTCGCTCGTTGGAAGAGCTTCACGAGGTACTGGACGCGGCGGAACATGAACTCCAAGGCATGTTTGCGGCGCCCAAGTAAGGATCGGGCTGTTTTCGAACGGGCGGTAGGCGACAATACAGATCAACGAGGGACCACAGGACGGTTCCACCAGCCAGGCGGGGGACACATGATCTTCGTTGTTTCTATGGTGGTCGTACTCGCAGCCGCGGTCGGGGTGTGCTTGGCCGTACTGCGGCGCAGAGGCGGTTCGGGGGAGCGCGGGGCACTGGAGCGTGCGGCGGCGGCCCAGGGACTCGCACGGGGGCTGAGCACCGCGAACGCCACGAGGCAGAATGTGGGGCCCTATGGGCCCTGAATCTGACCGCAGTCGGCCAACTGCGCCACAACATGGCCCTCTGGCGGATAACTGCTGTCCGGCCGTCCCGACCCTGTACTCAGCTTCGACACCGCCGCGACTGTCACTGAACTCCACAGCGGGGGCTATTGACCCCGTTTCCAGCCTGATTGTCCCGTATCCGATGAAACGGCCTCAACGCACAGACCACGCGCAGGCTGAGACGTCAACGCAGGTGGGTCAGGGCTGCGGCGGCGACCGACGCCCCCGCGGGACACGTTCCATCCTGCGCTACGCCGCGGTCCGGAATGGTCGTGGTGCCGACCAAGTGGTGTGTGTCGTGCAGGGCGACGAAGATGAAGCAGATCCCCTGGAATTCGGACTGCACTGCCTGGTGCTGCCCCACCGGCACCTGCGTGACGCGCCCGTTCTTGGTCATGGTCTTCGCGTAGGACAGTGGTAGATCCAGTGCGAGGCTGACGTTCTGGCCTGCCAACTTCCACGCGCACGACGTCCCGTTCTTGCCGGATTCCTGTTTCCCCTTGCCGCTGATTCTGAGGGCGGCGAGGTCGCGCCCGTCGAGAGCGCGGCACGGCCGCGCCGCCAACTGAGCCTGGGTGTACCTGCTCGGCTGCGGTGCGGCTGAGGGCGAGGCGGAGGCGGGGGGTGAGGCGGGGGGTGAGGACGAGGATGTCGGACGGGGGGACGATGGCTGCGACGCGCCCTGCCCACTCGAACATCCGGCGCTGAGCAGGCTCACGGCAAGTGCGAGCACAAGGCCGCCTGTTCGGCGGGAACGCCCGCCCCGGGCGCGCTGATCGGGATCGAATCGCAGCATATCGGGACGGTAGTGGCGCTGTGCCGGGACCGGTCCCGGCGGTGGCTGTTCGGGCCGGATCGGCATCGCAACGCCGGCGCAGGCCGCCGCTTGGCCAACCCCACCTCGAAGCACGCCGCAGACTTTCCGCAGGCTTGGATCCGTGTGGTCAACCGGTCACCTTCGCGAAGAACGCGGCCACGTTCGCCACGGTCCGCGCGATCTTCTCCTCCAGGGTGAGTGACTCCTGGATCCGTCCGTCGGCGCCCGCGCTCTTCTTGCCGCGCACGTACAGCGAGCAGGCGAGGTCGCTGCACATGTAGGTGCCGACCGAGTTGCCCTGCTGCCCGGCCTGCCGGGCCTTCGGCGCGACCATCAGGGAGACGCCGCCCGTGTGGGAGGTCAGGCACACCGAGCACATGCCGCGCCGGATCTGCCAGGAGGCGGGGCTGGGGCAGCGCAGCTGGAGGGCTTTCGGGCGGCCGTCCAGGGTGGTGACGAGGTAGGCGCGCTCGGGGGACTGAGGGTCTCGCCAGCCGAGGAAGTCCAGGTCGTCCCAGGGCCGGTCGCCCAGGTCGCGCGGGATGGAGAGGCGCTTCGCCTCGCCCTTGGTGCAGTTCACGAACGCGGCACGGATCTCTTGCTCGGTCAGTGGCTTCATGAGAGCCAAGCTAATTTGCCTAATACTCCTAGGCAAATCAATAATGTGTTCTGTCAAATGAGGGGAAGGGTATGGCAAATGCAGGACTGACCATGGAGCGCCTGACCCGGGCGGGGGCGGAGCTGGCCGACGAGGTCGGGTTCGACCAGGTGACCGTCTCGGAGCTCGCCAGGCGCCTCGACGTCAAGGTCGCGAGCCTGTACTCGCGCCTGAAGAGCTCCCAGGACCTCAAGACCAGGATCGTCCTGCTCGCCCTGGAAGAACTCGCCGACCGGGGCGCCTCCGCTCTGGCCGGGCGGGCCGGCAAGGACGCCCTGGCCGCCTTCGCCGACGTCTACCGCGACTATGCCCGGGAGCACCCCGGCCGCTACGCCGCGGCCCAGCTCAGGCTCGATCCGCAGACGGCGGCCGCCAGCGCGGGTGGCAGGCACGCGCAGATGACGCGGGCGATCCTGCGCGGCTACGACCTGCCGGAGCCGGACCAGACGCACGCGGTCCGGCTCCTGGGCAGCGTCTTCCACGGGTACGTCAGCCTGGAGATGGGCGGCGGGTTCAGCCACAGCGCCCCCGACACGGAGGAGAGCTGGGCGCGGATCGTGGACGCGCTCGACGCCCTGCTGCGGAACTGGCCCGCGCCCTGACCGCCTCAGGCCTCAAGGCCCAGGGCTCAACCGGCCCCCACCCGCGTCGCCTTGGGAAGCGCCGCCCGCGCGGGCAGCACGCTCGCCGCGAGCGCCAGCACCAGGCAGCCCGCGACCGCCCCCGCGACGGGCGCGGCGGGCACGACCAGCGAGACCGGGGCGCCGAGGCTGCCGCTGAGGCCGGCGCGGATGCCGAGCAGGGAGGGGAGCGCGGTCAGGGCGCCGAGGACGGAGCCGAGGGCGACCACGAAGGTGGTCTCCGCCGCGACGGTCCCCAGGACTTGGCGGGTCGTCGCGCCGGACAGGCGCAGCAGGCGCAGGTCGCGCAGCCGGTCGGCGGTGGACATCAGGAGGGTGTTGGCGACGGCGATGCCCGTGCAGCCCGCCGACATGGCGACCAGCAGCAGGGTGAAGACCTCGACCAGGCGGTCCTCCTCGGCGTCCGCGCGGTCCGCGTACGCGGCCACGCTCATCTCCTCGGCGCCGAGCCGCCGCAGCGCGGCGGGCGACGCGGCCGGGCCGGTGCGGTGGACGACGTCGGTGAGGGCGGTGGGGTCGTGGGAGCGGACCGTGGCCCGGGGGAGCAGCGCGGTGTACGGGGTGGGGGCCGTACGGTCGGAGAGGACCGCCACGATCCGTAGCCTCTCGGTGCTGCCGTCCTCGAAGGTGACCTCGACGGCGGTCTCTCCGCCCAGCGTGGCCAGCGCCGACTCGGTCACGGCCATGGTCCCGGGGCCGCGCAGCCGGGCGAGCGATCCGGAGACGGCCCGCAGCCGGTGGTGGACGTCGGCGAAGGCGGCGGGGTCGATGCCCGCGGCCTCCAGAGGGGTTTTGGCCGCGCCCCCGTAGACGGTCGTGGCCAGCAGCCCCGTCCCCGGGACGGATTCGGCGGCGGCGTCGGACAGCCCCGGGGTGCCGCCGCGGGCGACGACGGCGGCCTGGGCCCGTACGGAGACGGTGTCGCGGGTGGCGTAGGAGTGCACGGAGGTCTGGGTGTTGCCGGTGATCAGGACGACGAAGCCGACGGTGGCCAGCACCGGAGCGGTCGTCGACGCCGTACGCCGCACCGCCGCCAGCATGCCCTCGCGCACCAGCATGCCGCCCGCGCCACGGCGGCGGGCGAGCGGCCGGGAGACGGCGCGTACGAGCGGGGGGACCACCGCGGGGACGAGCAGGGTCACGCCGGTGATCAGGCCGACGGCCGTGCACAGGGCGAGGGTTGTCATGTCGGTCGGGTCTGCGAAGGCCGACCCGACCGCGGCCGCGCAGCCCAGGGCGGTGAAGGCGATCCCGGTCAGCGCGCGGGCGCGGGTCATCGGGCGGTCGTCCGCGGCGGCCTCGCGCAGCGCCTCCAGCGGGCCGGTGCGGGCGGCCCGGCGGGAGGCGGACCATACGGCGGCCAGCGCGACGGCCAGACCGGCGGCGAACGTCGCCGCGAGCACCCACGCCTGGCGGCGGACCGCGAAGCCGGGCGGCAGGAAGCCCGCGTCGGTGAGCACGTCGCCCAGAGCGGGGGCCAGTGCCGCGCCGAGCAGGGCCCCGGCCGCGGCGCCGACCGCGCCGACGGCGAGCGCCTGCCCGTACAGCAGGCGGCGCAGCTGGCGTCCGGTGGCGCCGACCGCGCGCAGCAGACCGAGTTCGCGGCGGCCCCCGGCCACGCTGAAGGCGAACGTCGAGGCGACGACGAAGACCGTCGCGAAGGCGGACAGCGCGCCCATGGCGGTCAGCACCTGGCCGCCGATCCAGCGCGTCTTGGCGTCCCGTACGGGGGCCAGTTCGCTCCGCGCGGCGCCGGCGAGCACCGTGCCCGCGCCCCTGGCCACCGAGTGCGCCACCGAGCGGACCGCCGAGCGGGCCGCCGTCGCGACCGCGCTGGGGTCCGCGCCTTCCTCGGTCAGCAGCCCGATGACCCGCACCCCGCCGGACAGCGCGGCCGCGCGCTCGTCGGTCAGGTAGTAGCCGGGCCCGTCGACCGTGCCCGAGACGGTGAACCGTCCCGTCCCGGCCGCGGTCAGCAGCGTGATCCGCTCGCCCGGCCGGGCCCCCAGGGCGCGGTCGAGGGCCACCTCGTCGGGCCGGTGCGGGGCACGGCCGGCGGTGAGCCGGTACGGGGCGAGGGCCGCGCCGGACCAGCCGTGGCCCAGCCGGTCGCCCTTCCGCTGTCGGCCCACCGGCTCCCCGCCCACGACCGCCTGGGCGTAGAAGGACTGGTCGGGCACGGCACGCCGCACCCCGGGCACGGCGTCCAGCGCCCGGCTCAGCTCCTTCGTCTGCCGGGCGGACCAGGGGGCCCGCTCCAGGAACACCCCGTCGGGGCCGGTGCCCTGAGCGCTTTGGACGAGCACGGGGGCGCCCGCGTACCGGCCGGGCACCCCGCCGTCCCCCGACAGCAGGATCAGCGCGCTCATGGTGAGGATCGCGACGCCCAGGCACAGGGCGGTGAACGAGCCCGCGAAGGCCGTACGGCGCGCCCGTACGGTGGCGACGGCCAGGCCGAGCATGCCGGCCCTCCTTTTTCCGGCCCTCATGCCGCCGCCTCCAGCACCGACATCCGCGCGGCGATGGCCGCCGCCCCGGGCCGGTCCGCGATCTCGTCGGCGACCCGCCCGTCGGCCAGGAAGACGACCCGGTCGGCCCACGCGGCCGCGGCCGGGTCGTGGGTGACCATGACCACGGTCTGCCGGTGGCGGTCGACCAGGCCGCGCAGCAGGCCGAGTACGGCGCGCGAGGTGGTGATGTCCAGCGCGCCGGTCGGCTCGTCGGCGAAGAGCACCGCGGGCCGGGTGATCAGCGCCCGGGCGACCGCCACGCGCTGCTGCTGGCCGCCGGAGAGCCGGTCCGGGCGGTGTCCGGCGCGGTCGGCGAGGCCGACCTCGGCGAGCGCGGCGGCCACCTGCGCGGGGTCGGGGCGGTGGCCCGCCAGGCGCAGCGGGAGGGCCACGTTCTGCTCGGCGGTCAGGGCGGAGACCAGGTTGAAGGACTGGAAGACGAAGCCGATCCGCTCCCGGCGCAGCAGGGTCAGGGCCGTCTCGTCCAGCTCCCCGGTCTCCGTGCCACCGATGACGACGCGGCCCGCGGTCGGCCGGTCGAGCCCCGCCGCGCAGTGCAGCAGCGTGGACTTGCCGGAGCCGGAGGGGCCCATCACGGCGGTCATGGTGCCCTCGGCGAAGCCGAGCGTGACCTGGTCGAGGGCGGTGACGGCGCGCTCCCCCGTCCCGTACCGCCGGGAGACACCGTGCAGTTCGACGGGGTGGGCGGAGGGGGTGGTTGTGGTGGTTGTGGGCATGGCGTCGAGTGAACCGGCGCGGGGCGGGGCGGCACACGGGTGGCCGGGCTAGTCCCGATACTCCATCTGGCACTACTGTGCGCGGCCCGCCGCGCGGTTACGGTCGAGCCGTGATCCCCCGAGACCCCCTGGAAGCGCTGACCCGCGGGCCCGTCGGTTTCCTCCGCTCCTCCTGGCCCTGGCGGTCCGCCGGCTATCTGCTCGCGGGCGGGCTGCCGGGCGTCGTGTGCGGGCTCGCGGTGGCGGGCGTGGCCGCCTCCTGGGCGCGGATCGGCGCGGCGACGGCCGTGGTGTGCGCGCTGCTCGTGCTGGGCTGCGCCACCGTCGCGGCGCGCCCGTGGGAGCGGCGGCGGCTGCGCCTGGTGGCGCCCCACATGACGGTCGGCCCGGCCCGCTCGCCGCTGCCCCGCGACGCGGCCGCCTGGCGCGAGATCGGCCATGGCGCGCTGTCCGTGCTGGCGCTCGGCTGGGTCGATCTGGCGGTGGTCCTGGTGTCGCTGGGGATTCCGGGCGCGCTGCTCGCCGCGCCGCTGCAGCCCGAGGCCCCGCCGTGGGCGCGGCTCGGCGGCCCGCTCGCGGGCGCGCTGCTGCTGCCGGTGGCCGCGTATCCGATCGCCGCCTGGGCAGGGGCGCGGACGGCCGTGTCGCTGGCCGTACTGGCCCTGGGCGACGCGGAGCTGACGGAGGTGCGGCGGTCCCGGGCGCGCCTGGTGGACGCGTACGAGGCGGAGCGGCGCCGCATCGAGCGGGATCTGCACGACGGGGCCCAGCAGCGCCTGGTCGCGCTGACCATGAAGCTGGGCCTGGCGGGGCTCGACCTGCCCGCCGGATCGCGCGCGGCGCGCGAGGTGGCGGAGGCGCACCGGATGGCCAAGGACGCGCTCGTCGAGCTGCGCGAGCTGATCCGCGGGGTGCATCCGCAGGTGCTGACCGAGCGGGGGCTGCCCGCGGCGGTGCGGGACGTGGCGACGCGTTCGGCCGTGCCGGTGGACATGGATATCGACCTGGAGCGGCGGCTGCCGCCCGCCGTGGAGGCCGCGGGCTACTTCGCGGTGTGCGAGGCGCTGGCCAATGCGGCCCGGCACAGCGGCGCGGCCCGGCTGCGGGTCGGCGGGCGGCTGCGCGGCGGGGTGCTGGTGCTGGAGGTGGGCGACGACGGGCGCGGGGGCGCGGACCCGGCCGCCGGGACCGGGCTGACCGGGCTCGCCGACCGGGTCGCGGCCGTGGACGGCAGAATGCTGCTGTCCAGCCCGGTCGGCGGGCCGACCCGGCTTCGAGTGGAGATTCCGTGCGGCGACTGAGCGTGGTGATCGCGGAGGACGCGGTGCTGCTGCGCGAGGGCCTGGTGAGCCTGCTGGAGCGGTTCGGGCACCGCGTCCCGGCGGCCGTCGGCGACGGTCCTTCGCTGGTCGCGGCCGCTCTGGAGCACGAACCCGACCTGGTGATCGCTGATGTGCGGATGCCGCCCGGCTTCACCGACGAGGGGCTGCGGGCGGTGCGCGAACTCCAGGCGCTGCGCCCGTCCCTGGCCGTTGTGGTGCTGAGCCAGTACGTCGAGCAGACCTTCGCCGAGGAGCTGCTGGCGGCCCGGCGCGGCGCGGGCACCGGCTATCTGCTCAAGGACCGGGTCGGCGACGTCACCGAGTTCACCGACTCGCTGGCGCGGGTGGCCGACGGCGGCACGGTGATCGACCCCGAGGTGGTGCGGCAGCTGCTGGCCCGCGGGCGGGACCCGCTGCGCCGCCTCACCCCGCGCGAGCGCGAGGTCCTGGCGCTGATGGCCGAGGGCCGCTCCAACTCCGCGGTGGCCCGGGCCCTGGTGGTCACCGAGGCCGCGGTGGCCAAGCACATCGCGAACATCCTGCTCAAGCTGGATCTGCCGCCCGCCCCCGACGACCACCGCAGGGTGCTGGCGGTGCTGGCGTATCTGCGGGGCTGAGGCGGGGCCGGCCCGGCGCTGTTCAGGTCCAGGGAACCGTGTGGAGCCGCCCGGGCCGGTACTCGTCGCGGCCCGCCGGGAGAGCCATGACGGACGCGCTCGCGAGGGCGGCCGGGGCATCGCGTGAGGGGGCCGGGGCGGGGCGCGTCTCCAGCGTCCGGAGCCGGTCCAGCAGAATTCCCTCGCGCAGCGCCCAGGGGCAGATCCGCAGCTGCTCGATGCCCAGGACCTCCATCGCGGCCTGCGCGACGACCGCGCCCGCCAGGGCCTGGTGGGCGCGGGCGGCGGAGATGCCGCGCAGCCGGGCGCGCTCGGCGTCGTTCCTGGCGGCCAGCCGGGGCACCCAGGCCGTCAGCAGGTCCCGGTCCAGGACGCGTTCGGCATACGGGCCGGCCTTGGCCTTCGGCGCGCCGGTCAGCCGGGCCAGCTGGGCGAAGGTCCGGGAGGTGCCGACGCGGGTCCGCGGCTTCGGACGGTCGCGCAGCCCCTCGGTCGTCTCGCTGATGACGGACCGTACGAACTGGCGCAACGCCTTCACGTCCCGCTTCTTCACCGGGCAGGTCTCGGGCAGATGATGGCGGGTCAGCCGGCCCGCCCCCAGCGGGACGGACAGCGCGACGGCGGGCTCGGCGTGGCTGCCGCAGGCGATCTCCAGGGAGCCGCCGCCGATGTCGAGCAGCAGCAGCTCCCCGGCCGACCAGCCGTACCAGCCGCGCGCCGCGAGGTAGGTGAGCCGCGCCTCCTCCTCGCCGGTCATGAACGTCAGCCGGACCCCGGTCGCGTCCTCGACCTCGGCGAGCACGGTCGGCCGGTTGGCGGCGTCCCGGATCGCCGAGGTGGCGAACGGCACCAGCGTCTCCACGTCGTGGGCCTCGGCGACCGCGACGGCCTCCGTCACCGCGGCGACCACCCGCTTGATGGCCTCCGCATCGATCACCCCCTGCCGGTCGGTGGCCTCCGCCAGCCGCACCGGCCGTTTGAGCGAGGTCACCGGTTCGGGGGGACCGCCCGGCGTGAGGTCGGCGATGCCGAGGTGGGCCGACTGGGAACCGATGTCGAGCACTCCGAGACGCATGCCTGGTGACTGTCCGTTCCCTGGAATTTCACTCATTGTTTCCTTTCGGTCGGAAGGTTCCCGGCCACGCGGCCCGTGATTCCGGGCGTGGTGCGGGTCGGCAGGAAGGTGTCAGCAGGGCGGGTGGTACGCGACGATCCTGCTCACTGGCCGTCAGCGGCGCCGCGGCGGGGCCCGTGTGTCAGTTGACAACGCGATCCGGCCCGGAACCAATGGGGAGATCGGGCCGGATTCGCGCCGTGTCTACGATCGTGCCCATGACCGTGACAGCGAGAGGCAGCGAGGCACAGTGATGAGCGAGTCGATTTCTCCGGGGGCCTTGGCCGTGCGCTATCTGGGAGGGCCCACGGCGACCCTCGACATCGGTGGCGTACGACTGCTGACCGATCCCACCTTCGACCCGCCCGGGGAGTACCCCATCGGCGAGCGCAAGCTCGTCAAGTCCGCCGGCCCGGCCGTCGCGACCTCCGGTCTCGGCCCCGTCGACGCGGTGCTGCTCTCGCACGACCAGCACCCGGACAACCTCGACCGCGCGGGCCGCGCCTACCTCGACCACGCGGACCTGGTGCTCTCCACGGCGTCCGCGCGGGAGCGGCTGGGCGCGACCGTGACGGCGCTGCCGAACTGGGAGAGCTTCGAGCTCCCGCGCCCGGGCGGCGGCACGCTCCGGATCACGGGCGTCCCCGCCCAGCACGGCCCGGACGGCACCGAGCACCTGGTCGGCGAGGTGACCGGCTTCGTGGTGTCGGGGGGTGGGCTGCCGACGGTCTACGTCAGCGGCGACAACGCCTCGCTGGACGTGGTGCGCGCGATCGCCGAGCGGTTCGGGCCGGTGGATGTGGCCCTGCTGTTCGCGGGCGCCGCCTCGACCCCGCTGGTCCCCGGCGGCTTTCTGACCCTGCCCAGCGACCAGGCGGCCCAGGCGGCGGAGATCCTCGGCGCGCGGCAGGTGGTCCCGCTGCACTTCGAACACTGGGCGCACTTCACCCAGGGCGCCGACACGTTGGTCGAGGCCTTCGAGGCGGCCGGGCTCGGCGAGCGGCTGCACCTGCTCAAGCCCGGCGAACGCGTCGAGCTCTAACGGGTATCGCAGGGGCGACCGTTGAGGGCGAGGTCGGTGGGTGCGGCGTTTCCGGCGTCCCAGGAGCCGAGGAAGCCCACTTCGAGGGCCTCGCCGCCCCGGGCGGTCTCGTTGTAGTCGGCCGGGGTGACGGTCACCTTGCGCCCGTGCTGGACGAATTCGCCGTTCCACATCTGGGTGATCCGCTGTCCGTTTTCGAACTCCCAGCTCAGCCGCCAGTCGCGGACCGTCTTGCGGGGCGTGAGGGTGACCTTCGCCTGGAAGCCGTCGGGCCACTCGTTGTCCAGGGTGTAGCGGGCCGTGCAGGTGACCCCGGCGGGCTCGGGGTGGTGGGAGGGCTGCTTCTCGGACGGCTTGTCCGGGGACGAGCCATCGCTCGGCGACGGCGCCTCGGACGGGGGATGCGACGGGCCGGTCCGGTGGCCGACCGTGCTGGTGCCGGAGGTGGGCGGGACTTGGGACTGGCTGGGGGCGCCCTTCGACGGGAGGGTGGGGCCGACCGTCGGCATGGCACCGGGTCCCGTGCTGCCGTCGGGCGGGAGCCCGTCGTCCTGCTCCGCGTCGGTGTTGGTGTAGGCGATGACGGCGATCACGGAGACCGCCGCGGCCGCCGCCAGGATCCCCGCCGCCCTCGTCCTGGCGCCCTTCCTGGGCCTGCGCCGCCGGCCCCCGCCGCCGCCCAGCCTCCGGCCCGGCGCGCCGTGCGTGCGGATCACCCCGGTCGCGCCGAAGGCGCCCGTCGCAGGGGCCGTGCCGGTCGTGCCGGTCGTACTCGCTGGGGCGAACGGGTCGGTGGCACCGGTCGTGCCGAACGGGTCGAACATCTCGAACGCGTCGTCCGCGCACCCGGCCTGCGTCGCGTGGGCCGGGTCCCCCGGACCCGCGGCCGCGCCGAACAGGTCGAAGGTGTCGAAGGTGTCGTTCGTGCGCGGTGTCTCAGCCGCGCGGGCCGCGCCGGCCGTACGAGCCGCCGAGGCCGCCCCCGCCGGGCGCCCCGTACGGGACTTCCCGCGCCCGCCCCGCATCCCCTTGACGCGGTCCCACAGCGGCGGCCCCACACTGCGTGCGAGCGTCTGCAGGCGCTTGCCGCCGGTGTTCTCGGCCGCGACCCTGCGCCGCCGCTCCAGATAGGGCAGCCCGCCCCAGCCGAGGACGCCCCCGGCCAGGGCGCCGGGCAGCCCGCTGCCGTGCAGATAGAGGCAGGCGGCCGCTTCCTTGCAGTGCGTACAGCGGGCGAGGTGCTGCCACAGGTCGTCGGGCGCGGCGGCGTCCGGCGAGCGGGTGGCGGCGTCCAGCAGCCCGGCGTAGCTGCGGCACTCCTCATTGGCGAGCGCGTCGACGTGGTTGCGCTGGCACAGCTCGCGGAACCGGGCGCGGACCCGGGCGATCTCCTCGTCGGCGTAGGCGGAGTCCCACCCCAGCCGCTGGGCCACCGTGGTGAGGGACTGCGACTCCACTTCGACGGACCACAGCAGATCGGCGTCCGCCTCCGGGAGGTCCCATAAGCCGCGCAGCGCGAGCGGTTGTTCCCGCCGGGGCGTGGCGTAGCGTCTGGCCCGGTCGGAGGTCAGCCAGATGCGTAAGCCCGGATCGAGCCGGTCGCCGGCCTGCTGGGCCTGCCAGTCGGCGGCCGTTTTCCGTACGGAGCTCAGGAGCAGCGGGAGCCATGGCAGGCGCGGCCCCCATGCCCGCGTCCACGAGGTGCGGGTCTCCCGGATGCCGCGCCGGAACGCCTCGGTGGCCAGCCGCATTCCGTCCTGCGGGCTGGTGGTGCACAGGTTCGCGTAGTCGAGTACCGCGTCCCAGTATTCGGAGAGCAGAGCGGTCTCGGATATGGCGTCAGGGGATGACTGGTGGGGCATGGAGGTGGTTTCCTCACTGACGAACAACGGCGCCCCCGCCGGGCAACACTCTTATCAGGCCGGGCAGCGGCTGGCCAAGGGCCAGTGTTTTTTTCGGAGTTGAGGGTTGTTCCACTGTGGAGCCGCCCGAGCCTTTCACGGTTCCGTCACAAGTGGCAAGATGCGGTCGCCACGTGCCTCGCGCACATGTCCACGGCATGTGGCGAGCGCCCCGGACGTGGCGAAACCCCCGGCCGGGCCGGGGGTCTGGTCTGTACCTGACGCAACGTCAGGGAGCGTTGCGGAACGTATGTCAGAGCGTCGGCTGGGGCCAAGCCGCCCCTCAGCCGGTCCGGCTCTCGCGCCATTCCCGCACGACGCCGTCCACATCGAACGGCACCAGATTCAGCGGCGGGCCCGCGGGTGGCCGCCGCAGCGCCTCGCGGATCTTGTCGTTGATGTCCGACAGGGTCCGCCGTACCTCGGCCTCGGACCCGGCCCCCCGCGCCGCGGCCAGCGCTTCCTCCGCCTCCTTGCGCAGCACGAGCGCCGGGGGCAGGAAGGACAGGCCCTCGCGGGCCATCTTGTCCTTGACCCACCACATCGCGTCGTACGGCTTGTCCAGGCCCGCGAGCGGCTTGCCCCTCCCGGGCAGATCGTCGAAGTCGCCCCGCGCCTCCGCCTCGCGGATCTGTCGGTCGGCCCATGTCTCGAAGCTGATGCCGGGCGGCTTGCGTTCGGTCACAGTGTGCTCCTCCCTCGGACGCTCCGGTCACTCCCATGATGCCGAACGTGGCGCCCCGGGCGGTACCGAGCCAGACCGGAACACCTGGCGGTAGGTCTGCGGCGAGACGCTGGTCAGCCGCCGGAAGTGGTGGCGCAGATTGGGCGCGGTGCCGAAGCCGGTGCGGCGCGCCACGCTCTCGACCGGATCGTCGGTGGTCTCCAGCAGCTCCTGCGCCAGCCGCACCCGCTCCTGCAGGACCCACTGCAACGGCGTGGTCCCGAGGGCGTCGCGGAAGCGGCGGGCGAAGGTGCGCTCGCTCATATGCGCCGCCGCGGCCAGCCCGGCCACCGTCAGCGGCTCGTGCAGCCGCTCGCGCGCCCACTGCAGGACCGGCGCGAGGCCCTCGCCCCCGCCCGCCCGCGGCCGGGCCGGGAGCCTGGCGTACTGCGTCTGCCCGCCCTCCCGGTGCGGCGGTACGACCATGCGGCGGGCCACCTCGTTGGCCACCGCCGCGCCGTGGTCCCGGCGCACCAGATGCAGACACAGGTCGATCGCGGACCCGGTGCCGGCCGAGGTGAAGAGGGAGCCGTCCTCGACGTAGAGGGCCGTGGGGTCGAGGTCGACGTCCGGGAAGCGGTGGGCGAAGTCCGCGGCGTTCATCCAGTGTGTGGTCGCCCGGCGGCCCGACAACAGCCCGGCGGCGGCCAGCACGTACGCGCCGTTGCAGATGGAGACGATCCGCCGGCCCAGCTCATGGGCCTTGCGCACCGCGGCGACCAGGCCGGGCGGCGGGGCCAGCTGGACGGCCCGGGAGCAGGCGGCCACCACCACGGTGTCCGCGTCGAGCAGGTCGTCGAGGCCGTACGGGGTGGGGATGCCCAGGCCGGCCGCGGTGCGCAGCGGGCCTGGCGCGGCGGCGCACAGGCGCAGCTCGTACCACGGGTCGACGATGTCCGCGCGGTCGAGACCGAAGACCTCGCAGGGTACGGCGAGCTCGAAGGTGGGGGCGGCGTCGGCCACCGCGACGGCCACGACGTGTGGGGACGGGACGGCGGGGCGGGACATGTCGGCGTCTCGGGCCATGGCGGGAATTTAGCGCATGATGGCATGTCCGCCGATGGTCGCCCGGTGATCGCATCGGCCAGGCTGCCCGGCATGAGCGAACCACCGCCACCGCCACCCCACCGCCCCGCGTCCGCCGGGCGGCTCACCGCGCTCCAGGGCACCGCGCTGTACGTAGGGGCGGTGCTGGGCACGGGCGTCATCGCGCTGCCCGCGCTCGCGGCCGAGACCGCGGGCCCCGCCTCGCTGCTGGCCTGGCTGGCCCTCGTCGTGGTGTCCGCGCCGCTGGCCGCCACCTTCGCCGCGCTCGGCGCCCGCTACCCCGACGCCGGGGGTGTGTCCACGTACGCCCGTCTCGCCTTCGGCGAGCGGACCGCGGCGGTGGTCGGCTGGTGCTTCTACCTCGCGGTGCCCCCGGGCGCGACCGCCGCGGCGCTGTTCGCCGGCTCGTACACCGAGGCCGCCGTGGGCGGCGGGACCGCGACCCGCACGGTCACCGCCGCGGTGCTGATGGCCGTCGTCACGGCCGTCAACACCGCCGGGCTGCGGGTGACCGGGCGGCTGCAGCTCGCGCTGTCGGGGCTGCTGATCGCCCTGCTGCTGGGCGCCGTCGCGCTGTCACTTCCGCAGGCGCGTGGAGACCACCTCGAGCCGTTCGCCCCGCACGGCTGGGCCGCGATCGGCCCGGCGGCGGCGCTGCTGGTGTGGAGCTTCGCGGGCTGGGAGGCGATCACCCACCTGGCGGCGGAGTTCCGCGACCCGGCCCGGGACCTGCCCCGGGCCACCGCGGCCGCCGTCGTGATCGTCGGGGTGCTGTATCTGTCCGTGGCGTTCGCCGTCGTCGCGGTGCTCGGCGCGGGCGCGGCCCACGCCGACGCCCCACTGGGCGAGCTGATGGCCCGCGGCATGGGCGGCAACGCCCGGCTGCTCGCCGCCGCGGCCGCCCTCCTGCTGACCCTCGGCACGATGAACGCGTACTACGCCGGCGCGGCCAAGCTCGGCGCGGCCCTCGGCCGGGACGGCGCGCTGCCGGGGTGGCTGGGCCGCGGCGGCAGCGCGGGCGAGATACCGCGCCGCAGTCTCGGGGTCGTCTCGGCGCTGGGCTTCCTCAGCCTGCTCGTGGTGACCGCGGCCCACGCGGACGCGCGGCCCCTGGTGCTGCTCACCACGGGCTCCTTCGTCACGGTGTACGCGATCGGGGTGGCCGCCGCGCTGCGCCTGCTGCCACGGCGCGGGGCGATCCGCGCCGCCGCCCTGACGGCGCTCGCCGCGGTCGCGGCGCTGCTGGTGATGTCGGGCCGGTATCTGCTGTGGCCGCTCGGCGTGGCCGGTGCCGCGCTGCTCTACCAGCGGCTCAAGGGGCGCGGGCACACAGGGCGGGGGAAGGCAGGGCGGGGGAAGGTCGGGAGTGTCCCCGATGAGTCGGACACCCGCGTCGAAGTGGCGGAAACGGGCTGAACGCACCCAGCCTCCGGGCCCCCGGTGCCCCGCGTTCCGGTTGGCGGGTACCGTGCCGATCAATGGCCGGTAGGCAGGCCGCTGCGACGGTGCACGGGGGTAACTGCGCGTGGGATTTGGGGATTTCGTTCCGGATGGCTTCGAGGACTGGGTCGATGACCGGGTCGAGGATGTCGGTGGGGCCATCGACGTCGCCGGGGACCGGACGGCGGACCGGCTGGATGACTTCGGCTGGGAGAGCGGTGCGGACTGGGTCCGGGACAAGTCCGATTCGGCGGCGAACGCGCTGGGGGCGGATGTCGAGGAGATGCAGCTGGGGGAGAGCGAGGATGCCAAGAAGCTGATCCACGGCAGTCCGTCCAAGCTGCGCTCGACCGCCGGCCATCTCACCGATTTCAAGGCCGCGTTCAACAATGTGGGCAAGGGGCTGCAAGGGCTGGGGTCGCGGTCGTTGAAGGGGAAGGCGGCGGATGCCTTCCGGGAGAAGGTGTCGGTCGAGCCGAAGAAGTGGTTCACGGCGGCGGACGCGTGTGAGAAGGCGTCGGGGGCGCTGGAGCGGTTCGCGGGGACGGTGGAGTGGGCGCAGGGTCAGGCGGAGGAGGCGATCCGGCGCTACAAGAAGGGGAAGAAGGCGTCGGAGGACGCCCGCTCCGCGCATAACGACAAGGTGAGCGCGTACAACAAGGCGGCGGACGCGTACAACGCGCTGTCGGCCGAGAAGCGGGACCCTGCCTCGCTGCCGGACAAGCCGGGTGCGTTCCACGATCCGGGTGCCGCTGATATCAAGGCCGCGCAGGAGTTGTTGGAGGAGGCGCGGCGGCAGCGGAGTGAGGCGCATGGGGTGGCGAAGGCGGCGGTGGAGGCGGCGCGGGACGCCGCGCCGAAGAAGCCGTCGTACGCGCAGCAGGTGGGGGACGGGCTCCAGGGGATGGCACTGGACACCAACCACTTCCTCGGTGGTGTGGTGAAGGGCACGGCGGGTCTGCTCAACTTCGTCCGGCAGGTGAATCCGCTGGACCTGTACAACATCACCCACCCCGCCGAGTACGTGACGAACCTCAACAACACCGCTGCCGGTCTGGTGCGGCTGTCCAATGACCCGGGTGCGGCGGTCAAGGGCATGTGGGACGCCTTCAAGAAGGACCCTGCCGAGGGGCTGGGCCGGCTGGTGCCGGAGTTGATCGGCACGAAGGGGCTGGGTGGTGCGAAGGCGGCCGTCACGGCCGCCGAGCGGCTGCCCGCCGCCGTGGCCAAGGCCGAGCGACCCGCTCTGCAGACGCTGAGCGAGGACGGCGCGGCGCCGCACGCCACGCCGGATATGGCGAAAACCGCCGATGGTACGGATCCGGTGGACTTGGCTTCGGGGCGGATGTATCTGCCGCAGCGGGATGTGGCGTTGCCGGGGGCGTTGCCGCTGGTGTTCGTGCGGCGGGCGGAGTCGGGGTATCGGGCGGGTCGGTGGTTCGGGCCCATGTGGTCGAGCACGGCCGATCAGCGGCTGGAGATCGGTGCGCGGGGTGTGGTGTTCGTCGCCGAGGACGGGCTGCTGCTGTCGTATCCGCACCCGGCGCCGGGCGTGCCGACGCTGCCCGAGCTGGGGCCGAGGTGGCCGCTGGAACGCACGGCAGAAGGCGACTACACACTCACCGACCCGGACACCGGCCGCACCTGGCACTTCACCGGCCCGGAAGGCGGGGGCGACGGCGAGGCCCTGCCTGCGGAGATCAGCGACCGCAACGGCCACCGCCTGACCTTCGAATACGACGCGCAGGGTGCCCCGACCGGCATCGTCCACAGCGGCGGCTACCACCTGAAACTCACCACCAGCGACGGCCGCATCACCGCCCTCCATCTCGCGGGCGCCGCACCCGACGGCAGCGACCAGGAGCTCGTCCGCTACGCCTACACCGACGGCAACCTCACCGACGTCACCAACTCCTCCGGTCTGCCGCTGCGGTTCGAGTACGACACGGAGCGCCGGATCATCGCGTGGATCGACACCAACGGCCGCCGCTACGACTACGTCTACGACAACCGCGACCGCTGTATAGCCGAAGGCGGCACCGAGGGCCACATCTCCCTGCGCATCGACTACGGCCCCACGGATGAGCGGACGGGTTACCGGGTCACCACCGTCACGACACCCGAGGGCCACGCCACCCGCTACCTGGTCAACGACCGCTGCCAGGTCATCGCCGTGACCGACCCGCTCGGCCACACCACTCGTATCCGGCGGGACCGCTACGGCCGGATCCTGGCCCGTACCGATGCCCTGGGCCGGACCACCGGCTGCACCTACGACCCGGCCGGCCGGCTGACCTCCCTGACCACCCCCGACGGCGCCCGGCGAACGGCCACGTACAACGCCCTGGGCCTGCCGGCGGAGGTCCTCCAGCCGGACGGGGCCACCTGGCGCTATGAGTACGACGACCGGGGCAACCGCACCACGGTCACCGACCCCTCGGGCAACACCACCCACCACACCTACGACGACCACGGCCATCTGGCCTCGGTCACCAACGCGCTCGGCGACACCGTGCAGATGCGCTGCGACGCGGCCGGGCTGCCCGTCGAGATCACCGACCCGCTGGGCGCGGCCACCACCTACCACCGTGACGCCTTCGGCCGCCCCACCACCATCACCGACCCCCTCGGCGCCACCACCCGCCTGGAGTGGACGGTGGAAGGCAGGCTGACTCGGCGCATCGCCCCGGACGGCACCCAGCAGAGTTGGACATACGACGGCGAGGGCAACCTCACCGCTCATATGGACGCTGGCGGCAGCCTGACCACGTACGAATACACCCACTTCGACCTGCTGACCGCCCGGACCGGCCCGGACGGAGCCCGCTACGAGTTCACGCACGACACCCAGCTACGCCTCACCGAGGTCACCAACGCCCAGGGGCTGACCTGGACATACACCCATGATGAGGCTGGGCGCCCGCTCAGTGAGACGGACTTCGACGGCCGCACCTTCACCTACGCCTACGACCCGGCGGGCCAACTGATCTCCCGCACCAACCCCCTGGGCCAGACCATCTCCCTCGAACGCGACGTCTGTGGCCGGGCCGTGCGCAAGGACGCCGACGGCCAGGTCACCACCTTCACCTACGACCCGGCCGGGCGAATGCTGGAGGCCGTCGGCCCGGACGTGGCGCTGACGTACCGGCGGGACCGTATGGGCCGGGCCATAGCGGAAGTCGTCGGCGATCGGGTCCTCACCCGAACCTTCGACGCCCTGGGCCGCCCCGTGCGCCGCACCACCCCCTCCTGCGCGAAGTCCACGTTCGCCTACGACGCGGCGGGCCGCCGCACCACGCTGACCACCTGCGGCCACACCCTCGACTTCACGTATGACGCGGTAGGCCGGGAGACCACCCGCCGACTTGGGCCTACCGCATCACTCGCGCAGATCTGGGACCCGGCCGGACGGCTGTCCGAGCAGACCTTGACCGGCCCGGAGGGCGGAGTCCTCCAGCACCGCGCGTACGCCTACCGCCCCGACGGCCACCTGACCGCCATCCACGACCAGCTGCGCGGCCCCTGCGCCTTCGACTTGGATGCGGCGGGCCGGGTCACCACCGTCCGGGCCGAGGGCTGGACCGAGACTTACGCCTACGACGAGGCGGGCAACCAGACCCACGCCACCTGGCCCACCCACCACCCCACCCAGGACGCCACCGGCCCCCGCACGTACACCGGCACCCGCATCACCCGCGCCGGACGCGTCCGCTACGAACACGACACCGCCGGCCGCCTCACCCTCCGCCAGAAAACCCGCCTGTCCAAGAGGCCCGACACCTGGCGCTACACCTGGAACGCCGAAAACCGCCTCACCACCCTCACCACCCCCGACGGCACCCTCTGGCGCTACCTCTACGACCCCCTCGGCCGCCGCTCCGCCAAACAACGCCTCGCCGACGACGGCGAAACGGTCCTCGAACAGACCGACTTCACCTGGGACGGCCCCACTCTCGTCGAACAGACCACCACCACACCCGACCTCCCCGATCCGACCACCCTCACCTGGGAACATCACGGCTTCCGCCCGCTGACCCAGACCGAGCGGGTCACGGACCCCACCACCCAGCACGAGATCGACCGCCGCTTCTTCGCCATCGTCACCGACGTCGTCGGCACCCCCACCGAACTCGTCGACGAGAGCGGCGACATCGCCTGGCAGACCCGTACCGCCTTGTGGGGCACCACCACAGATGACCGCACCAGGCCGACGCACACCCCTCTGCGCTTTCCCGGCCAGTACTTCGACCCCGAAAGCGGCCTCCACTACAACCACCACCGCTACTACGACCCCGAAACCGCCCGCTACACCACCCCCGACCCCCTCGGCCTCACCCCCGCCCCCAACCCGGTCGCCTATGTCCCCAACCCCCACAGCGGGATCGACCCCCTGGGGCTCTCCCCCTATGAGGACGGCATCGATTGGGACCAGCCGCGGAACTCGCTGGGACCACGCCCGGACGGCGAGCTCGTATTCGCCGGTCATGGTGGTATCGAGACCGACCTCCCGGTGTTCGAGGTGCCCGAGGGCACGAGGGTCGCCGTGTACGCGGACGACGGCGAACCCCTGATGGGCTGGCAGGCGGATGCCATCATCGACGGAGATCCGCGCATGGTGCCGGTATGGACCTACGAGCCGGGAGCCATGATGCCGGACTACATTCTGGGTCCGCTGGAGGACGGCATCCCCTACGGGACCGCCATCGTCACGGAGAAGAATCCGGTCCGTCTGTCGTTCATGCTGGATCCGCATATGGGCCGGGTGCACTGGGCCGCGTGCATGAAATTCTTCCCCCCGGAGTGAACGGCCGGTACACGCACAAGGAGCACCCGACATGACCGACCCCGTCGAGCTGGTGTGGCCCACCACCCTGGACGAGGAGCTGCGCGCCAGGACACACCGGATGATCCACGCCGTCACCGAGACCGGCGGGGCCATCGGCTACCTCGCGCCACCCGCCCGCGCGGAGACCGACGCCTGGCTCGACGGCGTCCTGGCCGACGTACGCACCGGGGACGCGGCGCTCGTCCTGGCCACCTTGGAGCACGGCTCGGGCGAGGTCCTGGGCTGCGCGCTGTGGCGGCGCCGCGCCACCGTGGCCAGCTACCGGCACAGCGCCGAGCTCCAGCAGGTCATGACCCACCCCACGGCCCGGGGCCGGGGCATCGGCCGGCTCCTGGTGTCCGCGCTGATCGACGACGTACGCGCGGCCGGTCTGGAGCTGCTGCTCCTGGGGGTGCGCGGCAACAACCACGGCGCGATCGCCCTGTACGAGGACCTCGGGTTCCGGGAGTGGGGCCGGTTGCCGAGCGGGATAGCCGTCGGCGACGAGCGCTTCGACGACGTCAAGATGTACCTGGAGCTGGGCCGCCCCGACGGGGTCGCGGAGCACGGCTCGGCGGCGGTCGGCGCGGGGGCCTCGGCACGCCGCGTGTGACACCTGGACGGAGGCGAACGCGGGGCGGTTGCGGTGAGTATGGGACAGCGACACGCCGACGCCACGGCGTGTCGCTGTCCCATACTCACCGCAAAGTCGATTGATCACCCTGGCCAATATCAACACGCCGTGCGCCATGGGCCACCGGACGAGCCACCTCGGCGTCCTGGTCATCAGGCCTGAAGTCGAGATGCAGTCGGCTCTTGGCCTTCTTGCTCTCATCAAGCCGGACGAAGTCCAACCCCGGCAGGCGATCCGGCTCCGGGCGGATCTCGAACTCCTCATCGGCCATCCGCTGGGCTTAGACCTGCCAGGGCCTCGAAGAGCAAGCACGCAGGTCTCCCTCATCGGGCCGAGCCCGAGCGCCTTTCCCCTCGCGGAGCGGCGGGCGAGCCCCCGACGGCACAGCTCACCCGATGGCTTCCAGCACCGTGGCGTTGGCGAGCCCTCCCGCCTCGCACATGGTCTGCAGCGCGTACCGCGCGCCGCGCTCGCGCATGGCCCCGACCAGGGTGGTCATCAGCCGCGCGCCGCTGGCACCCAGCGGGTGGCCGAGGGCGATGGCGCCGCCGTTGACGTTGACCTTGGCGGGGTCGGCGCCCGTCTCCTGCTGCCAGGCCAGGACCACGCTGGCGAACGCCTCGTTGACCTCGAAGAGGTCGATGTCCGCGAGGTGGAGCCCGGCCCGGCGCAGCACCTTTTCGGTGGCCGGGATGACGCCGGTGAGCATCAGCAGCGGATCCGAGCCGGTGACGGCGAAGCTGTGCAGCCGGGCCTTGGGGCGCAGGCCGAGCCGGGCCGCGGTCTCGCTGCTGGTGATCAGCAGCGCGGCCGCGCCGTCGTTGACCGGGCTGCTGTTGCCCGCGGTCACCGACCACTGGATCTGCGGGAACCGCTCGGCGAACCCGGGGTCGGCGAAGGCCGGCCGCAGCCCGGCCAGCACCTCGGGCGTGGTGCCGGGCCGGATGGACTCGTCCGTGTCCACCGTGTGTTCGCCCGTGACCAGGGGCGCGAGCTCGGCGGCGAACCGTCCCTCGGCGGTCGCCCGGGCCGCCTTCTGGTGGGAGGCGGTGGCGAACTCGTCTATCTGCTCCCGCGTGAGGGACCACTTGGCGGCGATCAGCTCGGCGCTGATCCCCTGCGGAACCAGTCCCTCGGGGTAGCGGGCCGCGATCCCGGGCCCGAACGGATCGGCGCCCTCCGGCACGTTCGACCACATGGGCACCCGGCTCATGGACTCCACCCCGCAGGCCACCACCAGGTCGTACGCCCCGGAGATCACCCCCTGCGCGGCGAAGTGCACGGCCTGCTGCGAGGACCCGCACTGCCGGTCCACGGTCGTCGCCGGGACGGAGTCGGGGAACCCGGCCGAGAGCCATGCGTACCGGGTGGTGTTCATGGCCTGCTCGCCCACCTGGTCGACGCATCCGCCGATCACGTCGTCGACCAGAGCCGGGTCCACCCCGCTCCGCTCGACGAGGGCGCCCAGCGTGTGCGCCAGCAGCTCCACCGGATGCACCTCGGAGAGCGCGCCGCCCGGTTTGCCCTTGCCGATGGGGGTGCGGACGGCTTCGACGATGACGGCGTCGCGCATGGCGATCGCCTCCTCTTCCAGCGAGGACGGGATGAGTTTGTTTTTCCAACGCACGTGGCTACTGAAGAGTAGCAAGCGGTGTCGGGGCATCACAACCCATGTCCTCCGTCGGGCAGGGCACGGCCCCGGTGCTGTCCGCGGACAACTGGCGTTGTCCACCGTCCATCCCGCCCCTGACCTGCGGTGTGGCCACCGGCATCAGGTGGCCAATCCCTGCGGTGCGCACGGTGGTGCCCGGGCGGAAGCGTCCGTCAGGTCCCGGTACTCGATGCACCGCGCGACCAGCGGCCGGCCTTCCGCCTCCCCGCTCCATCAACCAGGAGGCACCTCGATGAAACGCACCTTCCTCTCCCGGCGCCGTCGCGGCGCCGGCGGGCCGGCCGGACGGACACGCTCCGCGGTCGGGCAGCTGTCCGCCGCCAAGAAGGTCCTGTTCCTGCTCGGCGCGGCCGCTCTCGCCATCGGCACCCCCGCACAGGCCGAACCGCCCCAGACCGCGTCCGCTGAGCCCATCGCCATGGGCCAGATCGTGTCGGCCAAGGACAGCGTCTACGCCCTGGCCGCCGACCACTCCGCCGTCTACGAGTGGTCCTCCGATACGGTCAACTGGCAAAAGGTGGGTGGAGCCGCGAAGGACCTCTACGCGAGCACCGACACCGTCTACGCCACCGACCCGGCCACCGGCGACATCCACAAGTACAACGGCGAGCCCGACCAGTGGACCCGCATCGGCGGCCCCGGCACCACCTTCGCCGCGACCAGCGAGCACCTGTACGGCATCAGCCCCGAGGGCGGCGGCGTGTGGGAGTACACCGGCCAGGGCGACACATGGACCAAGGTCGGCGACCCCGCCAAGAACCTCTACACCGGCCCCGCCGCCGCCCTGTACATCACCGACCCGGCCACCGGCGACATCAGCACGTACGAGGACGGCCAGTGGGCCAAGATCGGCAGCGCCGGCGCCGGCTTCGCCGTCACCGACCACAACGTCTACAAACTGACCTCCGACCGCTGCTGCGTCTGGGAGTACGAGCCCGAGCGCAGCCAGTGGAGCAAGATCGGCGGGCCCGCCGGCGAGATCTTCGGCAGCAACACCCTGTACGCCACCAACCCCGACACCGGTGACCTCTACAAGTACAACGGCCGGCCCGAGCGGTGGAACCGCGTCGGCGGGCCTGCCGCCGCGTTCACCACCAGCGGTGACCACCTCTACCGGCTCGCCTCCGACCACCGCTCCGTCCAGATGTACAGCGGCACCGGGGCAAACGACCGGTGGACCGATCTCCACGCGCCGACCGCCCCCGCGGCCTCGGAGGACAAGCTCGTCCGGCTCGACAGCCTGACCCAGGAGGGAGAGGACGCCCGCAACGCCTGGTACGCGGCGCTCTTCCAGCACCAGGACGGCACGCCCGACCGCTATGAGTTCGACTGGTCCACGAACGGGTGCAACGCGCCCGCTCCGGACACCATCGGCGGCTTCGACTTCACGTTCGCCTGCTACCGGCACGACTTCGGGTACCGCAACTACAAGGCCCTGCTCGGCAAGGAGTCCTTCCACAACAGCCTGAACGGGCGCTCAGTGAAGGACCGCGTCGACCGCATTCTCCTCCAGGACCTGAACAGCATCTGCGAGAGCCGGGACTGGCCTGTCGACCACACCGCCGCCGAGCGTGCGCTGTGCCGCCAGGCAGCCACGCTCTACTACCAAAGCGTCCTGGCAGCAGGCCTGCTCGAAACCCGGTGACCCGCTGAACCACACCTCGCCCGGCCGGCACTCCGCCGGCCGGGCCAACCACACTCCGCCCGGTGGGATGGTTACGGTCAGGCAACGCGAGGGTGAGGCCCCGGGAAACCGGGGAGGATGTAGCCGTGAGCGTGGCGCATCGGGCCATGGAGAGACTGCGGGAGTGGCCGGACCTCGACGTGGGCCCGGCCTGTTGTGGCATGGGCCGCGCGGTGCGGACGGCGGAGTGCGAGATCGTGCACTTCCACTCCGACCGGGACGCCGATCTGCACCTTACCGAACCGGCCATCCGCCACCTGGCCGCCCACCTCGGGCGGTCGACGGCGATCCGGCTGGTGCCGGAGTCGCAGTGGGTGACGGTGCATCTGGACACCGAGCGGGACGCGGATGTGCTGTTGTGCCTGGTCAGCGTCGCGTTGCAGGCGCATGCGCGGTGTGCTGGGGCCGCGCCGCACCGGTGCAATCTCAACCGGGTGACGTTCCCGGACCGGAGGGACTACCAGATGTGCTGACACGGGGCCGCCATCCGGTGGTCCTCCGGCCGTCGCACCTCAGCGGATCTCGACCCTGCCGCCCTCGTCCGCCGGGCGCTGCCCGCCGCTCTTGTCCGTTTCGCCGTCGGGCGACGCCAGGTTGCGCCGCACCGAGTCCAGGATCGTCAGACCCTGCCCGACCAGGCTCGCCGCGATCTCGCCCAGTCCGTCGGCGCCGTTGAGGACGTTGACGTTGGCTCCGGAGAGCCCGGCGGCGGCCTCCTTGACGATCTGCGGCAGTTGGTCGATGAGCATGCGGTCCAGCGCCACCCGGCCGTGCGAGGCCGCGGCCTCCGCCTGGATCCGCATCCGCTCCGCCTCGGCCAGCGCCAGCACCCTGATCCGCTCGGCCTCGGCCTCGGCGGGCTTCACGATCTCGGCCACCAGCTGTTGCTGGCGCAGGTCGGCGGCGCGCTGGGCCAGTTCGGTCCGCGCGGCGAGCACCTCCTGCTGCGCATGGGCCTCCGCCAGCGGCCCGGCCTGCGCGGCCTGGGCCTGTACGCGCTCCACCTCCGCCGAGTACTCCGCCTGCACCACGGCGGTCTGCCGGGCGTATTCGGCCTGCTTCCGCGTGGCCGCCTGCTCCGCCTCGGCCGAGGCCTGCGCGGCCTGGGCCTGGGCGATCTGGGCCTGGCGCTGGATGGCCGCCTTGTGCGGGGCCGACATCGCCGCGATGTAGCCGGTGTCCCCGTCGTCGATGGACTGGATCTGCAGGGAGTCCACGATCAGACCGATCTTCGCCATCTCGGCCTTGGAGGTGTCCAGGACCTCGGTGGCGAGCTTCTGCCGCTCGGTGATGATCTCCTCGACGGTCATCGAGCCGATGATGGCGCGCAGGTGTCCGGCGAAGATCCGGCCCGTCAGCACCGACATCTGGTCCTGGTCGGAGAGGAATCGCTGGCCCGCGTTGACGATGCTCTCGGTGTCGTTGCCGACCTTGAAGGCGATCACGGCACGGACCGTCAGCACGATGCCCTGCTTGGTGACACAGGTATCGGCGACCTCCGCCTCGCACATCGCCAGCGTCAGGAACCGGGTCTTGCGGAAGACCGGGAGCACGAACTTGCCGTGGCCGGTCACCACACGGAACGGTGCGCCTCCCTGGCCACGCCTGCCACCGGATATGAGCATCGCCTGGTCGGGGGCGGGAACGCGGTAACCGAACATCTTCGTCTCCTCAGCCGGCGTTGCCGGCCTCGCCGGCCAACGCGCTCAATGGATCAGCCCACTCGACGACATCGACCTGGCGCGCGCCGCGGGAATCGATCACGAGCACGGACGCACCCTCGGGCAAGGGCTCGTCGGACCAGGCGAGGAAGGTTTCGGAGCCGCCTCTGATCCGTACCAGGACCTCGCCGGGCCCCGCGGATCCGCGCGTGCCGATGACCAGCACGCCGGTGCAGCCGCGTACGGCATCGTCCGTCGCCATGGATGGCCACGCCCCCCTCGTCCTGCTGACGTCGAGGCTCGGACATTACGCCCGTGGCGTCAACGCCTCGGACCGGGGTCGGTGTCCCGGAAGGGGGCCGGTTCCGGGGCTCAGGTCCGCGCGAGGTCGGTGTGGTCCGGGTGGTGCGGCCGGACGCACAGGTCCACGAGGCGGGCGCGGTGGTCCGGCCGGTCCGAGAGCCAGCGGCCGAGCTGGTGATCGGCGCCGCCCAGGACCAGTTTGGAGAATCGGGAATTGGCCCGGAGGGCCTGCTCGATCCCAGCCGTGACCTCGGGCGGGATGATCTCGTCGTGCTCGGGGACCACCAGGACGGAGCGGCCGGTGAAGGCGCCGAGCACATCGAAGACCGTGCTGGGGCGCCAGCTCTCGGGCCGGCGGATCAGCTCGGTGAAGCCGTCCCCGAACGGCACCGGCCACGCCTCGGGCCCGTACGCCGCCGGGGCGCACAGGCAGATCGCCTCGACCCGGCCGCCGAGCCGGGACGTCAGATCGGCGACGGTCTGGCCGGACATGCTGAAGCCGACCAGCATCAGCGGGCCGCCGTCCGGGGCGAACGCCTCGATGACGCCGAGCGCCTGGCGGAGCCTCCGCTCCAGGCTCAGCTCTTCCAGGTTTCCGGAGCTGCCTCCGTGTCCGGAGAAGTCGAACGCGAGGGAGGGGTGGCCCGCCGCGGCGAAGTCGCGGGCGAGCGGGATGCTCCGCTCCTTGCTGCCGATTCCGGCCCCATGCATGATCACCACGCGGGCGCGGCCGGTGCGGGACGCGGCGGGCTCGGCGGGCTCGGCGGACGCGGTGGGCTCGAACGAGGTGCAGCTGAGGGCTTCGCCGTCGGCGTGGTGGACGAATTCCACGGACACTCCCGCTGGTCGGATGCGGCGGCATCGCCGTTTCGGCGTGAGCGTACTGGAGACAACAGCGGGCCCCGTCGACCGCGTTCGGTCGGCGGGGCCTCGCGTGAGGGGAAGCCGCGGCTCAGGCCTTCGCGGCGCCGGCTTCCTTCGCCAGGTGGGCGAGCACGTCGGTCAGCTGGCCGGTGACCTCGGCGTCGTCCGACGGGTGCTGCTCGGCGAAGCGGGTCAGGGAGCCGGGGATGGAGAGCTTGATGTCCTCGACGACGGTGCCGCCGGCGATGCCCACGGACTTGCGGATGTCGTCATGGGCCCATACGCCGCCGTACTGGCCGAAGGCGGTGCCGGCGACGGCCACCGGCTTGCCGGAGATGGCGCCGGCGCCATACGGGCGGGACAGCCAGTCGATCGCGTTCTTCAGCACGCCCGGCATGGTGCCGTTGTACTCGGGCGAGAAGAACAGGAGGGCGTCGGCCTCGGCGGCCGCGGCGCGCAGCTTGGCGGCCGCCGCGTGGACGGAACCCTCGACGTCGATGTCCTCGTTGTAGAAGGGGATGTCGGCAAGGCCCTCGTGGATCGTGATCTCGACGCCCTCGGGGGCGAGCTTCACGGCGGCCTCGGCGAGCTGGCGGTTTGTCGAGCCGGCGCGGAGGCTGCCGACCAGGGCGAGGATGCGAACAGACATGATTCTCCAAGATCGATAAGCGCCCGCAACGCGGACCGTGTTAGTTGAAGGTTATAACAGATAACCGGACCGCGGTCCACTTTAATGTAACCGGACCGCGGTCCGCTACGATGAGGGATCGTGAATCCGCCAGCGCCGCCCCGGCCCCCAGCCCAGCCCGCGTCGTCCCCCGAGGACGCGACGGCCGGGCGGTCGCTGCTGCCCCTGGCAGGCCAGGAGCCGCCGATGCGGGCCGACGCCGCGCGCAACCGGGCCCGGCTGCTGGAGGCCGCCGCCCGGCTGGTCGCCGAGCGCGGGGCGGACAAGGTGACCATGGAGGCGGTCGCCTGCGCCGCGTCGGTCGGCAAAGGGACGGTCTTCCGGCGCTTCGGCGACCGCACCGGTCTGCTCCAGGCCCTGCTCGACCACTCCGAGCGCGCCTACCAGCAGGCGTTTCTCACCGGCCCGCCCCCGCTCGGGCCCGGCGCCCCGCCCGTCGAGCGGCTGGAGGCGTTCGGGGTGTCCACCCTCCGCCAGATGTGCGCGTATCTCGACCTCTACCTGGCCGGCGATCCGCCTGCCGACCGCCGCTTGGGCGTCGCTCCGCGCCAGGTCCGGCTCACCCACATCATCATGCTGCTGCGCGAGGCGCGGGTCGACGGCGACGTGGAGCTGCTGGCGCAGACGCTGATGGGCTATCTGGAGCCCGCCCTCATCCACCACCTGAGCCGGCAGCGCGGCATGGAGCCGGCCCGGCTGGAGGCGGGCTGGCGCGACCTCGTCGCCCGTATCGTCAAGCCCGCCACGTGAGCCGCCGGCGGCTGAGTCCGTACTCACCCTCTGACTCGCGGATAAGCCTTAGCATGACGCGCTGTCGCGTGTGCGTGCCGACAGTTCCGAGAGCGTCGAGAAGGCGAGAACGCCGTTGAGTGGTTTGCCGGGCCGCGGGGGGCCGATGGTGCTGGATCCCGACGAGGGGGCCCACTCCGTGCAGCGCTGGTCGGCACGGCTGTCCCTGGCCGCCGCCGCGCTGGGGCTGCTGCTGCCGATGATCTTCGCCGGGACCGCCAGCCTGATCCTGTTGGCGGTCGGGCTCGGCGGCATGGCGGTCACCGCGGCCGCCGTCTGGTGGGTGCTGACCCGCCGTGGCGTGGCCCGGATCGCGGCGGCCGTCCTGGCGGTGGCGGCGCCGCTCACCGTGATCGGGTTCTACGACATGCGGAACCTGCTGTGGGTGGTCATGGTCTCCCTGGGGCTGTGGGGGGTGGCGGTCTGGGCGGGGCGGGCCGCGATCCGCAGCACCGGTTTCGGCGCCGTAGCGGTGGCGGAGTACCCGACCCCCGCGCCGCGGAGCCCCTTCCTGATCATGAACCCGCGCTCGGGCGGCGGAAAGGTGGGGCGGTTCGGGCTGAAGGAGAAGGCCGAGCGCCTGGGCGCGCGGGTGGTGCTGCTCGACCCTGACCACCCGCAGGACGTGGCCGCCCTGGCCCGCGAGGCGGCGGACGCGGGCGCCGATCTGCTGGGCGTCGCGGGCGGCGACGGCACCCAGGCGCTGGTCGCGGCCGTCGCGGTGGAGCGCGGACTCCCCTTCCTGGTGATCTCCGCGGGCACCCGCAACCACTTCGCGCTGGACCTCGGCCTGGACCGCGAGGACCCGTCGGCCTGTCTGGACGCGCTCACCGACGGCGTGGAACTCCGGGTCGACCTCGGCTACGCGAACGAGCACCCCTTCGTCAACAACGCGTCGTTCGGCGCGTACGCGGCGGTCGTGCAGAGCCCGGCCTACCGCGACGACAAGGTGCGCACCACCCTGGAGCTGCTGCCCGACCTGCTGACCCGCCAGCGCGGCCCCCGGATGGTCGCGCAGGCCGACGGGGTCAAGATCCCCGCTCCCCAGGCCCTGCTGGTCAGCAACAACCCGTACCGCACCGGCGACCCGGCCGGGCTCGGCCGCCGCGAGCTGCTGAACTCCGGCAGGCTCGGCGTCCTCGGCATCAAGGTCGACAACGCCGCCCAGGCCGCCGGGCTGCTGCGCGGCCGGAAGGCGGCGGGCCTGACGGTGCGGACCGCCCAGGAGGTGCTGGTGGACGCCGACTGCGAGGAGATCGAGGTCGGGGTGGACGGTGAGGCGCTGCTGCTGCCGGTGCCGGTGCGCTGCCGCATCGCGCCCGGCGCGCTGCGGGTACGGGTCCCCAGGGCCCGGCCCGGGGTCCCGGCGGTGAAGCCGCCCATGGACTGGCGGCGGCTGCGCAAGCTGGCCGCGGTGGTGGGGCGTACGGCGGTCGGCAGGCGCGGGTTCTGACGAAGTCATTTCCGGCCGGGGCCGAAGCGGTCGGCGAGCCAGTTGCTGAACGCCTCGACGCGCGGGCGGTGGCGGGTGTTCTGGAAGGCGCGGATCAGCCAGCGCCCGTCGGCGCCGCGCGTCATGACGTACGTCTGCACGGACATGGCCCGCGCGGAGGGCTTGGTCCGCTTGCCCTTGAGGACGGCGCCGCGTGAGTGGACGAGGGCGGTGTCGGGGCCGAGGAAGGCCAGGTCGTCGATCTCGGCGTACAGCCGGGAGCCCTTCAGTACGCCCTCGAAGAGCCCGCGGTGTCCGTCGGCGATGCCGTTCCGGCCGGCCATGCGGCCGCCGAAGAAGGTCACGTAGTCGGCGTCCTCGGTGAAGGTGCGGGTGAACGCCTCGGTGTCGCCCCAGGCCCGGCTGTTGGCCTCGAAGAGGGCGCGGACGGCTGCGGTGTCGGTGGTCGTCAGGGTGCTCATGGGCGCTCCTCCGGGGCTGATAAACTTGCTTGCGTGCATGCAATATATGCAGGTGTGCATTGAATCGGCAAGGGGTGTGGCACGACATGACGGACGACATGGCGGAAGAGAGGCGCGACACCATGGCCGACCAGGAACGCGGACCGCTGCTCGGGGAGTTGGCGGGCGTCTACCGCGGCTATCTCACCGCGGTCGTGCTGCACGGGCAGGCGGCGGCCGACGCCCTGGGGCAGAACCCCACCGACCTGTACGCCCTGAACGCGCTGGAGCTCGCGGGCCCGCTCACCACCGGCGTCCTGGCCGAGCGGATCGGCCTGTCGCAGAGCGCCACCACCCGCCTCGTCGACCGGCTGGAACGGGCGGGCTGGGTCCGCCGCGGCCCCGACCCGGCCGACCGGCGGCGGGTCGTGGTGGCCGCCGTGCCCGTACCCGAGGAGGAGGACGAGAAGGCGTTCGGCCCGGCCCGCCGCCGTATGGCCGAGGTCTTCGCCGGCTTCGGCGACGACGAACTGGGCATCCTGCGCCGCTACTTCGAACAGGCGGCGCCCGCCCTGCGCGCGGCGACGGCGGAGACGAAGGGCCTGGAGCCGGCCGAGCCCACTGACCGGCCCCACTGACCGGCCGCCTGGACCGCGCGGCCGGGACGACCGGCGCCGCCCGGCTGGTTGACCGACTGGCTAACCTGACCCGGTGACCACCGAGCTGACCCTGCTCACGCGCGTATCGTGCCGAGGCCGCGCGATCAACGGGCCCCGGCTGCGCGGCCTGCTCGCGCTCCTCGCGGGCGAGCCGCGCACCGGCTGCGGCACCGCCCGGCTGGTGGACGGGCTCTGGCCGGAAGACCGGCCGGAGAACCCGACCAAGGCGCTCCAGATCCTGGTCTCCCGCGCCCGCTCCCAGCTGGGCGCCGACGTGATCGCCAGCACCCCCACCGGCTACCGCCTCGCCCTGCCCGAGGACCAGGTCGACAGCTCCGCCGTCCTGCTCAGCGCGGCCGCGAGCGCGCGGCACGCGCGCGTCGGCGACCACGCCGCGGCGCTCGCGCACGCCGAGGCGGGCCTCGCGCTGTGGGAGGGCGCACCGGGGGGCGAGGCCGGCGGCGCGGCGCAGGGCGCGGCGGCCGGGGACCCGGTGGCCGCCCTGCGCGCGGAGCGCGCCACGACGTACCGGACGCTGGCCCGCGCCCGCGCGCTGTCCCTGTCCCGCCTCGGCCGCCGGGCCGAAGCGGCCGAGCCGCTGGCCGACCTGGCCCGCGAGCGGCCGCGGGACGAGGAGGTGCTGCTGGAGCTGTTGCGCTGCGAGGCGGCCACCCTCGGCCCGTCCGCGGCGCTGGCCAGGTACGACACATACCGCCGCGCGCTGCGCGACGAGCTCGGCACCGACCCCGGCCCCGCGCTCCAGGCCGTGCACGAGGAACTGCTGCGGGGCGAGGCGCCGGTGGTGCGCCACGGCATCCCGTACGAGCCCAACCCGCTGCTCGGCCGCGACGAGGACATCGCCGCGGTGGCGGGTCTGCTGGACGCCTCCCGGGTCGCCTCGGTCGTCGGCCCCGGCGGACTGGGCAAGACGCGCCTGGCACACGCGGTGAGCCGCCGGGCGGGGCAGCGCGCCGTGTACTTCGTCGGGCTCGCGGGCGTCACCTCCGAAGACGACGTGGTCAGGGAGGTCGCCTCGGCCCTCGGCGTCGGCGAGGCCCCGCACGCCTCGGTCGGCCATCTGGGCCTGCCGACGGATGTTCTCAGCGGCATCCTGGCCGCCCTCGGCTCCGGGCCCGTGCTGCTGGTGCTGGACAACTGCGAGCACGTCATCCGCGGCGCCGCCGAGCTGGTGCGCCATCTGGTGTCCTCCACCCGGGACCTGCGGGTGCTCACCACGAGCCGGGCGCCGCTGGGCCTCTCGTCGGAGGCCGTGTATCTGCTGCCGGAGCTGAGCCTGGCGACGACCGTCGAGCTGTTCGAGCAGCGGGCGCGGGCGGTACGGCCCGGCGCCGACCTGCCCGCCGGCGCGGTGGAGGAGCTGTGCCGCCACCTGGACGGGCTGCCGCTCGCGGTGGAGCTGGCGGCAGCGCGGGTGCGGGTCATGGCGGTCGCCGAGATCGCCCGCCGCCTGGAGGACCGGTTCACCCTGCTGCGCGGCGGCGCGCGGGACGCGCCGAGCCGCCACCGTACGCTGCACGCCGTCGTCGACTGGAGCTGGAACCTGCTGGACGCCGCCGGGCAGGCGGCGCTGCGGGCGCTGTCCGTGTTTCCCGGCGGATTCACGGCGGACGCCGTGCTCCACCTGTTGGATGACGACGGCGACGCCATCGAGGTGTTGGCGGACCTGGCCGACCAGTCGCTGCTGAAGGTGGCCGACACCCCGTCGGGGGCGCGCTTCCGGATGCTGGAGACCGTACGGGAGTTCAGCACCGCCCACCGGGAGGCGGCCGGCGAGACCGACCGCGTGATCGGCCGTTTCCTCGCGTGGTCCCGCGACTTCGGCACGGCCCACCACGAAAAGCCCCACACCCCCGACCCCTTCGCCGCCATCGACCGGATCCGGGCCGAGCAGGACAACCTCGTCCACGCCCTGCGGCACGGGCTGGCCCGGGACGACGGCGCGTCGGTCGCGGCGACGGCCGCCGTGCTCGCGAGCCTGTGGACCGTCGAAGGCAACTACACGCGCGTCGCCACGCTGGCCGCGGAGACCAGCCGTCTCCTGTCGCACTTCCGGCCCGAGCGGGGGTCCGACCCCGCGCTCGTCGAGGTCACCCGGACCGCCACGGCGCTGTTCACCGCGAACACCTTCACCGTTATCGGGCTGCACGCCGGCCGCCCGCTCGCCACCCTGCGCCGGCTGCCGCCCGCCCCGCCCGACACCCTCGCCCGCGCCGTCGCGACCGTCCTGGCCGCCGCGCCCGAGGTGCTGGGCCCGGACCCCGCCCCGCTGCGCGCGCTGTGCGACAGCGACGAGCCGCTGCTGGCGGGTGTCGCCAACGCCGTCGCGAGCTATGTCCTGGAGCGGGCGGGCGACGTGGACGGGGCGCTGCGGGCCGCCCGGGGGATGCTGGACGCGTTCCGGGGCCGAAGCCCTGGCTGGGTCCTGGTCCTCGCCCACTCCCGGATCGGGGAACTGTGCCTGCAGGCCGAACGGGGCGAGGAGGGCAGGCGCAATGGGGAGGAGGCGCTGCGGCTGCTGGAGGAGAGCGTGCCGTGGGGGGACGCATCCGGCCTCAGGGCGGCCCTGACCCTCGTCAATCTGCAACTCGGCGCCGTCGACGAGGCGGAGCGCTGGCTGCCGCTGACCACGCCGGACCGGGAGGAGGAGACGGTCGGCGTGCTCATCTTCGACTTCGGCATGCGGGCGGAGCTGCTGCTCGCGCGCGGGGACGCCGAGGCCGGCTGCCGCCAGTGGCGGCGGGCCGTCGAGGCGTCGGAGAGCGACGAGAACGCGCTCTACCGCACCGATCCGCCCGGCCTGGAGCCTTGGACCCTGGAGGTCGAGGCCGCCGCCGTGGTCGCCCACGCCCACCACGGCCGCCTCGACCTGATCGAGAAGACCGTCGGCCGACTTCCCCACAAGCTGTGGACAATGCTCAGCCACCCCGTCGAAAAGCCCCCGGCCTACCTGATGGACCTCCCGGTGTGCGGCGCGCTGCTGCTGGCCCTGGCCAGGGTGGAACTCGACCGCGCCGAGCGCACCGGGGACGAGGGGGCCCGTACGTCCGGCGCGCGGTTGATCGCCCTGGCCGAGCGGTTCCGCTTCCTGCGCGGGTTCCAGCCGACCATGTCCTCGGCCCGTGCCCGCCACGCGGCCGAACAGGCCGACAGGGCGGCGTACGCGGACGCGGTGTCCTCGTACGCCGCCCTGGGGCCGGATGAGCTGCGGGCCACGGCCCTGACGGCGATCGCGCCTCTGACGGCCGCTCGGCGGGAGTACGGCGGTCATGGCGGGCACCGCCGGGGCGCCTAACGTCCGGGCTCCCGCCTGAACACCGCCCGCGCCCAGAAGAATCCGACCAGAGTGAGCCCCACGCACCAGGCCACCGCGATGATGCCGCTGTTCCCGATCTCCGTGCCCATCAGCAGCCCCCGCAGCGTCTCGATGATCGGGGTGTAGGGCTGGTACTCGGCGAACCAGCGCAGCCCGGTCGGCATCGAGTCCGTGGGGACGATCGCACTGCCGAGGAAGGGCAGGAACTGCAGCGGCATGGGCGCGTTGCTCGCGGTCTCGGGGCTCCTGCACACCAGCCCCATGGCGGCCGACAGCCAGGTGAGCGCGATGGTGACCAGCGTCAGGAGGCCGAAGGTGGCAAGCCACTCGACGGCGGTGGCGTTCGGCCGGAACCCCATGAGCAGCGCGAGCCCGGTGACCAGCGCGATGGCGACCAGCGTCTGGAGCACGCAGCCGACGACATGCCCGACCAGCACCGACGACCGCGAGATCGCCATGGTGCGGAACCGGTTGATGATGCCCTCGGTCATGTCGACGGAGATGGCCACCGCCATCGCCAGCGATCCGGAGGTCGCCGCCATCAGAATGATTCCGGGGGCGGCGTAGTCGATGTAGTCCGTGTCGCCGGCCGATTCGCCCATCGGGCCGACACCGGTGCCCAGCGCGCCACCGAAGACGTAGACGAACAGCAGCAGCATGACGATCGGCATCGCGGCGACGGAGATCGTCATGGCGGGGTAGCGCAGCGCGTGCTTCAGGTTGCGCCGCAGCATCGTCATCGAGTCGCTGAGGGGGCGGGTCAGGGCGCTGCTCATCACGCGTTCACCTTCCGTGCGTCGGTCTGTGCGGTGGCGGGCTGGTCGATCGGGTTGCCGGTGAGGGCGAAGAAGACGTCGTCCAGGTCGGGGGTGTGTACGGACAGCTCCTCGGCCTCGACCGACTCGGCGTCCAGCCAGTCGAGCAGGGACCTCAGCTCGCGGACACTGCCGTCGCTCGGCACCTGCAGGGTGAGCGCTTCGTCGTCGCGCGACACCTCGCCGAAGGCGCGGGCGGCCCGTTCCAGATCGCCCGGCTCGGCGAACCGCAGCCGGACATGCCCCCCGGGAATCCGCCGCTTGAGCTCCTCCGCGGTCCCCTCCGCGACCAGCGTCCCGCCGTTGAGCACCGCGATCCGGTCGGCGAGCTGATCGGCCTCCTCCAGGTACTGCGTGGTCAGGAACACCGTGACGCCGCCCGCCACCAGGTCCCGGATCAGCTGCCACATGGTGTGCCGGCTCCGCGGGTCGAGGCCGGTGGTCGGCTCGTCGAGGAAGATGATGCGCGGCTCGCCGACCAGCGTCATCGCGATGTCGAGCCGCCGCCGCATCCCGCCCGAGTAGGTGGCGGGCGTCTTCTTGGCCGCCCCGACCAGGTCGAACCGCTCCAGCAACGCCGCGGCCCGCCGCCGCCCCTCGCGGCGGCCCAGGTGATGCAGGTCCGCCATCAGGAGCAGGTTCTCCTCGCCGGTGAGCAGATTGTCCACCGCCGAGAACTGCCCGGTCACCCCGATCGCCGCCCGTACCGCGTCGGGGTCCTTGGCCGGATCGTGCCCGGCGACACGGAACTCACCGCCGTCGGAGCGGATCAGCGTGGACAGGATCTGGACCATGGTGGTCTTGCCGGCGCCGTTGGGCCCGAGCAGCGAGAAGACCGTCCCCTCGGGGATGTCCAGATCGATGCCGTCGAGCACCACCTGCTCGCCGTACGACTTGCGCAGCCCGGTCGCCGTGATGGCCCCGGTGGATCGGGAAGTTGTCATGCCCCGAGGGTGGGGGCGGCCGGGTTCACGGCGGTTTCACGGCGGTTTCAGCACAGGCCCTGGCCCGTAGGTCCGAGCGCGACCCGTCAGCGACGCCGGCGGGCGTTGAGCCGGGCGGCCTGGCGCGTCAGGTAATCGCGCTCGGCGAGGCTGGGTGCCTTCTGGGCCGCCTCGGCGTACAGCCGTGCCGCCGTCGCCAGGTCGCCGTCGCGCTCGTGGAGGTACGCCGCCACCGCGGCGTGGCGGGGCAGGGAGTCGTTCAGCGCCGCGAGCGCCGCCAGCCCGGCGCGCGGTCCGTCGGCCTCGCCGACGGCCACCGCGCGGTTGAGCCGGACGACCGGGCTGTCGGTCAGGCGTACGAGCTCGTCGTACCACTCGACGATCTGCACCCAGTCGGTCTCCTCGGCGGTGGGCGCGTCGGCGTGGAGTGCCGCGATGGCGGCCTGGGCCTGGAACTCGCCCAGCCGGTCGCGGGCGAGGGCCGCCTGCAGGATCTCGACGCCCTCGGCGATCGACCCGGTGTCCCACCGGCCGCGGTCCTGCTCGGCGAGCGGCACCAGGCTGCCGTCGGGCGCGGTCCGGGTGGCGCGCCGGGCGTGGTGGAGCAGCATGAGGGCGAGCAGCCCCGCCACCTCGGGGTGGTCGATCGCGGCCGCGAGCTGCCGGGTGAGCCGGATGGACTCGGCGGCGAGGTCGACGTCGCCGGAGTAGCCCTCGTTGAAGACCAGGTAGAGGACGCGCAGCACGGTGGCCACGTCGCCGGGCTGGTCGAACCGCACGCCGGAGACGGTGCGCTTGGCCCGGCTGATGCGCTGCGCCATGGTCGCCTCGGGCACCAGGTAGGCCTGGGCGATCTGGCGGGTGGTGAGCCCGCCGACGGCGCGCAGGGTGAGCGCGACCGCGGACGACGGGGTCAGCGACGGGTGGGCGCACAGGAAGTAGAGCTGGAGCGTGTCGTCCGCGGCGGGCGTGGGGCCGGGCGCCGGCTCCTCGTCGACGAGGTCCTCACGCCGGCGGCGGGCGGCGTCCGCCCGGGTGGCGTCGAGGAACCGGCGCCAGGCCACGGTGACCAGCCAGCCCTTCGGGTCCCGCGGTTGGTCGGCCGGCCAGACGCGGACCGCCTCGACCAGCGCGTCCTGAACGGCGTCCTCGGCCGCCGCGAAGTCGGCTCCGCGGCGGACGAGGATCCCGAGCACGCTCGGCGTGAGGCTTCGGAGCAGGGCCTCGTTCATCGATGAGGGCACTCGGTGATGGTGGGCGGCGCGGCCAGGAACGGGCGCACCTCGAGCCATTCGTGGATCGGCTCCCCGCCCGCCCCGGGGGCGGCCGACAGCTCCCCGGCCAGCTCGACGGCGCGCTCGTAGCTGTCGACGTCGATCACCATCCAGCCGGCGATGAGGTCCTTGGTCTCGGCGAACGGGCCGTCGGTGACCGGCGGGCGCCCCTCGCCGTCGTACCGGACCCACGCCCCTTCGGGGGCGAGCGCCTGACCGCCGACGAACTCGCCGGTCTTCTCGAGCCGGGCAGCGAAGTCGTTCATGTACTGCATGTGTGCCGAGATCTCCTCCGGCGTCCACTGGTCCATCGGCACGTCGTTGACCGCAGCCGGAGCGCCGCGGTAGTGCTTGAGCAGCAGGTACTTGGCCATCGTGTTTCTCCTCGGTGCTGATGCGACCCATTGTGGTCGCGCTCACTACGGGGACGGAGCCGGTCGCGGGTTCTCGACATCGCCGGCCAAATTTTTTTGGGCTTCTGTAAATGAGCCGGGGTCTGTCCCCTGTCGCGTCTTTTGCCAAGTCTTGTGCACCCGTTTCCCGCCGCGTAGCCGACGGACGGGCGAGCGGTCATACGATCAGTCGGCCTCGGGTGGGGAACGGGTTTTCTGACCGCGTTCGTCCGTATGACGGGCGGTATCTGTGCTGCCGTTGTCCGGCCGCTTCTCCCTGTCCGGGTGCGAGACGACCCTCACTGACAGGAGACCTGAGTGTTCGCTGCCCAGAAGCGGGCGGGGCGGAGAAGACGGGCGCGAAGAGCGCTCCCCGCCGCTGCCGTCGCGGTTGCCGCCGGCCTCGCCGCCGCCCTTACCCTCGCGCCCGCCCACGCCGCGCTCGCCCGCACCGCGCCCACGCCGGTGACGGCGGGCGACGACGCGGCCCCCTCGCACAGCGAGCTCCTCACCCGTATCAAGGGCGCGCTCAAGGCGGACCAGCGGCAGGCGCCCACGCCGTCGAAGTCGTCGTCGAGCGCGGCACCCTCGGCGGACGCGACACCCTCGGCGGACGCCACCTCGCCGTCCGGCAGCGCCTCGCCGTCGAATACCGCCGACCCCAAGATCATCAGCGGTACCGAGACCACCATCACCATCGCCCCGTGGATGGCGCAGCTGTGGTACTCCGACGACAAGGGCACCGCCGACACCTCGGACGACATCGGCTTCTTCTGCGGCGGCACGGTCGTGGCGCCCACGAAGATCCTGACCGCGGCGCACTGCGTCAAGGGTTACGACTGGAACGCCAACGGCGCCGTCATCACCGGCACCGCCCAACAGCCGACGGACAACAGCGACGGCTCGGTCGACGTCCACGGGGGCACCGTCTCCGGGGTCTGGCGGCAGTGGAACCACCCGTCGTACAGCGCGACCACCATCGACAACGACATCGCGGTGCTGACGCTGCCCAGCCCCGTCACCGCCAAGCCCGCCCCCATCACCACCTCCAACGACACCGCGTCGTACGCGGCGGGCACCAACGCCACCCTCTACGGCTGGGGCCGCACCAGCTCCACCAGCCAGGACATCTCCGAGACGCTGCGCACCGCCACCCTGCCGATGGTCTCGGACACCACCTGCGCCACCACCTACGGCACCCAGTTCATCAAGGGCCACATGGTCTGCGCGGGTCAGCCGGCCACTGGCTCGGACACCGGCACCGTCGCCGCCTGCAACGGCGATTCGGGTGGCCCGCTGCTCGTCGGCGGCAAGGTCGTCGGCGTGGTCTCCTGGGGGGCGACCGACTGCGTGGCCGAGGGCTCGTACAGCGTGTTCACCAAGGTGAGCACGTACGTCGGGGCGGCCTACCCGCGCATCGACGACAGCAACCTGAACGGCGACGCCAGGGCCGACCTGTTCGTGCGCCGCGCCTCGGACAACACGGCCTACGAATACGACTCCAAGGGCACGTCGTTCGCCACGCGGGTCTCCTGGGGCTCGTACAGCGACAAGAACGTCGTCCTGCAGACCGACCTCAACCGGGACGGCTTCCAGGACCAGATCATCCGCCGCTCCTCCACCGGGGCGATCTACTGGCGCCACTGGGTCCCGGCCAGCGGCAGCTGGACCACCACCCTGGTCTTCGGCAACTGGTCCACCCGTACCAAGGTCGTCGCGCCCGGCGATGTGACCGGCGACCAGCTGCCCGACCTGCTGTCGGTGACCGCGAGCGGCACGCTCTACATCTACCCGGGCAAGGGCGACGGCACCTTCGCCTCCCCGGTCGCGGTCGGCACCGGCTGGAACCAGTACAACCGGCTGCTCGGCCACGGCGACTTCACCGGCGACGGCAAGCCCGACCTGATCGCCCGCAGCAGCAGCAACTCGTACGTCTACCTCTACCCGGGCACCGGCAAGTCCGGCTCCGGGGCGTTTGCCACCCGGATCCACGTCCGTACGTGGAGCCAGTACAACGCCTTCGACACGGTGGGCGACATCACCGGCGACGGCAGAGCCGACCTCGTCGCCCGCACCCCCGCCGGCACGCTCTACCTCTACCCGGGCACCGGCAAGGCCACGTCCGACCTCTTCGGCACGCCGGTCACGATCGGCACGGGCTGGCAGCAGTACAACCTCTTCGGCTGAACCGGTACACGAACGGGGCGGCGTACTCCGACGGGTGTCGGTGTACGCCGCCCTCGGGTGGGACGACTTGCGGGAGGCGGCCCGCGTTGTCATCGCGGCTATTTCGGGTCGTCGTTGAACTTCGAGGTCGACCAGCGGTAGCCGAGCACCGCGAGCCCCAGGCACCAGGCGATGGCGAGCCATCCGTTGTTGCCGATCTCGGTGCCGAGCAGCAGGCCGCGCAGGGTCTCGATGGCGGGCGTGAAGGGCTGGTATTCGGCGATCGGCCGGAACCAGCCCGGCATCGCGTCGACCGGGACGAAAGTGCTGGAGATGAGCGGCAGGAAGATCAGGGGCATGGCGTTGTTGCTCGCGGCCTCGGCGTTGGGGCTGATCAGGCCCATGCCGACCGCGATCCAGGTGAGCGCCGTGGCGAAGAGCACGAGCAGTCCGAACGCCGCCAGCCACTCCACGACGGTGGCATCGGTGGAGCGGAAGCCGATGGCCACGCCGACGGCGCCGACGAGCACCACGCTGACGATCGACTGCAGCACGCTGCCGACGACGTGCCCGACGAGCACCGAACCGCGGTGGATCGCCATCGTCCGGAAGCGGGCGATGATGCCCTCGGACATGTCGGTGGAGACGGAGACCGCCGTCCCGATCGTGGTGGAGCCGATGGTCATCAGCAGGAGGCCCGGGACGAGATACGCGACGTACTCCGAGCGATCGGCGCCACCGCCGCCGATGCCCGCGCTCATGGTGTCGCCGAAGATGTAGACGAAGAGCAGCAGCAGCATGATCGGCGTGAGCAGCAGGTTCAGGGTGAGCGACGGGTAGCGCCGGGCGTGCAGGAGGTTGCGGCGCAGCATCGTGGCCGAGTCGCGCAGGGCGAGAGAGATCCGGGTCGGGCGGGCGGGAGCCAGGGGGGAGCTCATCGGACGGTCTCCTTGGGCTGGTTGTTCTGGGTGGGCACGTCGGCGCTGCCGGTCAGGGCGAAGAAGACGTCGTCGAGGTCGGGGGTGTGCACGCTCAGTTCGTCGGCCTCGATGCCGGCCGCGTCGAGCCGGTCGAGGATGGAGCGCAGCTCGCGCTGGCTGCCGTCGCTGGGGATCTGGAGCGCGAGGGCCTCGTCGTCCCGGGTGCCCTCGTGCAGGGCGGAGGCGGCGCTCCGGTACGCGGCCGGGTTGGTGAAGCGGAGCCGGACGTGCCCGCCGGGGATGAGCCGCTTGAGTTCCCCGGCGCTGCCCTCGGCGGCGATCTTGCCGTCGTTGAGGACGGCGATGCGGTCGGCGAGTTCGTCGGCCTCCTCCAGGTACTGGGTGGTGAGGAAGACGGTGACGCCGCCCGTGACCAGCTCCCGGATGATCTGCCACATGTTGTGCCGGGAGCGTGGGTCGAGGCCGGTGGTCGGCTCGTCGAGGAAGATGATCCGCGGGCTGCCGACCAGGGTCATGGCGATGTCGAGGCGGCGCTTCATGCCGCCGGAGTAGGTGGAGGCCGGCTTCTTCGCGGCCTCCACGAGGTCGAAGCGCTCCAGCAGTTCGGCGGTGACCTGCCGTCCCTCGCGCTTGGAGAGGTGGTGCAGGTCCGCCATGAGGAGCATGTTCTCCTCACCGGTGATCAGCCCGTCGACGGCGGAGAACTGCCCGGTGACACCGATCGCGGCACGCACCGCCTGCGGATCGGCTGCCAGGTCGTGGCCGCCGACGCGGATCACGCCGTCATCGGCGCCGATCAGGGTGGACAGGATCTTGACGGCGGTGGTCTTGCCGGCGCCGTTCGGGCCGAGGAGGGAGAAGACCGTTCCTTCCGGGACGGCCAGGTCGACGCCGTCGAGGACGGCCTTGTCGCCGTAGGACTTGTGCAGCCCGTACGCCGCGATGGCCAAGTCGGTCATGGTGGGTGCTCCTGCTTGAGAGACGGCGGGCGGGGATCAGAGGCTGCGGGCGGTGATGTCGCCGTGGGAGGTGGTCGCGCGGATGTTCAGGTCGGCGGCGCCGTCGTTCTTGAGCGCGTTGTGAATCCGGCCGTGGCCGGTGCCGGCGTCCAGGGAGGCGGACACCCCGTGGGCGGTACCGACCGACACATCGCCCATCTGAGTGGTCAGTACGACCGTGCCGCGCATCGCCTCGGCGATGTGGATGTTGCCCCTTTGCGTGCTGATCTCCGCGGGGCCGCCCAGGCGGCCGACCGAGACATCACCGTCGGCGGCGGTGAGACGAATGCTCGCGGCCTCGTCGATCTTGGTCGCGCCGAGCGCGCCCTCGAAGACGACGTCACCGAGGCGTCCGACGGCCCGGAACTCGGCGGCGGCCGCCTTCGCCTCGACGCGGGAGCCGACGGGCAGCTGGACCGTCACCTCGATGGATCCGGAGGGGCCGAAGTACTGGTTCTTCGCCGCTGGGGCCGCGATCCGCAGGACGCCGTCGCCGTAGGCGACCTCGATCTGCTCCGCCGCCTTGACGTCGCGGCTCTTGGCGGCGTTCGCGGGCAGGACCTCGACCGTGGTGTCGGCGCGGTCGGCGGCGATGAACTGGATGCGTCCCGCGGGGATGTCGAGAACGGTGGTCACCGGGGCGGAGGTGTCGAACTTCTGCATCATGCTCTCCTGTGTTCGTTGCTGTTTCCGATGAGGGAAAAGCTACGTTGCATTCAGGAATCCAGCAACAGAATCGTTGCGCGCAATCGGCATTCATGCAGGTAGAAGCCGTGATTTCGTTGCAACGGTTCTGAAGGTAACGCAACATCGGCCACCTGCTCGTTGCAATGGGGTGGAAGTGAACGCTATGCTGGAGGCACCAGGGACCACGAAGGAGACCGCGATGCCGGGAGGCAGGCTCACTCAGCAGGAACGTCAGCAGATCGCACTGGGGCTGGCCGACGGCCTCGCCTACGCGGAGATCGCCAGACGCCTCGACCGCCCGACCTCGACGATCACGCGTGAGGTGATGCGTAACGGCGGCCCCACCGCCTACCGCGCCGACCTCGCCCACCGTGCCACCGAACACCGCACCCACCGCCGCCGACAGGTCACACCCCGAGGGCCGCAGACACCCGAACTGGCCCACGGGCGCGACGCCGAGGCCGTGCGCGAGTACGAGGAGACGTTCACCACCGTCCTCATGCAGGCGGGCACGCCCAAGATGATGGCCCGGGTGCTGGCCAGCCTCTACACCAGCGACGCGGGCAGCCTCACCGCGGCCGAACTCGTCCAACGCCTCCAGGTCAGCCCGGCGTCCATCTCCAAAGCCATCGCGTTCCTCGAGAGCCAGGGCCTCGTGCTCCGTGAACGTGACGAACGCCGCCGTGAGCGCTACATCGCCGACGAAGACGTCTGGTACCAGTCCATGATCGCCAGCGCCCGCGGCACCATCCAGCTCGCCGAAGTCGCACGACAGGGTGTGGGTGTCCTCGGCCCCCACACCCCGGCCGCCACCCGCCTCGAGAACATCGCCCGCTTCCTCGACTTCGTCTCCGAGAGCATCACCCGCGCCGCGGACCAGGCCCGCGAAGTCCTCCACACGAAACCCGAAACGACCTCAGACGGCACTGCCGAGCCAAATTCGGACCGCGGATAGACAGCCGCCGAGATGAGCAGGGAAGACGGGGAAGACAAGACCGAGACAGCCTGCCGGATCTGCGGGTATGACGACGGCGAGCCGGTGTTCGACGAGTACGGCGTCCCGCAGTACGTCATCTGCCCTTGCTGCTACAACGAGTCCGGCATTGGCGATGACAACATCTCGCAGGTCCGTGAGGTGCGCGGCTACTGGGTCGCCGGCGGCGCCCCATGGCACGAGCCGAAGCTGCGGCCGGCTGACTGGGATCTGCTGAAGCAGCTCGCCAACATCCCGCCCGAGTGGCGCTGACCGTCGTGAGGCGGCTCGGCCCAGGGGATCCCGCGATCGGTGCCGACGTCGGAGGGCGGCCAGCAGGCGGGACAGGTACTCGACGACGTGGCGCGGAACGTCGAGCGCGGCAGCATAGCGGGCGCGGCGATTCCGCGGCCGCGGCGTTCGGCCCGCCAGGCGGTCACGACCGGTTCGACCAATGCCGCCCGGGGTTCATGAGCTCGGCCAGGTTGCTCGGCGCGGTGTCGTCCCCGGCGCCGACAAGCCGACGGAACAGAGCGACGGCTCTTTCGGGATCATATTTGGCGATGCTGCGCCCGACTTGATTAAGCGATTCGCTACCTCCGTCGAGCAGGGCCTGGCGAAAGAGCGTCATGGCCGCTTCGGAATCGCCGCGTTCCTCCAGAATGTCGGCGAGGTTCGCCAGAGCGTCGGCGTGGCCCGCTTCGGCTGCCCGACGGTAGAGCGGTTCCGCCTCTTCGAGGTCCCCTCGCTCGTCGAGTCGCGCCGCGAGCTCGAAGGCTGCCTGGAGATTTCCCGCTTCAGAGGCCTGACGGTAGACCTCATCCACTTCTTCCTCTTCGGAGAGCGCTTCGAGCACGCTCACCAGGTTGTTGCACGCGTCTTCATCTCCGCGGTCCCTATCGAATACCCGCCACAACAGCTCCACCGACTCTCCGTCCGGCAGCTGCACATCCGTGGAGAGGAGCACGGCCAGATCGGTCAGTATGTCCGCGTCGTCGGGGTTGGTTTCCAGGATTCGTCGGTAGGTCTCCTCGAGTTCGCCGCGGAGCGGATCCAATATGTCGTAGTCGGCGTCGGCTTTGAGAGCGGCGTGGTACGCCCGCTCCAGCCTCAGGGCCCTGGCCTCGTCCGTTTCCTGACTCACGCTGCTTCCTCCGGCGTCGCACTCGAGTTCAAAATTGCGGCGAACCCTACCCTTGAGTCATTTTCAAAGCTGGCTACGCTGTGTGATCGCGTGGAGGGCCTGTGCCCGCACTGCCATCTTGGCCGACCGGGCCGCTGTGGTCATGCGCCCGGACCTTCAGATCCACCGCACGCTGCCGCATCACACCATGTAGCACACGATGAGCACAGCCACCGAGAAGGCCAGCATGCCCAGGCAGTTGAGCCAGAACTCCTGCTTGAGGAACCGCGCCCGGAAGTGCGCATACGCCGCACATATGAAGTACCCGATGACGGCGACGTTCGTGGTGAACGCGACACCGGGGTACTTGAGGCCGACTGCCAGTCCAGCCGCCGCCAGGAGCTTGATCACGACGAGGATCCACCACCAGTCTCGCGGCAGCCGGACCCCGTCGAGACACCGCCGGATGAAGCCCGGCGGCCGCAACGACATCACGGCGTCGCCGAACAGGACGAGCGCCAGCAGTGCCGTGAGCCACCAGTAATGGGGTGTGTCGGTCATTTGTCTCCTCCTTCACGGGCGATCACGACTTCGATCACCTCATGGAGCTGCTCGATCGCGTCGTGCTCACTGATGGCACCGTTGGACACGGTCATGAGGATGCCGAGATACGAGAAGTAGCTGACGCGCGCCCCACGACCGGCATCGACTCCGGACAGACCCGCTCGCGCGAGCACTCCATCGATCTCGGCGATTAGAGACAGCGCGAGGTTCTGGAAGATCGCCGACTCGCGTTCTCCTCGCACGATGATTGCCGCGTACTCGCGCGAGAGTTCCGCGTCGCGTGCGAAGTAGCGGATGAAAGGCTCGAAGAGAGCCATGACCGCGTCTACCGCGACGTCCGCGGTCAGCGGGCCGGAAGCTGGTCCGTCGGCACCTTTTCTCTCTTGGTGTACGGCATCGATCCAGCGGTCGAAGATGGCGACCAGGAGAGCGTCCTTGTCGCCGACCGACATCACAGTCCCGGTGCTGACTGCCGCATCGGCAGCGATCTGACGGACCGTTGTGTCACCGAATCCTTGCTCGCGGAACAGCCGCTCGGCTGCAGCCAGCACCTTCTGTCGCGTCGCCTCCCGCTTCGCGGCGCGAGACTGAACAGGTTCAGTGAACATGTTCAGGAAGCTACGTGGTCGAATCCCTGGGAGCAACACCCTTCGGAAGCCTGATCTCCGTTCTTGCCGAAGATCTGGGCGATAATCGGCGGGAAGTGAGAACCCTGGGGGAAGTGGAAGGGCCTGTGAACGTACATCTGTTGGGGACAGGTTCCGGGGACGGGTGGCCCAATCCATGGTGCGTCTGCCGGTCTTGCCAGTGGGCACGGCAGACTCCCGGAGCTTCCCGCGGGCAGACGAGCGTCCTGGTGGACCGCACACTGCTGATCGACACCGGAAGCGCTCGGCGCGCGGGAGTCCCCTTGGACATGGTGCGGACCGTGCTCTTCACACACGCTCATCCCGACCACGCCGATCCCCAGCCGCTGCTGTGGAGGCAGGCTGCCCAGGCACGCCAGGGCGTGGTCGGCCCGCTGGAGATCGCCGGCCCTCCCGCGGCGCTCGAGGTGTGCCGCGACTGGGTCGCTCCCGGCGACCCCGTCACCTGGACACCGCTTCTGGCCGGTCAGGAACGGCGGCTGGCCAGCGGTCACCAGGTGCGCGCGCTGGCCGCCAGACACTGGAGCCATGACCCGCACGTCGGCCCGGCCCTGCTGTACGACATCGACCAACGTCTCCTGGCCGCTTGGGACACCGGGGCACCGCTGCCGCCTGCCGACCACCCCACCTACGAATTCATCCTGCTCGACTGCAATGACGGCCTGCTGCCCGGCTTCAGCGAGCACCACAACCTTGATGCCTTCGCCCGCACCATCAGTGAACTGCGCGTCCAGCAGGCCATCGACGACCGCACCCAGATCGTCGCCGTCTCGCTGGGGTGCGCCAACCCACCGGGACCCGAACTCGACGGCATTCTCGCCCGCATGGGCGCGACAGCGCCGTTCGACGGGACGTTGCTCACCTCCAGCCCACTGGGCAAGCCGAAAGACACCGGGGAGTAATCGTTGGACACGGAAGCACTGCTCGGCCTGGCCCAAGGCCACCACGAACGCACCGCTCGGCCCTTGGGCACCCGGGAGGTCAGCGGGCACCTCGTCAAGGTGTACGCACTTCAGGCGCCCGACCGCACCGTAACGGAACAGGACACGGCTGCCGCCCTGCGGATCGCCGCGGCGCACCTGGAGCTGGGCGGCACCCGCGGGTCCCTCGGTCTGGCTGTCCTGATCGTGCACGCCGGTGGCGACGGCGACTATGTCCTCGTCCACAGCTGGATCGAGGGGTACATGTCCGACCTGGCTGTCTTCGCCGGACCAGTTGGGCAGCCCGGACAGCTCCGCCCGGGCCGAGTCGGCCTGGCTCCCTGCGTCTGGGAAGCGGCCGTCCTGGCCCACGAACGCGATGCGTTCTCCCGGCACATCCTGGACGGCAGCGGCCCGATCCCCGACCGGCTGGCCGCCTGGAGCGCGGACACCATGACAGGAGGCATCCGGTGAACGGCACCCCGACCGTGCGGAACGCACGCCCGGGCGATCTCCCGCGGGTCGCCGAACTGGCCGCCGAACACGCCGTCTACGAACGAGCCGCGCCCCCTGTGCCCGACCTCGTGCAGCGGCTGGAGACGCTCCTCTTCTCCGACCCGGCACCACGGCTGCGCTGCCTGGTGGCGGAGGTGCCCGGCGGGGAGGTCGTCGGCTACGCCACCTGCGCGCCCGAACTCTCCACCTGGCAGGGTGGCGAATACCTCCACCTGGACTGCCTCTTCCTCAGCCCTGCTCACCGGAGTTCGGGGATCGGCGTGCTCCTCATGGACGCCGTGACGGCCGAGGCGAGGCGCCTCGGCCTCACCGAGATCCAGTGGCAGACCCCCGAATGGAACGCGGGGGCCGCACGCTTCTACGACCGCCTCGGCGCACAGGCCAAGGCCAAACTCCGCTACGGCCTGACCGTCCCCAGGGGATGATGCCGGACTCTTCAGAAGAGGGATCAGGCCGCCAACTCAATGACTGCGCGAAGAACTCAGTTCGAGTGCCGGCGACCGTCCCGGACCCACGTCACCACAACCAGAGCTGCGGTGACGTACATCAGGACGCTGAAGGTGGCCACTGATTCGACGTACTGCTCGTAGCCGGTCGCGCGCAGTTGAAGCGCCAGGGAACCAAGCGCAGTCCCAAGCGCCGCGGTAGCGCCGGCCATGGCGACGAACGGGGCCTTCGTCATGGGTGCTTCCTCCAAGCCGCGAGACGATTGATCAATACCGAGACTACATGCAAGGTGACGTCACCGCGGAAGCGGTTGTGGACGGTCGACCATGCGCCAAACTCCCCTCGGGGGGCGTCCGTCAGTTGCACGCGCGTCACGGAACAAGACCTATCGGTCCAGGTCTCGCCACGAGAGCGCATCGTTGCTTTGGAGCGGCCCAGCCGCGCCGGCGGGCCGGCTACGGCGCCTCGGCCGCCGCGCCCACCTGGCTAGACCGGCCGCACCTGCCAGCCCCACTTGAGGCCGCCGAAGATCTTGACGATTCCCCGGCCCGACGTGTCCTTGCGACCGGTGTCCTGGGCGAGGAAGACCTCGGCCATGAACTCGCCCTCCAAGGAGAAGTTCCCGTCCAGGGAAAAGACGGCCTCGTCGTGGAAGTTGCAGACCTGGGTGCCGTTGACCGAGGTCAGGCCCCCGTCCATGGAGAACGGGTTCGCCCGGTGCAGGTTGTCGACTTCGCTTGGTCTGCTGTCGAAGCCAGAGGAGCGGACCACCTGGATCCACTGGATCGAATCCTGGATCCCAGGGTCGCCACGTCGGACGTCCGGGTCGTAGACGACGTAAACCCCGCCGCCGAAGCTCGTCCCCGGCTGCTCCGCCGTCGGCTCGCCGGCGGTGACGCTGTACGACTGGACCCTGAACTCTCCCTCGCCCGGAAAGCCGCCCTGGTAACGGAACGCGTAGAAGTCACCGAAGGCATCGGCCAGCGTCTGTTCGAACGCAATGGCGGTATCGGCCGGGACGTCTTCGTAGACGGGATCCGGCGCGTCGCTGTCCTGTCCGAACGGCAGGAGGCTGATCCGGTACCGCGTGCCGTTGAACGTGAAGTCCTGCGTGGCGATGTGCCCGCCGATTGTCCCCGTCGCCTTGCCGGGGTGCGGTGGCCAGCCCGTGGCCTGGCTCGGCCGGTAGTCGAGGACAAGGTGACTGGCGGAGCGCGGAGCCGTAGCGCGGACGGCCCGGGGGGTGACGGGTTTCGCGGCGGCAGAGACGGGGGCGAGTCCGGACAGCCCGATGGCAGGTCCTGCGGCAAGCAGGAAGCGCCTCGAGAGACGTGACGGAGTGTTAAAGCGCATACGAGAAGACCTCCGGGTCGGGAATGGGTGACATGAGGGGGAACAGAGACGGGCGGCCCGCGCTCATTCCGCGTGGGCGGGCAGGGTCACCGTCACGGTCAGACCGCCGCCCTCGCGGGGGTGGGCCGTGACGTCGCCGCCGTGGGCGTGGGCGATGGAGCGGACGATGGACAGTCCGAGGCCGGCGCCCTTGGCGGTGACCAGGCGGTCGGTGCCGAGGCGGCGGAAGGGCTCGAAGAGGGCGGGGAGTTCGTACGGGGGGACGGCGGGGCCGGTGTTGCTCACCTCGACCTCCACCTCGGCCCGGCCGTCGTCGTCGCCGGTGTCGCGGGTGTGGCAGGTGACCTGGACCCAGCCGCCGCCGTCGTTGTCGGGGGTGTTGTGGCGGATGCCGTTCTCGACGAGGTTGTGCACCAGCCGTTCGAGCAGCAGCGCGTCGCCCGTCGTGGGGGCCGGGGCGGGCTGCTGCCGTACGACGACCCCGGCCGCCTCCGCCTCCCGCGCGGTCTGTCCGACGACGTGGTCGACGACGTCGGAGAGGTCGACCGGCCGCCGCTCGGTGATCTCGTTCTCGGAGCTCGCGAGCAGCAGCAGGCCGGTGATCAGCCGCTCGTGTCTGGTGTTGATCTCGAGGAGGTTCTCCCCGAGCTGTTTGACGTCCTCGGAGGCGGTTCTGCGGTGCATGGCCACTTCGACGAGGGCCCGCCCCAGGGTCAGCGGGGTGCGCAGTTCGTGTGAGGCGTTGGCGACGAAGCGGCGCTGGCCGTCGAAGGACCGGTCGAGCCGTTCGACCATCGTGTCGAAGGTGTCGGCGAGGTCCTTGACCTCGTCGTCGGGGCCGCGCAGGGCGATCCGTTCGTGCAGGCCGCGGTCGGCGGCGGGGGCGCTCGCGATGCGGCGGGCGGTGTCGGTGACCCGGTGCAGCGGGGCCAGCACCCGGCCGGCGGCGAGCCAGCCGAAGCCGGCCGCCGCGCCGCCGACGACCAGGAGGGCGAGCCCGCCCTGGGTGACGAGCGAGGCGGTGGCGGCGGCGTTCAGCCGGTCGCGTTCGTCCTGGACCCACTTCTGCGCCGACTCGTTGGTGAGGACACGGCCGTCCCCGGTGATCACCTGATTCTCGGGCGGGCCCGCGGCGGGGCCGTCGGTCTTCATGCTGCGGGCGAAGATCTTCAGGCCGCCGCCGACGAGCTGCTGGTTGAACAGCGCGTAGGTGACGCCGAGCAGCACCACACCGGCCGCGAGGAACAGGCCGCCGTAGATCAGGGTCAGCCGGGCCCGCAGGCTGACGCGGCGTGGCCGCAGAAGACGCGTCATGGGATCCGGTACCCCACGCCCGTGACGGTCTCGACGACCGGCGGATCCCCGAGCTTGCGGCGCAGCTTCAGCACGGCGAGCCGGACGGCCCCGGTGAACGGGTCGGCGTGCTCGTCCCAGGCCTTCTCCAGCAGCTGTTCGGCGGAGACCGCGCTTCCGTCGGCCCGCAGCAGCTCGGTCAGCACGGCGAACTCCTTCTTCGACAGCGGTACGTAGCGCCCGTCCCGGAACACCTCGCGGCGGGCCGGGTCCAGGGTGATGCCGGCCCGGCGCAGCACCGGAGGCGCGGCCGGGCGGCTGCGGCGGCCCAGCGCCTGGACGCGGGCGGCGAGTTCGGCGAAGGCGAAGGGCTTGGTGAGGTAGTCGTCGGCGCCGAGGGAGAGCCCGGCGACGCGGTCGGCGACGTCGGCGGCGGCGGTGAGCATCAGCACGCGCGCCGTCGCCCCGGCCCCGGCCAGCTCGCGGCAGACCTCGTCGCCGTGCACGCCGGGGAGGTCCCGGTCCAGGACGACCACGTCGTAGTCGTTGACGGTCAGCCGCTCCAGCGCCGCGGTGCCGTCGTACGCGACGTCGACCGCGTGCGGCTCGTCGCGCAGCCACTCCGTGATCGCGTCGGCGAGCAAGGGTTCGTCCTCGACCACCAGCACCCGCATACGTCCCCCTGTCCTTGCGCACAGTCCTTCCGCGCGAGGGTCATGGTGCCCGTGGCCGCGTTTCCTCGCCGTTAGCGCGCGCTGGAAACGCGGGGGAAACGCGGCCTGCTCTTGCATCCACTCCGTACGGATCGAGCAGAAGGAGAGACGACGCGATGAGCAGGCGGATCCTCGGCATGGCCGCGGCCGTGCCACTGGCGCTGACCCTGGCCCTGGCCCTGACCGGGTGCGGCTCCGACGGCGGTGGCGACGGCAAGGTGGCCTCGGCCGGCGGCGCGAAGAAGAGCGGGGGCGCCGACTCGGGCGCGGGCCTGAGTCCCCAGGAGATGGGGGTCAAGTTCGCGCAGTGCATGCGCGAGCACGGCATCGACATGGAGGACCCGGAGCCCGGGAAGGGGGTCACTCTCGACATCCCGCCGGGCACCCCCAAGGGGACGGTGGAGAAGGCTCAGGAGGCCTGCCGCGAGTACGACCCGGTGCAGAACGGGGGCGGACGCAAGCCGGACGCGAAGGCGCAGGAGAACATGCGCAAGTACGCCCAGTGCATGCGTGAGCGGGGTGTGGAGGAATTCCCGGATCCGTCGACGGAGGGCGGAATCCGGCTCGAAGGAACGGTCATGGACGACCCGGACTTCAAGAAGGCCGAGAAGGCGTGCAACAAGTACATGGGCGGCGGCGGCACTCTGCACAAGGAAAAGGGCTGATGGGGGAAGCCGCCGTGGACAGCGCGCAAGAGCGGGAACCGGCGCTCGAGCAGAAGGGGCAACGCGAACCGGAGCAGGCGCCGGAGACACCGGCCCCGGCACCGGAGACACGGGCCCCGGCACCGGGGGCCCGTCGCCGCAAAGGCCGCGGCCGCGGCAAGAAGATCGCCCTCGCCGCCGCCGTCCTCCTGCTGGCGGGCGTCGGCGCCACCGCCGCCACGCTCGGCCTGGGCGGCCGCGCCTCGGGCGACCAGGCGGCGGGCGAACTGCCGCCGAACACCGCCGAGGTGACCCGCCGGACGCTCAAGGACACCCAGAGCGTCGACGGACAGCTCGGCTTCGGCCCGGCGGCCACCCTGGCCGCCCGGCGGCCCGGCACGGTCACCGGGGCGCCCGAGGCCGGGGACCGGATCACCCGCGGCCAGGCGCTGTACGAGGCGGACGGGCGGCCCGTGACGCTGATGTACGGCTCGACGCCCGCGTACCGCCCCATGAAGACGGGCACCGAGGGCGTGGACGTACGCCAGCTGGAGAAGAACCTCAGCGCGCTCGGCTATACGGGCTTCACGGTCGACGACGAGTACACCGCCGCCACGGCCGAGGCGGTGCGCGCGTGGCAGGAGGACCTGGGACTCGCGGAGACCGGGTCCGTGGAGCTGGGGAGCGTGGTGTTCGCGCCCGGCGCGGTCCGGGTGGACAGCGTGGCGGCCCGTAAGGGCGACACGGTCGGCCCCGGCGGCAAGGTGCTGTCGTACACCGCCACCGAGCAGGCCGTCACGGTGGAGCTCGACCCCGCCGACCAGCGGCTGGCCAAGGAGGGCAGGGAGGTCGAGGTCGTGCTGCCGGACGACCGGACCGTCAAGGGCACCGTTCAGGACGTCGCCACGGTGATCGAGCCGGGCAACGGGCAGGGGGAGGAGGCGAAGACGAAGGTCGAGGTGGTCGTCGGGTTCAAGGACGAGGTGGGCCGGAAGGCCGCCGACGCCTACACACTGGCCGCGGTGCACGTCGACTTCGCCTCCGAGACCCGCGAGGACGTGCTCACGGTGCCGGTCGGCGCGCTGCTGGCGCTCGCCGAGGGCGGCTTCGGCGTGGAGGTCGTCCACGGCTCGACCTCGTCGTATGTGCCGGTGACCACCGGCCTGTTCGCCGACGGCCGGGTGGAGATCTCCGGCGAGGGCATTGCCGAGGGCACGAAGGTGGGGGTGCCGAAGTGATCCGTCTGACGGATGTGACCAAGACCTACCCCGGCGGGGTCACCGCGCTGGGCGGCGTCAGTCTGGACATCGCGCCGGGCGAGCTCGTCGGCATCGTCGGCCCGTCCGGCTCGGGCAAGTCGACGATGCTGCATATTCTCGGCACCTTGGACCGGCCCACGACCGGCGGCGTGCGCATCGACGGATACGACGTCGGCGCGCTCTCCGACGCCAGGCTCTCCGCGCTGCGGGCGAGCCGCATCGGCTTCGTCTTCCAGCACTTCCACCTTGCCACCGGCACCTCGGCGCTGGACAACGTCGCCGACGGGCTCCTGTACTCCGGGCTGTCGGTGGGCGAGCGGCGTCGGCGTGCCGCCCTGATGCTGAACCGGGTCGGGCTCGGCCACCGTGTGCACCACGAGCCGCACGAGCTGTCCGGCGGCGAGCGCCAGCGCGTCGCCATCGCCCGCGCGGTGGCGGGCGAACCGGCCCTGCTGCTGGCCGACGAGCCGACCGGCGCGCTCGACTCCGTCTCCGGCGCCGAGGTGATGCGGCTGCTGCGGGAGCTGCACGCCGCCGGGACCACCGTCGTGATCATCACGCACGACTGGGAGATCGCCGACAGCCTGCCGCGGCAGGTGCGGATGCGCGACGGCCGGGTGGTGGCGGGCTGATGGCCACGGACACCCACCCGGATCCACCCACGGACACCCACCCGGGTCCACCCACGGAGGCCCGTACGGAGGCACTCCCGGAGGCCCGTACGGACCGTCGCGGGGGTGCGGTCCGGCGCGCCGACGCGCTCCGCCCCGCCCGGCTGCGCCCCCGCGACGTGGTCACGGTCGGCGCGGTGGGCCTGCGCACCCGTCCGCTGCGGGCCTTCCTCTCCGCGCTGGGCATCGCCATCGGCATCGCGGCGATGGTCGCGGTGGTCGGCATCTCGTCCTCCTCCCGCGCCGATCTCGACCGCAGCCTCGCCGCGCTGGGCACCAACCTGCTGACGGTCTCGCCCGGTTCGACGATGTCCGGCGGCCAGGCCCGGCTCCCGGACACCGCGGAGGAGATGGTGGCGCGGATCGACCCGGTGTACGCGGTGTCGGCCGTCGGCAAGCTCACCAACACCAAGGTCTACCGCACGGACAAGATCCCCGAGGCGGAGACCAACGGCATCGCCGCCTACGCCGCCCGCACCGACCTGCGCGCCACCCTCGGGGCCAAGCTCCGCGCCGGCGCCTGGCTCAACGGCGCCACCAGCGCCTACCCGACGACCGTGCTCGGCGCCACCGCCGCCGAACGGCTCGGGATCGGGCAGGTCGGCCCGGACACCCGGGTCCTGATCGGCGGCCGGTGGTTCACCGTCATCGGCGTCCTCGAACCCGCCCCGCTCGCCCCGGAGCTGGACACCGCGGCCCTCGTCGGCTGGCGCGCGGCCGAGGCCGAGCTGTACTTCGACGGGCGCCCCACCACCATCTACACCCGCTCGCAGGACTCCGCGGTCGAGTCGGTGGCGTCCGTCCTGGGCGCCACCGCCAACCCCGAGGCGCCCGGCGAGGTCGAGGTCTCCCGGCCCTCCGACGCCTTGGCGGCCCAGCAGGCGGCGGGCGAGGCCTTCACCGGGCTGCTCCTCGGGTTGGGCGCGGTGGCGCTGCTGGTCGGCGGCGTCGGGGTGGCCAACACGATGGTGATCTCCGTACTGGAGCGCCGGGCGGAGATCGGGCTGCGCCGCTCCCTGGGCGCGACCCGGGGCCAGATCCGCACCCAGTTCGTCGCGGAGTCCCAGCTCCTGTCCGCCCTGGGCGGAGCGGGCGGGGCGCTGCTGGGCGCCACGGTCACGGCGGGCTACGCGCTGTCGCAGGGCTGGCCCGTCGTGGTGCCGCCGTGGGCGCTGCTCGGCGGCCTGGCCGCGACCCTCGCCATCGGCGGCCTCGCCGGTCTCTACCCGGCGCTCCGCGCCTCCCGGCTCTCCCCGACGGAGGCCCTGGCCATGCCGTGAGCCCCGCCGTACGGGAGCCGTCCGCCCGGTGTCCGCGGTGCCCGCGGTGTCCGCGGTGTCCGCGCCGGGCGGGCGGCTCAGGGGACGCGGGCGTCGTGCCGGGACGTCGCCCACGCCGTCAGCAGCCGCAGCGCGGTCTCGGACGGGGAGCCCTCATCCACGGTGTGGGCGATCAGCGCCTGGTCGGGGTCGTCGGGCAGGCGCAGGGTCTCGAAGCCGAGGTCCAGCTCGCCGACCACGGGGTGGCGGTAGACGTACCGTCCGTGCGTCTTGTCCTTGAGCCGGTGCTCCGCCCACGCCGCGCGGAACTCGGCGCTGGCGCCGGAGAGTTCGTCGAGCAGCGCCGCCGTTCCCGGGTCGTCGGGGTGGCGGGCGGCGTCGAGGCGCAGATAGGCGGCCACATCGTCGGCCTTGCCGCGCCAGTCGGCGTACAGGCTGCGCATCCCCTCGTCCAGGAAGACCAGGCGGGCCAGGTTGCGCTGCCCGGGCGGCAGGGCGCCGAAGTCGGTGATCAGGGCCGCGGCGAGCTGGTTCCAGGCGAGGACGTCGGTGTTACGGCCGACGATGTACGCCGGGACGTCACCCACCGAGTCCAGCAGCCGCCGCAGCCCCGGCCGTACGCGCTGCGGCCGGTCCGCGTCGTCCGCCCGGTCCGCCTCCGACCAGGGGCGGGCCAGCCGGTAGAGGTGTTCGCGCTCCACGGTGTCCAGCCGCAGGGCCCGGGCGACAGCGTCCAGGACCGCCTCGGAGAAGTGCAGGGTACGGCCCTGCTCCAGCCGCACGTAGTGGTCGACGCTCACCCCGGCCAGCTGGGCCAACTCCTCCCGGCGCAGCCCGGGGACCCGCCTGCGGCCGCCGTAGCCCGGCAGCCCCAGCTCCTCGGGCCGCAGCCGGGCCCGCCGGGACCGGAGGAATTCGCCGAGCTCCGCGCGTCTGTCCAGTGCCATGCGGCAAGTATCCCCGGCCCGCGCTCGTCGCGGGGCGGCCCAGCCTGGTCATGCCGTGCCCAGGCACCGGCTGCCACTGGGTACGCCGTGGCGGGGCGGCGAGAGTTGGTCTCGCCGGAACGGTTCCGGCGCACCGGGCGCCCCGCAGGGCACCCGATCACTCTCGTACAGGAGACACCCACACATGAGCGCGACCACCGCGGGCGGCCTCCCCGCCCTTCCGCTCGGCACCACCGGCATGAACATCACCCGGCTCGGCTTCGGCTCCTGGGCGGTGTCCGGGGCCAACTGGTTCTTCGGCTGGGGAGCCACCGACGACGCCGAGTCGATCGCCGCGATCCGCCACGCGGTCACCTCCGGCGTCAACTGGATCGACACCGCCGCCGTCTACGGGCTCGGCCACTCCGAGGAACTGGTCGGCAAGGCCGTCGCCGGGCTGCCCGAGGCCGAGCGCCCGTATCTGTTCACCAAGGTCGGTCTGGTCTGGGACCCGGCCGATCCGCAGGCCGCGCCCCGGCGGATCATGAAGCCCGCCAGTGTGCGGCGTGAGATCGAGGACTCGCTGCGGCGGCTGGGCGTCGACCGGATCGACCTGTACCAGGTGCACTGGCCGGACACCGGCGAGTCGCTGGAGTACGCCGGCGACGGCTCCGGCGCGGTGTCCCCGAACGCCACCCCGCTGGAGGAGTACTGGCAGGTCATGGCCGACCTGAAGGCCGAGGGCAAGGTCCGGGCGATCGGCCTGTCCAACCATTCGCCCGAACAGTTGGAGGCCGCCGAGCGGATCGCCCACGTCGACGTCATCCAGCCGCCGTTCTCGGCCATCAACCGCTCGGCCGCCGCCGAGATCGCCTGGGCACACGCCCATGACACCGGCGTGATCGTTTACTCCCCGCTCCAGTCCGGGCTGCTGACCGGCGCCTTCTCCGCCGAGCGCGTGGCGAACCTGCCCGCCGACGACTGGCGCGCCGCCCACGCCGACTTCACCACGGGCCTGGCCGCCAATCTGCGGCTGGCCGACGCGCTGCGGCCCGTCGCCGAGCGGCACGGCGCCTCGGTCGCCGAGGTGGCCATCGCGTGGGCGCTGGCCTGGCCCGGCATCACCGGGGCCATCGTCGGCGCCCGCAAGCCCGGTCAGGTCGACGGCTGGATCGGCGCGGGCGGCGTGGAACTGACGCGCGCCGACCTGGACGAGATCACCTCCGCCATCACCGCCACCGGCGCGGGCACCGGCCCGGCCCGCCCCTGACGGCCGAAGGGAGACCCGGTATGTCCCTCGTCGTGGTCGCCGAGTGCGTGGCCGAGCCCGGGCAGGAGGACCGGCTGCGCACCGCCCTGGAGGCGATGATCGAACCGTCCCTGGAAGAGCCCGGCTGCCTCGCCTACCGGCCCTACGCCGATCCCAACAACCCCGGTCACATGGTGGTGGTGGCGGAATGGACGGGCCCCGAGGCCCTCGCCCGGCACGGCGCCACCCCGCACTTCCGCCATGCGCGGCAGGTGCTGGACCTGGTGCTCGCCGAGCCGATGGCGGTACGGAAGCTGGTGGCCGCGCGGCCGGCGGGTGCGCCCCGGGCCGGACGCGCGGATGGACCTCAGGACGTGGCGTCTTCGGACGTGGCGTCTTCGGGCTCGGTGTCGTCCGACTTGACCTCCTGCGACTTGACCTCCTCCGACTTGGCCTCCTCCGACTTGGCCTCTTCGGACCCGGCGTCCTCGGGCTCGGCGTCCTCCGGCTTGGCGTCCTCGAAGTAGGCGTCCAGCACCTCGTCGAGCTCGGCCGTCCACTTCTTGAGGACGCTCCTGGCCGATGCCACGACATCGGCCGAGTACCAGCGGCGGGCGGTCGTGTAGACGGTGACGGAGAACCGGCGCCCGAAGCGCGGGGTGTCGATCTCGACCGCGCCGATCTCGTCCCAGTCGAAGTCGGCCGTCTCGCCGTCCAGCTGGAACGTGACGCCGCGGCGGCCGGCGGCGATCGAGCCGCGGTGGTCGGAGGCCTCGAAGGCGGGGCCTCCGGCCTCCTCCTCGTCTCCGTCCTCGGCCTTCGCCTCGGCTCCGGCTTCGTCTTCGGCGGCTTCGCCGGTGTCCTCTTCGGCCGCGTCCGCGGACTCGGCCCGCTCGTCCTCGGCGGGCTGTTCGACGTCCGCGGCCTCGTCGGGGACGGCGTCCTTGAGTGGGGACTCGGCCTCCTTGGGCTCTTCAGGGCGCGGGGCCGTGATGCCCGGGATGTACGCCGGATCGAACCCGGCGGCGGGCACGGGCGGGGTGCTCGGTCCTATGCGTTGCTCCACGGCGGGCAGTATGGCCGATAAACCTGTGCCGGGAACAGCTTCGCAGGCGGTGCCCGGACAACGAAACGGACAACAAAACGCGGAAAGCCGCGATAGGGAGTGGGCATGGAGCTGCGCTGTGCGGTGCTCGACGACTTCCAGGGGGTGGCCTTGACCAGCGCCGACTGGTCGCCCGTGCTGGACCGGGTGGAGGTTGTCGGCTTCACCGAGCACTTCGGCACCGAGGACGAGCTCGCCGCGGCTCTGGCCGACTTCGACCTCGTCGTCACGCTGCGCGAGCGCGTCCCCTTTCCCGGCTCGCTGTTCGACCGGCTGCCCAAGCTGAAGCTGCTGATCGCCTCCGGTATGCGGAACTCGGTGATCGACTACGCCGCTGCCGAGCGCCACGGCGTGACGGTCTGCGGCACCGCCAGCTCCTCCACGCCGCCGGTCGAGCTGACCTGGGCGCTGATCCTCGGCCTGGCGCGCGGCCTGGTCGTCGAGAACACCGCGCTGCGCGCGGGCGGGCCGTGGCAGAGCACGGTCGGCGCGGATCTGCACGGCCGTCGGCTGGGGCTGCTGGGCCTGGGCAAGATCGGTAGCCGGGTGGCTCGGATCGGGTCGGCCTTCGGGATGGAGGTGACGGCCTGGAGCCAGAACCTGACCCGGCAGCGAGCCGACGAGGTCGGTGTGGCGCTCGCCGGGTCCAAGGAGGAGCTGCTGGCCTCCAGCGACGTGGTCTCCGTCCACCTCGCGCTGAGCGACCGCACCCGCGGCCTGCTGGGCGCCGCCGAGCTGGCCCTGCTGAAGCCGACCGCGTACCTCATCAACACCTCCCGGGCCGCCATCGTCGACCAGGACGCGCTCATCGCCGCCCTGCGGCGTGGCGCCTTCGCCGGGGCGGGGGTCGATGTGTTCGACGTCGAGCCCCTGCCGGCGGACCACCCCATGCGCACCGTGCCCCGGCTGCTGGCCACCCCGCACCTGGGCTATGTCTCTCAGGACAACTACCGCAGGTACTACGGCGATGCCGTCGAGGACATCCGGGCCTTCCTCGACGGTTCCCCCGTACGCCTCCTCGGCTGATGTAAGGCCACGGCCGCCGCGGAGTTCAGCTTGATCTCGCGAGGAACCCCGGTCGTTCACGACCGGGAGGAATCGCATCCCGTGATGGCGACGCGGAGCGTCGCGGCATCGTCTCTGCCGGGTGGGAAGCACCCGCATCGCAGCCCTGGCGGAACCGAGGAGGGCGAACGTGTATGCGATTGTGTCGCACGTGCGGGTGACTGGTGTGCGGAACTGAAATGTCTGTACGCCTGACCGTCCCACGAGTGGCTGATCGGCCCCGGCCGGCCCCTGGACACCGACCGGTACTTCGTCATCGTGCCGAACCTCTTCGGCAACGGTCTCTCCTCCTCGCCCTCCAACACGCCCGCGCCCCAGGCCGGGGCCGACTTCCCCCGCATCACCATGCGCGACAACGTGCGCGCCCAACACCACGTGGCCCACGGCTACTTCGGCATTGAACGCCTTGAGCTCGTGATCGGCTGCTCCATGGGCGCGCAGCGGACGTACCAGTGGGCGGTCTCGTATCCGGGCATGGTCGCCCGCGCCCTGCCGTTCTGCGGATCGCCGAAGACCGCGCCCCACAACTCCGTGTTCCTCGAGGGGCTTCGGGCGGTGCTCACCGCGGACCCCGAATGGCGCCGAGGCCGCCTGGCTCCGGGGTACGAGGCGGGGCTCCGGGCCTTCGCCAGGGTCTACGCCGGATGGGGCTTCTCGCAGGCGTTCTACTGGAACGAGCGCCACCGCGCGCTGGGGTTCGACTCCCTCGACGACTTCCTCACCGGCTTCTGGGAGCCCAACTTCGCCGGGCAGGAGACCAACGACCTGCTCGCGATGTTGTGGACCTGGCAGCACGCGGACGTCGGCGCGACCGAAGGAGCCGGTGGGGCCGTCACCAAGGCGCTCGGCACCATCACCGCCAAGACGCTGGCCATGCCGGCGCAGAAGGACCTCTACTTCCCGCCCGAGGACGAGGCCTGGGCATCGGGTCACATCCCGGGCGGTGAGGTACGCGTCATTCCCGGCGAGTGGGGCCATCTGACGGGTTCCGGAGCCAACCCCGACGACGTCGAGTTCATCGGCCGGGCCGTACGGGAACTGCTCGCGTCACCGGAGGGAAGCTGACTCAGCCCCCCTCACGCGTCCCGGAACCGCAGCCGCGCCCAGCCCAGGGCCAGCGCCGCCCCGGCCCAGGCGGCGAGGACGCCGAGCCCCGCCCACGGGCCGAGGGGGGCGGGGCCGGTGCCCGGGAGGGTGGTCTGGACGGCGAGGCCGGCGGTCATCGGCGAGGCCTTCTCGACCAGGTGGAGGGCGTGTGCGGACATCGGGACGACCTTCGTGGCCAGGAACGGGCCGTACAGCAGGGCCGCCGTGGCCCCGACCGCGACCCCGGTGTGCCGGAGCACGGCGGCCACCCCGGTGCCCAGCAGCGCTACCAGAGCCAGGTAGAGCAGGGTGCCGACGGCCGCCCGCCACAGCGCCGGGTCGGACAGGGCGGCCGTGCGGAGGCCCTGCCCGGCCGGCACGGCACGCCCGGCCAGCAGCGCCCCGAGCACCCCTGGGGCGCCGGCGGCGAGCACCGCCGCGGTCACGACGGCCGCCTTCGCGGCCAGGACGCCGGTCCGTCCCGGGTGCGCGGCCAGCGTCGTACGGATCACCCTCGGCTGGTACTCGGAACCGACCACCGCCACCCCGACCGCGAGGGCTGCGAGTTGCGCGGCGTATACGCCCGACAGGGCGAGCGCCACCGGGTCCGCCGGGGTGCCGCGGGCGCGCCCCTGGCCCGCGGCGGTGAGCGCCGTCACGCCCGCCATGAGCGCGGCCAGGGCCGCCAGGGTCCACAGCTGGGACGGCACCGTGCACAGCTTGGTCCACTCCGCGCGCAGCGCCCGCCCGGCGCGCCGCGCCTCACGCATCGCGCCTGCCCTGCACCCGGAACGCGGCACCGAGCGCCACCGCCGTGTACCCGCCCAGCACGGCGAACCCGCCCCAAGGGCTGATCGCGTCGCCGAGCTGGTGGATCGTCTGAAGTATGGCCAGGCCCGCGATCGGGGTGGCCCGGTTGACCCAGGTGTTGACGCCGATCGAGCTGACCTGGGCGACGATCGGAAGCACCAGGAACACCGCGAAGAGCAGGATCACCGCCCCCGCCGTACGCCGCATCAGCACGCCGACGCCCAGGGAGAACAGCGCGACCAGGGCCATGACGGCCGCCGTGCCGACGACCGTGCGCAGCACCGTCGGGTCGCTGAGGGACGGGTCGGGGAAGAGCGGCGGTCCCATGCCGTTGCGGCGCTGGATCGGCCGGGTGAGCAGGAGGGAGGTGACGGCGGCGGCGAGCCCGGCGGCGAAGACGGTGGACGCCAGCACGACGGCCTTGGCGGCCAGCGCCCGGGCGCGGCGCGGGGAGGCGCTGAACGTCGTACGGATCGTGCCGGTCCGGTACTCGGAGGTCATGGCGAGCACGCCCAGCGCGATCACCGCGATCAGCCCGAACTGCGTCCCGGAGAGGCTGTTCTTGACCCGGTCGAAGCCGTGGAGTTCGCTGCCGACGCCCGCCATCCCGATGCGGCCCAGGTCGCCGCTCCCGGTGACGGTGAAGGTGCCGCCGTCGCGCCGCAGGGTGCCGGGGTGAGGGGACGCCGTGCGGATCTCGACGGGCGGCCCATGGGTGACGGGGGCCTCGGCCACGTCCGTCAACTGCCAGTCACCCGGCGCGGAAGCCCCTGCCTGAGCCAGGGTGACATGGTCGAAGACGGCCTGACCGGTCGTGGGGCGGAAGCCGCCCAGGATGTTGCCGGGCCCCGCCAGACGCTCGTGGTTGCGCCCGTGGGAGGCCACGAACAGCCCCGCCTGGGCCCGCGTCGGCAGCGCGCGGGCGGTGAGCCTTCCGACCTTCCGCCATACGCGGCCGTCAGCGGACTCGTACCCGGTCACGCCCCGCCCCGAGCGGCTCAGCCGGAGCCAGACCGGGGCGTGCGTGGCACCGCCGCCGGTGACCTCCGTCTCCGCGTCGGCCAGCATCCGTACGCCGTGGTCGGGGGTGACCATCAGCGCGACATACGAGGAGCCACTGGCCGTGGACGCCTTGATCACGACACCGGACTTGGCCCAGGGGGCGCTGTCCTTCTGCCGTGCGACGCGCGCGGTGACGCTGCCGTCGCCGTCGAGCGCCCGGTGTACGAAGCTGAAGTGGTCGACCGTCTGCGGGGCGTCGTTGGCGTTCCCGTGGCCGCCCTGCGCGGAGAGGTAGCCGATGAGCACGGTGAAGGCGAAGGCGGCCAGCAGGGCGACGGCGGTGCTGCGCACCGACACCAGCTTGGTCCACTCGGCGCGGATCGCGCGGATCACGAGGCCTCCCGTGCCCGGAACTCGGCGGCCTCTCGGGTCAGTTCGAGATAGGCCTCCTCCAATGAGGCGCGGTGCTGCGACACCTCCGAGAACGGCAGCCCGCCCTCGGTGAGCAGGGCCACCACGCGCTCGGCGGGCAGCCCGTCCACCGTGAGCCGGTCGGGCCCCAACACCGCCACCTCGGCCCCGGCCCCGGTCAGCGCCGTCACCGCCGCCGCGCGGTGCGGGGTGCGCAGCGTGACGCGGCCCCGGGACGCGGCGGCCAGCAGCGTCGCCACATCGGTGTCCGCGAGCAGCCGGCCGCGGCCTATGACGATCAGATGGTCGGCGGTGTCCTCCAGCTCACTCATCAAGTGGCTGGAGACCAGGACGGTGCGCCCCTCGGCGGCCAGCGACCGCAGAAACCCGCGGATCCACTGGATGCCCTCCGGGTCGAGCCCGTTGACCGGCTCGTCCAGGATCAGCACCGGCGGATCGCCCAGCAGCGCCGCCGCGATGCCGAGCCGCTGCCGCATGCCGAGCGAGAAGCCCCCGGCCCGGCGCCGCGCGGCCGAGGCGAGGCCGACCAGCTCCAGCACCTCGTCGACGCGCCGCGCGGGCAGGCCGGTGTACCGCGCCAGCCACAGCAGATGGCTGCGCGCCCGGCGGCCGGGGTGGACCGCCTCGGCGTCCAGGAGCGCCCCGACGACCTTCAGCGGCTCGCGCAGCGAGGCGTACGGCCGGCCGCCGATCAGGGCGGAGCCCCCGTCCGGGGCGTCGAGCCCCATCACCATCCGCATCGTCGTCGACTTCCCCGCGCCGTTCGGCCCGACGAAGCCGGTGACCCGGCCGGGCCGCACCGTGAACGTCAGCCCGTCCACGGCCGCCGTGGGCCCGTAACGCTTCCGCAGGTCGTTGGCCTCGATCGAGAGGCCCGTCATGGTTTCCGCCATGCCCAGGGACGCTACGCAGCGGTGTTCGGCGGGCCGTCACGCCGGTGGGGAATCTTTGCCGCCCGGGTGTCCCCCGCACGGGGGACGGCAGGGGGCGCCGCCCGCCGCATAATGACCGGCGTGAGGTGGAGAAAGCCCCTGGCCGGTGTCGCGGCGCGGGTTGCGGCGGCGCGGTTTGCGGCCGGGCGCGAGGCGGCGGCGTGGGCCGCGACTGGACGCGAGGCGGCTGGGCGCGTCGCTGACGGGCGTGGGGCGGCTGGGCGTGGGGCGGCGGTGGTGCGGCGCGCCGACGCGGCGGCGCACGCCGCTGACGGGCGCGGGGCAGCCGGGCGCGTCACGGCTGGGCGCGTCGCGGCTGGGCGCGGAGCGGTGGCGCGCGTCGTGGCCGGGGGTGCCGCTGACGGGCGCGTCGCTGCCTGGCGCGTCGCGGCCGCGCGCGTGGTGGTGGCGGTGCGGCGGCTCGGCCGCGCCCCGGACCTGCCGCTCGTGGCGGCCGCGACGCTGTGCGCCGCCGGGCTGCTCCAGGCCCTCGCGCACCTCGACGACCGGAACCGCGCCGACATCCCGCTCACCCTGGCCCTGGTCCTCGGCTCGACCGCGCCGCTCGCCTTCGCCCGCGGCCAACTGCTGCCCGCGACCACGGCGGTGACGGCAGCGGTCCTGCTGACCCCGCTGAGCGGCCGGCTGCCCTGCCTGGCCGCGCTGCCCGCCCTGGCCGCGCTGCTCCATCTGACCGGTCTGCGCGGCTCGCCGCGCACCGCGCTGCTGTTCGCCGCCCCCTTCGTGGCGTACGCGGTGGGCCCGGCCTCCTCGGCGGCGGGCGGCAAACCGTTTGGCGTGGCGCTGCTGGCGGGCGCCGCGGCCGCGCTCGCGGCCGGCGCGGCACGCCGGGCCGGTGGGGAGGCCGCCGCCCGGTCCGCGGCCGAGGGGGCGTACGCGCACACCGCGCTGGAACACGCGGCGCGCGGCGAGCGGGCCCGGATCGCCCGGGAACTCCACGACGTCGTCGCCCACCACATCTCCACCCTGTCCGTACAGGCCGAGACCGCCCGGCTGACCACCCCCGGGCTGCCGCCGCTGGGCGCCGAGCGGCTGCTCGCGATCGGCGACACGGCCCGGCAGGCGCTCACCGAGATGCGCCGCCTGCTGGGCGTGTTGCGCGACGACGCGTCGGCCGAGGTGCCCGCGCGCCGGCCGCAGCCCACTCTCGACCAGCTCCTCACCCTGGTCGACGAGGCCCGCGACACCGCGGGTGGCGGGGTCCGGCTCGTCGTACGCGGCCGGATCGCGCCCCTGGAGCCGGGCCTGGAGCTCACCGCCTACCGCATCGTCCAGGAGGCCCTGACCAACGCCCGGCGGCACGCCCCCGGCGCGCCGGTCGATGTCGAACTCCACTACGCCGAGGGCGCGCTGCGCGTCACCGTACGCGACGTCGGCGCCGGCCCCGCCCCATCCGCCCCCGCCCCCGACGGCGGCCACGGCCTCCTCGGCATGCGCGAGCGCGTCGCCATGGCCGGCGGCACCCTGCGCGCCGGGCGCGGCCCGGCGGGCGGCTTCGTCGTCGCGGCCGAACTGCCGCTGCGGGAGGCGGCGGCCGCATGACCGTACGCATCGTCATCGCCGACGATCAGGACGTCGTGCGCGCCGGGTTCGGCGCGCTGCTGGACACCCAGCCCGACCTGACCGTCGTCGGCAGCGCCGCCGACGGCGCCGCGGCGGTCGGTGTCTGCCGCGAGACGCACCCCGACCTCGTCCTGATGGATGTGCGCATGCCGGTCCTGGACGGCATCGAGGCCACCCGCCGCATCGTCGCCGGCGCGGGGGCCAGGGTCGGCGGTGGCCCGCGCATCGTCATGCTGACCACCTTCGACCTCGACGAGTACGTCTACGACGCCCTGGCCGCCGGCGCCAGCGGCTTCCTCCTCAAGGACATGACCGCCGAACGGCTCTTCGAGGCCGTACGCGTGGTCGCCGCCGGAGAGGCCCTGCTCGCCCCGACCGTCACCCGCCGCCTCATCGGCGAGTTCGTCCGCCTGCGCCCCCACACCACAGAGCCCACCCCGCTCGCCCTCCTCACCCCGCGCGAGACCGAGGTCCTCCGCCTCATCGCCGAGGGCCTGTCCAACGCCGAGATCGCCACCCGCCTCACGGTGAGCGCCGAGACCGTCAAGACCCACGTCAGCCGAGTCCTGGCCAAACTCGGCGCCCGCGACCGCGCCCAAGCCGTCATGCTGGCCTATGAGTTCGGGCTCGTCGTGCCCCGCTCGGGTGGGCCACGGAAGGCGCCCTGGTAGCCCTGCCATTGCGGATCGATCTCGTATCGCGATCGATGAGGTGACAGACATGCATGAGCTGCAGTACGAGTTCTCGCCCTCCTGAGCAGTGCCGTCGGCCGCTCAGTCCAGGGAAGCCAACGCACTCACCACAAGAGAACGTGCCGCGGCTCCCCGCGCGGCTCCCTGTGAAAGTCGTTCAAATGCTTGCGCGTACAACTCGACTTGACTGGGCTGTATGAGCGTCAAAGCGGCGTCCAGCGTGTCCGCATGAACCCTGGTGTCGTCGAAGATCGTGAAGGTAGGCATGGGCCACATGGTTCTCTCTGCCGAGAAGGGGATGATGCCCACAGCGACGTTCTGGAGATCCATCACCCCGAGGAGATGACCGAGTTGGGCCGCCATGGTGTCGGCGCCGCATATCCGGTACCGCAATACTGACTCTTCCACTATGAAGGAGAACCGGCGCGCGCCATTTCTCAGTACCGCGTTCCGTCGTATGCGTGCCGCCACGGCATCACTCACGTCGTTCGGGGTTCCTCGGAAGTCTGCGATGGACGACAGCAGCGCGGTGGCGTACCCGGGCGTTTGGAGGAACCCGGGGATCACGTCGGAGACATAGACGCGGAACACGCCGGTCTGCTGATACAGGCCCCCTGTGGACTCTTGTAGGCGGCGAAGGCCGCTCCGCTGGAGTCGCCTCCACTGAACATGAGCGTCAGCGGATTGCCTGTTTGCCGCGATCAAGTCAGAGGTTTGATCGTCTGCGCCGCAGGCTCGGCACCATGCTCTGATGTCCGCGTCAGAGGGTGGTGTCTTGGCGTTCTCTATTCGGGATGACTTCGATTCCGACCAGCTGCACCTGGCGGCCAGCTCCCGCCCGGTAATCCCCGCGTCCCTTCGAATCTCGCGCAGGCGGCTGGCGAGATCTTCGCGAGCCTTCTGAACGCTCGAGGACGGGTGTGGGGGCATGGAGCCGGCTTTCGTCAGATCTCGTACAGGTGGTGCGGGATCGCTCGCTTCCAAACTGCCTCGAAGGCGGTGAGGCACAGCTTCACGGTCTCCGCGTCTGCTGTGATCTCGTCCTCCACCACCACACCGTCACCCGAGAAGTGGTGCACTCTGAGCAACGCGTCATCGAACAACCAGAAGTCGTTTCCGGGCAGAGGGATGTTCGTGGTCAGACGCCGGGGCAGCCACCGTACCTCCTCACCCGCCGTGACGTTGGCGTGGGTGACGTAGTGCTCCCACCGGACGTACTCCGATACGGGCTCGGAGACGACTCGGGCCCGGCGGATCGCCACACCCCGGGCGACGGTGTCCGCGATCAGCTGATCGTAGGGATGCCACCAAGATTCGCGATCCTCCCAGTTGATCCGTTCGCCGGACCGCCATGCCTCGAACCGTTCCGTGGGAGCGTAGGAGTCTCGCAGCTCCAAATGGACGGCCGACCGCTCGGTCTGGCCAAGCAGCTCAGCGAAGCTGGGCACGCTCGACGGCATCGCACGCCTCCCTGATCATCGGGATCACCCGCGCTGGGATCCTGACGATCGCTTCTCTGTCGGGCACCGGGCCGTTCGCGGGGCTGCTTCCCTCGCACATATGAGACGCGCACGCCCGACACCGAAGGCTGGCGCGGAGTCCCGTTCCGGCACCCCCGGGACCTGACTGTGGTCGCCCAGGACGATGGCGGTAAGCACGACGGTGGGCCCATTCCCCCGGAGGCGCCCCGCGATCCCGCACCGCAGGGCGGCGGCCAGGGCGGCAAGCAAGCCCCTGGCGGTACCTGTGGCTGAGTGAACCGGCCCCGCCCGTGTGCTCTCCCCGTGGCGCGTGGGCGGGGCTTACGTCCGGCTGTCGCTACTTCGCCACGAACTGCGTCAGGATCGCCTGCACTTCATAGATGTCGACGCCCTTGGTGAAGGTCTTCTCGATCGGGGCGGCGCTGCCGGAGATCCAGATCTTGAGCTCGGCGTCGAGGTCGAAGGTGCCGGCGGTCTCCACCGCGAAGTGGGTAATGCTCTTGTACGGGACCGAGTGGTACTCCACCTTCTTGCCGGTGATCCCCTGCTTGTCGACGAGGATGAGCCGACGGTCGGTGAAGAGGATGGTGTCCCGTATCAACTGGTACGCGGCCTGCACCTGCTCGCCCTGCCCCAGCAGCCGCTCGTAGTCGCGCTGCGCCGCCGCCGGGTCGACGGTGTGTGCGTTGCCGAAAAGCGCCATGACAGCCCCCATTTGTCGTCGTTGTGAGATCTCCGTATGTATACCGCCAACGGTGCCGTCTCCGGTGCAGGGAGGCCCGCGGAAGACGCTTTCCGATAGCTCCGCCGGGCCGCACGAAGTAAGCGGACTGAGATACTCCAGCCATGGATGCCGGGATATCGGGATGACGGGGAACGGGACGCGACCGGATACAGCGGTGCCTGCGGGGACCGCGTCGGCGTATGCCATGGCCTGGGGGCTGCGTTCGGCGGCGGTGGCGGACGTCGAGGCCATCGCGGAGTTGCGGGCCACGGTCATGCGTGCGGATCTGGAACGCCTCGGACGCTACGACGAGCACCGGGTACGGCAGCGGCTGCGGGACTCGTTCTCCACGCAGTACACGTCGATCATCATCGTCGACCGTGAACTCGCGGGATGCGTCACGGTCCGGCCCGCCGAAGGCAGGCAGTGGCTGGAGCACTTCTACCTTGCTCCGCACCGGCAGGGCCGAGGGCTCGGATCCGCTGTCCTGCGCACGGTGCTGGAGCGGACCGACGCGCAGGGGGCGACCGTGGGTTTGAACGTCCTCCAGGGCAGTGCCGCCCGTCGACTTTACGAGCGCCATGGATTCGTCGTGGAAGCCCAGGACCCGGTCGACGTCTTCATGGTGCGCCCGCCGGGGGCGAGCACCGCGGCGAAAGCCTGACCTGCGGCAGCGCGGCGGCCTCGACGGAAGGCTGAGATCGGGCGGGGGGCCGTGGCGGGGCCGGTGTGGAAGTCGGTGAGCGGCAGCCGGCCGGCGGTCCGGTCGTGGCGTACGAGATAGCCGTCGCCGACCAGGGCGGGGCCGATGCGGTGGAACTCGCGGCCCACAGCCGGGTGTTTGGCGCGACCTTCCGCGCCACGACGTACTGCCCGCCGGACGGGGTGCGCTCCACGGTGGCCAGGGTGCCGCCCGCGAAGTCGATGCTCCAGACGCCGTCCGTCCGGATCGGCAGCGGGGTGTCCGCGGCGCTCGCGCTGATGGTCGCGGTGGTGGCCGCGACGAGGGCCACGACGGCGGCCAGTAACGGACGTGCGGGGCGTCTCAAGGGGGCCTCCCCCTCAGCGGGGCGGCGACTGACATTTGTCACTGCCAGGCGGTGATGGCCGAATCTGCCCGCCGCGGCGGACGAACGGCAGGATCGAGGTGTCAGCAGGAAGCGCGACACCGACCACCAAGGGACGGACGGACATGAGCGGCGTCATCACCTCCGAGCGGGACCAGGACCAGGCCACTGCCACGGCGCCCGCCGCGGACCTCGCGGACGTCAAGCCGCTGCCGGTGTGGTTCTTCGCCTTCGAGGGCGTGTGCGGCGCGGCCTACGACCTGTGCCAGGCGTGGTACGGCGCCTGGATGGTGATCGCCGCCTTCGCCGCCGTCAACATCGTGGTGGGGCTGACCGTGCTGCGCCGCCGGATGAAGCTGGTGCGGGCGATGTTGAAGAACTCCCGTACCCGGAAGATCGCCTTCGGGCTGATCGCCCTGCGCATGGGCGCGCATCTGGCGCTTGGGGCGGTCGGCGCCGAGGTGACGTCGGTGGTGGGGCACCTGGTGTTCGCCACGGTGATGTGCGGGTCCACGATGGCGCTGCTGTACGTCGACCAGCGCGTCACCTTCAAGGCCCTGGGTCTGCGGACCGCGCCCGCGGCCTGAGCCGGCCCCGCGTGCGGGGGCGCGATGACGCGCGGCTGCGTCTGGCCGCGGCGCCCTCACAGGTGGTCGGCGGGGCGAGGAAGGGGCGCAGCGGTTGCCGTGCGGTGGCTTCGGCCAGCCGGGGGAGTGGGCGTCCGGGGGCGAGGCGGGCGGTCAGCCAGCCCCATGCGGCGAGGGTGACGGGGGCGAATCGTTCGGGGGCGCAGTGGGTGGCGTCCTTGACCACCCACACGGTGGTTCCGGGGCGGCCGGCCAGCCCGGTGGTGTCGCCCAGGGGGATGTAGGGGTCGTCAGCGCCGTTGACGGCCAGGAGGGGGGAGCCGCCGGGCTGGTCGAGGACCCCTTGCTCGCGCAGGGAGAACCGGGCGAGCAGGTCGTCGATCAGCTCCGTCTCGGGCATCGCGTCCAGGTGGAGGGCGTTGCCGATGATCCCGGCCATTCCGCAGGGCAGGTTGGGGATGTCGATGCGGCTGCCCGACGCGCCGGTCGGGCCGCCCAGGTCGATCGCCGCGTCGACGTGGCCGCCGAGCGCGAGCTTGGCGGCCCAATGGCCGCCGAAGCTGATCCCGTGGAACCCGATGGGCTGTTGGTACAGGCGGCGCAGCTCCGCGACGAGCCTGGTCAGGATCTGGTCGGCTTCGGGTGAGAGCGGCGCGGTCGACTCGCCCGTCCCGGGCATGTCCACGGCGGCTACCAGCAACCCGGTCGCCAGCGCGGTGGCCACCGCCAGCCGGTGCAGATCCATTTTCCAGGTGTCCACTCCACCGCTGAGGATCACTATTCCTGGCCGGGCCATCCGGCGCCGCTGGAAGAGGTGGACGGGGACGGATTCGGGTACGTCCAGGACGCGGCGTTCGAACCGGACCGGGAACCGGGGAGCGGCGTGCAGGTACGCGTCGAGTTGCCGCTCGTGAGCTGCCGTGCGGTCGGCCGTCGCCAGGCAGGGGAATCGCGCCGCGCCCCAGCACAACGAGGCCAGCAGCGGATCGCCCGCACGGTGCGCGCGTTCGGCCTCCGCCGCCCACACCGGGACCCAGCCGTCCTTCCCGGTGCCCCACATGTCGCCGATCCGCGACCGGGCCCGTGCGACGACCGCCCCGGGGATGCCCAGGGCGGTGAACTGGCGGGTCCGCTCGTGCAGGAGCGCATCAGGCGCCACGGGGAAGGTGAACATGGCCTCTAGAATGCGAGTAATCCTCAGTTCCTGACAACTCGCATGGGACCGGCCATCTCCACACCCCGCAAACGCCCACGCCAGAAGCGGTCACAGCAGACCTACGACGCGATCCTGGACGCGGCTGCTCACGTTTTCGAGGACCTCGGCTACACCGGAGCGACCACCAACAAGATCGCGGAACGGGCCGGGGTGTCCATCGGCTCGCTCTATCAGTACTTCCCCGACAAGGACGCACTGCTCTATGCGCTCGGTGAGCGTCACATGCACGGCCTGGCAGCCGAGTTGGCGTCCGTCATGGCCGGCCTTCGCGCGTCCGCTCCACCCGCCGACCGGACCGTCCGAACCCTCTACGAGACGGTGGCCGCACTCCACAGCACCGATCCCCGCCTGCACCGACTGCTGTACGACCAGGCTCCGCGGCCGGCCGCGGCCTCCGCCCGGCTCCGCGCGTTCCAAAGCGCCATGGCCGCCGAAGTCGAGTACCACCTGCGCCGGCTCGACCTGGGCGCTCCCGATCCGGTCCTCACCGCCGTGCTCCTGGTCCAGGCCGCCGAGGCCCAGATCCATGGCGCGATCCTCGACCCGCCACCCGGCCGCACCACCGCCGACTGCCTCGAGACCGCCATCGCCTTGTGCCTGGCCGCTCTGGGAGTCCGGCCACCGAACTGAAGCGACCCGGCAGGGGTGGGGGCAACCCCCTGCCGGGTCCGTGGTGTCAGTCGCGCCTGCGGCCGGTCAGCCGCATTTGCGGCCGCTGTTGATGCAGGTCACGGCCTGCTTCATCAGCTTCGACGACATCACGTTGATGAAGTCGCCGTGGTCGGTCACCGGCTTGTGCAACTGCTCGGGGAAGCTGTCAACCGCGAAGTTCCTCGCGTTTGGCGCGAGCTTGTAGGTGATCCGCTGGACGAGCTGCGGAATGGCCTTGAACCCCTGCTGGCACGAGCCGTCGGCGCGGGCGAACGCCACATGCGTACGGTGGTTCGCGCTGTCGGCGTTCTTGCCGTCCCAGCAGCTCTGGAACGTGAACGTGCGCACCACGTTGCTGCCCTTCGGGCACAGCGGGTACTTGTCCTTCAGCTGGCGGTTCTCGAATCCGGTGCAGCTCCAGGACGCGTTGGCGTTGGCCGTTCCGTTGGTGAAGGCCTTGGCGTCGCCGGTGATGATGCGCAGGAACTTGGGCATCTCCACGACCTTGGAGACGGGGTTGCCCTTGAAGCTGAGCTGTACGGAGGTGGGCCGCAGGATGCGCCCCACGTTGCCCTCCGTCCCGCCGCCCGGGGCGCCCGCGTCGAACTCCTTCGTCCCGTCCTGGAGTCGCAGGACCGGCCAGTAGTGGGTGGAGCGGTCGCCGTTGGTGCAGGTGGTCCCGGCGGATTCGAGGACCTGGTTGGAGGCGAAGGCGTCGGTCTTCAGGTTGCCGACGTAGTCGTGCATGTGGTGGGCGCCGTTGCTCACGCCGGGGGCCACGATGACGTTGTCGGAGTTGAAGTGCTTGTTCTCGTTACGCCCGCAGCGCGAGGAGAAGGTTCCCTTGGAGCCCTTGGCCTGCACGCGGGGGTTCTTGACGTTGGGCTTGACCTTGCGGATGTCCACGAAGTCCGCCCGCTGGGGGCCGGTCTGCTGCTGACCGCCCGCGGCCGGGGCCGCGCCCGCCGCCGCGGGGGTGTCCGGTGCCGCGGCCTGGGCGCCCGCGGCGGCCGTCTCGTCCTGCTTGACCGTGCAGGACGCGAGCGAGTCCAGGCCCGACGGGCGGGCCGAGACCTTCTCGATCTCGGTGGCGATGCGGTCGAGGGTCTGCCGTCGCTCGGAGGTCAGCGGGTCCAGCACGCGGGTGCGTACGAACTCCTGGTCGGCCGTCGCGCCCTGGGCCATGAGCCGCTGGTAGGCATCGGCGACCTGGCTGTCCATCTTCGCCAGCTCGTCGTTCACGGCGGGCCGCGCCTGCTGGGGCACGCTGGACAAGCTGGTCGCGACATCGGGGCACTTGACGGTCATCCCGGCGCGCGCGGCCGCCTGCTGCGCGGGGGTCTCCTTGGCGGCCGAGGCGTTGTTGTCGGTCATCAGGAGCGCTCCGCCCCCCACGGCTAACGCCGTCGCACCGACCACGGACATCACGATCACTCGGGACCGCTTATGTCTCTTCCTGCTCTTCACCGGGCCGCCCCTCATCGGTTGTCGTCGCATACCGAGGAGATACGTAAACGGGGGCGGTTCTGCTCAGTCGCCGTCGGGGTCCTGCCGTCCACCGGGGCTGACCAGCCCGGTTTCGTACGCGACGACCACGGCCTGGACGCGGTCGCGGAGCCCGAGCTTGGCGAGGATGCGGGCGACATGGGTCTTGACGGTGGCCTCGGAGAGATGGAGGCGGGCGGCGAGTTCCGCGTTGCTCAGGCCCTGGGCCAGCAGCCGCAGGACCTCCGCCTCGCGCGGGGTCAGGGCGGCCAGGTCGCGGTGGAGCGCGGAGGTGTCGGGGTCCCGGCGGGCGTGCCGTTCGACGAGGCGGCGGGTGATGGCCGGGGCCAGCAGCGCGTCGCCGGAGCGGACCATGCGGACGGCGGCGACCAGATGCTCGGGGGTGACGTCCTTGAGGAGGAAGCCGCTGGCCCCGGCGGACAGCGCCGCGTAGACGAAGTGGTCGAGGTCGAACGTGGTCAAGATGATCACGCGTGGTTCGCCGGGGGCGCCGGTCAGGATGCGCCGGGTGGCCTCCAGGCCGTCCACCTCCGGCATCCGGATGTCCATCAGCACCACATCCGGCCGGGTGCGCCGGACCGCCTCGACGGCCTCGGCACCGTCCGCCGCCTGGGCGACCACGTCGATGCCGTCGGCCGCCAGGATCATCGTGAAGCCCGTACGGACGAGCGCCTGGTCGTCGGCGACCACCACGCGCAGCGGCCCGGTCACATCTCCTCCAGGGGGATCGTTGCTTCGACGCGGTAGCCGCCACCGGGGCGCTGCCCGGTGTGCAGGGTCCCACCGTAGACGGCCAGCCGCTCGCGCAGGCCGATCAGCCCGCGTCCGCCGCCGGTCGCGGCGGACGGGCTCGGGGTGCCGCCGGTGTCGGTGACCTCCACCCGCAGCCGCTGGTCGCCGTAGGCGACGGTGACCTCCGCCGTCGATCCGGCCGCGTGTTTCACGGTGTTGGTCAGCGCCTCCTGCACCACGCGATACGCGGCGAGGCCGACCCCGGACGGGACGGGGTGCGGGGTCCCGGACACGGTCAGCTCGACCGGCAGCCCGGCCTCCCGCACCCGTGCGACCAGCGCGTCCAACTGGCCCAGGCCCGGCTGTGGCGCGAGATCCGGGGTGGCACCGCCGGTGCCGGTGCCGCCGCCGCTGTCGGCGTCGTCGTCGTCGTCCATCGTCAGCAGCCCCATGGCGTGCCGCAGTTCGGCCATGGCCGCCCGACCGCTCGCCTCGACCGCGAGCAGCGCCTCGCGGGCCCGGTCGGGGGTGGTCGCCATGACCTTGCGGGCGGCCCCGGCCTGGATGACCATCACGCTGACGTTGTGCGTCACCACGTCGTGCAACTCGCGGGCGATGCGGGCGCGTTCCTGCTCGGCGGCGCGGCGCAGCTCCTCGGCCCGCTCGCGCTCCAGCGCGGACATCCGCGCGTGGCTCTCGCCGGCCCGCAGCTGCCAGGCGCGCAGTCCGTTGGCCGCCACCACGATCGGCACCAGGATCAGCAGCGGTACGTACTCGTTCTGGACGATGGGGAGCGTGCCGTCCGCGAGCCTGCTCAGCGCGAACACCGCCACCGGCAGACTCGCCAGCGTGGCCACCCGGTAAGGACTGTAGGCCGCGGCGCCGTAGGCGGCGAACACGCAGGCGTACGAGGTGATCCTCGGCGCCTCGGTCGGCGTCAGCGCGACCGCGACCGTCACGACCCACAGCACGGCGAGCGGATACCGGCGGCGCAGCGCCAGCGGCGCCGAGGCGGCGACCGCCAGGGCCGCCGAGCCGAACCAGCTTCCCTGCTCGTCGGGGGGCGGGGGCCCGCCCAGGGGCGGTGGCGGCGCGGGCGGGGGCGGGGGCGGCGCGGGCGGGGGCGGCCCGGCGGGGTCCCACGGCTCGGCCACACCGTCGGCGCCCTGGTCGACGGGTCCGTCCGCGTACTCCAGGGCGTACTGGAGGGCGGCGATGCCCAGGACCAGCGCCAGCACCACGTCGAAGACCTGGCTGCGGCGGGTGGGGCGGGGCAGCGGGCCGGTCGCGCGCTTCAGCGGCCCGGCCAGCTGGCACAGCCGGGCCGTCAACGGCACGTTCATCACCGGCTCATTCTCGCCACCCGACCGGGTCCGCGACATCCTCCCGCCGGCCCCCGGGGCGCCCGCCCGTACATCGCTCGCCTACATCGCGGGGATGACACCGGCCGCCCTCATCCCGGCGCGGTACCGGAAATGACCCGGCCGAGCGACGTGCCCCGGCAGGGCGCGCGCCTAGCGTCCAACCGCGCAACACGCGTACGTACCGAGGGAGACGAGCATGACCACGCCGGTGATCGAACTGCGGGATGTGAGCCGCGGATACGACGGGGGGCCGCCCGCGCTGGACGACGTGTCGCTGACCGTGCGGGCCGGGGAGGCCGTCGCGATCCTCGGGCCGTCCGGCAGCGGCAAGTCCACGCTGCTCAACCTGATCGCGGGCCTGGACCGGCCGGACGCCGGAACCGTCACCGTGGACGGCGTGCGCGTGGACACCCTGGGCGAGGCGGCGTCGGCGCGCTTCCGGCGCGCCACGATCGGCATGGTCTTCCAGTTCTTCAACCTGCTCGACGACCTGACCGTCGAGGACAACGTCGCCCTGCCCGCGCGGATGGCGGGCCAGTCGCGCCGCGCCGCGCACCGGCGCGCGGCCGAACTGCTCCAGTCGCTCGGCGTCGACCGGCACGCCGGCGCCTACCCGGGGCGGCTGTCCGGCGGCGAGCGGCAGCGCGTCGCGGTGGCCCGGGCCCTGGTCAACCGGCCCGCGCTGCTGCTCGCGGACGAGCCGACCGGCGCGCTGGACACCGCCGCCGGCGAGGCCGTCCGCGACCTGCTCACCGAGCTCAACGCCGCGGGCCAGACGGTGGTCCTGGTGACCCATGACCTCGGTCTTGCGCGGTCCTGTACGACGCGTACGGTCCGGCTCGTCGACGGCCGGATCGCCGCGGAAGGGCACACCGTCATGGCGGAGGGGGCCCGATGAGCGCCCTGGGCCAGGTGGTGCGCTCGGGGGTGCGCCGCCGCCGGGTGCAGAACGCCGTGATCGGGCTGGCCACCACGATGGCGGTGACCGCCGCCGTCCTGTGCGCCTCGCTGCTCGTGGCCTCCAGCGCGCCGTTCGCCGACGCCTTCGCCAAGCAGCGCGGCGCGCACCTGTCCGTGCAGTACGACGGGGCCAAGGCCACGGCCGCGCGGCTGGCCGCGACCGCCGACGCCCCCGGGGTCACCGCGGCGGCCGGTCCCTTCCCGACCGCGTCGGCCACCCCGAGCCTCGACGGCCAGGAGCTTCCCCCGATGTCGGTCGTCGGCCGCGCCGACCCCGGCGGCGGTCCGGTCGACCGCGCCACCCTGACCCAGGGGGTCTGGGCCACCCGGCCGGGCCAGATCGTGCTGTCCGCCGAGGCCGGAGTTCCCCCCTCGCCGCTGGGCCTGCGGCTGAGCTTCCCCGACCTGCCCGGCGACCCGACGCTGACCGTGGTCGGCGTGGCCCGCTCGGTCAGCCGCACCGCCGACGCCTGGGTGGCGCCGTCCCAGATCGCCTCGCTGACCGCGCCCGGCGCGCGAGCCGGCTACCAGATGCTCTACCGCTTCGCCCACGCGGACACGGGCGCCCGGGTCGCCGCGGGCCGCGCCGCGGTGACGGCGGCGGCTCCCGCCGGGGCGCCGGCGGGAGCCCAGTCCTGGTTGAGCGTCAAACGGGAAGCCGAGCAGGAGACCGCGCTGTTCGTGCCGTTCCTCGTCGCCTTCGGCGTCCTCGGCCTGACCATGGCGGTGCTGGTCGTCGGCAACGTGGTGGCCGGCGCGGTCGGCGGCGGGCTGCGGCGGATCGGCGTCCTCAAGGCGCTCGGGTTCACCCCGGCCCAGGTCGTACGCGCCTACATGGCCCAGGCCCTGATCCCGGCCGCGTTCGGCACGGTGGTCGGCGTCGTCGCGGGCATCCTCCTGACCCTCCCCGTCCTGTCCCAGGCCGAGGAGGCCTACGGAACCGCCGCGTTGACCATCACCCCATGGGTCGTGGTCGCGGTGGCCGCCGGGGCGCTCAGCCTGGTGGCGGTGACCGCCTGGGCGAGCGCCGCGCGGGCCGGGCGGCTGCGGGCCGTCGACGCGCTCGCCGTCGGCCGCTCCGCGCGCCCGAGCCGCGGCCGGGCGGCGGTCCGGCTGACCGCACGGCTCCCGCTGCCCCGCCCGCTCGGCCTCGGCCTGGCCCGCCCCTTCGCCCGCCCCGCCCGCGCGGCCGCGATGGTCGCGGCCATCGCCTTCGGCGCCACCGCCGCCACCTTCGCCGTGGGCCTGGCCATCTCGCTGAACCAGGTGCAGGACGCCAGGGACCACGACAACGCCGACGTCACCGTCGACGCCATGACGGCCCCCGGCCCTGACGGAGCCCCCGGCCCGGACGGAGAGCCCGGCCCGGACGGAGAGCCCGGGCCTGACGGAGAGTCCGGGCCGCATCGCAAGGTCCCGGACGGCCCGCCGCGGATCACGGCCGATCCCGCCGCGATCACCGCGGCGATCAAGGCCCAGCCGGGGACCCGTGCGTACTACGCCACCGCCACCGCCGAGGTGACCGTCGCCGGGCTGTCCGGCACCACCGATCTCCACACCTTCGACGGGGACGCCTCCTGGGCCAACTACCAGAAGGTCTCCGGCAGGTGGTTCGACAAGCCGGGCGAGGCCGTCGTACCTACCCAGTTCCTCGCCGCCACCGGCACCCGGCTCGGGGGCACCGTCACCCTGAACCACGACGGCACGCCGGTCCGGGTCCGGATCGTGGGCGAGGTCTTCGACCCGCGGAACCAGGGCATGAACGTCCTCACCGACGCCGCGACGCTCGCCCCCGCGAGCACTTCAGCCGAGAGCTACCGCATCACCCTCAAGCCCGGCACGGACGCCGCCGCCTACGTCACCGCCCTGAACTCCGCGCTCGGCTCGCTGGACGTCACCGCGCACGCCGGCCCCTCCGGCGGCGAGAGCGAGGTGATCATCATCCTCGACGCGCTGGCCGCCCTCCTCACCCTGATGCTCGTCGCCGTCGCGGGCATGGGCGTGCTCAACGCGATCGTCCTCGACACCCGCGAACGCGTCCACGACCTCGGCGTCCACAAGGCGCTCGGCATGACCCCGCGGCAGACCGTCACGATGGTCCTTTCCTCGGTCGTCGTGGTGGGTCTTGCGGGCGGCGCCCTCGGCGTCCCGGCCGGACTGGCCCTGCACGCGGCGATCATCCCCGCCATGGGCCACAGCGCCGGCCTCACCCTCCCCACCGCGGCCATCGACGTCTACACCCCGCCCGAGCTGCTCCTGCTCGGCCTCGGCGGCCTGCTGATCGCCGTCACCGGGGCCCTCCTCCCCGCGGGCTGGGCCGCCCGGACGCGCACGGCCACCGCGCTGCGCACGGAATAGAACGGGAGCGGGGAGCGGGGCGGGCGCCCAGCCGCGCCCGCCCGGCCCCCGGCGCGCCGCCCGGTCAGCCCGTCGCGCCCCTCAGCAACAGCAGACTGTCCCCCCACGAATCCACCACACCCCCGTGCCCGGCGGCCCTGGCGGCCGCCTCGACGCGCCCGAACAGCGCCCGCTGCGCGGCGGCGTCGCCGGTGGCGGTGATCTGCCGCAGGGCCGTCAGCAACTCCCCGGTGTCCCAGCCCTCCAGCGGTCGCCGCGCCAGCTCCCACTCCAGGAACTTGTTGTACGGGCGCAGCCGCCGCCGCAGCGTGAAGAGCGCCTCCAGCGCGTAGCCGACGCTGTCGGCGGCGTCCAGGTGGGCGGCGAGGAGGTGGCCGTCGCGGTGGTTCTTCAGCGACCGGTAGAGGGAGTTGACATACGCGTCCAGCCACCCGTCGGCGGCGGCGCGCGCCTCGTCGGCGCTGACGGTGGTCTTCTCCGCGAGGAGACGCGCGATCCCGGTCCCGCCGTCGAGCCGGTCGAGCACGACACGGGCGTGCAGCAGGGCGTAGCGGTCGAATGCTGCCGGGCTGCCCGGCAGCGCGTGGCGGCGGAACGCGGCGAGCGACATGACGATCAGGTCGAGCCGCTCGGAGCGGTAGCCGTCGAGCGCCTTGAGGTCCATCGCGCCGTCGGCCCCGTTCTCGGCCTCGTCGTCGAGAACGACGAACAGGTCGTGGTCGGAGTGGCGGGTGGCCATGCCCTCATGGGCCTGGGAGCCCTTGAGGACGAGGCCGAGCACGCGGGGGTCGGCGGTGGCGCGGGCGACGAACGCCTCATAGGTCAGGGTGATGGGACGCGGGGTCATCGGCGGATCTCCAGGCGAAGGCGCCTCGGCTGCGCCGGGGCGCGGAAGGTCGAGGTCAGGTCGCGGCCGTGGCGTCATGCGCCACGGCGAGGAGATCAACGCACGCCCCGAGGCTACCAGCGCCCCCGGTTGTCCCAGGTGCGGCAGCCGGCCCCGGGACTTCCAGCTCTGTCCTCGGGGGAAAAGTGGCGAGGGGTGTTCGCCCTTGTTCTTGCCGGAGGAGATGACGAGCTTCTGGGCGACCTGCGGGACGGGGCCCCTTGGCCCGCAGGGATTGCGCGTAGGCGGCCATGTCGTCAAGCCGGGCCGGCAGCGGGGCGGCTCCTCACTCCACCCGAGCGGTGGGCGACGGCGGGTAGTCGTCAACGGTCATGGAGTTGTAGAGGCGTGCGCTCTTGGTGGTGAGGCGGAGGAGGGCGCGGCTGGGCCCCGCGGGCAGGGCGGAAATCAGGCGGGCGCCCTGGGCCAGTCCCTGCACGCCGAGGCGTGAGGTGGGGATCAGGGTCTTCGCCGCACTGAGCGCGGCCGCGCGGCTGCCGCGCACGTGCTCCGCCATCGTGCGCTCGTAGGCGGGGAAGGCGCGCTCGTGGTCGCCGCCCGCCCGTGCCAGCTCTCCGGCGAGGACGTACGCGCCGACGACGGCCAGGCTGGTGCTGCCGCCGACGGCCGGGCCGGGGCAGTAGCCCGCGTCGCCGACGAGCGTCACCCTCCCATGCGACCAGGTGTCCATGCGGAGCTGGGTGATCGAGTCGAAGTAGAACGCCGGGGTGCGGTCGAGCTCGTCCAGCCAGCGGTCCACGTCAGGGTGCATGCCGGCGAACGTACCGCGCAGCAGCTCCTTCTGCCGGGGAACATCGTGGTGGTGGTAGTCGAGCTCGCGCTCGCTCCGGAACAGGAACAACGCCCGCGCGTCGCCGAGGTGCCGCGCGCCGTACATGCCGGCGGTGCGGCCGACGCCGACGTGGATGAGGAGCTCGCCGTCGAGCCCGGAGACGTTCGGCAGGGACAGCACTCCGAGGTATGCCCCGATGAAGGCGTTGAAGCGGGACGCGTCGCCGAAGACGAGGCGGCGCACGTTGGAGTGCAGCCCGTCCGCGCCGACGACGAGGTCGAAGCGGCGCGGCGCGGCGTTTTCGAACCGCACCTCGCCGTCGGGCGAGATCGCGGTGATCGAGTCGCCGAAGAGGTACTCGACGTCGTCGCGCGCGGCGTCGTAGTAGATCTCGCTCAGGTCGTCGCGCATGATCTCGACGTGCCGGTCGGAGGTGGCACTGAAGATCTTGGAGAGGTCCACCCGGACGGAACGCCGTGCGCCCTCCCGGTGGACAGTCATCCGGTGGGCGCCGGTGGCCCGTTCCTCGACGCGCGGGAGCACGCCCATCTTCTCCGAGATGTTCATCGCGGGCCGGAACAGGTCGACCGCGTGGCCGCCGGTCTTGCGCAGAGTCGGCGCGCGCTCGACAACGGTGACAAAGAAGCCGTGCCTGGTGAGCCAGTACGCCAGCACCGGACCGGCGACGCTGGCGCCGGAGACGAGAATCCGCATGGCACCCCTCCTTGCCATTCAGTCCACCCGTACGGCGTGGATCGTGGTGAAGGCCAGCAGCGGGGTGGCGGTACGCGGGGGATCCTCGAGTATGGGTGAGTGTCCGAGACCGGGCAGCAATTCGACTCTCGCGCCCGGAACGGCGCGGTAGTCGGCGGCGGATGAGGATCGCCACCTGCGGTCGTCCTCGCCGAAGATCACCAGTAGCGGCTTGCCGAGGGCCGTCAGCCGGTCCGGGAGCGCCTGCTGCTCCAGGTAGCCGCGGGTGGCCTGCATCGTTGCGGTGAGCGTGTGGTAGGTCATACAGCGCACCTCGTCCAGGAGCTCTGGTGGGATCTGGTAACCCGCTCGGCTGAAACCGGTGCTCGCGAACCCGCGGATCTGCTCGTCGGTCGGCGGCCACTGCGAGGGGCCGATTGCGGCGGACTGCGGTGCGATGAAGGCGCCCAGGCTGGGGCCGGTGTTGATGAGCGCGAGCGCGGCCACCAGGTCGGGTCGCTGTTCGGCGAAGGCGGTGGCGACCGCGCCGCCACTGGAATGACCGACGATCACGGCGTGCTCGACGCCGAGCCGGTCCAGTGCCGCGCCGACCCGGCGTGCCTGGTCCGGAAGCGCGTAGCTGCGGTCGGCCGGTTTGGCCGACCGGCCGTGCCCGAGCAGGTCGATCCGGATGACGTGGTGAGATCCGGTCAGCATCGGAACCAGCGAGTCCCACGAGCGGGTCGAGGATGCGGACCCGTGGATGAGCAGGAGTGCGGGGGCGTCGCGGGGGCCGTCCTGGCACACATGGATGTCGCCGTCGTCCAGCGACAGGGTCGAGCTCTCGGTGGCCCCGGCGCCGCCGTTCACGTGCGGTCCGCCGTCAGAAACAGTCATGAGCCCACTGTCGCCGCCGGTCCCAGCCGGCGGATTGGATAAATGTTCCCTTCAACCGGCTCACGTAGCATGGGGCGGTGCGGACTTTCATGCACGGTGCGGCTGCGTGGGACGTCGCATGCCCGCAGCGTCCCAGCCAGTTGGCCGGTCTCACCATGGCCGGGTTCCGCGTCCGTGACCTGGACGCGCTCCGGATGGTCCCGCACCCGGCCGTGACGCTGCTCCTGGAGTTCGGCGCCGGCTCGCCCGTCCTTGACTGGGCCGCCGGGCGGCAGCAGCGGGGAAGCCTGGTCGCCGGGCCCGGGCTCGGGTCCGGAGGCGCGGTCCAGGTGCGGGGAGAGAACGTCGAGTGCGTGCAGGTGCGCCTGTCCCCGGTGATCGCACGCGCGGTTCTGGGCGCCTCCCCCGCCGACCTCGACGGCGCCGTCGTCTCCCTGGACGACCTGTGGGGCCGGGAGGCGTCCCGGATCCGCGAGCAACTCGGCGATGTCTCGTCGTGGCAGGGTCGCTTCGCGTTGACGGACGCGCTGCTCGCCCGCCGGTATGCGGCTGGGCCGCCGGTGGACCCGGAGGTGGCCTGGGCCTGGCACCGGATCGTCGGCAGCCGTGGCCTGGCCCGGGTCGACGGACTCGCGGCCGAGGTCGGATGGAGCCGTAAGCGCCTGTGGTCCCGGTTCCGGTCGCAGCTCGGCCTGCCGCCCAAACGCGCCGTGAAGCTGGTCCGCTTCGACCATGCCGCCCACCGCTTGGTCGCGGGTGAAGGCGCGGCCCGAGTCGCGGCCGACGCCGGCTACGCCGACCAGTCCCACCTGCATCGGGATGTCATGGCGTTCACCGGGGCAACCCCCGCGACCGTGGCCGGGGAGCCGTTTCTCGCCGTTGACGACATCGCATGGCCCAGCCGCGGAACACTCGCCAAGCCTCATGTCTCCAGGGATTTGCGGCTCGGTCGCCGACCGGAGGTGAGACGGCTACCGGTGTGAACGTCGCCGGGGTCACCTGCGCAGGGCGGGTCCGGCGGCGCCTTCGACGCTGGAATGCCGGGTCAGAACAGTGTGACGCCGATCAGAATCGCGATGACGAAGGCCACGAGACCGGCGATCAGACTCGCCACCCTCGGCCGGCGACGGACGAGTTCGCGGGCGCCGCGCCGCTTCGCGGGTGCGGACGCGGGTGCGGACCGGGGCGTGGGCGCGGGCGTGGGCCGGTGTCCGCGGGCCGGGCGGGCAGCGGTCGGCGGCAGGCGGTACGTGGCCACGGAGGGCGCCTCGGGCGCATGGGGCGGGGCGGCTGTCGGCCCGGCCGTCGGTGTCGCGGTGCCGAAGACCTGGGCGTGCGGGGGCGGGCCCGGCATGGGCGCGGAGGCCGGCTCCGGCATGGGTTCCGGGCGGCCCTGCCAGGCGCCGGAGCCGAACCAGTCGGCGATCTGCTGTGCGGTGGGTCTGTCCTCGGGCTGCTTGGCGAGCATGCCGAGCAGGTAGTTCTCGAACGCGGGCGGCAGGGCGGCGCCCCGTTGGCTGGGCGGCACGGGCGGGGCGTCGACGTGCTGGGCGAGCGTGACGGCGGAGGTGTCCGCCTGGAACGGCGGGGTGCCGGTGAGCAGTTGGTAGAGCAGGCAGCCCAGGGAGTACACGTCGGAGGCCGGGCTCGCGGGCCGTCCCAGGGCGCGCTCGGGGGCGAGGTAGAGGCTGGTGCCGATGATCTGCCCCGCCGTGGTGAGCGCGGTGGCGGGGTCGTCGACGAACCGGGCGATCCCGAAGTCGCCGATCTTGACCGTGCCGTCGGCGTCGGACATCAGGTTGCCCGGCTTGATGTCCCGGTGGACGATCCCCGTACGGTGCGCGGAGGCCAGCCCCGCGGCCGCCTGGGCGGCGATGCCCGCCACCCGCTCCGCGTGGAGCGTGCCCTGGGCGGTCAGCTCCTGGGCCAGGCTTCGGCCTTCGACGAGCTCCATCACCAGGTAGAAGCGGCCGTCGCGCGCCCCGAAGTCGAAGACGCCCACAATGTTGGGATGGCTCAGCCGGGCCGCCGTCTGGGCCTCCAGCCGGAAGCGGGCCGCCGCCTGCGACGCGGGGTCGTCCCCGAGCAGCAGCTTGACGGCCACCGTCCGTCTGAGCACTTCGTCGGTGGCCCGCCAGACCTCGCCCATTCCACCGCGGCCTATGGGCGTCTCCAACCGGTACCGATCCGCCACCAGCACGTGTGCACCAACCTTGATCCTGATCGACCCTGAGCAAACCGACGCCGACGGACAGCTGCACCGTACGAGGAGGTAGGTGGTGGGGGGACCGCGACTGAATCAGAGTACCGAGCGCGGATAGCCTGCCGGTATGCGAGCGGTCGACAGAGCGGACCTGACGGGGCGGGCGCGGCTGCGGGAGGCGGCGCTCGAACTCTTCGCGGAGCGCGGGTTCGAGGCGACGTCCACGCGGGCGGTGGCAGCAGCCGCGGGGCTCTCCCCGGCTCTGGTGACCCGGCACTTCGGCTCGAAGCAGGGGTTGCGGGCGGCGGTGGACGAGTACGTACTGGGGCGGATCGGCGAGGCGCTGGGCGGCCTGGACGCGGAGGGCGCGGACGGCGGTGCGCTGATGGCCTCGCTGGGGGAGGTCTCGGCGCGGCTGTTCGGGGCCGATCCGGTGCTGCGCGGCTATCTGCGGCAGGCGCTGCTGGAGGACAGCGAGGCGAGCGCGGCGCTGTTCGGGCGGCTGCTGAGCGGGGCGCGCGGGGAGCTGGAACGGCTGCGGAAGGTGTCCGGCGAGTCGGCGCGAGGGGCTGACGAGGAGTGGGCGCCGTTCCAGCTGCTCTGTCTGATCCTTGGGCCGCTGCTGCTGGAGCGGGTCATGCAACCGAACGTGAGCGCCCCGATGTTCGCCCCTGAGGTGCTGGCCCGCCGTAGCGCGGCCAATCAACGGCTGCTGCTCTACGGTCTGTTCGGGCTCGACGGCACGTAGGGCTGTCCTGAGGTCCGATACGGGGGACAGCCCTACCGCGCGAGTGTGCATCTGTACACCATCCTCAACACATGCGCACCAAGCCTTCTGCTCCACCCCGGTTCGCCTGGCTGGACAATCTCCGTATCGCCGTGACCGTCCTCGTCGTCGTGCATCACGCCGCCCAGGCGTACGGCCCGGGCGACTGGTGGTACGTCGAGGGCCGACCGCGCTCCGGGGCGCTGGCCACGCTGTCCGCGCTGGACGGCACGTTCGCGATGAGCCTGTTCTTCTTCGTCTCCGCGTACTTCGTGCCCGCGTCGTACGAACGCCACGGCGCCCGGGCCTTCCTGGCATCCCGGCTGCGGCGGCTCGGCATCCCCCTGGTCGTCGGGGCGCTGACGATCGTCCCGGGGCTGATGTACGCGTACTACGTCCACTACCGCGGCTACGCCCCGATCTCCTACCCCCGCTACTTCGCCGACGTCTATCTGGGGCTGGGGGAGAAGCCGGCCGGCTGGAGCGGCCCGTCCTGGCCGGATCTTCAGTTCGCCCACCTGTGGTTCATCCAGAACCTGCTGGCGTACAGCGCCCTGTACGTGGCGTGCCGGCAGGCCGCCCGGCTCGCCCGGCGGCGGCGCACGGGCCGCGACGCCGCGCGCCGGGAGGGCGGCCGGATACCGGGGCACGGCGCGCTGGCGCTGCTGACCGTGGCGCTCGCGGTGGCCACCTGCGCCGTGCGGCTGCGCTACCCGTTGGACACCTGGGTGCCCTTCCTGGACTTCCTCCAGGTGGAGCCCGCCCGGCTGCCGCTCCAGGGAGGCTTCTTCCTGCTCGGCGTGGTGGCCCACCGCCACGGCTGGCTCGAGCGCTTCCCTGCCCGGGTCGGCCGGGCCTGGTTGGCGGGGGGCCTCGGCGGGGCCGCGCTGCTGTTCGCCGTCGGCCCGGATGCCGCCTGCTTCGCCCCGGGAGGCTCCGGATGGCGGTCCGTGCTGTGGTCGCTGTACGAGAGCGCCCTGTGCGTGGCGCTGTGCGTCGGGCTGCTCACCCTCTTCCGCGAGCGCTGCGCGGGCTCGGGGCGGCTCCGCCGCGAGCTGGCGGCCGGTTCGTACGCCGTCTACATCATTCATCTGCCGATCGTGGTGGCCGTGCAGTTCGCCCTGGGGAGCGACGGCCTTCCGGCGCTCGGCGCCTGGGCCCTGACGGCGGTCCTGGCACTGGGCGTGGCGTTCCCGGCCGCCGCCGGGCTGCGCCGGCTGCCCGGGTTCCGCTCGGTGCTGTGACGCCGCGTTCGGCCAATGCAAGTGACTTTGTGGTGAGTTTGAGACGGCGACACGCCGAAGCGACGGCGTGTCGCCGGGGCCAACTCCCCACAAGTACATGCCGCGTCAGGGCGCCAGAGCGGGGGGTACGTCCATG
>NZ_JARAXF010000005.1:0-116069 GCF_033793745.1 Streptomyces sp. ME19-01-6 | reverse complement strand
CGCCCCCCACCGCCCTGGCGATGGGGGTTGATTGTGCCCCCCCCCCCCGCCCACCGGCCGGCGTGGCCCCGACACAACCACACCACAAGTCCATGCCGAGTCATGGCGCCAGAGCGGTGGCTACGTCCATGGCAAGGCTCGAAAGCCCAGCCGGGGCGTGCGATTCCTGGTCGACCGTGCGCAGTACCCGCCGGAGAACATAACGGTTTCTTCCCGAGCGGACCGTGTGCAGCAGTGACGCGATGGTCTCCAGTTCCGTTTCCGCCTCGCGCCACGCCTTGCTTTTCGCGAAGGCGGAGAGCAGTCCGATTCTCTCATGCAATGCGCCCCTGCCGTCGGGAATTGTTAAGCGTTCGATGGAGCCGTGGATGGCCGGGATGGCTTCTTCCGGGGCGCCGAGTTCCAGCAACGCCACACCCCTGTGCCACCTTACTTCGCCCTCATCTACCCACCATGTCCATCCCGGGTCGCTGGGGCTTAGGGACTCCTCGACGTACCCCTTTGCCGTTTTGAGAGCGGCCTGGGTGCGCTGATGCTCGCCTATCTGGGCGAGCGCCCGGCCGCGTCGCACCTGGGCCAAGAGCGCCACTCTCGGGGGAACGCGACGCTGGCCCAAAACCTCATCAGCGATACGCAGCGCTTCGCCCGGGCGTCCGATTTCAATGTCCAGCATCGCGAGCAGATCCAGCGCGAACCACTGCATTGACCGGTCCCCCGCGTGGCGGGCCAGCATATGAGACTCAAGAAAGGCGGCGCGGGCGGCATCCCACTGTCCAGCATCGTAGAGCAGCCATCCGGCGACTTCGGCGGACTCCGCCACGGCGGCAAGATAAGCGAGCTGCTCCTTTTCCGGAATCGAACCGCTGTCGAGTTTTCGCTGTGCGGATCTCCACACCTGGACAGCGGTGGGCGCCACCGTGTCGCTACCGTACCTATTGGCATGTTGCAGGAGATAGGTGGCGCTTTCTTTCATGTGCGCGACGCCCGCTTCAGGTCCGTCCGGCTGTGCAGGGAGGTGATTCTTCGTCGCCAGCGCGGCCAGTTCCCCGTCTTGCCCAAGTAGTTCGTCCAATCCTTCCGCCAGTCTTGGGGACGGCTGCTGCTTGCCATTGACGACTCGGGACAGGTAACTCACGTCGTAATTGAGGGCGCGGGCGGCGCCTCTGATGCTCATGCCTTGCGCCGCGAGTGCGGCGCGGACGCGTGTTCGGAAGTCGTCCATGCCTGCTCCGGAAGGTGCTGACCGTTGACTTTCCAGGTTAGTCAACGCCCGTCAACTCCCGTAGGGCTATGGCCATTCGGCAACGTGATCAGACGCAAGGAGCCCCGCGACGGGCGAACGTCCGGGGCGTGGCCAACAGCTACGAAGGAGCTGATCGCATGCGTGACCCTATCCGGTGTGCACTCGAATGGGTGAGGGCAGTTTGCGCCTTACGGCCGTCCGGCCGCCATCGGACCCGCGCGGGTGGTCTCGATGAGCTGCTGGATGCCGCTCAGGGCCTGGTGCAGGCGCGGTGAGGGCGATGTCCGGCCTGCGGCTGCTGCCGTGGTCCGACTCCGACGGCAAACCGTGCTATCTGGCGACGGACGACGGCAACAGCCCGCTGAGCCGCAGAGCGGACGAGATCGAGGCGCTCCAGGTGTCTATGGGGAAGGAGCTCCTCGACCACGCCCGTGCGCTGCTCGGGGACCGGAAGGCGGGCGTAGGGGAACTCCAGTTCCTGGCGGATCGGCTGTGCGAGGCGCTGCGCGACGTGCTGCGGGTGGCCGAGAGCAGAGGCGGGCGCCTGTCCGCACCCGGCGACGGCGCGGCCGACCCGGACGACGGCCCGCATGGGCCGGACCCTCAGCGTGCCGGGGAGTTGTCATGACCGGCTGGCGGATCGGGCCCGTCCCCGGGCGGGGCCAGCGCCGCACGTGCGAGGGGGAGCTCGCGCTGCCGCTCCAGATCAGCAGCGACGGACAGCACCGCGCCATCGCAGAGCTGGAGCTGACCCCCGCGCAGGCGGAACAGCTGCACGCGGCCCTGTGCTACGCGCTCGGCGGGCAGCCCTCGCCCGCCGATGTGCCCGAATGCCGTCAGCCGGTCCGCTACCCAGGCGGCCGGCAGCGGTACTGAAAACCAACGCCCGCCCTCGTCCCCCACGGGGGTGGGCGGTCCTCGGCAGCCGGGTCAGTGCGGACCGGCGCCGCTACCGGGGCCGGGCTCCGTGCGGGACCGGATGACATCGCCGGGCTCGGCCCGGATCAGGCGGTGTCCTGACGCGTCCTCGGAGACGGCGGGCGCGTCGTCGGAGGGCATCGCCTTGGCCTCGCTCTTGAGGATGCGGGTCGACTTGCCCATGGCGCGGACCAGGTCCGGGAGCTTCTTGGCCCCGAGGACGACGATGACGACGATGAGGAGGAGCGACAGCTCACTTATCCCGAGCATCGGTACCTGCTTTCTTCGCGGGGTGGCGGGGCGGGGTGAAGTCGGGGCCGGCGAAGTCCGGGCTGGAGTGGCCGAGGCGCGGGCGGCGGACGGGTTCCACCGTCCTCTGGGGTTGATTGTGGCGCAGTCGCTCGCGCGGGTCAGCACGCCGCGTTCGAGGAGGGCCCGCCGCCAGGCCTCGCGGGCCGCGGCGGTACCGCCGCCGGGCCGGGGCGCCCGAGGGCCCGGCCGGCAGCGGCGGCGGTGAAGGCGGGGGCGTCAGACGCCGACCCCGAAGTCGGAGGCGATGCCCGCCAGGCCGGAGGCGTAGCCCTGGCCGACCGCGCGGAACTTCCACTCCGCGCCGTGGCGGTAGAGCTCGCCGAAGACCATGGCGGTCTCGGTCGCGGCGTCCTCGCTGAGGTCGTAGCGGGCGAGTTCGGCGCCGTCGGCCTGGTTGACCACGCGGATGAAGGCGTTGCGGACCTGGCCGAAGCTCTGGCCGCGGGACTCGGCGTCGTGAATGGAGACCGGGAAGACGATCTTGGCGACGTCGGCGGGCACGGCGGCCAGGTTGACCTTGATGGACTCGTCGTCGCCGTCGCCCTCGCCGGTGAGGTTGTCGCCGGTGTGCTCGACCGAGCCGTCGGGGCTCTTCAGGTTGTTGTAGAAGACGAAGTGCTGGTCGGAGGGGACCTTCCCGGCCTCGTCGCAGAGCAGGGCGCTGGCGTCCAGGTCGTAGTCGGTGCCCGTCGTCGTCCGTACGTCCCAGCCGAGGCCGACCAGGACCGCGGTCAGGCCCGGTGCCTCCTTGCTGAGCGAGACGTTGCCGCCTTTGGACAGGGAAACTCCCACGATCTCCTCCTGTGGTTGGGGCTGCGGTTCGGTGTGCCGGGTTGTGGACCCGGATGGAAAATCTACAGCACTGTAGAAGAAATGAGTGGGGCGGTGCGCGGCCGCCGAGGAGGTACGGTCCTGGGGCGGCCGGTCGCGAGCGGCGCGTCGTGGCGCGGCGCCGCGCCGCGGAGCGGAGGGAGACGGAATGTGAGGCACGACCCCTTGGACCCGGACGAGGACGGTCCGCGCCCGCGTTCTCGCCGACGCGGGCAGGGCGAGCTGGAGGCGCAGGTCCTGGAGGTGCTGAGCCGGGCGGCCGGGCCGGTGACGGCGGCCTGGGTGCAGGAGCGGCTCGAGGGCGACCTGGCGTATACGACGGTGATGACGATTCTGTCCCGGCTGCACACCAAGCAGGCCGTGGCGCGGGAGCGGGTGGGCCGGTCGTTCGTATGGCGGGCCGAGGCGGACGAGGCGGGCCTGGCCGCGCTGCGGATGCGCCGGGTGCTGGACGGTCAGGACGACCGGGAGGCCGTGCTGGCGAGCTTTGTGACGGGGTTGTCGGCGGACGACGAGCGGCTGCTGCGCGATCTGCTGAGCGAGGCGGCGGAGGAGCCGGAGGACTGACCCATGGGCATGTTCGTCTTCCTCCCTCTGGTGCTGCCGCTGACGGCGCTGCCGATCGCGCGCCTGGCCGAGCAGCATCTGCATCCGCGCGCCGCCACCCGCCTGCTGTCGCTCGTCGGGGGCGTGCTCGCACTGTGCTCGACGCTGTGCCTGGTCCTGCTGGTCGTCGTCGGCACGGCCCAACTGCCGGGCAATCCGCTCCCGGACGGCTGGTCCGACCCCGAGGTGCGGGCGGCGGTGCCGTACGACGAGGTGGCCGGGAAGGCCGCGATCGGCGCGCTGGCCGTGGTGGCCACCGGCTGTACGGCCACCCTGGTGCGGCATGTGACGGTGCGGCGGCGGGCCCAGGCGGCGCTGGTCGGCATGCCGGAGTCGCCGGTCGCGGTGCTGCCCGACGGCAAGGCGTACGCCTACGCCCTGCCCGGCGGGCCCGGTGCGTGCCGCAGGCGGGGGCGGATCGTCGTCTCCACCGCGATGCTGGACTGTCTGACCGCGCGCGAACGGCAGGCGCTGATCGCCCATGAGAGGGCCCACCTGGCCGGACGGCATCATCGCTACCTTCTGGTGGCCCAGTTGGCGGCGCGGGCGAACCCGCTGCTGTACGCGCTCCGGGGCGCGGTGGCCTACTGCGCCGAGCGGTGGGCGGACGAGGAGGCGGCCGGGGTGGTGGGGGACCGCAGGGTGACGGCGCGTGCGGTCGGCAAGGCGGCGCTGGTCTCGCGGGGCACACCCGCCCCCACGCTGGCCGGATTCGCCACCCCCGGGCCCGTGCCGCGGCGGGTGGCCGCGCTGCTGGGACCGGTGCCGCCCACGCGCTGGTGGCCGCCCGCGGCCACGGCGGCCGGCCTCGCCGCCTGGATAGCGGCCGCCGGCACCGCCGCGTCCGCGCTGTCCTCGGCGAACGCGGCGGTGGCGCTGTTTCTCGTCCTGCAGGCGGCCACCCCGCTGTGACGGGCGGGCCGTCCTGGGGCGCGCCCTTGCAGGTCGCGTCCTTACAGGTCGAACTCGGCCGGCGGCAGCTCCAGGGCGAAGCACGCCTCGCGCACGATGCCCTGCTCGGTCTTGTCGAAGTTGCCGTCGGCGCCGCCGATGACGATGCCGATCTGGATGACGGCCCGCGCCTCGGCGGGCTTCTTCTTCGCCTTGGCGACCTCCTGCAACAGGCTGACCTTGCCGAACTCGAAGTCGGCGGTGATCTTGTTGAGGTAGTCGTTGAAACGGCGCTGCAGGTCGTCCGCGGCGAAGTTCTGCAGCACCTCGTTGGTGGCGATGAGCTGGGCGACGCGCTGCCGCTCGGCCGGGTCGACGCTGCCGTCCGCCGCCGCGACCAGGGCGCACATCGCCATGCTCGCGTCGCGGAACGCACCGCTCTTCAGGTCGTTCTTCTTCGCGACGAGCTGGGTCTGCATCGTCTGGGCGGAATCCTTGATGCGATCCCACAGGGCCATGAGAACTCCGTATGTGTGTTGTTTCTACAGTGGTGTAAAAATTAGCAGGGTGCGGTCGGGCTGAGTCTGCGTGATGGCCACCGTAGTCCCGGGAGGGAATGCTTTACTATCTTTTTACGTTGAATGAGCGATGAACCCGAGTGAAGAAAAGGAGCGGCGGACCCGCCATGGGTGAACCTCCCAGTACCAGCCGTGCCATCCCCCGTCGGCAGCCGAGCGGTGAATGGGGGGTGGCGCGGTGACCGAGGTCCTGCTGCTCCTGCTGGCGCTGCTCCTCACCCTGGCCTGCGCGGTCTTCGTGGCCGCCGAGTTCTCGCTCACCACGGTCGAGCGCGGTGAGCTGGAGCGCGCGGTCGAGGCGGGCGAGCGCGGCGCCGAGGGCGCCCTGGCGGCCGTGCGCCGGCTGACCTTCCAGCTGTCCGGCGCCCAACTGGGCATCACCGTCACCTCTCTGGTGATCGGCATGCTCGCCGAGCCCTCCCTGGCCGTGCTGTTGCGAGGCCCCCTGCGGGCCGTCGGCCTGGGCTCGGCCGCCTCCTCGGTGGCCACCGTGCTGGGCGTGGCCCTGTCCACCGTGGTGCTGATGGTGGTCGGCGAGCTGGTGCCCAAGAACTGGGCCATCTCCCGTCCACTGGCCGTGGCCAAGGTCGTGGCGGGCCCGCAGCGCGGCTTCACCGCCGCCTTCTCGCCCTTCATCCGCCACCTCAACAACACCGCCAACCGCTTCGTACGCCGCCTCGGCCTGGAGCCCGCCGAGGAGCTGGCCGGCGCCCGCACCCCCGAGGAGCTGGTGGCCCTCGCCCGCCACTCCGCCGCCCAGGGGGCCATCGAGCCGGACTCGGCCGAGCTGTTCGTCCGCACCCTCCAGCTGGGCGAGCTGACCGCCGAGAACGTGATGACCCCGCGCGTGGACGTCCAGGCCCTGGAGGCGCACGCCACGGCCACCGACGCCGCCAACCTCACCTTCGCCACCGGCCTGTCCCGCTTCCCCGTCTACCGCGACAGCCTGGACGAGGTCATCGGCACCGTCCACATCCGCGACATCCTCGCCCTGGACGCCGCCAAGCGCGCCGCCACCCCCGTCACCGACCTGATCACACCGCCCCTGCTGGTGCCCGACACCCTGCCCGTCGGCACCCTGCTGCAGCGGCTGCGCGCCGAGCGCGTCATGGCCGTGGTCATCGACGAGTACGGCGGCACCGCCGGAGTCGCCACCGTCGAGGACATCGTCGAGGAGGTCATCGGCGAGGTCCGCGACGAACACGACCCCCTCGACCCCCCCGACCTGCTGCCCGCGCCCGCCGCCGACGACGGCCGCGCCGTCTGGGAGGCCGACGGCGGCGTCCGCCTCGACCACCTCGCCGGCATCGGCCTCGCCGCGCCCGACGGCCCGTACGAGACCCTGGCCGGGCTGCTCGCCACCCGCCTGGGGCGCATCCCCGCCGAAGGCGACACCGTCCACCTCGACGGCTGGGAGCTGACCGTCCTCGACATCGACCACCACCGCGCCGACCGCGTCACCATCACCGCCCCGGCGCAGCCCGCGACCGAGCCCGCCACCTCACAGGAAGATGCCCGATGACCGTCCTGCAGCTGGCCATCGGCGCCTTCACCCTGCTCACCAACGCCTTCTTCGTCGGCGCCGAATTCGCCCTGATCTCGGTGCGCCGCAGCCAGATCGAACCCGCCGCCCAGGCCGGCGGGCGGCGCGCCCGCACCGTGCTGTGGGCGCTGGAGCACCTGTCCGCCCTGCTGGCCACCGCCCAGCTGGGCATCACCATCTCCTCGCTGGTCCTGGGCGCGGTCGCCGAACCGGCCATCGCGCACCTGCTGGAGCCCGGCTTCGACGCGGTGCACGTCCCGCACGCCCTGGTGCACCCGATCGCCTTCGTCCTGGCCCTCACCGCGGCCACGTATCTGCACATGCTCATCGGCGAAATGGTCCCCAAGAACATCGCCCTCGCCGCCCCCGAGCGCACCGCGCTGCTCCTCGGCCCGCCCCTGGTGGCCGTCACCCGCGCGCTGCGCCCCGTCGTCTTCGGCATCAACGCCTTCGCCAACGCGCTCCTGCGGCTGCTGAAGGTCGAGCCCAAGGACGAGGTCGAGTCGGTCTTCACCGACGACGAGCTCATCCGGCTGGTCCGGGACTCCAGCGCCGCGGGGCTGCTGGACCCCACGGGCAGCGAGCGGCTGCGCGACGCCCTGGAGCTGGGCACCCGGCGGGTCGGCGACATCCTGGTGCCGCTGGAGGAGATGGTCACCGTCGGCCCCGAGGTCACCCCCGACCAGCTGGAGCGCGCCGCGGCCGCCTCCGGCTACTCCCGTCTGCCGGTGATCGGCCCGGCCGGGGCGGTGCTCGGCTATCTGCACATCAAGGACACGCTCGGGGCGACCGACCGGGACAAGCCCTTCCCACGCACCGCCCTGCACGCCGTCACCCGCGTACGCGCCGACACCCCGCTCGACGACACCCTCACCGCGATGCGCGGCGCGGGCACCCACCTGGCGGCGGTGACCGGCGACGACGTCGGCACGGTGCTCGGCTTCGTCACCATGACGGATGTCCTGGACGAACTCGTGGGTCCTGAGCGCATGGCCGTCTAAGTATGTGGACACTGTCTTGCATACGAGACAGGAAATCTGGAGGATGAATCGACGGCGGACACAGGCACACGCACGGCAAAGCGGCAGGAGTGGGGCATTGGGTATCGGCTCCTCGGCACTGCTGGTGTCGGCCGGCGTGGCCTCGGGGCTCGCCGGCTCGATCGCCGGTCTGGCCTCGCTGTTCAGCTATCCGGCCCTGCTCGCGGCCGGGCTGCCGCCCGTGGCCGCCAATGTGACCAACACGGTGGCGCTGTTCTCCAACACGGTGGGCACCGCGGCCGGATCCCGGACCGAACTGCGCGGTCAGCGCGACCGCCTGCTGCGTCTTGGCGTCCTCGCCGCGCTCGGCGGCGCGGCCGGGGCCGCGCTGCTGCTCGGCACCCCCTCATCGGCCTTCGAGGCGGTCGTCCCGTGGCTCATCGCGCTCGGCTCGGTGCTGATCCTCGTCCGTGACCCGCTGCGCCGCCTGGTGGAGTCCAAGGCGCGCCCGATCGACCATGCCGCCGCCGCCCGACCCACGCTCCCCATGGCCTGCGCGGTCCTGCTGGTCGGCCTGTACGGCGGCTACTTCGGCGCGGCCTCCGGCGTGCTGATGCTGGCGGTGCTCTCGCTCTCCGCCGCCGCCGGCGAACCGCTTCCGGTCACCAACGCCGTCAAGAACATCGCCACCGGCGCGGCGAACGTGACCGCCGCGGTCGCCTATGTCTTCGTCGCGCCGGTGCACTGGGGCGCCGCCGTGGCGCTGGGCCTCGGCGCCTTCGCCGGCAGCTGGCTGGGGCCCGTGATCGTACGGCGGCTGCCCGAGACACCCCTGCGGATCGCCATCGCCCTGGCCGGTCTCGGCCTCGCCGTCAGCCTGTGGCACCAGGGGACGTGACCTGCCCGGTCGGCGCCGCTCCCAGCCAGGTACCGCCGGTGCCTGGGCGGCGGCTCACCCCGCGCCGGACGCGGACGGCCGGGCCGAGGACCAGGCCGAGGGCCGGTCCGGGCGCAAGGAGAACGCCGTGTACCCGGCCGTGGCCACGATCGCGTCCTTGACGAGCGTCACGCTCGGCGGGACGGTCACCGCCCCGACCCCCACGTCGTTCAGCGCGGTGATGCGCCACGCCTCCGCCCCGGTCCTGGAGTTCAGCGCCAGCATCCGGCCGAAGCGGTTGCAGAAGTACAGCCGTCCGTACTTCTTTGACCCCACCGGCGCGGACAGGCTCTCCATGTCCGTCGCCCTCCGCCACAGCCGCCGGCCGGTGTCCGCGGACACGGCGCTGACCGTCCCGTTGGTCCGGACGAAGTAGACGACGTCGTTCAGCAGGGTGGCCGTGCCGTACATGGTGTGGGACAACGCGGTCCGCTCGGTCTCGCCGGTGCGCGGGTCCACCCGGATCAGGGCGTTGTACGGCCGCTCGTACCCCCCGTCGTACACCTCCTTCGCGGTCTGCGGCACGACGAACAGGGGCTGCCCGCCGAAGGCGCCGAGGAGCAGCGACTTCTTGGGAAGGGTGGCGAGTTCGCGCTGGGTGCCGTTGTCGGGGTCGAGACGCAGCAGGGTGTACGGGCCCTCGGTGGCCAGGTTGTTCTTGTCGAGGGGCGCGCACAGGACGTACGGGACGCCACCCAGTGCGGACGGTTCGCAGTACTTCCCCGCGAGCGCCGGCGACCGCCACAGCAGCTGGCCCGACGCTCCGTAGGCGATGAGTTCCTGGGCGTCGGCCGACTGCGTCAGCACCCCGCCGGAGAACAGGTCCGCCGTCGCGGACCCGCTGATCTGCTGCTCCCACCGCTGTTCCTTGGTGTCGGTGTCCAGCGCCACCACCCGTCGGCCCGCCGCCGCCGAGTCCTGGTAGACATACACGACCCCGTCGCGCACCCCGATCGGCCGCGACTGCTGGGGGGAGTCGCCCCACCGCCACCGGACGCGACCGGTGGCGGCGTCCACCGCGGCGACGGTGAATCCCGTTCCGCCGCAGTACAGGGTGGTGGCGGCGGCCACACACCCGGACTGCTGGTAGACCACCGGGGGGCCCGGCGTGGTGACGCGCAGCGACGTATGCCAGGGGCGCCAGCCCTCGGGCAGCCCCGCGGCCGGCACGGACGCGGTGGCCTGGGGCGAGGGCGAGTCCGTCGCGAACATCACCGCCGCGACGGTCAGCCCGGTGAGGGCCAGGGCCGCGCCGACGGCGGTGAGGATCAGCCGCCTGCGGCGCCGCCGCCCGGCGGCGGGCTCGCCGGAGGGCTGGGGCGGCAGGGCTTCGGGGGCTCCTTCGGCGTTCGGCCCTTCGGTGGTCGGTCGTTCGGCGGTCGAGGCGGCCGCCGCGGCGAAGTCCGGCAGCGCGTCGAGCATGCGATGCAGCTCGGCCAGGTCGGGCCGCTTGGCGGGCTCCTTGTCCAGGCAGCGTTCGACGATCGCCGCGAGCGGCTCCGGGACATCGTCCAGCGTCGGCTGCTCGTACATCACCTGATAGCCCGATACATACGGGCTGTCGGACTCGAACGGCGCCGTGCCCGTCGTCGCGTACACCAGCAGCGATCCCAGCGAGAACACGTCCGAGGCCGCGGTGACCCCCCGGGGGCTGCGCAGTTGCTCCGGCGACATGAAGGGCGGGGTGCCCAGCACCCGCCCGACGGTCACGGTGAGCGTCTGGTTGCCGGCGGCGCGCGAGATGCCGAAGTCGATGACGCGCGGCCCGTCCTCGGCCATCAGGATGTTGGAGGGTTTCAGATCCCGGTGCACCACCCCGACCTGGTGGATGTCGCGCAGCGCCTCGACGAGACCGAGCCCCAGCGTCCGCAAGCCCCGCCCGTCCAGCGGGCCTTGCTTGCGTACGACCTCGCTCAGGGTGGGCCCGGGCACGTACAGCGTGGCCATCCAGGGCCGTTCGGCATCCGGATCGGCGTCCACCACGGGAGCGGTGAACGCCCCGCTCACCTTGCGCGCCGCCGCGACCTCCTGCCGGAAGCGGGCCCGGAACTCCTCGTCCTGCGCGTACTGCTGGTGCACGAGCTTGACCGCGACATACCGTCCCGAGGCCGAGCGCCCGCGATAGACCACGCCCATGCCGCCCGCGCCGAGCCGGTCGACCAGGGCGTAGCCGCCTATGGATTCAGGATCCCCGGTGCCTAGGGGCATTGCCCATCCTCTTTCGCATCACTCGAACGCCCGTGCCCGCACTAGAGTAGGTTCGACGGCTGGGTGAGTGGCCCACCACGCGCGGGCGGCACTCGCACATGCACCGACCCTCCACACTTCTATGGTCCTGACCCGCCGCCGCCGAATGGCACGGTACGGGGCGCCCGGGCCGGCCCGTACCGTGGGCAGGCGCCGGCGGGACGCTAAGGGGTCGCGCGGGGCAGCGCGCTCGCCGCGTACAGCAGCTCACGCACCTCGGGCACCTCTTCGGCCGAGGCGCTCCACACCAGCCGCAGCCGCAGGTCGCGGGTGGGCAGGCCGAGCCGGACGAGACGGCCGGCCCGCACCCCGTCCGCCACGGCGAACCGGGGGAGCAGCGCGATCCCCAGCCCCTGTTCCGCCCAGGCCCGCATCACCGCGACACCGCCGGCGTCGAGCCGCTCGACGTCGGGTCCGAGGAGTTGGTCGGCGGCCATCCGGAAGGAGCACTGGGCCACGTTGACCAGGAGCTTCTCCCCGGCGAGGTCGGCCGGGCGCAGGGCCTGGCCGGCCAGCCGGTGGCCCGGGGCGGCGACCAGGTCCAGGGGGACGGTGTCGACGTCCAGGCTGGTCAGCGGGGCCTGGGGCACGGGGAAGCCCAGGCCGCCGAGCGTGCTGCCGTGGTCGAGCAGCAGGGCGGCGGTCAGCTTCCCGGCCAGGACTTCTTCGAGGAGCAGATCGCGGCTGGTGGCGACCCGTACGTCCACCGCGAGACCGGGGTGGCGCCGGGCGAGCCGCTGGAGCACGGCCGGTACGCAGGCGGCGGCGATGGTCTCCAGCGCGCCGAGCCGCAGCCCGGGGCCGGCCCCGCTGACCTCCCTGACCGCCTGCTCGGCCTGGTCCAGCAGGCGCCGCGCCCAGGTGACCATGCGCTCCCCGGACGCCGTGGGGCGCATCCCGCTCGCCGTGCGGTGGAACAGGGCGACGCCCACCGCGCGCTCCAGCTCCCGGATCTGCGCGGAGACCGACGACGGCGCGAGGTCGAGGGCGTTGGCGGCCTCGGTGACCGTGCCGTGCTTCACCACGGCCTCAAATGTCCGGAGTTGTTTCAACTCCACGGCTGTTCTGCTCTCTTCTGGCGTCCGCCCGGCCAACCATGCGGGATTTCCGAACGGAGTGTACGGCCGGGCCGGTGGAGCGGGTCGGCCGCCCGGACGCACAGTGCCGGGCATGACGCTCGACAAAGCCACCCGGCCCGCCCCTGCCCCCCACGCAGGCAACGCGGCACCGCGCCGCCACCCCGCCCCCCTGGCCCTCCTGGGCATCTCGCTCGGCTATTTCATGGTGCTCCTCGATACCACCGTGCTGTCCGTCGCCGAGCCGGATCTCGCCGCCTCGCTGCACACCTCGGTGGCCGGCCTCCAGTGGGCGACCACCGGCTACACGGTCGTCTTCGCCGCGCTCCTGCTGTCCGCGGGAGCGGTGTCCGACCGGCTGGGCGCCCACCGCGTCTTCCGCGCCGGCATCGGGCTGTTCGCGGCGGGGTCCGCGCTGTGCGCCCTCGCCCCGACCGTGGGCGCCCTGGTCGCCGTACGGGCGGTCCTCGGGGCGGCGGCCGCCGCCTGCGTACCGTCGTCGCTGGCGCTGATCGGCCGCCTGTACCCGGACCCGGCCGGGCGCGCCCGGGCCGTCGCCACCTGGGCGGCGATCAGCGGCGCCGCCGTCGCCGCGGGCCCTCTGGCGGGCGGGGCGCTGGTGGGCGTCGCGGGCTGGCGTGCGGTCTTCCTCATCAACGTCCCCCTCGGCGCCGTGGTCCTCGCCCTGACCGCGACCCGGCGGCTGCGCTGCCCGCGCGGCGACCGCGACATCGACTGGCCGGCCCAGCTCGCCGCCTGCGCATGCCTGGCGCTGGCCACGGACGGCCTCATCGCGGCGGGCGCACAGGCGTGGGGCCACACCGCCGCCGCGCTGACCGGCGCCGCCGCGGCGGCCGTCGTCTTCGCCCGGCTCGAACGCCGCAGCCTCGCCCCCGTGCTCACCCCGGCACTGCTGCGCTCAGGCGCGGTCCGCGCCGGCCTCGCCGCCGGTGCTGCGGTCAACTTCACGCTCACCGGCACCCTCTTCGTCCTCCCGCTGCTCCTCCAGGCACGCGGCCTGGGGCCCGTGGCCACCGGGCTCGCCTTTCTTCCCCTCACCGTGCCGTTCGCCCTGAACCCGCCGCTGACGGGGCGAATCGTCGCGAAGTCCGGCCCGCGGCCCCCCGTACTCGCCGGGCTGGCGCTCCTCGCCTCCGGCACCGCCACCCTCGCCCTCACGACCGGCACCGACGCCCCGTACGCCTGGCTGGCCGCGGGCCTGTTCCTGACCGGCCTCGGCGTCTCCTTCGCGCTCCCCGCCCTGGTCACCGCCGTGGTCGGCGCCGCCCCCCAGAGCGCGGCCGGATCAGCCGGCGGCCTCCTCAACGCCGCCCGCCAGGCGGGCGCGAGCCTCGGCGTCGCCATCATGGGCGCGCCCCTCATGGCAGGGGGGACGACCGGGGCGTTCTGGGGCTTTCTGATGGCGGCCGTCGCCTGCGCCGCCACGGGCTTGTGGTTCGTGGCGTTCAGGGGTGCATACAAGCGCCCTTGACCACCTTGTCGACCGCGTTGCGCGGCCCGTACACGGCGAGCCCCACCAGGTCCAGCTGGTCCTTCGGCACGGCTCGTACGGCCGCGCGGTTGTCCCGGTCGTTGCCGGTGGCGAAGAGGTCGGAGGTGAACACCGCCCGGGGCAGCGAGCGGGACAGGGCACGGGTGTGCGCCGCGGTCAGCGTCTCCTTCGTCCCCTCGAAGACCAGGACGGGCTGGCGGAACATCGGCAGGTACGGGGTGCCGTCGGCGTCGGCGTACGGTTCGCCGATCACTTCCGGCAGCTCCGAGCCGAGGCCGCTGACCAGGAACGCGGTCACATTCAGCCGCTGCCAGGGCTGGAGGTCCTCCCGCAGCACCACGGCGATCTTCGTATCGAAACGTACGGGGAAGGTCTCAGTCGTCATGCTCCGAGGCTGCCGACCGCCCCGCCGTACCGTCTTGTACGTTTCTTGCATGGTGTCCCGGCAGCACGACGTACGCGCGTGGCGCCCGCGGGTCCCGGGCGTCGCCGAGGTCTTCCACGCCCATTTCACCGAGCACGCGTACCCGATGCACGTCCACGACGAGTGGACCCTGCTGATCGTCGACAACGGCGCGGTCCGCTACGACCTCAACCGCCGCGAGTGCGGCACCCCCCACGACACGGTGTCCCTCCTCCCTCCACAGGTGCCGCACAACGGCTCACCCGCCACCCCGCACGGTTTCCGCAAGCGCGTGCTCTACCTGGACCTGTCCCAGCTGGACGAGGACCTCATCGGCCCGGCGGTGGACCACCCCGACATGGTCGATCCCCTCCTGCGCCGGCGCATCGCACAGCTGCACGCGGTGCTGGAGCGGCGCGGCGACGAGCTGGAAGCCGAGAGCCGTCTCGCCCTGATCGGCGAGCGGCTGCGCGGACACCTGCGGCCCCGGCTCGCCGTCTCCCCGCCCGCGCCGGGCCCCGGAGTGGCCCACAGCCTGCGGGAACTCCTCGACGAGCGGCTGCTCCACGGCGTGACCCTGGACGATGCCGCCAAACAGGTGCACGCCCACCCCACCCACCTGGTGCGGGCGTTCAGCGCGGCCTTCGGCATCGCCCCGCACCGGTACCTGATGTCCCGACGGGTCGACCGCGCCCGCCGGCTGCTCCTCGACGGCCGGCCGCCCGCGGATGTGGCGACCGAGGTCGGCTTCTACGACCAGTCGCATCTGACCCGGCACTTCAAACGGTTCGTGGGCGTCACCCCGGGGCGCTACGCCCGGCCTGTTCGCTGATGTGCGTTGGCTTCACCCTGAAGGCGCTCCTGGCGAGGCCGACACCCCTCTCCTGAGCTGCGTGCGCCCTTGCACGTCCTGTGCCGCACGGCATAAGTTACCGCCAGGTAGTAAGTGCTGCGTGAAGGAGTGCCCATGCCCACGCTGGACCGCCAGGACGATGTCTTCGTACTCGACCTCGGGGACGGCGAGAACCGCTTCCACCCCGACTGGCTCGCCTCCGTCAGCGCTGCGCTGGACGAGGTCCAGGAGGCGGACGGGCCCCGCGCGCTGGTGACCGCGGCCACGGGCAAGTTCTACTCCAACGGCCTGGACCTGGACTGGCTGTTCGCCCACGGCGACCAGCACCACGCCTATGTCGTCTCCGTACACGACCTCCTGGCCCGGATGCTGTCCTTGCCGCTCGTGACCGTGGCCGCGCTGCAGGGGCACACCTTCGCGGCGGGCGCGATGTTCTCCCTGGCCCATGACGTCCGTGTGATGCGCGCCGACCGCGGCTACTGGTGCCTGCCCGAGGCGGACATCAACATCACCTTCACCCCGGGCATGTCCGCTCTCATCCAGGGACGGCTGACCCCGCAGACCGCCCATGAGGCCATGGTCACCGCCCGCCGCTACGGCGGCCACGACGCGCTCGCCGCGGGCATCGTCGACCGTGCGGTGGCCGAGGCCGCCGTCCGGTCGACCGCCATCGAGTTCGCCGCGACGCAGGTGGGCAAGGCCGGAGAGACCCTCGGCACCATCAAGGCCCGTATGTACGCCCCCGCCCTGGCCGCTCTGCGCGACAAGGACATCCCCCTCGGCTGACGCCGACGAGGAGAATCCGACGACGGCCGAGGCCACCAGGCCCGACCGCCAGCACCCCGAAGGAAACCCGCTCCATGCCGACCACAGACCTCACCGCCCTGTCCGGCCTCGACCTCATGCGCTGGATACAGTCCGAGCGCCCCACCGACATCCCCTCCATCGGCCGCCTGCTCGGCATGCGCTTCGAGGAAGTCGAACACGGGCGCATGGTCGTCTCCCTCGACACCCGCCCCGACTTCGCCAACCCCCTCGGCATCGTCCACGGCGGCATCGCCGCCACCCTCCTCGACTCGGCCATGGCCTGCGCCGTCCACACCACCCTCCCCGCCGGGGTCGGCTACACCACCCTGGAACTGAAGGTGAACTACATCCGCGCCGCCCGCACCGAAGGACAGACCCTCACCGCCGAAGGCACCGTCATCCACGCCGGCCGCCGGACGGCGACGGCCGAAGGCAAGGTGCTGGACGAGCAGGGGAAGCTGATCGCCCACGCCACGACCACCTGTCTGATCATCGGAGCCGGGCAGGAAGCGTAAAGCCGAGAGTCCCTGAACGGCTCAGGTCGCGTTCCACAGACGTCGGTAGAAGTCGATCCGTTCCGGGTCGGGAGCGACGCCGTAGGCGTCGAGCAGGGCATCCTCCCAGCCGGGCCCGTAGTTCCATTCGGTGCTCCACGTGGCGACGGCCAGGTCCGCCCACCGGTCGGCGAGGCCGAGGGTGCCCATGTCCACATGGGCGGACCAGGATCCGTCCGCGTGTAGGAGCGTGTTGGGGGCGCAGGGGTCGCCATGGCACACGACCAGGCGGTCGATCGGCGGCGGCGCGGGCAGGTCCGCCGGCGCCTCGACGCCCGCGCGCCGGGCCACTTCCAGCCGGTGGTCGACCGACCAACTGAACGGGCAGTCGGCCACCGGCAGCCGCTCATGCAGCGCCCGGAGCGCCGTCCCCAGCGCCCGGACGGCCGTACCCGGGTCCGCCTTCCACCGTGGGCTGACGGCACTCTCGCCCGGCAGCCCCCGGGTGATCATCCAGGACCCGTCCCCGTCGGCTCCGAGGTCCAGAACATGAGGCACGGGCGTGAAGCGGCCGGCCCAGCGAAGGCGGGTGGACTCAGCGGCCAGATCCGCCCCTGAGTCCTTCGGATCCCACTTGGCGAACAGCCGGTCGTCCCCGCTGCCGAGTTGGAAGGTCAAGCCGCCCAATTCGTTCTGCCATACGGGGAGCACCGGCCGGTCTCCGGCCAGAGCGGTGATCGGAGCAGGCACTCGCACATCGCGAGACGGCGGTCCGGAGATACGCATGTGCGTATGCTCCCCCTCGCGCGGCGCTGGAAGCGAGTGTTTTTCGCGGAAGGGACGTTCAGCCGCTCACGGTGAGACTGGAGTTCCCACTGCTCCGGTACCCCTCCGTCGCGAGGATCATGTAGTACTTGAAACTGCCGAGATTCATGCCGGAACGGGCCCAGGCATCAAAGTGGTTGCCCGTGGTGATGGTTCCGCCCGTCTTCTTCGACTGCCGGACACTCCAGTACTGATTGAACGTGCGCGTGCCTTCGACGGAGGGGGCGTTGTAGCGCGTCGTCTGGTAGATGTCGTACGTACCGCCGTCGCTGGTGACCGCGCCCTTGTACGTTCCGGTGGGCCGGTAGGTGCCCCAGTTGTCGACGATGTAGTACTCCACGAGCGGGTTCGAGGTCCACCCGTAGAGAGCCAGATATCCATTCCCGGACGGGTTGAAGCTGCCCGAGTACTTCACACTCCTGCGTCCGCCGTTGCTCCAGCCCTTACCGCAGACGAAATTGCCGCAGTTGGTCCACGACGTCCGGTAACTGCCGCCTGCGGCCAGGGTCATGGAGACCGACCCGCCACCATCGGTCCAGAACGAGTAGTAGAAGCCGTTGTTGGTGCCGGTTTGGTTCGTGGTGATGGTCGTGTCGGCGTAGGCGGTGCCGGGCAGCATCAGCCCGGACGTGACCAGCGCCAGGGCGCCGGCGCGGCCGATGAAGTCTCTGCGGTTGACCGGGCGGGCGGGGGCGTTGTCCTCGTGCATGCTTTCCTCCTCATGGAGACCGGCGGGAGGCCAGGCAGCGTGATTCGACCTGTCGGGCTCTGGCGTGGGCTCTGACAGGCCTGTTGTCGGCCAGGGTGACGCCGACCGCGCGTCGGCGTCGTGCAACGCGGCGGGGCTGGGTCGGTCGATGCCGACAGTGTTGGACCGGCTCCGTTGAGTGTCAACAGTTTCCGCAAGGATTACGGAAGCCCTGCCCTGGCCTGAGATCTCAAGAGAAAGCATCGTACCTGGTCAATGGCCATGCTCAGCCGGTGGCGTTCTGGCTGGTTGATGAATCTCCGGCCCAGAGATCAGAATCTTGGGTGTCGTTCGCCGAAAAGTTCCGGAAGTTTTTCGGCTCCGCCGCGACGTGGCGGCCTGCCCCGGCGGGCGGGTGGCCGCCGGGACAGGCCGACGCGCGCTCCAGGCCCTGGTCATCGTCACCGTCGCGCCTTCGGCCGTGGTAACTGTGTTATCGCCGAGGCCGAAGTAGCCTCGCACCGTGATCGCCACCTGGCACGGGAATTCTCCCCTCCGGGGCATGTCACGTGCCAATGGGTCGGTGACTCCACTGACGCCCCGTAGCCATCGTGCTCGGCGAAAAGGCAGCAGGCCAGAGCTGCCGGCCCCGACGGCGTAATCGTTCCTCGGATCACCTGGGGGTCGTGCTCGTGCACCCGACGTTGAGGGTGGAGCCGGGCTTGTTCTTCTTCGTCTCCTCGTCCATGAGCTTTCCGTCGACGAATATCTGGCAGCCGATTTCCGTCTTCGGATCCACGGAACCCGCTTGCAGCGTCAGCGATCTTCCCGGCTTCACCTTGAACTTCTTCGACCACGGCGTCTTGACCTTGTCGAGATCCAGATCCGTGTCGCCGCCGCTGTTCTTGGTGTCGGTATAGAGGTTCGAATTGATGCCGGGGATGTATACGCTCGCCGGTGAATCCCCCGTCACCTTGAATTCGACGGTCGCCATGCCGTCGTCGGCGCCCTTGTCGCCGTCGTCGGAGCAGCCTGCCAGCAGGGCTCCCGTGATGACCAGACAGGCCGCAGCCTTATGTGTACGCATTGTTCCCCAACGGTCTTTTCGCGCAGCCGGTTATCGATTCTGTGCAACCGGCCGCGAGTAATCCTCACATGCGTTCTGCCGGGGAACCAGCGTTTCCTGCCGGGTTCCTGGATCAGTTCCGCTGCACCGGAGATAAGTTGGCGCGCTCACCGGGATCAGGCGGCCAGGTCGTGTTCCATGCGCTGACTGACCCGGGAACGGAGCGCCAGGGTCAGGGCCGAGGTCAGGAGGCCGGCGAGGAGAGCGCTCCACCACAGGACGGCGGGGCCCAGGGACGTGTAGGCGGTGACGCCCAGGGTGAGGGCGCCGAACCGGGCCACTCCCCAGGTCCATTGGAAGGCGCCCTGGTAGCGGCCGCGGGCATGCGCCGGAGCGAGGCCGGCGACCATCGACGCGGCGATCCCCGCGACCATCACCTCGCCCAGCGACCAGACGGCCACGGACACGGTGTACATGGCGATGCTGTCGGCCACGCCGGTCAGTGCCACGCCCGCGGCGATCAGTACGCTGCCCGCCGCCTGTACCGGCAGCTGCGGAAGCCGGGCCAGACCGGCCGTGGCGACCGGCTGGAGTACGACCACAAGGACCGCGTTGACCGCGGCCATCGTGCCGTAGACGGCAGGTGAGAGCCCGCTGTCACGGATGGCCAGGGGCAGGGCCACCTCGGTCAGCGAGTAGACGAAGAGCTGGACTCCGAACAGCGGGAGCAGGGCGAGCAGCAGACGGTCGCGCAGGACGACGCCGTATCCCATGCCGTCCGCAGCCGCGTCCGCGTCCGCACCCGAGTCCTTGTCCTGCCGGGCGGGGCGGGTCTCCCGCAGACGGGTGGCGACGATCACCGCGTAGATCAGCATGGTGGCCACGTCGATCGCGAACAGGAGCCAGAAGCCGTGCGCGGCGAGGAAACCGCCGAGAACGCCGGCCGCGGCGGTGCCGATGTTGACACCCCAGCCGAAGAGCGCGTACGCGCGCTGCCGGCGGCCCGCGTCCACGGAGTCGGCCATCAGCGCGTACGCGGCCGGGCTGATCATCGCGCCCGTGGCGCTGATCAGCAAGGCCGCGGCCGCCATCGTCAGCACTCCCGGCGCCGCGAACAGGGCACCCTGCGCGGCGGATGCGCCCAGGAGGCCGATCAGCATCGTGGAGCGGCGGCCGATCCGGTCGGCGAGCAGGCCGCCGAGCGCCGGGCCGAGCAGGTTGCCCGCGCCCAGGGCGCCCAGGACATAGGTGGACTCGGCCCCGGTGACGCCGCGCGCCGCCAGAAAGAAGACCAGGAACGGGGTGACGAGGTAGCCGAGCCGGTTGACGATCGTGCCGGCGAAGACGGTCCAGACGACGGGTGGCAGGCCGCGGAAAGTGGAGATCATGCCTGGAGGGTGCGTGGCGCCCCGGCCCTCTTGCCATTGATTAAGGTGAGACCGAATCCATGGATGGCGGCGGGCGCCGTCGGCAGGGGACGGGGGATGGCATGGAAGCCGGGCTCAGCTTCTCCGCCGCGGACTTGGCGCAGACGCGCTTCGCGGTCTCTCCGATGTGGGAGGTCGTCACCAGCTTCCGGCTGCTGCGCGGCACCGAGGGCGAGCCGCCACCGCACCGGCGGTGGTCGTCGCAGGTCCGGCCGCGGCTGAGGGAAGCGGGGCTCGACCGTGGCTGGCTGGCCACGCTGATCCCTGCGGGCCGTTATCTCGCGGACTTCCTCAACCCGACCCCGGCCGCCCCCTTCCCCACGCTCGCCGCCGAACTCGACGCGATCCGGCGAACCCCGGCGGACCGCGTACGCACAGAGCTGGACATGCTCTGCGCCGAGCGGGACGTGGGCCGTTCGCCACGGGTGAGGCTGCTCAGGGAGGCCCCTGAAGCGGCGCTGCGCAAGGTTACTGCCGAGATCGAGGCCTACTGGGAGCTGGCGCTCGCTCCCTATTGGGGCCGCGTCCGGCAGCTGCTCGAGGCAGATGTGTTCCACCGGGCCCGGCAGGTGGCCGAGCACGGCGCCGGCCAGGTCCTCAGCGAGCTGCACGAAACGGTGCGTTGGGACGACGGCACGCTGCGCCTGGTGCGCCGACACTGCGGGCTGAGCCGCGCGGAGGCCGGGGCGGGGCTGCTGCTGGTGCCGTCCGCCTTCGCCTGGCCACGGGTGCTCACCCGGTCCGTGGCGCCGGATCCTCCGCAACTCGCCTATCCCGCACGGGGCATCGGCACGCTGTGGGAGCGGCGGAACACGGGGGCGGTCGACGCGGTCGCGGCGGTACTGGGCCGGTCTCGCACACTGCTGCTCGCGGAGCTGGACACACCCGCGTCGACGACGCAGCTCGCGGCGTCCTTCGGGATGTCGGCGGCGGGGGTGTCGCAGCATCTCACCGCGCTGCGCGGGGCGGGTCTGGTGTCGGCGCACCGGGCGGGACGTTCCGTGCTGTACGCGCGTACGGCGGTGGCCGACGCGCTCTTGACGCCCGCCGAGGCCGAAGGGCACCCGTCCGCGCGGCGCTGACCTGGTCCTTCGTCGTGGGGTGCATGTGCATGCTCAGGGGATCTCAAGAAGCTCGGAGGCCAGCGGCTGTTCGGCCCAGATGGTCTTGCCGGTCGGAGTCTGACGGCTGCCCCAGCGCTCGGAGACCTGGGCGACGAGCAGCAGCCCGCGCCCGCCCTCGTCGAAGACGCGAGCCCGGCGCATATGGGGGGCGGTGGCGCTGCCGTCGGAGACCTCGCAGATCAGCGCGGTGTCGCGGATGAGCCGCAGCTGGATGGGCGCGTCGCCGTAACGGATGGCGTTGGTGACCAGCTCGCTGACGATGAGCTCGGTGGCGAATGCCGTCGCTCCCAGACCCCAGGCAGCCACCTGTTCGCCCGCCACCTTGCGTGCGCGGGCGACGGCCGCGGGGTCCTGCGGCAGCTGCCAGGTGCGTACCTCTCCGGCGTCGAGTGCGGATGTACGGGCCAGGATCAGGACGATGTCGTCGTCGGGGCGGCCGGTCAGCACGGTGTCCAGCACCTGGTCGCAGGTCTCCTCCAGCGTGTCGGCCAGGCTGCTCAGCGCCTCGCGCAGCAGACCGAGCCCGATCTCGATGTCCCGGTCGGCGGTCTCGATCAGGCCGTCGGTGTAGAGGGCGAGCACGCTGCCCTCGGGCAGTTCGATCTCGGTGGCCTCGAACGGCAGGCCGCCGAGGCCGAGCGGCGGCCCGGCGGGCAGTTCCAGGAACCGTACGGTGCCGTCGGGGGTGACCAGGGCGGGCGGTGGGTGTCCGGCGCGGGCCAGGGTGCACCGGCGGGAGACCGGGTCGTACACGGCGTACAGGCAGGTGGCCCCGACCTCCCCCGACGCCTCCTCCACCCGCCCGCGCACCTCCGGGCCCTCCTCGCGGTCGAGCCTGATGACAAGGTCGTCCAGCTGGGTGAGCAGTTCGTCGGGGGCGAGGTCGACGTCCGCGAGGGTCCGTACGGCGGTCCGCAGGCGGCCCATCGTGGCCGACGCGTGAATGCCGTGCCCCACCACGTCGCCCACGACCAGGGCGGTCCGCGCGCCGGACAGCGGGATCGCGTCGAACCAGTCCCCGCCGACGTCCACTCCGGCACCGGCCGGGAGGTAGCGGTAGGCGACCTCCATCGCCGTGAGCCCCGGCGGCCGCTCGGGCAGGAGGCTGCGCTGGAGCGCCAGTGCGGTCCGGCGTTCACGGGTGTAACGGCGGGCGTTGTCCACGCTCACCGCCGCCCTGGCGACGATCTCCTCCGCGAGCAGCAGGTCGTCCTCGCTGAAGGACTCCGCCGTCCGGTGCCGCAGGAGGTGCACCAGGCCCAGGGTCACCCCCCGGGCGCGCAGCGGTACCAACATCACCGAGTGGATCATGTGCCGCTCCACGGTCTCGGCGCGGGCCGGAGAGGACTCGACCCACTCCCGCAGCCCCGGATCGCCCGGTCGGGTCCGGGCGCCCCGGCCGGTGGCCAGCGCGCGCACGGGCAGCGAACCCGCCGGGTAACGGCTCGTCCCGCCCGAGGCGACCACCGACTCCGGGCAGCCCTCCAGCACCGAGCGCTGCGCGGTGCGGCGGACGGTGACCGGCTCGCCGGGCGGTAGCGGTTCCGGCTCGTCGCCCTGGGCGACGGTCTCCAACAGGTCCACGGTGACGAAGTCCGCGAACCCGGTCACGGCCACCTCGGCCAGTTCGTCGGCCGTCCGGGTCACGTCCAAGGTGGTGCCGATGCGAAGGCTCGCGTCGTTGAGCACCGCCAGGCGGCGGCGGGCCCAGTACTGCTCGGTGGTGTCGAACACGGCCGCCGACATCCCGTGCACCGTGCCGTTCTCGTCCTTCAGCGGCGAGAAGAAGATCGCCCAGGCATGCTCCCGGGTCTCGCCGGGAGCATGGGCGTGCGCCTCGTGGAACACCGTCTTGCCGGTGCGCAGGACCTGCCGCTGGATGCGGTCGAATTCCTCGTACGGCCGATTGGGCTCGATCTGCCGCAGGGTCAGGCCCCGCATTTCCTCCTCCGGCTTGCCCATCACCCGGGTCATGCTCTCGTTGGCGGCCACGAACCGCGCCTCGCGGTCGTAGACCGCCACGGGCAGCGGGAGCTGGGCGAGCGTACGGTCCCACAACGCCGCCGCCGCCGGGTCGGACGGCCCGGCGGGGTTCGTCAGCGCAGCGGCGCCGGTCACCAGCCAGAGCCACCTGCCGCCCGCGTCCGCCAGCGGCGTTCCCCGCAGCCGCACCACGACACGGCCTCCCTCCCGGTGCCGAAGGGCCACCTCACTGGCCCACTGACGCCCCTCGGCCATGTGGCGCCGCGCGGATACGGGCAGGTCGGCGGCGAGCAGATCGGTCGCGGGCCGGCCCACGATCTCCTCGGGTTCGTATCCGAGCAGCTCCCGGGCACCGGCGCTCCACACCATGATCGCGCCACCGGCGCCGATGACGACCGCCAAGTCCTCCGGAACACGTCCTGGCGTCGTTCCGCCGGACCCGCCGTACTCGCTGTCCATGGGTCTCTTGCCCTCGTTCCCACCTCGACCAGAGCCCGGCAGAGCGCCTGAGGGAACCTCGGCGAACACCGCGGGCACCCTCTCCAGCGTCCCGCCGCACCGCTCCCCGTTCAACCCAGGACGCGACGATCTCCAGGATGGCGCCGCTGCCCCCAGACCCTGGTGGACCATCCGAGAGGTTGCCCTGTTTGTTCGCATTTAGGGTGTGTTGTTGTGATGCGCATGCACAAGATCATCCCGTTACTGACGGTCGTCGTCTTCGTGCTGCTGCACGTCTTCGCCTATCCAGGCACGCGCTTCTCCAATGACTCCTACCGCTACGCGCGCTCAGCGTATGAGTTCTTGGGCGACCCCTACCGGAAAGCCCAGGACAAAGCGCTACGGGCCTACTGCGCGGACACGGCGGCCATGCTTCAGCGAAACCGCATGCTCCATCAGATCGAGTTCCGGGCCCCGGTGCGCCCCCATGAGTTCCAGGACTGCCTGGCTCAGCATGCGGATGGCCTCAACCCCGGCAATCCGCGGTACGAGGCGCTCTTTCACGCTCGCCCCGCCTATCCACTGATGGCCGCGCCGTTCGTCCGGCTCCTGGGGGCCAAGGCGGGGCTGACGGCCGTTGCCCTGGGTTTCACCGCGCTCGGAGGGCTGTTGGTCCTGGTGCTCCTGCGCGCGCTGCGTGCACCGCCTCCGGTGGCATGGCTCGGTCAGTGCCTGTACTACGTCACACCCATAGGGCTGTGGGGCAGTCGGCCCATGACCGAAGGTCCGATGCTCGCCCTCATGGTGGCCATGCTGCTCGGTGCGGTGTGGCTGTGCCAGGGGCGCCGGGTGGCGGGGGCACTGCTGTCCACGGGCGCCTTCGCGCTGGGTTTCGCGGTCAAGTACTCAAGCTTCGCCCTGGTGGGGCCGTGCCTGGTGGCGGCGAGTGCCATGGCGCTGATGTTCGTCCCCCAGGCCCGGCACAAGGGCACGCGCTGCCTGCTCATCGTCTCGCTCTTCCAGTCCCTGGTCGCCTTTGCGGTGAGCAGGGCGCTCCGGTTGCCCGGATTGGAGACGTCGCTCCAGGACACCTTCTCCCTCCATTGGACGTATGCCGAAGTCGCCGACCCATGGCGCCGGCTGGTCCGGCTTGATGCCAACTACTGGTGGCAGTGGCTACAGGGAGAGGCATTGGCCCCCTCGCTGCTCTTCCTCCTGGTGCTGGGCGCCTGGGGCGCGATGAGCCGCTCGGTGCCCATCGCGCTCTGCCTGCTCGCCGTGGGCGGCACGGGCCTGCTGACGTCCGCGGCCCACCCGGTGGCGTTGGAGGGCGACAGGCTCTACGTGCAGGTGTGGTTGGTCGTCGTCGTCGGGCTGCCCCTCCTGGTCGAGCGGCTGCGCATGCGCGGCGCGGCCTCCGACGCGGCGGTGGTCGCATCGTCCCAGCTCAGGGAGGCAGTTCCGGGTTTTCGCCGGGGCGGCCGCCGTACCCGGACGAAACAGCGAGGCTAGGGCAAGGCTAGGGAAGCTTCAGAGTCCAGATCGCGACGGCGTAGCTCTTGTGCTCCACGTCGAGGACCCCGGAGCCCGCGGGCACGCTGTATGCGAAATCGCCGGTCAGGGAGTCGCCCGGCCGCAGAGTGCGATGGAGGCTCGCCCGGAACTTGATGCCGGACAACGAGCTGGCCTTGACGCCGTTCCTGCCGGCCGTGACGTCGGGGCTGAACGAGGCGTTGACGCTGTCCTTGCCCAGGTTCTTCACGGTGACCGTGAATCGGTACGCCGCAGTGCCGGGTTCGAGGCTGCGCGGCGCCTCACTGCTGGGGAGCACCGCGGCCGGCGACACCGTGACCTGCAGGCCGCTCGTGTACTTGGCGGTCTCGCCGCCGCTGAAGGTACGGGTGTTGTCCGCCCCGTTCGGGGCCGACTGCTGGTCGTCGAGCAGCCCGTTGGCGTTGTTCTTCGGCGAGCCGCTGCTGGAGCCGTCGTTGACGTCCCCGGCGCTGGGATCCTTCCCGCCCCCGTCGTCGGAGCCGCCCTGATTGCTGATGACGATCACGAGCAGCAGGACCAGCGCGGCGCTGCACGCGGCGATGATCCAGGCCCGGGGCGAGCGCCGGCCGGCCGGATGCGGGGCGGGCGTCGGCGGGAGGGAACCGTAGCCTGCGCCGGGGCGGGAGCCGGGGCCTCCAGGCCGCGGGGGCGGCCCCCCGAACGCGGTCGGCGCGTACGGCGAGACCCCGTCGGCGGTCGGCGGCGCCCCGAAGCCGGCAGCCGGGGCGGTCGGCGGTGCGCCGAAGGACGGCGGGGCCGCCCCGAAGGACGACGGGGCACCCGGGGCCACGGCGGTCGGCGTCGGGGCGGCCGCGGGCTCCTCGGAGTCCAGCAGGCCCACGACCCGGCGGCCGAGTCCGGCGATGAGCCCCGCGGGCAGCCATGGCTCGGCACCCTCCTTCGCGAACGGGCTGCCGCTTTGGCCGTGATGCCAGAGATCGCCGTCGGCGGTGAGCCTCAGCAGCTCCTCCAGACCGGGCCGGTCCGCCGGGGCGGGGGCGAGGCAGGCGGCGATCAGGCCCCGCAGCCGGTCGGGGAGGCCGCTGAGATCCTTCTCGTCCTGAATGATGCGCAGCATGAGGACGGGCATCGCGCTGTACGGATCACCGAACGGGCTGCGTCTCGTCGCCGCGAAGGCCAGCACCGAGCCGAGACAGAAGATGTCGGAGGCGGCGGTCAGCTGCTCTCCCCGGCACTGCTCGGGCGACATGAACCCCGGCGAGCCCACCAGCGCCCCGGTACGGGTGAGCGCGGTCCCACTGTCCACCACCGCACGGGCGATGCCGAAGTCGATGACGCGCGGGCCGTCGATGGTGACCAGGACGTTCGACGGCTTGAGGTCACGGTGGATGAGGCCGCTGCCGTGGATGTCGCGCAGGGCGTGGGTCAGGCCGTTGGCGAGGGCGACCACCGACCGCTCCGGCAACGCTCCGTGGTCGCCTGCGACGACCTCGTGGAGGGAGGGCCCGGCGACGTAGCCGGTGGCTACCCAGGGCGTCGCCGCGTCGAGATCGGCGTCGAGCACAGGGGCGGTCCACTCGCCACCGATCCGGCGGGCGGCCTCCACCTCGTTCCGGAAACGCTGCCGGAACTCGGGCTGCCGGGCGAGCTCCGGCAGCACCAGCTTGAGGGCGACGGTCCTGCCACGAGCGGACCGCGCCATATACACCTGGCCCATGCCGCCCACGCCGAGCTTCCCCACCAGCCGATACCCGCCTATCGACGGTGGGTCCTGCGGACCGAGCGCCTTCATCCCCCTGGATCCCCCCTACCACGCCGCTACATCGTGTGAGCATAGGAGAGAACGCCAACTGGCCTGCCCCCGACGCCGTACGAGACGGTACCCGACTGTATTCGGTTCCTGACCGCGATCGTCCGCATCCATCGGTCGTTTATCGGCGCCACTTACGGTGACAGCCCTCACTCACGTAACCATGGTCGGGGGACGGCATGGCGCTGCGTATTCATTTCACGGCGGAGGACTTGGCGCGTACGACGGTCGCGGCGCGCCCGGACATCATGTGGGAGCTGACGCTCAGCCTCCACCGGCTCCAGGTGCCGCGGCCCGCCGCCCGCTGCAGACCCTGGCTCGGACACGTACGTGACCGGATGCGCGTGCGCGATCTGCGGGGCGTACTGCACCAGCTGACGACACTCGTGCCGCCGCGCGGCGACTTTCCCGACTTCCTCACGCCACCGGGTCAGTTGGACTTCGCCGAGGCGCTCGGCCTGATCGGCGGTGGTGGGCGGCGGCTGTTCGCCAACGATCTCGCGACGGTGCTCCGGGCGCGCGAACGCCCTTTGTGGATACGTCAGTTGGCGGACGGTGACCGTGAGCGGCGGCGGGAGCTGGTGGACGCACTCGCCGTGTACCACCGCGAACTGCTGCGCCCTTGCCTGCCCGAGCTGGACGAGACGGTGTTCGCGGAGCGCGCCGCGTGCGGGCGGCGCGTCCTGGACGGCGGGGTCGGAAAGCTGCTCGGCGCCCTGTCGCCGTCGGTCCGGTGGGCGTGGCCCGTGCTCACCGCCGAGTATCCGGTCGACCGGGACCTGCGTCTCGGAGGTCGTGGCATCACGCTCATCCCGTCCTTCTTCTGCGCGACGCCGGTGACGCTCATCGACCCCGAGCTGCCGCCGGTGCTTGTCTATCCGGTCCCCGACAGGGATCCGGGTCCGCGCGCCGCCGCGTCCACCGGAGCGGGCGCGGACGGCCTCGCCACGGTCCTCGGGCGCACACGCGCTTTGGCGATGCGGGCGCTGGCCCACCCCTGCTCCACCAGTGAACTGGCGCTGCGTATCGGGGTGTCCGTGGCGAGCGCCAGCAGGCATGCGGCGGCGCTGCGGCAGGCGGGTCTGGCCACCAGCACCCGGCAGGGCAGCGAGGTGCTGCATGTCGCGACGCGGCTGGGCGGGGAACTGGCCCGGGGCGGACGGGTTCATTCGGAGGTAAAGATTCCGTTTGCGTCAGAACGCAATCCCCTGGTCAATGCGGTGCCGCCAGCCCTCCAATAGTCATGGCCACACCAAGTGGCGCATTGCAACGGGGAGGAAATGCAGTGAAGAGACGCCTAGCCGTGGTCCTGGGAGGGGCCTTGGTGGCCTGTGCGCTGAGCATGCCGACCGCGTCGGCGGCGGAGCCGCCCATCGACTTCCAACTTCCGTTCACCTGCGGGCAGAAGTGGCAGATCAACTCCTACGACACAGACCACGCTCCTGCCCTTGACTTGGTGCGTGAGCCCGACCAGGTGGGGACCGAGGGGGCGCTGCTCACCGCGCCGGCGGACGGGGTCGTCAACCAGTCCTTCGAGCACGAGAACGCCGGCAACATGATCCAGATCGACCACGGCGATGACTACTTCACCACCTACATCCACCTGCAGTCGCGCTCGGTGAAGGTGGGCGACACGGTCAAGCAGGGGCAGGAGATCGGACGCGTCGGAAAGACGGGAGAGACCTCGAACGGCCATCCCCACCTGCACTTCGAGATGGCCATCGATGCCGACCACGACGGCCGGGCCACCTGGGGCCAAGCCGGTTCCGAGCGGGTCAACGCCTGGTTCGACGGAGTCGAGTACGGCGGCGTCGGCGAAACCTGGCGCAACGTCGCCAGCAAGAACTGCGACGGCGATCCGGGCCCCGGCCCGGACCCCGAGCCGGAGCCGGAGCCGGCGGCCACCACCCTCGCCTACACCGGCGACAAAAGCATCTCCAACGGCTCGGACGCCAAGCTCTCGGCCGTGCTGAAGACGAAGGATCCCGACGAGCCGGTCGAGGGCCGCGAGGTGACCTTCGCACTCGGTTCCGGTGACACGGCCCAGACCTGCGACGGGAAGACGGACGCCAAGGGCACGGCGACCTGCACCGTCGAGGTGGCGGACCAGGCCCTCACGGACGACGCCACCGTGCCGCTCGCCGCGGCCTTCGCGGGCGACGACGAGTACAAGGAATCCGAGGACACCGAGAAGCTGAAGCTCCAGCACGTGGAAGGCCGGTCCTACGGCCTCACCGCCAAGGTGCCGCTCCCGCTCCTTCCGGTGGGCATCGACCCGACCCCGGACACCGGGACCGTACGGACGGCGGAGGCGGAGACGAAGTCTCCCGCGTGCGCGCAGGACGTCAGCGCGGTCATCCTGACCGCCGACGCGCTCTGCGCCGAGGTCGTCACCTCGGTCGGCCCGAGCGGCGCCAAGGCGACCGCCACCGTGGCCGACGTGTCCATCGGACTCCCCGGACTGCCGGTCATCGGGGTCTCCGGGGTCACGTCGGAGTCGTCGAGCAGCTGCTCATCGGCGAAGGGCAGCGTCAGCCTGGAACTGACCGTCGCCGGCCAGCCGGTCAGCATCCCGGACACGCCGGGATACGAGGTCGACCTCGGGGTGGCGGGCAAGCTCGTGGTCAACGAACAGATCCCGGTGGCCGACGCGGACCACGGCCTGACGGTCAACGCCGTCCACCTGACCACGCCGACCGGCGCGGATGTGGTGATCGGCTCCAGCACCAGCAGCGCGCACGACTGCGCGTAGCGGACGACATCGGCTCCCAAGACCTGGTTGTGGTCTTGGGAGCCGACGTTGTGCGCAGGCCGTTGGGTGCGAACACAGTCCGGCGCGACGCTCAAGGACACCATGGTCCGCGGCGGGCGCCGCCGGTGTCCCGAGGATCGGCGGCGCCCAGTCGTGGTCAGGAGCAGGGCTTGTAGAACTGCTGCCAGCCGTCGCCGGGCATGGCCGGCGGCTCGGCCGTGGTACCGAACTCGCCGTACTTCACCTTCAGCGCGTAGTCGAAGTTCCCCGGGCCGCTGCCCGGCGTCGACAGGCGCACGTCCCGATCCAGCGCCCCGTCACCGGAGTTGTTGAGGATCGCGAGGTCCGGGTACGCGTCGTCGCCGTAGTTGGCGATCCGAAGCTGCTGGACCTCGCCGTGGTCGCCGATGTCGGAGTGCCGGGAGTCGCCGGAGCTCAGGTTCGACCGCGTGAGCGGGCCGGGGCGGTATTCCGCGACGCGCGCCGTCGAGGGGTCGTCTCCGCCGGACGGCTCAACGATGTTGACGACCATGTCCAGGGTGCCGTCGTTCCGGAAGTCGGCGACCGCGGCGGACGCGACCTCCCCCGTCTTCGCGCCGAGGAGTTCGCTGACGGAGTGCTTTTCGCCGAACGAGCCGTCCGCGGTCCCCCACTGGATCGTCATCTCGGTTCCGGTGTGCCCAGGATTCGTGATCTTGTCCGGGTGGCCGTCGCCGTCGAGATCGCCGACCAGCGTCGTGGCGTCGGCCAGGCACGGGCCCGTCGCCTCGGTGACCTTGCCGGACCCTCCCGCGCCGCCCAAGGGCGACGACCCGGCCGCACTGGCCTGGTAACCGGCCACAGTCAGGGCCAGGGCGACAGCCGCGATCGGCGCGGCGATCAGACGTGAGCGTTTGCGAAGCATCTACGAACTCCTGACGTCGTTGCTGTGAGTGCGGCCCGGCGCGTTACTGGTCCGTTCCGTCGAAGGGGACGGCATCCGCCGCGGAGGTGTGCCAGTTGGTGACGATGGGCTTGTCGACGGTGATGGTGTCGACCTGCAGGGAGACCGGGTTGGGGTCGTCACCACCGATGCCGACGATGATGCTGTTCAGTTCCTTGCCACCGTCTTCCTTGGTGGTCTTCGGGTTCACCCCGGCATAGGCGGTGGTTCCCTTGCTCAGCGTGATCGCCTCTCCTACGGCCTGCTCCGCAGGACCCGCCTCGGTGCCGTCCGACCCGAAGGCCACCGTGGGAAGCGCGGCGGGCAGGACACAGGTGATCCCCGACTTGGCCTTCGCGATGATCAGGATGTATCCGCCGGCCTGTGACTCGGCCCTGGTGCTCCAGGAAATGTCGTTGGCCCCGCACACCTGCCCGACCTTGCCGCGCCCGCCGCTGCCGGTCTCGGCGCCGGAGCCGGCACCATCCTGGGTCCCCTTGCCCTTCGCATCGGAGGACTCGGCCGATGAGCCAGAGGCGGTGTCCTTGTCGGCCGTGGCCGTGGCCGTGGCCGTGGCCTCGGCCTTGGCGGAGGTGGACGAGTTACCGGACGGAGTACTCGTGTCGTCCGAGGACTGGCAAGCGGTGGCGAACATCGCGGCAGTCACCAACAGACCGGCACCGGCGAACATACGGGCTCGGGGGCGGGTGGTAAGCATGGAAAGGCCCTCTTCGTCATCAGTGGAGTAGTGCGCCCGGCGGCGTTTCGCTCGGTGTGGTACTCACCTTGCCGGTGGCGGCTACCGTTTCGTTAACGCCCCACTAACGAAGCCCTGGCGCGATCACAACCGGCCTACCCGCATGGGCCGTCTCGATGCCGACGCCGCTGCGGCAGCCGGTCACCACCGCGACCTCCCCCGAAACGCGTCCGCGTCAGGTGGCCGTTCCCGCGGTCATACGGTTGAGCGCGGCGGCCAGGTCGGGGGCCTCGCCGAGCACGAGTGCCGCGCCGCCGAGTGCGCCCACCCGTGCCCCGAGCCCGAGTTCGGCCGGGATCACCTCCACGTCGCGGACGAGCGACAGTGCGTACCGGCGGATCGCCGCCCGCATGGGTTCGAGCAGCACATCACCGGCCAGCGCCAACTCGCCGCCGACCACGATGCGTTCGGGGTTGAGCAGGTTGCACAGGTTGGCCAGCACCTGGCCGACCACGGCACCGACGTCGGAGAAGACGCCCTCCCCTGCCCGGTCGCCGGCCGCGGTGCGGACGACTATCTCGTCCAGCCCGGTGCCGTGCCCGAAGGCGGGCCGCAGCGCGGCGAGCACGGCCGGGATGCCGGCGTGCAGGACCAGGCAGCCGCGGTTGCCACAGCGGCACGTCGGCCCGTCCAGGCTCACCGACACGTGTCCCAGTTCCCCCGCCGCCCCGATTGCGCCGCGGTGGAGGCGCCCGTCGAGGATCAGGCTGGCGGCGATGCCGTTGGACAGCCCGACGTACAGCAGGTTCCGCACTCCCTCTCCCGCCCCCCAGCGCGCCTCGGCGACGGCCTCGAGCCGGGTGTTGTTCTCCACGACGACGGGCACGCCGAGTGCCCGCTGGAACTCCCGGACCACGTGGACGTGCGACCAGGGCTGCCCCGGCAGCGTGACGCCGACCATCCCGGTGGTCTGGTCGATCGGACCCGGCACGCCGATGCCGGCCCCGATGATCTGCTCGGACCGCAACGTGTGTTCTTCCAGGAGGCCGCGCAGGATGCCGACGCCGGCGGCGATGCGTTCCGCGGGACCGCACGCGGCGTCCAGGATGACGCCCCGGCTCGCGATCTCTTGTGAGGACAGATCGCTGAGATGGACCCAGACGCCGTCGAAGGTGTGGTTCATGCCGACCACGGCGGCCGCCCGCGGGTGGACCGAGAGGAGATCACGGGCCCGCCCGTCGTGGCCTTCGCCGGGCTCTTCGTCGGACTGGACGACCAGGCCGCGGGCCATCAGGTCGTTGACGATCGTCGAGACCGTGGTCCGGGAGATGCCTGCCAGGCGGGCGAGAGCGGCACGGTGCAGGGATCCGCGGGCCAGCAGGAGGGCGAGCAGCCGCTCCTCGTTGGTGCGGCGCAGACTGCGCAGTGATCCGCCGGACTTTTGACGCATCGCTCAAGCGTACCGAGTTATTTCGAAAGTGCGTCAACACTCTTGACACACATTTCCGCAGGCCACAAGCTCACTTCGCCTCACCTCACCCCATCCGCCGCATCTGTACCAAAGGTGGGGGCTCTGCCTGCACGCTCCGTCGGTCGGCCGCCCACGCACCACCTCCGGCCACAGTCGGCCACCGTCTCGTGTTTTGTGAAGGAGTCCCACATGAGCTCGTCCCCGTCCCGCCGGTCCACCCTGCAGGCCGCCGGCGCCATCGCCATGGTCGGTTTGGCCGGCAGCATGGCGGGCACCGCGCAGGCCGCTGCTGCCACGACGGAGGAGACCTCCGGCACCGGCGACAGAGTGGTCGTCCACCCGACTCTTCCGCTGGTGCCCCTCAACACCTCTTTCACCGTAAAGGTCCGTCCTGCGGGCGGCACCTGGCAGAGGATCGACGTCTACCTGGCCAAGCTCGCGCTGATCGATCCCGTCACCGGCAGCAACAAGGCGCAGAACTCCTCCGTGGCCGCCTTCGACTTCTCCGGCACCGTCGAGGTCGAGGTCATCTACAACCCGGGCGGCGCCGAGAAGTTCCGGGTACGCCCGGATTCGTACGGCATCACCCCGAAGGTGCTGGGCAGCACCGCGCGCTTCACCCTGGACGGGCCCCGCAACGTCGTCATCCAGGTCGACGACAAGATCTTCGACTGCCTGCACCTGCTCGCGAACCCGCTCGAGCAGGAGAAGCCCGCCGAGGACGACAAGAAGGTCATGTACTTCGGGCCCGGTCTGCACACCACCTCCGACGGGACGCTGAAGGTGCCCAGCAGCACCACCGTCTACCTGGCCCCCGGCGCCGTCCTCACCTCCCAGGTGATCTTCGAGAACGTGGAGAACTCCCGGCTGATCGGCCGCGGCGTGCTCTACAACTCCGCCGGCGGCGCGCTCTTCATCCACAAGGCCGAGAACGTCACGATCGACGGCATCACGATCCTCAACCCCCGTTATGAGAACGTGCGGGTCGCCGAGTGCCAGAACCTCAAGATCAAGAACCTGCGCGCCTTCAGCCATCAGGGCTGGGGTGACGGCATCCAGCTGTACTGCTCCGAGAACGTCACGATCGACGGGTGCTTCCTGCGCACGTCCGACGACTCCGTCGCCCTGTACACCCACCGCTGGGACTTCTACGGCGACACCCGCAACATCACCGTCAAAAACTGCTCCCTGTGGGCCGACGTCGCCCACCCCATCAACATCGGTGTCCACGGCAACTCCGACAACCCGGAGATGCTGGAGAACCTGAACTTCAAGAACATCGACATCCTCGACCACCGCGAGCCGCAGGTGACCTACCAGGGCGCCATCGCGTTCATGGTCGGCGACAGCAACCTCGTCCGGGACGTGAAGTTCGACGACATCCGCGTGGAGGACTTCCGCTGGGGCCAGCTCATCCACATGCGGCTCGAGTACAACAAGACGTACAACACCTCGGCCGGTCGCGGCATCGAGTCCGTCTACATCAAGGACCTCAGCTACAACGGCAAGAACGCCGACCTCTCGGTGATGCTGGGTCTGAGCGAGGAGCGCCTCGTCAAGGACGTCACCTTCGAGAACCTCCGCGTCAACGGCAGGCTGATCGCCGACAGCACGGGCAAGCCGAGGTGGTACCTGGCCTCCGACGGCGTGCCCATGCTGGTCAACGAGTACGTGCAGAACCTCCGCTTCCTCACCACCGAGGAGGCCGCGGCCCTGTGACCGCCGACGGTCGGCCCCGGCGTCTTCCGGAGTGAACGCCGGGGCCGTCCCCGCGATCCGGCGACGGGCGCTCGGATCGGCATGCACCACACCCCATGGAGAGTTGTATGTGGCAAGAATCAGGGATGAGGCTCAGACAGACGCGGTGGTGGGCGATAGCCGCCATGGTGTGTGCTCTGCTCGCGGCCTTTGTTCCGGCGTCTCCCGCGGCGGGGGCTACGGCCTCCGATCCGGCGGCCGGCGCTTTCCCCACCGTCACGCTGAAGGAGGTCACGAGCAGCGACGGGTTCGTCCACCCCGGTATCGCGGTGAGCGCGCCGAACCTGCGGCTGGCGCGTCAGCAGGTGCTCGACGGTGTGGAGCCGTGGACCTCCTACTACGCGGCCATGCACGGCACCAAGTACGCGTCGCGCACCCTCACCGCCGTCAACGGCGGGTCGGGGGTCGACACCCCGAAGTCGGACGCGTTCAACTCGCAGGGCATCGAGTCCAGGTTCATCCAGGATGCCTTCGGTGCCTACACCCAGGCGATCGAGTACTTCATCACGGGTGACCCGGTCTACCGCGCGAACGGTATGCACATCATCCGGACGTGGTCCCACATGGACCCCGCGAAGTTCGCGCCGTATCCGGACGACCACATCCACGCCGGCGTCCCGCTGATGCGTATGCTCGCCGCGGCCGAGATCTTCCGCTACTCCAGCGTGAATCCCGGCTCCGACGGCTACGACACCGCCTGGACCGACGCGGACACCACGAACCTGACCAAGAACCTCATCACGCCGGCCATCAAGACCCTGCTCGACGGCAACACGTTCTTCATGAACCAGCAGTTGTACCCGATCGTCGGTGAGCTGGCCGGCTACATCTTCACCGACAACCGGGCCGGCTACGAGCAGGCCGTCGAGTGGTTCTCGGTCAACAAGACCAACCCGAACAAGCACACCAACGGAGCCCTGAACTCCCTGCTCCGCGTGATCAGCGCCGACGACCCGCTGAACCCCTACGGCCACGCGTTCGTGCAGCATCAGGAGATGGGCCGCGACCAGGCCCACGCGTGGGACGGCATCGCCATCGCGACCGAGATCTCCCGCATGCTCACGGTGCAGGACACCCGGCTGGACCCGGTCGCCGGAACCGTGTCCACCAAGCCGGACGCCGTGTCCCCGTTCCGGTTCGGCAACGACCGGCTGCTCGCGGGAGCGGACGCCTGGTACGCGTACATGATGGGCAAGACCGTCCCGTGGATCGACACCACCGGCGGTCCCGGCAAGGTCTCCGAGGCCTACCGGGGACGTCTGTTCTCGCCGATCGACGAGCTCTACAACATCTATCGGTACGGCTTCGGGGTCGACGTCAAGGACGAGGCCCCCAACGTCGCGAAGGCGAAGCAACAGGCCGACGGCCCCGAGTTCTTCTGGGGGACGGGGGCGTACAACTTCTGGAACAGCAATCCCGACTACAACCCGGACTACTGGCTCTCGCTGCCCGAGAAGGTGGCCGGGCAGACCCGGACCAAGCAGACCGACCCCCTGGTGCGGGTGGCGCAGCGCAGCATCCCCCTCGACGGCCGCTCCGAGGTCCGCGAGGGCGACGGACAGGACATCGTCCGGATGCGGGCGTCGAAGAAGGGCGCCACCATCGCGGTCCGCACCCTGATGTACGACAGCCGTGACGGATACAGCCCTGTGGGAGTGCTGATCCGCACCAACGGCCCGGCGACCCTGGAGATCCGCAAGGACATGTCGCTGAAGCCGTACCACACCGTGAGCCTGCCCGACACCCACGGCACATGGCGTTACGTCACCTACGACATGGACAGCGGCATCCTTCATGGCAGCACCGCGGGCGACAACCTGGCGTACTACACGGTCGTCGGCGCCTCGGACGTGAACGTCGACATCGACAGCGTCAACCTCCAGGCCAAGACGCAGCTCACCCCGCCGTCCTTCCCGCAAGGGCAGCGGACCACCCTGATCGGGGTGGCCGGCGCGCCGCTCAAGCAGTCGCTCGCCGCGACCGACTCGGGCGGCGAGACCCTCACGTACGAGGCGTCCGGTCTTCCCGAGGGCGCCACCATCGACAGCTCCACCGGAGCGTTCAGCTGGACACCCACGAACTCCCAGACGGGTGAGGTCCACGCTTCCATCGTCGCCTCCGACGGCAAGACCGACACCGTCCTGAACCTCGACCTGGTGATCGCCCCGGACCGGGCGGGCGCGCTCACCGCGGCCCAGGACGGGTTCGATCCCAAGGCGACGTACGTCCACGAGACCCTCCAGGAGTTCAAGGACGCGGTGTCCTCCGTCAAGGCCACGATCGACACGGCCGACGACAGCACCTTCCTGGACGGACTGGTCACCGTGCAGGACGCGGTGAAGGCGCTGCAACCGCTCAACCCGAAGCTCGCCGACGGCACCCTGAGCTATGCCTCGCTGGTGACCTCGTCCCTGTCCGCGACGAACGTGTGGAACATGGTCGACGGTGATATCAACACCTTCTCCGGCGATCTGCGGGCTCCGTTCACGCTGGACTTCGGGGCCGGGTTCCGGGTGCGGGCCGACGCGTTCGGGCTCCAGGCCCGGTACAACTTCGGCAACCGCTCCGAGGGCGCCAACGTCTACGGGTCGAACGACGGCTCCACCTGGACCCTGCTGACCTCACGGGAGACCACCAACACCACCCCGGACTTCAAGATGGAGACCATCCCGGTTCTGTCCAAGGTCCAGGACAAGTCGTTCCGGTTCCTCAAGGTCCAGGTCGACGACCCGGGCGTGCCCACCGACCCGAGCTACCCCGGGATCTCCTCCTTCAGCGAGTTCCGGATCCACGGTTCCCGGGCCGAAACGGCCCAGGCCATCAAGTCGGCGACCCTGTCGTCCAGCAACTCCGACCCCAAGCAGGCCGTCAACGGTGACAAGGTGACCCTCGACCTGGTGGCCACCCAGCCGCTGGCCAAGGTGAACGTGCGCATCGAGGACGTCGACGCGGAGGTCACCAGCACCGACAGTGAGCACTGGCGCGCCACGGCGGTGTTGCCGGAAGACGTGGACTTCGCCCGCGCACTGCGCTTCACGGCCGACTACACGACGGCCGACGGCGAACCCGGCTCGACGGTCTTCCAAACCACCGACGGGTCGTCGCTCCAGCTGTGGAACACCCACATGGTGCCCGACCGGATCGACCAGGCCTGGGTCGACGCGTCCACCCCGCCGTGGCCGGGGACCGGCACCACGGCAGCCAACGGGTGGCGGATGTTCGACGGCGACATCGCCACGTACACCGACACCACCACCTCGAACGGCTGGGTGACCGTCAAGCCGACCGACGGCTCCTCGCTGGCGGTCGACGCCGTGACGGTCCGCCCCCGCGCGAAGTACGCGAGCCGGGCCAACGGGACGGTGCTGCAGGGCTCCACCGACGGCGGGAAAACCTGGACGACCTTCCTGACCATCACGGGCGTGACCAGTGACCAGCAGTGGTACACGTTCAAGCTGCCTCAGCACACGGTGATCCCGATGCTGCGGGTCTACGACGGGCACGGTGGCAACACCAACATCGCCGAGGTCCAGCTGCTGCGGTTCGACTCGTCGTCGCAGTAACGCCCAACCGGGAACGGGCGGCGACCTCGTCGCCAGACGCGGGCAGCCGCCCGTTCCCGGCCACGGTCGCCACGACCGGGCAGACAGCCACTAAGACAGCTTCAGCGTCCAGACCGTGCTGTCGTAGAGGTCATGTTTCACGTTGAGGACCTTCGAGTCCCTTGGCGCGACGTACGCGAACTTGCCGGTCAGCATCTGGCCCGGCGGTATGGTGCCATCGAGGCTTGTGCCATAGCCATCACCGGATATGTTGTCCGCCTTGGCGCCGCCGTCCAGCGTCACCTCGGGGCTGAAATACGTTTCGATGCTCTCGGCACCCGTGTTTCTGATGGTGACCGTGAACGTGTACGCCTTGTAGCCGGGATCGGGAGTCTGCGCAGCGGGGTCGGCACTGTCGGGGACGTAGGCCTCGACCGGCGATACCGTGATCGTCCGCTTGCTCCTGTACCGGGCGGTTTCGCCGGCGCTGAAAGTGTAGGTCTGGTACTTCCCGTTCGGGGTCCCCAGGTCGTCGATGTTCTTTCTCGAGCTGTTGCTCGAGCCGGCGTCGGAAGTCGTGCCGCCTCCGTCGTCCGAGTCGCCCATATTGCTGATGGTGATCACGAGTAGCACGACCAGCGCGGCGCTGCACGCGGCGATGATCCAGGACCGGTAGGAGCGTTGGCCGGGTGGACGGGGGGCGGGCGTCGCAGGAGGCGTACCGTAGCCGGCGGGTTGCGGGGGTGGTCCTCCGAACGCGGTTGGCGCGTACGGTGAGACCCCGCCGGGCGGCATGGGGGGTGTGCCGTAGCCGGTCGCGTGGGCGGTCGGTGTCGGGGCCGCCCCGAAGGATGGTGGGGTTGCCCCGAAGGGCGATGGCGTTTCGGGGGTTACGGCGGTTGGTGTCGGGCCGGCCTGAGGCTCCTCCGAGTCCAGCAGGCCCACGGCTCGGCGGCCGAGTCCGGCGATGAGGGTTCCGGGTAGCCATGGCTCGGGGCTCTGTTTCAGGAACTGGTTGCTGTTGTTGTCTTGGTTGTGGTGCCAGAGGTTGCCGTCGGCGGTGAGTCTTAGCAGCTCCTCCAGGCCGGGGCGGGCTGCCGGAGTGGGAGCGAGGCAGGCGGTGATCAGTTCCCGCAGCCGGTCGGGGATGCCGTCGAGGTTCTTCTCGTCCTGGATGATGCGCAGCATGAGGACGTGCATCGCGCTGTACGGGTCGCCGAACGGGCTGCGTCCGGTTGCCGCGAAGGCGAGGACCGAGCCGAGGCAGAAGATGTCGGAGGCGGCGGTCAGCTGTTCTCCCCGGCACTGCTCGGGTGACATGAATCCGGGGGAGCCCACCGTGGCTCCGGTCTGGGTGAGTGCGCTGGTGCTGTCTCCGACCGCGCGGGCGATGCCGAAGTCGATGACGCGCGGGCCGTCGATGGTGATCAGGACGTTGGAGGGTTTGAGGTCGCGGTGGACGAGGCCGGTGTTGTGGATGTCTCGCAGGGCGTGGGTCAGGCCGTTGGCGAGGGCGATCACTGATCGTTCGGGCAGTGGTCCGTGTTCGTCTGCGACGACTTCGTGGAGGGAGGGTCCGGCGACGTAGCCGGTGGCTACCCAGGGTGTCGCCGCGTCGAGGTCGGCGTCGAGTACGGGGGCGGTCCAGTGGCCGCCGATCCGGCGGGCGGCTTCCACTTCGTTTCGGAAGCGTTGCCGGAACTGGGGCTGTCGGGCGAGTTCGGGCAGTACCAGCTTGAGGGCGACGGTCCGGCCCCGGCCGGACCGCGCCATGTAGACCTGGCCCATGCCGCCCACGCCGAGTCTGCCCATCAGTCGGTATTCGCCGATCGACTGTGGGTCCTGCGGACCGAGCGCCTTCATCCCCCTGGATCCCTCCTGCCACGCCTGTGCATCGTGTGTGCTCAGGAGAGAACGCCAACCGGCCTGACCCCTGACGCGGTTCATGACGGTACCCGACCGTATTCGGTTCCTGACCGCGGCAGCCACGGCCCCAACAAGCAGCGGAATACTGCACTGCCGCTCGCCGAGTTCGACCACGTGGCCACGCGTGAACTCGGCCCCGGGGCCACGATGAGCGCCTCGGCGCTCTGTCCCAAGGGCCAAGATGGGCCCGCTGACCTGTGCAAACGGCGCGGTTCCCCGACCGTTTCGGCACACGTCTGGCACGGCCAGTGGTGGGCTCTCGCTGTGTCTGGTCCACTCATGAAAGCTCATGTCCTCCAGCGACCGGCTGAGCCGCTCGCTGGAGGACATGTTGGGGCCTTGGCGTACGTTCGCGGCGACTGATGCGGGGGCTTGCCCAGGGCCGCCTACGGCGCGCGGTCCGTCATCCCCCGAGGCCCTGGCCGAACCCGCCGTCCACGGGCAATTCCAAGCCGGTGGTGAAGGTGGCCTCGACGGCCAGGTACAGCGCGGCCGCGGCGACTTCTTCCACGGTGCCTCCCCGGCCCATGGGCGTGGTGGCGTTGCCCTGTTCGACGAACTCGGAACGCTGCTCGTCGGTCAGTTCGGCGACCCCCATCGTGGGTGTGAGGATGAAACCGGGCGCGATCGCGTTGACACGGATGCTGCGGGGAAGCAGCTCTGCGGCGAGCACCTTGGCGAAGGCGGCGACGGCCTCCTTGGCCCCGGAGTAGGCGCTCAGGCCCGGGAAGATCTGGTCATTGGAGACGGTGGTGAACACGATAGAGCCGCCCTCGGACACCAGAGGCGCCAGCCGCTGCACGGTGAAGAAGGAGCCCTTGGCGTTGACGTCGAAGATGCGGTCCCATGATTCCTCCGTGACCTCTTCGAGGGTCTGGAACTCGGCGATGCCCTGGTTGACGAACAGGTAGTCGATGCCGCCGAGGATGTCGGCGACCTGGTCGCCGAGGGCGGCGATGGCGGCCATGTCGGTGGCGTCGGACCGCACCGGGTGGGCCAGCGGGGTGTCGAGCGCCGCTTGGGCCTCGGTCAGTCGCTGTTCGCTACGCCCGGTGTAGACGACTTCGGCGCCACGGTCGGTCAGGGCCCGGACAATGGCCTGACCCATACCAATGGTGCCGCCGGTGACGACGGCCTTCTTGCCCTCCAAGGCCTTGGGGTCGATGGGCGGGGGTTGCTGGGTGCCGTGGTTCGTTGCCATGGCGGCTACGCTAAACACTGACGTTGACGTCAGAGTCAACTTCTGTGGCGGGGGTCATATGTTCATCGGAGAGCTGTCGCGCCGCACCGGCGTCAGCCCCAGAGGGCTGAGGTACTACGAGGAGCAGGGCCTGCTGCGGCCACAGCGGCGGGCGAGCGGCTATCGCGAGTTCGCCGATTCCGATGTGGCGACGGTGCGCCGGATTCGGGTCATGCTGGCGGCGGGGCTGAACACCGACCTGATCCGGGAGATGCTGCCCTGCATGGCCGACGAGGGCACCATCCTGGCCCCGACCTGCGAGGAAATGGCCCAGGACCTGCGGCGCGAACGCGAGCGCCTGAGCCGCTCCATCGATGAGCTCCAGGCCGCCCATGCCATGCTCGACTCGATCATCCACGCGGGTGAATCGGTCGCAGTCCGGGCCGACTGCGACGGATAGGTGCGCGAACTCCGGGGCACACGCTCTCGACGCGGAGCGGCGCCACGCTGAAGGACACGATGGTGCGAGCGGGCCAGTCCTCGGAGAACGCGGCGTTGATCTGTCAGCACTCAAGCCGCGCGTCAGCGCGAAGTGGCTGCGTGCATCGACGCCCACGTTGGCGTTGAGCTAATCGAACCCGCGCTCTGAGCTTGGGAATCACCGGTTGATTGCGGCCGATCAACGCATTGACCTGCGTAAACGGTGCCAGATGCGATCTTGAATGCGAGCTCCTTGTGGACCCTGTTGACCTTGGTTTACCGCTCGTTCTGGCACGCATCTGGCACGGCGGTAGCTACGGTCACTCATACACGACTGCGGCGCTCAGCGCACGAGCGAAGAACGTCCAGTCGCCGTCCGCCGACATCTCCTGGCCGAAGTATCGATACCAGCCGGGTGACCCCTTGATCCACGCCGCCAGTGCCTCTAGGTAGCGTTCAAGTGTGGGGTTCTCCCACTCATCGCCTCGTTCAAGGAGATCGTCACGCAGGCTGAGTATGTGGCTCACCAGGGCTTCCCGGCTATCGACTCCATTGGCGGGGTGGTCCGGAAGCTGCTCCATGGCGGCACCCTAGCGTGGTCTGCCGACTCTCCTCGGTCTGCACGTCGGCCTAGGCTGCCCGTCCGGTTGTGCTGGATTCTTCGGTGATCACGCGGCTGGCTGACTCGGCTCCCTGACTGCCCCGGCAAGGAGGAGCCTGACCTCTTCGTCTCGAACTACGGACGGGACGGTTGCTGAACTCTGCTCGGCTGGTCGGGCGGTCGGCTGGGACTGGGTGGCGGTGGGCGGGGGTCTCGGGGTTGTCGTACTTCGCTGCTGTACAGGACTTACCGACCACCGCCTTAGGAGTTCGATCCGATCCCGCTCCAGCTGCTGCCAGCGACTGGTGCGACGGCCGGACAGAGATGCTGGTGTGCGTCCCCGTCCGGCGTCGTTGATGTCAGCCGTGAATGTCAGACAAGCCTTCTGATCCGTAGCTCTATGTGGAGCGGTCGGTGGCGGTCACACCGGTTGCGCTACGGCCCTGGGAGGACGCCACCGGACGGGATCGGTTGCTGTGGTTGCTGTACTCCGCTGATGTACGACGCCTGATGCTGCGCTCTCCGGGCTGGTTAGCATCACCGCATGGACAACAATGAGTGGACCGTCGAACGGCATCTGGACGGTAAACCCGCAGAGATCATCACGCTCTACCACCGGTTCATCGAACTCGCCGAGGCCTGCGGACCGTTCACTTATGCGGTGGCGAAATCCGCGATCACGCTCAAGGGAACCCGGCGCGGCTTCGCTGGCGCAAGCCTGGGCACCAAGGCCCTCGGCGGATACCTCGACCTCCAGCGCAGCGTCACGGATCCGCCGATCCAGCGGTCCTCGCCCTACACCAAACGACTGTTCGTGCACCACTTCAAGGTGGTCTCGATGGATCAGCTCGACGACAAGTTCGCTGGCTGGCTGCAGGAGGCATACCAGGTCGGTCAGGGCGCACACCTGGCCCGCCCCGTCGTCGAGTAGACCCGCTCGTTCTGTGATGTGGCGCAGACGCGGCATCGCGCGGTCGGCGGAGCGACTTTGGGCGAGAGCTGCCATGGGGCGAGTGATCATGGCCCCGTAAGCTTCCGGCGAGTCGGGCAGTCTGTGGACCCTGCCCGTTAAAGCACGACGTTGGGGCCATGATCTTCGAGGCTCCCCCATGGTGGCTGCCTAAAGTCGTGGAGCCGACCGCCCCAGCCACAGAGGGTTTCACCTCCGCCCGCCGCACGTAGCGCGCCGCCGGGCGCGGCCAGCCGGGGCGAAGACAGGAGGCAGGCCGCGCTGCAGAGGCGGCGCGCGCCCGCGCCGTGCGCGGGCCTTGAACCCGTAGAGAAGGTTGTAACTCACTGCTTGCGCTTGGCGCTGTCCGGACCCGGGAGATGCAGAAGGGGGCCGCCGAGGAGTTAGCGGCCGGCAGCCTTCTGGTCAGTCGGTAGCGTCCTCAATCGCCTGGAAGATGTCCGCGTCCGTCTCCCTCTGCCAGTCCGGCAGGTCCGGCCAGTCCGCGACGTACCCCGGCTTCGGGTTTTCGAAGTGCTTGTACATCTGCGCGGTCCAGCAGGTGGCCACGAAGCGGCCTTTCTGCTCGCGGTTGAGCCGGGTGGCGTGGCCGGCGCTGACGTCCAGGAGCTGACGTACCTGGTCGTAAACGGCGCCCGCTGCTTGGCGCTCCCACTCCGGGGTCTCCTCCCAGGGGGTGACGTAGCCGGGCTTGGGCTCGCCGGGGAAGTGCTTGCGTACGCCGGAGATCCAGGCTTCTCGGAACAGACGGGCGCCGTCGGGGTGGGGCATGGGGTTGCCTTTCCTCATGAGGTGGTCAGTGCGGTGATCTCGGCCGCTAGAGCGGCGACGCGGCCGTCGCGGGTGAGGGGGCTGACAGTGGCTCGCAGGCCGAGGAGCTTTCGGGCGACGTACCCAGAGCCGGATTCGCGGGCCAGTCGCAGGGCTTCGTGGCCGTACGTGATGACTTGGTCGGCGTCGCGGCGCCTGGCGCCGATGGCGGCCATGTCCGTCAGGACAGCTGCTCGTCGGCGGTAGGACTGTCCCTGCGCCAGAGCTGCTTGGTGCAGAGCCTCCAGGAGTGTTTCTTCGGCCAGGTCGAGTCGGCCCAGTTGGACGTAGCGGGCACCGCGTTCCTCCGCGAGGCGGGAGCCGTCGAAGCGGAGCCAGCCGCCGTTGTGGCTGGGGGAGGACAGGTGCCGGACCTCTTCGGCGGTATCGAGGGCCCGCTCGCAGGCTTGGAGGTTGCCGAGCCCCGCGTATGCCTCGGCCTGCACGGCGGCTACCCAGTGGCGGGTGGACAGCGAGTGGTCACCGCGTCTGGCCACCTTCCCAGCGGCTGTCAGTGTGTTCGCTGCTTCCTGGTATCGGCGCTCGCACACATCGATGTAGGCGTGTCGTACGAGGGCACAGGCCCAGAGGTCGTACGAGCCCGCATCCCTGCTCGCGGCTGCGGCCAGCGTGTGGGAAGCCGCGGCTTCGGTGTACCGATTGCTATCGAAGGACAGCTCTCCGGCCAGCTGTAAGAGGTCACCCGCAGCCACGCACATGGACCGGAACTCCGGCCGGGAGCGGCCGGCGAAGGCGTCATTGAGGTGGGCCACTTGGTCACGTACGACCGGATACACCGCCCCTTTTGGGCGCGCTAGTTGGTAGACCTGCCACAGGTGGCCGTTCATACGAAGGAAATCCTGGGAGGACGCACGGCGCAGGCCTTCGACGAGTTCTTCGGCCTCATCGGCGGGGTCGGCGGTGAGTGCTCCGGTCACGGCTATTGCACGAAGAAACTCACGTCGGATCATGTCGTCGGCGCTCCCCGGGTCGTACTGTGCGTTGGGCGGCGCGCTTGCCGGCTCCTCGGCGGTTCGTGGCTGAGCCAGCATGGCGTCGAGTTCAGCGAGGTCGAGCTGGAGTACCGCAGCGAGTTCCGGTCGTAACGGTGGCTGGGGCACGGTCTTACCACTCTCCCAGCGGCCGACCGTCGTGCGATCGACGCCAAGGGCGTGGGAGAGTCCTTCCTGACTGCAGCCGAGAGTTTTTCGACGCTCAGCAAGTCCCACTCCCGCTCCCCCTTCGCGCCACCGGTCCCGAACCGCTGCTTCATCCGTGCACGGAGTGCGTCCAGAGTGCCGCATGGGTGCCGTGGAGTCGGGCAAGCCGGGACGGTTCACTCGAACTTGTCACTTACCCCCTCGCCTTCAGGGCAAGCCGGAGAGGCCACTGGCGCACATGGCTGTCGACACAGACCCGGGTCTCACTTCCCACCAGCGGTACACCTGCCACCTTCCCGGCGTGACTGAGAGGACACCCGCCGAGGTCCGCCGCCTACTCCGTGTTCTCCTCAACGCTCCGGCTTTCGTGCCGATAGTGGAAGAGGTGTTGTTCGTGACCACCGAGCTGCTGACCAACGTCTGGAAGCACACCGATGGGCGGTGCCGTCTGACCGTCCTGATCGCCCCCCACGGTGTCCATGTGCTCGTGCGCGACTACTCGACGGATCTGCCCGTCCAAGTCATCGCCGAAGACGACGAGGAGTGCGGCCGGGGTGTCGTCGCCGTCGACCGGTGCGCCACCCGTTTTCAGGTGACGAAGATTCCGGACGGGAAGATCGTGACGGCATTCCTCGCCGTCGGCGTGGTACGGGTGGCGGTGGACGGCGGCCGGGAGGGGAGCGACCGGGGACCGGGGGCTGGGGCATGACTTCTGGTGCGGATCTGGTGCGTATCTGGCACGCAACGGGCACGGAGGCATAGAGAGGTCTAGACAACAAACAAGGCCCGGGTCGCTGACCTGGGCCTTCGTCGTGGAGCGGGTGACGGGAATCGAACCCGCGCTCTGAGCTTGGGAAGCGACGGCGCTCGCACGGGCTCCATAGCTCTGACCAGCACGGATATCTGGACCTTGGGGTGGTTCTGTGCGTCGGATCGCACCGCTGTTGACCGTGGTTTTCCGCCCTTGCGGGCACGCGGAGGGCACGGCATCTCGGAAGGAGGGAGGCCGGCGTCACTGAGGGGACCGCTGCGCACGGGCCGCACCGCGCGGAGATCACCTGTTGGAGCGGCGTTGCGGCTGCGTAGACGCACCAGCCTCTGACGCTGGATCCCTTCGTCATCTGGTCAGAATCCCGTGCGCTTGCCACCCGCTATGCTATTTTCAATGGCATACTCGAACCGTGACTGATGACGACGTGGACTTCCCGCCCGGCGACGGCCCCACCAGCGGTATCTCCGTCACACTGACTGCCGGAACTCTGCAGGCGATCCGTGAGCGGGTCGGCAAGCGGGGCGTCTCGGCGTATCTGGAGAAGGCGGCCCAGCGGCAGATCGAGCGGGACAACCTGGACGAGCTGATCGCGGACTTCGACAGCGTGCACGGCCCGGCTGATCCCGAGGCCGTGGCGGCCAAGCGTGCCCGGCTGACGGGCGGCGCTTCAAATGCTGGGGCGGCCGCGTGAGCGGTGCCCTGGTCCTCGACAGCGAGGGCCTGGCGAAGGCCGTTCAGCGTGATCGGGAAATCCACGAGTGGCTGACGGCGGCTCGTGACGCGGACCTGCCAGTGATCACCTCGGCCGCCGTGCTGGTGGAGGTGATCCACCCGAAGATCAACGACGCCGCACTGAAGTGGACCCTGTCCCGCCTGAGCGTCGAGCCGGTGACCCAGACCGTCGCGCAATCCGCTGCCGCTCTGCTGCGGGCAGCAGGGCTGCACGGCCACAAGTACGCCATCGACGCCATGCTGTGCGCGACCACCCTGCAGCATCCCGGCCGGGTGACGATCCTCACTTCCGACGTAGAAGACATCGGACTGCTCACTGCCCAGCATCCACGCGTGAGCGCGGAGAAGGTCTGAGCTGAGGTGCCTTGTAGTGCCGGACGACGGCTCAGCCCTCGTCGAGGGGCAGCCCTTCCGCCTGGGCCCGGCTGCGGGCTCCGGAGCGGTGCAACATGGTGCCGTCGCGGGTACGTCGGCCGAGACCTCGGCAAAATCCTTCTCGTCGATGTAGCCGACGGGTTTCGCGCCCTGTCCATGCCCACGGCCGCGACACCCAGGTCGTCGACCCCACTCCGACCCCGGTGATCAACGGCACCGAGCATCGCTTTGACCGGGACGAGCTCGATCCGGCCGTACACCGGCGCGTGTGCCCTGCTCGCCCCCGCCGACGACCTCGGTGCCCGCCTCCGCGACTCCGGCCAGACCTCGAGCGGCCTGACTCGCACCATCCACTACGCCGACCAGAGCTCCACCCGCCGCAGCCGTGCGCTGCCCGAAGCAACGCAACGCACCGTGCTCCTGGCCCGCGCGGCATACACGGTCTGACCCCACGGAGTGGGTCGCGTCAGCGCGCCAGGCGTACTTCGCGCAGCCGGACGGTGGTTCCAGGGTGGGCCGCTTCGAACCGAACTTCGACCGATCCGGCGGGATGGTCCTTGGCGAGTGGGAGCACCTGGGTGGTTTCCTTGCCCTCAGGATCCGGCGAGGGTGTCAAGGTGCCCAGTAGGTGTCCGCTGACCAGCACGCGGGTGGGTCCGGCGTCGCTGCCGAGGAGGTGGGTCACCATGAGGGCGGTGGCGGCGCGGTCGGGGTCTGTCAGGCGGTAGGACCACCATCCGGTGGCGGCCCGCCACCTCAGCCCGTCGGTGAGGCCCGACCAGGTGTCCTGGCCCTCGAACCCGTGGTCGCTTTCGGGCTGTTGCTCGCCGGCGGCGACGGTGTCAATGGTTCGGTCGTGGAGCGTGAGTGCCGCTTCGTCAGCCGCGCGCAGTTGCGCTCGCCGCTGAGGGAGGCGCTGCGGTTCGGCCAGGGGGACGTAGAGGGTGTAGCGGGTTTCGTGGATGCCGGCGAACGGGACGAGGACGACGGGCTCACCGGCCGGCGCGTCCACATGGTCCACAGCGAAGGCCAGCCGGTCCGGGTCGGGCCGGCGTACGCCGGCCGCAGGATCGGAGGAGCTTTCGGCGAGCACGATGGGCAGGTGTTCCAGGGGGCGCAGCGGGCCGCGGGCGACGTGCCCCATTCGGGAGTCGTCGGCGAAGTGCCCTACGAGGTCGGTGCGGTCGCCTTCGGTCGCGAGGACGGTGGGTCCGTAGCGGAAGGACACCCATGGTGAGCCGTCGGGGAGCAGTTCGGCGCTGATGCGCGGGTGCAGGCGCATGGTGACTGTGTCCCCGTCGTGCCACTGCCGCTCAAAGCGCAGGTATGTCAGGGGTTGTCCGCCTGCCGCGGGGCGTGTGGTGAGCGGGGCCGGGCCGCCCTCGGGCGGTGCGCTGTTGATGCGGACCTGGGGCGTTCCCTCGTTCCAGTCGGGGACGCGCAGGTGGAGGGCCACAGGCGTGGTGGGGGCCTGGCAGACGACGAGGGTGACTTCGTCGTCGTGGGGGGGTTGTCGTGGTCTGCTCCAGTACCAGGTTCTGTTCGGGCAGGCTGAGCCGGGAGGCGATGAAGAGGTTGACGAACAGGTCGCCGCCTTCGGTGGTGTACACCAGCTCGCCGTACTTCGCGTGGTTCTCCAGCCCGGTGCCGACGCAGCACCAGAAACAGTTCTGGGGCGTCGAGGCCACGCGGTAGTGGCCCGGTCTGACCGGTGTGAAGTAGACCAGCCCGCCCTTCGGATGCAGGGAGGAGAGGATGTGGTTGACCGTCGCGCGTTCGTAGTGGTCGAGTACCTCGGCGTCCGGCTGCTCCAGGAACAGCGCGCGGCTCAGCTTGAGCATGTTGTAGGTGTTGCAGGTCTGTCTGCTCGCGCCGGTACGAACGGCGCGCAGAGCCGGGCGGTCGGCCTACCGCGGGGAGAGCGCTGTGGAGCGGGACGTCTCCAGGACCGAGGCGTGCCGCATACCGGGGGGCAGGACCAGGGAGGCGGGCTCCCAGTCCAGGCCGTTGTCGCTGCGGACCGCTCCGTACCGCCCTTCGAGGAAATGGTCGAAGATCATGATCCATTCGTCTCCGCGGCGGAAGAGCGACGGTCCTTCCACCACGGAGGGAGTCACCGGTCCCTTGGGAGAGGTGTACGGACCTCCGGGAGTGTCGAACGTGGTGACGTGGATGTCCTTGTGCGCGGTCGCGACGTCGTTGGTGCCCCGTTCGTCCTTGAAGGCCATGAGGAAGCCGCCGCCTTCCACTTCGCGCACGGTGGCGTCGATGACCGAGTGACCGGGGTCGAAGAAGACGTCGGGGGCCGAGAACGTGCGGAAGTCCTCGGTGACGCAGTGCCAGATGCGGTGGTCCTGGCCGACGTGCTCGAAGTCGCGGCCCTCGGCCGTGCACCCGGACTCGACGACCGACGACCAGATGAGGTGGTACAGCCCGGTCCCGCGGTCCAGGAAGAACTCCGGGGCCCAGGCGTTGAGGGCTCCTTCCACACCGGCCATGACCGGGAGGAGTTCCTGGGGGGACCAGGTGACCAGGTCCACGGAGGTGGCGTGGGCGATGTACGGGCTCGTCCAGCCGTCGGTGGCCAGCAGGTGGAACAGCCCGTCGGGGCCCACCCCGATGAAGGGATCCCGCAGCCTGCCGGTGCCGACCGTGCCCCGCAGGACGGGACGTCCGCCGTTCGCCGTCACGAATTCCTCGCCGTCATGGCTGTACGCCAGATGCAGTGCCTCGGCGGCGGTGGTGAAGTATGAGACCACGTACATCGGTGGGCGGTCCTTCCGGAACGTCGGGGCAGGAGCCCCTGGACGGTGAGGTCGTCTGTGTTGCGGGTGGTGTGGAACAGGCGGCGTCGGGGAGCCGCTGGTCATCGAGCCCGTCCCGGTCGCGCCGGGAGACGGGCGGGGAAGTCTCCGGGCTCCCGGGGCTCTCCCGGTTCAGGACTTGACCGCGCCGGCGGACAAGCCCGCGACCACGTGCCGCTGCAGCAGGACGAAGATCAGGAACAGGGGCAGTACGCCGAGCAGGGCGGCCGGGAACAGGGTCGTCGGCTGCACCGCGTGCGGGTCGATGAACGAGTAGGCGTTCACCATGACCGTCCGCTTGTCGGGGTTCTGGAGGAAGACCAGAGGAACGATCAGGTCGTTCCAGACCTGGAGCGAGACGAAGGTCAGCAGCGTACTGGTGATGGGGCGCAGCAGCGGCAGGATGATGGTGAAGAAGGTGCGGAAGGCTCCGCATCCGTCCAGTGCCGCGGCTTCCTCGATGTCCATGGGGATCGAGCGGATGAAACTGGTGTAGAAGAACACGGCGACCGGCAGGAACATGGCCGTGTAGACGAAGACCACGCCCGCGTAGTTGTCCAGCAGGTTCAGATCCCGCATCAGCAGGTACAGCGGAGCCACCACGACGAAGACCGGTACCGATGTGCCCAGGATGAACAGCCGGTACACCCAGGTCGACCAGCCCTGCGTGATGCGGGCCAGCGGGTAGCTGGCCAGGGAGCCGAGCACGGTGATGCTCAGACAGCTCAGGCCCGTGATGAGCAGCGTGTTGAGGGCGCTGCGTCCGTAGTGGATCTGGCCGAAGGCGTCGGAGAAGTTCTTCAGGGTGAACGAGTGCGGGATGCCGAGCGGGTCGCCCGCCACGTCCGCCGCGGTGCGCAGCGACGTGACGACGGTGAAGAGGAACGGCAGGACGAACACCAGCACGCCGAGGCAGAGCAGCACGGTGCGGAGGGCACCGGCCGCGCGGCGCAGGGCGGGACCGGAGGACGGGGCGGACGTGACGAGGGGGGCGGCGGGCCGCCGGGGCGTCCTGGGGGGAAGGGTGTTGGAGGTCATGTGGGAAGCCGTCCGTCAGATTCGTCGCTCACGGAGCCGGAGCAGGGAGGAGGTGGCGCTGGACAGGACGACCACGGTCACGAGGAGCAGTACGGAGACGGCGATGCCAAAGGCGAACTTGCCGCCGCCGAAGACGTTCCGGTAGACGAGCATGGTCAGGGTGTCGGTGGCTCCGGCCGGGCCGCCGTTGGTGAGGACGAGGGGGAACTCGAAGACCTTGAGGGAGCCGATGAGGCTGAGCGTCACGTTCACGGTCAGCGAGGGGGCGAGCATCGGCCACTCCACACTGCGGAAGCGTCGCCAGCCGCGCGCGCCGTCGACCGCGGCGGCGTCGAGGAGCTCGGTGGGCACGCTCATGTAGCCGGCGAGGAAGATGGCGCAGGAGTAGCCCGCGAACATCCAGATGTTGACGGCGGCCACGGCGTACAGGGCCGTGGAGGTGTCCCCGAGCCAGACGTGCCGCAGCGAGTCGAGGCCGAACAGGCCCAGCAGCCCGTTGATGCCCCCGTCCGGAGCGAACAGGTACGACCAGATGAAGGCCGCCATCACCGGTGAGATGAGCGTCGGCGTCAGCAGTACCACGCTGAGCGTCTTGCGGACCCTGGGCCGGCGGAAGAGCATGCTCGCGAAGAGCATGCCGAGGCCGTTCTGCACGACCACGACCACTGCCGCGTACAGCACGGTGTGCCACAGAGCGGCGGTGACGTTCGGGTCGTCGGCCATGGCACGGTACTGGTCCGTGCCGACAAAGTGGGCGATCGGACCGCCGAGGCTGTCGGTCATGCTCAGGTAGACGCCGCGGACCAGCGGATACAGCATGAACACGCCGTATACGACGATCGCCGGAAGCAGGAAGGCGGCCATCGTGGCGCGCCGTCGGTGGAACACGGGGATCCTCCTCTTGCCCGCGTGAGCCGTGGCGGGGGCGGCCAGAAGCCGCCGACTGCGCCCCCACCACGGCTGATCGGGGTGGCCGGGTTACTTCGCGGACGCCGCAGTCTGGATGTCCTTCAGCGTCTGCGCGGCCGATGCCTTGCCCAGCAGGTACGCCTGGATCTTGGAGCCGGTCGCGGTCTCGGCGGCCCCGCTGTACCAGGTGTTGGACGGCATGATCCGGTAACGGCCATCCTTGAAGGCCGTCGTGAAGGCCGTCGTCTCGGGGCTCTCCGGCGTCGTGCCGCCCGTGAAGGGCGATTCCGCGTGCTCGGCCGCCAGGTACTTGGCGAGGTTCTCGCTCTGCGACCAGAACTTCACGTACTCGCGTGCGGCGTCACCCTGCTGGGACTGGGAGTTGACGGCCCACATCGTGCCGGAGAAGAGCATCCCGTTGGGCTTGGTGCCCGCGGCACCGCCCGGCCAGGGCGCGAAGGAGACCGGGAACCCGGCCTTCGCGACGTTGGAGACCTGCCACGCGCCCTGGTACCAGAAGGCGCTCTTGCCCGCACTGAAGTCCTGCGGCCCCTGCGCCCACTCGTCGACGCCGAGTTCCTTCTTCCAGCTGACGTACCCCTTGTCCTCAAGGGTCTTCAACTGCTCCAGCGACGTCTTCCAGTCCGGATCGAAGGAGGCTTTGCCGCCCAGGAAGTCGGAGTCCCACTGCTTGTTCTTCTGGTAGACGAGGGTCGATCCGGCGGCCTGGAAGACGGACTCGCCCGTCCAGCCGGACTTGTCGGGCAGCGCGATGGGGTCGATGCCGGCCTTCTTGACCTTGGCAAGGTCGTTCAGGAACGTCGGCCAGTCGGCGGGGACTTCGCTGATGCCTGCCTTCTTCAGCAGGTCCGTGTTGGCGTACAGGCCGATGCCGATGAGCTCCATCGGCATGGCGAGCGTCTTGCCGTCGGCCGTCGCGAAGGGCTTGGCGTCGGGGGCAATCCTGCTCGCCCACGACTCCCCGGACAGGTCGGCCAGGTAGCCGGAGGCACCCCACTTCTTCATCTTGTCCGTGTCGACCATGATCACGTCGCCGGCCTTGCCGCCCAGCAGCTCGGGCTGGAGCTTCTGGGTGTAGGTGTCGTTGGCGGTGATGTACTCGAAGTCGACCTTGATGTTGGGGTGGGCCTTCTCGAACGCCTTGTTGATCTCCGCGACGTTCGCCGGCTCCGCGCCGCCGCCCTTCCACGCCTCGACGTGGAGGGTCACCTTGCCGTCGCTGGAGGCACCGGACGACCCGCCTGCGCCGCACGCGGCCAGCGACATCGCCATGGCGGCGACCGCCAGAAGTCTCCCAGAACGCTTCATTGCACACCTCACCCATCGTCGGTACGGGCCGACTTGTCATCTTTGAAGGGTTGTTAAACCGGTCGGATGGCCTCCATGCAGGTACGCCTGGTGCGTCAGGTAAGAGACCGGTTGATCCATGTTGCGGCGAAGTTTCGCGCCGATGGCCGGGACTGTAACGCAAAACTTATGGCACAGCTATAGGTAACTTTCCGTGCCGATCGGATTGCTTCTTGTGGTCGGCTAGCGCAACCGACGGCTTCCGTGCCTTGATGTTTCGCCTGTTCAAGGGGCTGTGACGCGCTCGCGGAGAGGGCCGTTGACGCACTCTACGCCTTATCGTTACAGTTTCCAGCAGGTGTCGTGGAGGTTGGGGCAGTAGAGCCCCTAAGGTCTTCACCGTCGAACGGCGCGTAGTACGGCGCGGCTTCGCCGAGGCGGCACAGGGAGGCGGCATCTCGCCGGGACCCGATGAGCGTTCGGCTCGACCGAGTCGGCAGGCAGAAGGAGTTGGGGTGGCAGGCCGGGTGACCATCGCGCAGGTGGCCGAGGAGGCCGGCGTCTCCGCCATGACGGTGTCCAACGTCATGAACGGCAAGCCGGGAGCATCCGAGGAGACCCGACGCCGCGTCCTGGAGGTGGCTGGGCATCTCGGATACCGGCCCAATGTCGCGGCCCGCAACCTCAAGGCCGGCCGCAGCGGCCTCATCGGCCTCATAGCACTGGACCTGACCAGTCAGTACGGCCTGGAGATCCTGCGCGGCGTCGCCGACGAACTGGCCGAAGCCGAACAGGAGTTGCTCGTCAACGCGACCTACCACGACGCGGCACGAGAGAAGGACCGGGTCGAGTTCCTGACACGCGGCCTCGTCGACGGCGTGCTCATGATCGCGCCAGTCCTGGAGGACAAGACGGTCGAGTTGCTGCACCGTCAGAAGCTGCCCTGCGTCATCATCGACCCTCGGCGCCTGGACGTACCGCTGCCCCGGCTCAGCGTCGACAACTACCACGGAATGCGCCTCGGCACCCAGCACCTCATCGACCTCGGGCACACCCGGATCGCCTACCTCCGCGGCGAGGAGGACCTCGAAAGCACCTCCATCCGCTTCCAGGGCTTCGAGGACGCGATGCGGCTCGCCGGGCTGGCGGCCGACGAACGTCTCGTCGCCTCATGCGATTTCTCCTACGCCAGCGGCTTCCGCGCCGCCGCTCGCCTGATCGATGAACACCGCCCGACGGCCATCGTCTCCGGCGCCGACCTCATGGCGCTCGGCGCGATCGACGCCGCACGCTCGCGTGGACTCGACGTGCCCACCGACTTCTCGGTCGTCGGCTTCGACGACCTCCCGCAGGCCGCGCAGAGTTTCCCCGGCCTGACCACCGTGCGGCAGCCGCTCCACGACATGGGCCAGAAGGCAGCGCGCGCAATGCTGTCCCTCATCGAAGGACAGAAGCTCCTCATGGAGCACATGGAGGTGGGCACCCATCTCGTGGTACGCAACTCCACCGCCCCGCCACCTGCCGACGGGGCGGCGTGACCGCGCGAGGTCGCATTGGTTCGTCGCCGCTCACGTGAAACGGTCCCGGGCGAGGAATCCGAGGCCGAATGGAGCGTCTCCCCGGGGGGAATCCCAAGGTCAGCGCCGAACATCTCAGATCCGGTTCCATCACGGGCCGCAGGCCGTTGTGCCTGCGGCCCCGCTCAGGTGTGGGGGTCAGGACGGGGCGCCGTACCGGAGACCGCGTCCATCGGTGCCGACATGGACCCGGCCGTAGAGGTCGGGGGCGCGGGTGACGATGCCGAGGCCGGCGTAGTTGCCCCACTGACGGGCCTCGTCGTTGGCGCGGAGCTAGGTGGCGCCTCGGGGCCGCGACGCATGGGGGCTGCCGGCGGCCAAGCCGCACAGCGGCTCCGCCTTCGACCTCCTCGGCAGCACTCCTCGCCTGCCCGGAAAAGCGGCCACCCGCCGCAGTCCGCCGCCGCGCTGCTGGCGTCCACATGGAGCTGGACGCGGGTAAGGGCCCTGATGGCCTGGTCTTCCTCGGCGAGAAAGGCGCGCCCTTCCGCCGCAGCACGTTCGGCCGAAAGTGGCGCAAGGCCCGTACCGCCGTCGGCATGCCGGAGGGCTTCCGCTTCTACGACCTCCGCCACACCGGACACACGCTCTCGACCGCTCGGGCGCCACTCTCAAGGACACGATGGTCCGCGCAGGCCAGTCCTCCGAGAAGGCCGCGCTGATCGCCAACATCGCGGTCGACTTCGTCCACCCGCACAGCGATATGAGCACCTACCGCCTGGTGGTCGTACCCAACCTCTGCCTGGTCGACGACACCGGCGCCGACAACTTCACCGCGCACGTCCGCGCGGGCGGCCACCTGCTGATGTCGTACTTCTCGGGCATCGTCGACGCGTACGACCGGGTACGGCCCGGCGGCCACCCTTGCGCCTTCCGCGACCTGCTCGGTATCGAGATCGACGAGTTCGCGCCCCTGCGGCCCGGCGAGACGGTGGGCCTGCACCACGTCGGCCACACCGGCACGGCCACCGACTGGCAGGACGTCATCGACCTGGCCGGCGCCGAGTTGCTGGCCGCCTACACCGACGGCGAGCTGAAGGGCGGCCCGGCCGTCACCCGGCACCGTTTCGGCACCGGCACCGCGACGTATTCTCGGTACCTCACCCGACCGCGAGACCCTGCGCCGCCTGGTCCTGGCCTGCGTCACCGGCGCCGGAGTGACGCCCGCCCTGGACACCCCCGCGGGTGTCGAAGCGGTCCCCCGCCGAGCCGCCGACGGCACCGAACACCTCTTCCTGCTCAACCACACCCCCGATGAGGTGACCGTCGTCTCCGGCACCGGCACCCCGGTGGACCTGCTCGCCGGTGACGTCCCTGCACCCGTCAGCGGCCACCTGTGCCTGCCGCCGTTCGGCGCGGCGGTCCTGCGCGACGACCCCGCACAACCAACCCTGAGAGAGGAAGCATGAGACTCTCGGCGTGCGCGGACGTCATGTCCGCCGGCATGACGAACATGGCCTGTTGAAGTGCTGTCCCGGCTGAAGCCGGGAGATTCCCTCCTACCTTGCGATGACGGGCTCGGGCGACCCAACCGTGGACGCGGATGACCGCGAGCGCCCCGAGAACGGCCGGTCAACGGACGTCACCTGATGCTGGACATGGCTTCCGCCACTCCTTTCTCGAACGTTCCGTCATGCGTCGGCGAGACGCTCGAAGCGCGGGATGCGTGCGAGGTCGCACCGCACCGTCACGGCTGTGGGGCCCTCGACGACAGTGCCGTCGTCGCCGCGCCAGCGGCCTGCCGGGAGGGCGACTCTCCGCTCGGTGGCGCCCTGCGTGGTCACCGGTGCCACGATCAGGTCCGGGCCGAGGAAGAACTGATCGGTGACATTCTCCAGTCCGCTCGCGTGGTAGGCCATCGGGCGCACGATCGGCTCACCGGTCCGGGCGGCCTCGTCCACGAGGCCGAGGATGAGCGGCAGGAGGGACGCGCGGACCGCCAGCGCCGCGTGCACCGCGGCGAGATGGACGTCGTCGAGAACGCGAGAGGGCCTGACGGAGAACTGCATCATCGGACTCAGCGCCGCGATCTGGGCGTACCGGACGAAGAATTCCTGGTCCGTCGCCCCCTGCTCGCCCATCGCCACGATCTCACCCCCGCCGATCATGTCGGGGCAGGTGAAGGGGTAGCCGATCATGCCCTGGGCGAGCATCTCGGGGATGAGCGACTCGATCCCGGCCGTACCCCACCGGGGCGGCTTGTCCTGCAGCCGTTGCCCGAGCGGCTGACCGCCCATCCGCCAGCACGCCCGGTACTCGTTGAACGGGTATCGCAGTCCCACCCGTGCCCACGCCTCGCACAGGTCGACAGGTTCGGCCGGCGTGGCCGTGAGGTCGTCGGCGCGGTAGTCCCGTATGTCACCGGCGTCGAACTTGAAGCCGTCGACACCGGTCTCGGCCGTGAGGGTGTCGAGGTGGCCCGTCAGCCAGGCGGTGGCGGCGGGATTGGTGAGGTCAAGGAGGGCGCTGAACCCGTTCCACCACCGGCGGATCGCAGTGTCGCCCTTCCGGTCGCGGATCAGCAGCCCCTTGCCTTCAAGTTCCCGGAAGGCGGCGGAGTCCGGGCTGACGAACGGGACGACCCACACCATGACCGAGAAGCCCCAGTCGTGCAGCCGGCGGATCATCGCCGCCGGGTCGGGGAAGCGGGCACCGTCGAATCGCCAGGTGCCGTAGCCGGGCGACCAGCAGTCGTCGATCATCAGGACACCGGGCGGCATCCCGGCGGCCAGGAGATCGGCGGCGAACCGCAGGACCGCCTCCTGCGTGGGCGTGTAGGGGAACTCGATCCACGTGTTGTACTGCGGCCCGGTGAACAGCTCCCGCGCGGGCGCCCGCCCCGACGGGCTGAAGAAGCGGCGCGCGGCCCTCTGGTACGCCTCCCGCAGGGTGGCGCCGGCCTGGCAGACGCGGACCTTTCGACCCGTCACCCGCAGCAAGCCGCCCTGGCGGCCTTCGAACGCGAAGGCGAAGGGCCGGTCCGACCAGATCACGCGCCCGTGCGTCGATACCAGGAGCGGGCTGCTCTGATTCGACGGCGCGGAGTCACCGGACTCATGCCGTAGGGCTACACCGAGATCGCGTACGAACGGTTGCTCGCCAAAAGGCATCAGCAGGCCGTCCTCCGCGGCGCCGCCCCACCAGCGCTCGCCTGCCTCGAGGATCAGCTCCACTTCGTCGTCCACGGTCAGTTCCTCGAGACCGTCTACGGGCGGAGCAGGCACAGGGTGGGAGAACATCATCACGACCTTCAGCGGGAAGAGGGCAGGCGAATAACAGCAGGCAGCCACACGAAAGAGCGATACGTATCGCGCGATACGTATCGAACGTAGAGCAGGCATCGAGGCAACAGCAACATCCCTGCGGTGCCGGAGCCGCGACAAGGACCGTCACACACCGGGGCGAGGGTCGGCTAGCGTGTCGACACATGGCACGAGATGAGCGGTCGCCGGACAGGCGCAACGGTCGGTCCGCGCCCACGAGCAGGGACGTTGCCGCGCTGGCGGGTGTCGCACAGAGCACGGTGTCCGCGGTCATGAGCGGCAAGCGCGCCGTATCCGCCGAGACACGCGCTCGCGTGGAGCGGGCGATGCGCGAACTGCGCTACCAGCCCAACGCCGGCGCCCGGACGCTGCGTACGGCAAAGTCGAATGTGATCGCACTGATCGTGCACCTCGGCCCCAAGGCCGACGCGGCGGAATCGGTCCCCTACATCGACACGATCATCGAGGAGGCACGCCGGCACGACTACGAGGTGGTCCTGAGCACCGTGCGGGAAGGCCCGGACGGCGTTACCCGCCTGGCCGGCCGCTCGATCTGTGACGCCTTCGTCATCATGGACATCCAGCCGGACGACGACAGGGTTCCGGCGGCACACGAGCTGGACCTGCCCGTGGTTCTCGTCGGCCGCCCGAAGGATCCACAGGGCCTCGACGTGGTCGACTTCAACACCCGGCGCTCCGCCGAGCTGCTGGTGGACGAGCTCGCCATCACCGGACACCGGCACATCGCGGTGCTGGGAGAACCCGCGGATGAGCAGGAGCGTTTCCAGTTCGTGCTCGACTTCTACGACGCCGCCACAGATCGGGCCGCCCTCCACGGAATCGAGCTGACCGTCGTCCCGCGCCCGTTCGACGGCTGGGACGGCATCGCCGCCTGCGCGGATCAGTTCCTCACCCACCGTGACGACCGGCTGGGCTTGATCACGCGCACCCCGCGCGTCACCGAGTGGCTGGTCCGGCTGCTGCACGACCGGCAGCTCACCCCCGGCCAGGACGTCTCGCTCGCCAGCTTCTGCACGGACGACACCGCACTGTCGTACGCGCGCCCCATCACGAACGTCTCGCCCAGGCCGCGGGCCGTCTCGAGCCTGGCGATGAGGTTCCTCTTCGAGCGGCTCGGGGGCGCGGACGGTCCGCCACGCCTGGAGCTCGTCCAGCCCAAGGGACTGGAGCGTCGCGCCACGACGGCACTGTTCATCAAGGGGGGCTGACGCGGTCGCACCGGTGCACGGGTGCCCCGCCGGTTCTCGATACGGCGAAGAGCGCGGCTTCCTCTTGATGCGGGTCAACGGCGGTGTCACGGTCGCGGCACGCCAGCGATACGTATCGCTCGACGGCACCTCGGGATCCGACATGACGCATGCCTGAGGCCGAGGCGGGCCCTCGGGCTGTGATGCTCCCGCGTCCCTCCGCTGGGAGCTCGCTGGCATCTGGAGTCCTATGGCGAGCCGGGGCCTGATGGGCTGCTCTTCGTCGGCGAGAAGCGAGAAGGGGGCGGCCTTCCGCCGTACGTCCTTCGGGCGGAAATGGCGTCGTGCCCGTGTTGCAGCGGGTCTACCGGACGGCTTCCGCTTCTACGGCCTTCGTCACACCGGACACATGCTCTCGACGCGTTCCGGCGCGACGCTCAAGGACACCATGGTCCGGGCCGGGCAGTCCTCGGAGAAGCCGCACTGATCTATCAGCACTCGGACGACGAGCGACAGCGCGAGCTGGCGGCCGGGCTCGAACGAGATGGTGCGCGCCGAGCGTGCGAAGAGCCATGAGGAGAACTCCGCGCATCACAAGGCGGAGGCCACCGGAAGTAACGGAGGGCTCAGCGGGGCAGGCCGGCGGGGGCACCGCACGAGTTGGTGAGTTCTGCACAGCGATGGGCTGGCGTCCGCGCAGGCTCTGGCGGCCACGGCGCCTTCGCCATGCCCGACGCTCTGTATGTTGCCCCTTCGATCTCGGCGCCAGCCCGTCACGTTCAAGGTGGCGGGCGGGCTTCCCGGCGGCACCCTGCGGGTGTGGTCCACCGACCTGTCGCAGCCAGGGAAGGACACGCCGACATTGGTGCGCGGCTCCGACCTGACGGCGACCAACGGGACGTACACGCTCACCTTGCAGCCCGGTCGTGTCTACACGGTGACCACCACCAGCGGGCAGGCCCCCGGCACCGCCACCTCCCCCCAGCGCAGCCAGCTTGCGCTGCCGTACTCGGACAGCTTCGCCGGCTACAGCGCCGGACGCGAGGCCAGGTACTTCGCCACCATGAACGGCGCGTTCGAGTCGGCCTCCTGCGCCGGCGGCCGCAGCGGTCACTGCCTGCGCCAGATGGCACAGGCCCAGCCGATCAAGTGGACCCATGAGAACAGCACCCAGCCCTACACGATCATGGGCGAGCTGGGCTGGAGCAACTACACGGTCAGTTCCGACGTGCTGCTGGAGAAGAGCGGCAGCGCCGCCGAGATCCTCGGCCGGGTCGGCACCCAGGGCCGTAACAACGGCGGTCTGAACGCCTATCCCCTGCGTCTGTCCGACACCGGCGCCTGGTCGGTGCTGAAGATGAGCTGGACCACGAACAACACGTGGATCTGGACCACCCCTGGCCGGCGGCACCGTGTCCGCTCCCGGAACGAATACCTGGCACAAGCTGTCCCTGGGCTTCCAGGGCTCCACGATCACGGCAAGACCTCTCCGGCACCTACAAGATCATCAAGGTCAGGAGCGGCGAGGCCCTCGACGCCTCCGACGGCGGTACCGCCAACGGCACGCCGATCATCCAGTGGACCGACAACGGCGGTACCAACCAGCAGTGGAGGCTGGCCCGCAACAGCGCCGGCTACTACAGCATCACCGGTGTCGCCAGGGGCAAGGCACTGGACATCCCCTTCGCCACCACGACGCCGGACACCCAGTTCCCCCTCTGGACTCCCACCGGCCAACCAAACCAGCAGTGGCAGATCGCTCCGTCCGACAACGGCAACTACACCATCGAGTCACGCTCGAACGGCTACAAGGTCGCCATCTCCGCGAGCTCCACCGCCGACGGCGCGGTCATCATCCAGTGGCCCACCACCGGCGGCACCAACGCAGTGGAAGCTGGTGAAGATCGCCTGACCCTCATGCAGTGAGCCCCAGGGCGGGGCAGGCCGTGCCCTGCTGAGGCGGCCAGTCCAGCCGAGGACTGGTTGAGGGAGCACAGGCCGAGCAGCTCGTGCTTCGGATCCTCCCCGGGCATGTAGTCGCGACACCAGAGCCAAGGAGTTCGGGTCGTGGTAGCCGCCGACAGCCGATCCAGACCCGCATGCCGTGACGTGGCTGACGGTAGCTCTCCAATATCGCCGAGTGCCCCTCTGAAGCCACGTCCGTGAGCCACAGATCAACTTCGTGGCTGCCGTGCGGCGGCTGGCTGTTGGGGACTACATCCTTTGGTGTATGCGGCTTTGGCCGGATGGCGGACGGTTGACCGGCCCGCGTTGACGAGTCTGGTGCCCCGCCGGTGCCGAGGTGGTGCCGGGATTCGTGAGGGGACAGATCAGGATGATCGTCGCGCAGGGGTTGACCAGGCGGTACGGGCAGGTGACAGCCGTCGACGACGTGTCGTTCACAGTGGAACCGGGTGTGGTGACCGGGTTCCTGGGACCGAACGGCGCCGGCAAGTCCACCACGATGCGGCTCATGCTGGGCCTCGACCAGGGCGAAGGCCGCACCACCTTCAACGGCCGCACCTACGCGGAGCTGGAGCAGCCGACGCAGACGGTCGGAGTGCTGCTCGACGCGGGAGCCGTGCACCCCGACCGGACGGCGCGGGCGCATCTGCGGATGATCGCCGCGGGCGCGGGTCTGCCGCGTCGGCGGGTGGACGAGGTGCTGGAGATGGTCGGCCTGGGGTCGGCCGCGAACCGGCGGGCCGGAGGGTTCTCGCTCGGCATGCGGCAGCGGCTCGGGCTCGCCGCGGCCCTGCTCGGCGACCCCGCGACGATCATGCTCGACGAGCCCGCCAACGGGCTGGACCCCGAGGGCATCCGGTGGCTGCGCGACCTGCTGAAGGTGTTCGCCGCGGAAGGCCGGACCGTGCTGGTCTCCTCCCACCTGCTCAACGAAATGGCGGTGCTCGCCGACTCCCTGATCGTGCTGGGCGGGGGCAGGCTGATCGCCGCCGAGTCGGCCGACGACTTCATCGCCCGTCACTCCCGCAAGGAGGTGATCACCCGTGCCGACCAGCCCGAGGCGCTGCTGCGCGCGCTGTGGGGCGCCGGGTTCGAGGCGTCGCAGGAACAGGACGACCGGATCACCGTGGTCAACACCACCACCGACGACGTGGCCGCCGCGGCCCGAAGCGCCGGCGTGACCCTGCTCGAACTCTCCGCCGTACGGGCCGACTTGGAGGAGGCGTTCTTCAAGGCCACCTCCGACGTGGCCACGTACAAGGCGCACGCACCGCAGGGCCGGAACTGACCGTCACCGACTTCGAAGAGAGAACCGTCATGCTCAACGCGCTTCGCTACGAACTGATCCGCATCCGGACCCTCCGCTCCACCTGGATACTCCTGGCCGCCGGTGCGGCCCTGCAGTTCCTCGTGGCCTACCTGGCCGCCGGCCACCACGAGAGGCCCCCGATCGGGCGTCTCCTGACCTCGTTCGACACCGGGACGCTGCCCCTGGTCCTGCTGTTCCCGATGGCCATCGTGGTGGGTGCGTTCGGCCACGAGTACCGCTACCGGACCATCACGACCACGATCCTGACTCTGAGGTCCCGCCCGGTGGTGATGGCGTCGAAGGCGGTGATCTCGGCCCTCCTCGCCGCGGTCACCGGCGTCCTGCTGGTGCTGGTGACGCTGCTGGCCGAGATGCTGCGGGGTGGCGCGCCGGACGACTGGGCGCGCATCGGGCAGGTGCTGGCCGCGGTGGTCCTCTACGCGGTGCTGAGCTTCCTCGTCGGGCTCGGCCTCGCGGCGCTGACCCGCAACGCGACCGTGGCCATGATCGTGATGCTCGCCGTGCCGACCGTGGTGGAGGGCCTCCTGCCGAACGTGCTGAAAGAGTGGTGGATGCAGCCCTTCTACTCCGTCGTATCGCTGGTGGACGCCTTCAAGTGGCAGTCGCCACTGCCCCTGACGGCGCTGGCCGCGCTGGTCGTCGTCGGCGCGGGTACGGCGCTGGCACGACGGGACGTGTGATGCCGTCCGCCGGACAGCCCGAGGGCGCCGCGACCGCGGCGAGCCGCGGCGACGGGAGTCCCCGCCCTTGGTGGGGCGGGGACTCCCTGCTGCTGTGGCTCGGGGACGGGGCAGTGGGAGCGGTCGTGGGAGCCCTCGGCGTGGCGATGGCCCGCGGCTCCGCGTTCGGGCTGCTGGCCGGCGGACGGACCGTGGTGCCTCTCGCCGTGGCGTGTGTGATCGTCCTGCGTCGCCGCCTCCCCCTCACCGCGGCGTCGGCCGCGCTGCTGGGCTGGGTGCTCGTGGGCACACTCTGCGCGGTGCCCGTGGCCTGCTGGACGGTGGCGAGGCGGTACGGGCCCTCCGCCGTGACCTGGGTGACCGCCGCTGTCGGCGGCGTGGTGGTCGTCGCGCCGTGGAGCACCTGGCCCTTGGGACTCGGCCTGCCGGTCATGGCGGGCGCTGCGGTCACCACGGTCGGTGCCCCGGTCGTGCTCGGACTGTGGCTGCGGCAACGCTCGCAACTCCTCGCCGGACTGCGCGAGCGAGCCGACCAGGCCGAGCGCGAGCGGAGCCTGCTGGCCGCGCAGGCCGTCTGCGAGGAACGCACCCGCATCGCACGGGAACTCAACGACGTGGTGGCCCACCGGATCAGTCAGATGACCCTGCTGGCCGGCGCGCTGGAGATGACCTCCGGCGACGCCGCCGCAGTAGAGGCCGCGACCGCGATACGGACCGCCGGAGCGACGGCGCTGAAGGAGCTGCGCAAGTTCGTCGGCGTGCTCGGCAAGGGGGACGAGGACGTGCCGCTGCACCCTTTACCGACCGTTCAGGGGGTACGCCGACTGGTCGAGGAAGCGTCCCGCTCTGGCAGCCGGATACGCGTCGGCTTGCCCGGCGAACTGCCCGAGCTTCCCGGCACGACCGAGCGGGCCCTGTACCGGCTGGTGGAGGAGTCCCTGGCCAACGCGGAGAGGCACGCGCCCGGCGCCGAGGTGGACGTGACCCTCGGGGTGTCGGACGAGGAGGTCACCGTCTCGGTACGCAGCTCACCCGCGGCGTGCCCGTCGGCGGCTGCGGCGGAAACCGGTTTCGGACTGCTGGGGCTGCGTGAGCGGGTGGAGCTTGCGGGTGGCAGGATGACGGCCGGCCCCCGTCCCGGGGGAGGCTTCCTGGTCACCGCGAGCCTGCCGAGGTACCCGTCATGATCCGAGTCGTACTGCTGGACGACGAGCCGCTGGTGCGGGCCGGGCTGCGGATGATCCTGGAGAGCAGCGGGACCGCCGAGGTCGTGGCGGAGGACAGCGACGGCACCCGCGCCGTCGAGCTGGTGCAGGCGCACCGGCCCGACGTGCTGCTGACCGATATCCGTATGCCGGTCGTGGACGGTCTGGAAGTCACCTGCCGGGTGCGCGCGTTGGCCTCTCCGCCCGAGGTGTTGGTGCTGACCACCTTCGACCTCGAGGAGTACGTGTACCTGGCCCTCCAGGCCGGCGCCGTTGGGTTCCTGCTCAAGGACGCCCCGCCGCACGAGATCGCCCGTGCCGTCGAGATCGTGGCCAAGGGCGAGGCGATCCTCGCCCCAGCCGTCACCAAACGGCTGCTGACCCGGTTCGCCACCGGCGCGGGCAGCAAAGCCTCCGAGGCCAAGGGGAAGCTGTCCCGGCTCACCGGCCGGGAACGGGAGGTGGCCGCCGCCGTGGCCACCGGAGCCGCCAACGCGGAGATCGCCCGTACGCTCCACATGAGCGAGGCCACCGTGAAGGTCCACATCAGCCGGATCATCACCAAGCTGGACCTGGAGAACCGCACCCAGATCGCCATCCTCGTCCACCAGGCAGGCGAAGCCTGACCCACAACGGCCAGGCGCGGCCGCTGTCTCCCGGCTGCCACGGCACATCTCTCCTCCTCACCTCTTCCTTTCCCTCTCCCTTTCCTCCCTCCTTCGGCCGGAGACCTCCGGCACGATCAATGACGTACAAGGGGCCGGCACAGTGGTGCACCTGGTTCTGTTCACTCCCGCAGGCGTCTTCTTCCTGATCTTCGCCTGCAGCTTCGCGTACGACCGAAGACTCATACGCAACGGCGTCTACCTGTTCTTCGCGCTCCTCTTCCTGTTCGTAGGGCTGGCGGGGGAACTGCTGCAGGTGTCGGTGAGGGCGGCCGGGTTCCTGATCGGCGCTCCCTTCCTCCTCCTGCCTCCGATGATGCTCGTGCTCGCCGTCTTCCTGATCGTCAACGGGGTGACGATGCTGCGCCGTGAGGGCAGGAGCCCGGCGAACCTGCTGTCGCTGGCGGCAGGTGTCGGCATCATCCTGGTCTTCGCGCTGAGGCAACTGGCCCTCCACACCCGATGGAAGCCGCTGGAGTTGCTGATGGCACCGGTGACAGGCGTCCTCACTTATGTCTCATTCCTCTTCGTCTGCTTCCTGCTCTACTCCTTCGTCTACGGCAGGATCGGGCACCGGGGTCGCCACGCCGTCGACTTCGTCGTCGTCCTCGGTTCCGGGCTGGTCGGAGGCTCGCGTGTCCCGCCGCTGCTGGCCGGCCGGCTGGAGCGGGGACGCGCCGCCTTCGACGCCGAACGGGACAAGGGCCGGGATCCGCTGCTGCTGACGTCCGGCGGCCAGGGGCCGGACGAGGACCTCCCCGAAGCGCGGGCGATGGCCGACTACCTCATCGCGGCCGGCGTACCGGCCGACCGGATCCTGGTCGAGGACCGGTCCCGCACCACCCAGGAGAACCTGCGGTTCAGCAAGGCGCTCATGCAGGACCGCAAAGCGGACTACCGGGCCCTGGTGGTGACCAACAACTTCCATGTCATGCGCGCCGCACAGATCGCACGCAGGGAGAAGGTCATGGCACAGGTCGTCGGCTCACCGACGGCCCGCTACTTCTGGCCGAGCGCGACGATCCGCGAATTCGTGGCCGTCTTCCTGTCCCACCGGGTGCTGAATCTCGGCATCTGCGCGTTGCTGGTCGCCCTCGCCCTCGGCCTGGCGCTCGCCCTGTGAACCCGTCCCACGTGCGGCGGAGCCGCGGGCGAAAACCCCCGGACGCTGCTTGACCTGCATGGATACCCGTACCGTCGCCACATGGTGATCCAGGTCGTCACCCATCGGACACGGTCGGGCATAATGCGCGCCGTCTGGCCGACGGCCGGGTCCGGGGCCGGCCGCCACCGCTCCGGCGGACCTGCCCACCGTGCACCGAGGTGACGTGTGATGACGCAGCCCCCTGCCGATGACCTCGCCGCCCGCCCCATCCGCGGGCGCGGCATCCTGAGAGCCACCGTGGTCGCCATGCTGGTGTTCGCGGCCTACTGGGAGCAGGAGCAGCTCTGGCACTACCACGTCAGCCTGTGGTGGGACCTGCTCGTGCTGCCGGCCTGCCTGGTCGCCCTCGCGTGGCCGGTCGCCAAGCGGCCGGCCTGGTTCACCGCCGAACTGCGCACCGCCGTGCCCGCCGGCCTCGTCTTGATCATGGCGGTCCTGCGGATGACCGGTGTCGTGCAGGGAGACGAGATGTCCTTCGCGGTGTCCGGCGCCCTGTCGGGTCTGCAGCTGATCGCGGTCCGCGACTGCCGTCCCCGGTGGGTGGTCGGGTGCTCCCTCCTCGTCGGCGTCGCGCTCCTCGTCCAGTCCGGCCCCTTCGGCGTCTTCCAGGGCGCCGGCATGGCGGCACTCGGTGGCTATCTGCGCGCCCTGGCCAAACGCCGCCGTGCCGCCGTCGCCGCGACCCAGCGCGCCGAGCGTCTGGCGATGGCGGCGGACCTGCACGACTTCGTGGCCCACCACGTCACCGGCATCCTGATGCAGGCCCGCATGGCACAGATGGTCCGGACGACCGATCCGGCGCAGTTGGAGACGCTCCTGGAGGGTGTCGTGCACGGCGCCACGGAAGCGCTCGCCTCCATGCGCCGCACCGTCGGCTTCCTGCGCGACAGCCTTGAGGAGACGGCCGAGGGAAAGGCGGCCGCCGATCGCCGCGTGGGCACGCTGGCATCCCTTCCGGAACTCGTCGAAGACTTCGGCGGCCCGATAGGCCCGCAAGCGGTACTCCACCGCGACGAGTCGGTTCCCGACGACCTCCCCTACGACGTCCAGGTCGCCGCCTACCGCGTCGTGCAGGAGGCCCTTACCAACATCCGCCGCCACGCCGCCGACGCCACGGAAGTCGCCGTCCACCTTGCCCATGACGGCCAGGCCCTGGAGGTGACCGTGCTCGACAACGGCAAGGGCGGCACGGCTCTGCCGGCCGCGGCCCGAGGCGGCGGCTTCGGACTGGTCGGCCTCACCGAACGCGTCACCGCGCTCGGCGGCGAACTGCGCACCGGGCCACGCCCCGACCGAGGCTGGCAGGTCACCGCCGTACTCCCTGCCCCAGCGGGCGACCCAGCGCGTGAGGCCGACCCCGGCGCCGCCGGTGTCCGCATTGCTTACGGCTGATCCGAGCCCGTGGGTCAGACGACGCCCGGCCGGCGCCGGGCGTCCTTGCTGCCGATGACGAACCAGCACAGGGAGCCGATAAACGGGGCAATGAAGGCGAAGATTATCCAGATCAGCTTCATCCCCACGGTAAGGGGGGACCTGAGGATGCTGACCAGTGTGCTGATGAAGAACACCAGGCAGGCAAGGGCGATGAGAAGGAACACACCGGTTACCGCCGCGCTGATCACATCTCCGCCGGTGGCGGCGAGGGTCATGTGGTGTACAAGCACATCGACACCGCGGTGGACGCGGCACGTCGGACCTTCGACGCGCCCGGTGGCTGGGCGAGTTGGGAGCCTGGGCGCCGGGCCGACGTGATGGAACGCTTCGCCACCGAGATGGAGGCGCGGGCCGGCCGCATCGCGGAACTCGTCAGCCTGCAGAACGGCATGCTGATCAGCATCTCCCGGCAGCTGGAGGTCGGTTACCCGACCGAGGTACTGCGCTACTACGCGGGACTGGCCCGTGCCACCGACTTCTCCGAGGTCCGTGCCGGACTGATGGGGGGCTCGGTCGAGGTGCGCCGGGTTCCGGTGGGCGTCGTTGCGGCGATCGTGCCGTGGAATTATCCGCAGGTCCTGTCCATGTTCAAGATCGCACCCGCGATGGCCGCGGGCTGCACGGTCGTCCTCAAGCCGTCCCCGGAGGCCGTGCTCGACGCGTTCGTCGTCGCGGAGGCGGCCGAGGCCGCGGGCGTTCCCGCCGGGGTGCTCAACGTCGTGCCGGGCGGCCGGGAGGCGGGCGCCCATCTGGTGTCGCGCGCGGGCGTCAACAAGGTCGCCTTCACCGGATCCACCCCGGCCGGCCGGGCCATCGCCGAGACCTGCGGACGGCTGCTGCGCCCGGTCACCCTGGAACTCGGCGGAAAGTCCGCGGGCATCATCCGAGACGACGCCGACCTCAGCCCCGCAAAGATCGGTGAGAGCCTGGTCCGCGTGCCCCTGACCCACAGCGGCCGGACCTGCCACCTCAGCACCCGCGTCCTCGCCCCGCGCAGCCGCTACACCGAGGTCGTCGACCTGCTCACCGAACTCGCCCGCAGCCTGCCCATCGGGGACGCGATGGAATCGGCCACGGCACGGGTGACGGCCGTCCGGTCGGCGACGTCAGCCACCCTGGCCGCGGCCCTCCTTGGCCGCCGCCTCCAGGCGTTCCTTTCCCCGCGCTATCAGCGACACCTTCGCCCCGCGGCCCGCAAGCAGCTGGGCCGTGGCCAGCCCGATGCCGCTCGACCCGCCGGTCACGATCGCATGAGCCGAGCCGAGCTCCACAGAACCGCTGCTTGCTGTGGTCGTGTTCACGGGATGCACCTCTCCGCTGCGCGCCGTCACTGTTGGTCCGCCAAGTCCTGGTGTGCTCGCCCTACCAGCTCCACGAAGCCCTGGGGATACCGCAGCGGAAAAAGGTGACCGCCGCGGACGTGGGTGAGCCGTGCCAGTGCTCCTGCCCGGCGCAGGGCGTCGAGGAAGGCGCGCCCATTACCTTCGTCGTAGAGCCCGGTTCGGGTTCGTGGCCATCGGGGCCACGATCAGACGATTGCTGATCGCCTACGAGCACTACGGCTCTCTCATCCAGGCACGCCGCGCCGTCAGAGCCTTGAGCTCGTCGAGCGATTCCCGCATCACCTGGGACATCTCGCGTTCCTCGGAGGCCGAGAGCCAGAGCCGGAAGCCGACCTTGAAGACGGCGATCCCCGCCTCGGCGGTCAAAGTCGCGGACGGCTCGGCGACGCCGCGTCGGCGCAGGGCGTCGGCGATCGCGGCTGACATCGAGGCGTACTTGGTCAGTTCGCGCTCCTGGAGTTCCGCGTTCGCCGCGATGACGGCCTGGCGCTGGCGGTACTCGCGGGGGTCGGCGAACGCCTGGGCGACCGCCTCAAGTCCCGCCGCTACGGCGTCGATCGGCGCCATGGACTGCGGTGCCTCGGCTACTGCGGTCACGAACTGCTCCTGCAGCGCACCGGATTTGCCGAACATCACCTCGCACTTGTCGGCGTAGTGCCGGAAGTACGTCCGCTCGGTGAGGCCCGCCCGCTTGGCGATCTCCGCCACCGTGGTCTGTTCGTAGCCGCGCTCACCGAACAGCTCCAACGCCGCTTGCGCCAGGCGACCGCATGCGTTCGGCTCCCATCTGCCCATGCCCGGATCCTACGCGATGACAGTGACTGACATCAGATGTTAGGGTCCGACGACAGTGACTGACATCAAGAGTCAGGGGTCCTCTCCCATGCGCATCTTCGTGACCGGTGTGTCCGGCTGGATCGGCTCCGCCCTCGTACCCGAGCTCATCAACGCAGGGCACCAGGTCCTCGGGCTCGTCCGCTCCGACTCCACCGCCGACGACCTCGCAGCCGCCGGGGCGGAAGCAGTCCACGGCACCGTTGACGACCTCGACGTCCTGGGCAGCACCGCCGCCGCCTCGGACGGGGTGATCCATCTCGCCTTCAAGAACGACATGGCCTTCGCCGGCAACCTCCAAGGCGCTGCCGAGGCCGACCGCCGCGCCGTCGACACCTTCGGCGACGCGCTCGCCGGTACCGGCCGCCCCCTCGTCATCGCCTCCAACCTGCTCGGCCTCGCGCCCGGGCGTGTGGCGACCGAGCGGGACAGGGCCGCCATCGACGGCTCACCAGGCGCGATGCGGCAGGCCACGGCCCGGGCCGCGCTCGCACTCGCCTCGCGCGGCGTGCGCTCATCCGTGGTGCGACTGGCGCCCACCTGCCACGGCGAAGGGGACAACGGCTTCATCGCGATGCTGATCTCCATCGCCCGGTCCAGGCGTGTCTCCGGCCACATCGGTGACGGCGCCAACCGATGGCCGGCCGTCCACCGCCTGGACGCCGCACGGCTGTTCCGCCTGGCGGTCGAGAAGGCGCCTGCGGGATCAGTACTGCACGGCATCGCCGAGGAGGGCGTCCCGATCCGGGACATCGCCGAGGTGATCAGCCGGCACCTCGACGTCCCGGTGGCTTCCGTGGCACCCGAGGCCGCAGCCGAGCACTTCGACTCCCTCGGGGCCCTCCTCAGCTTCGACGCCCCGACGTCGAACACCCTGACCCGCGAACTGCTGGACTGGCACCCGACCCACCCTGGCCTCCTCGAAGACCTCGACACGGGCCATTACTTCCGCACCCTTGCCACCACGGCCTGACAGCCGCGAAGACGCCACCTGCGCGGCTGTGCCTCCACCTCGGACCCCCAGCACCCCGGAACACACCGAGGAAGCGCACGGCCGTCAGCCGCACCGAGAAGCCCGGTTGCGGGCCCGCCGCTTCATCACTTCACCAGCACATTCCCACCGATTGAGGCCAGTAATGACGAGCACGTCGCTCACCAAGACGAGGGAGAACACATGCGCGTCGGAGTAGCCATGCCCCAGTTCGCCCCGACAGAGAACCTCAAGAACGTCGCTGACCGCGCCGCCGAACTGGGCTGGGAAGCCGAACAACTGGGGATCGACTCGGTCTGGTTCAACCAGCCGGCCACCCATGACGCCATCGTGCTCGCGGCCGTCGTGGGCCGGGAGGTCCCCCGCATCACCGTGGGCACCGCCGTCGTACCCATGCATCCACGACACCCGCAGATCCTCGCATCCGCGGCCAAGACAGCCCAGGCGGCCACCCACGGCCGCTTCCAACTCGGCATCGGCCTCGGCGCGCCGGACCTGCTCACACACGCCTACGGCCTGCCCTACCCGCCGCCGATCGCTCACCTGCGCGAGTACCTCAGCGCCCTGCGGCCACTGCTCGCAGGTGAAGTCACCCCCTACGAGGGCAGCACCCTGACATCGCGCCCGGTCGGACCCACCAAGGTGCTCGGCGCCGAACCGGAGATCCCGCTGATCGTGGGCGCCATGGGCCGCCAGGCACTGCGCGTGGCCGGCGAGTTGGCAGACGGAACGATGCCCTTCCTGGCCGGACCCCGGACCCTCGAGGAACACATCGTTCCCCGGATAACCGAAGCAGCCGCGCGTGCCGGCCGCCCCACTCCACGGGTGAACGCCTCCGTCCCCGCCATCGTGACCGACGACATCGACCAGGCCAGGGCCGCAGCCACCGCCCATCTGGCCTTCTACGACTCGATCCCGTCCTACCGCCGCGTCCGCGACATGGAGGGTGCACACCGCGCCGTCGACCTCGCACTGATCGGCGACGAGGCGACGGTCGCAGCCGGACTGCGCCGCTACATGGAGGCCGGCGCCACCGAGATCACCGTCGCCTACACCGACATCGCCCGCGAAGAAGACCGCCGGCGCACCTGGCAGCTCGCCGGCGAGCTGACGCGCTCAGCCTGACCTCGGCAGCGGCAGGCGACCCGTCCCGCTCTTCGTGGCCCGGGTCGCATACGGACGGCAGGTGTCCAAGCGGTGGCCGGCCGACAGCCTGGCCCAGCTGCGGGAGGCCGAGCGCCTGTACGCCTCCGACCCACGGCTCGGCGGCACCGGCGACCCGGCGCTCCAGCGCACGCACAACCTTGGCAAGATGCAGCTCGATATCACCCTCTACGACAGCGGATACCTCAGGCTGATGCCCCGCACTGTGAGAGAACGGCTGATGTCAGATCGGTGCTCGTGCGGTGGTGGGCGTCGCCCTCCTCGTCACAGGCCCATGTCTGCCAGCCACTGAGTCGTGGTCCGGGGCGACGTCCAGCAGCTTATGGGCGGAGTGGCAGGTCAGCTCGAACTGTTCTGGGGTCGGATTCTGCCCCTAGGAGGGTCAGATCCTGATCCCTTCGGCGGCCTGTTCAGCGAGAAACCGGGCAGTGGCCGGCAGGTGGTAATACAGCTCTCCCCGTGGCCCCTTCCGTCCAGGGAGCGGGACCAGCTCCCCGCCGGCGATCAGCTTGGCCAGTGCTTCGGGCACCGCGGTGCGGGAGGCGTTCGCGGACGCAGCGGGCAGCGGTCCAAAGCGAGTGGAGGCCATGCTCAGCGGCTGCCAGACCCGTTCCAAGGCGAGCTGGTCGAGGGGCTGGCCGGAGAGGTGCTCGGCGAGGTAGCCGAGGATGAGGGCGGCCCGGTCGGTGTACTCGACCGCCTTGCCGGAAGGACGGTGCAGGGCCTCGTGGAGGACGCCGTCGCGCCCGTCCTGTGGGTCAAGTGCCGTAGAGGTTCTCCAGCTGGGCCCGCAAGGGGACGCTGGCTGTATGACAAACAAGGCGCCCGACTCTGTTGGGGCGCCTTGTGTTGCCAAGCCCCCTCGGGTGCTCTGCGTATCTGGGTGAGAGCGTGACACGTGATGCCTCATCAGCCAAGACGCTTATCCACCACCCCCTGTGGATAACCTAGTGAAAGCTGTTAAGACTTTACTTTGATCTGTGCACGGAGGCTTGGGTGCGGCTGTGCACAGGAGTGGGGATTCTACTCTTCTAGAGCCCTGACCAGCCGATTCTCTGCCTGTAGCCTGTGCGTGCGAGATGCTTCTGTAGATCGCGACAATTGGTGATGCAAAGTTTCACCGTGGAGCCGATCCCCAGCCACGACGGCGCTCTTTTCCTCAGCCAAGGTGCTTGCTGCTGTCGCGCGGTCGGGCCGGAGCGGGGCGGAGCCGGGCCGCGCGCCGCGCTTGCTAGGCGCTTGAACTCGTAGGCTCTCTTGGGCTGCGTGAGCATGGTCTTGGTGCTGCTGGTGACGGCCTGGGTGTGTAACAAGGGGTGGCCGATTGGCCATCGTGGTGGCGGAGCACCGTTCAGAGGAGTTGCTGCTGCCAGTCGGCGAAGGCGTCGCGAACCGCCGCGGCCTCCTCAGGAGTGAGGTTGTAGGCGGCGAACTGCTTGTCGGTGTACCGCTGGATACGACCGAGGGAATCGGCGAACATGCGGCGATCAAAGCCGGCGTCGTTCTGGGCGGCGAGTTCCATGAGCTGTTCGCGGGTGTAGCCGGCCTTCAACAGCCCTGCGACGTCGATGGCGTCGCGGACCTCGGCTCGGGTGAACAGTGCGCTGGTCTTGCCTGCGGCGACGTCATCGCGGTGGAGTACCGGGCCGAGGTCGGATTCGACTGGTGTGTGGCGCAGAAATTCGGCGACGAGCTCCACCTTGCTCTGCGTGCCTGAAGTTGGGTCGGTGACGTTCAACCTGGTGTAGGTGGGGGTCAGATGGGCCTGCTCAACGGTGTAGCCGGCAGCTTCGTAGGCAGCGGTGATCCGCTCCGCGGCCTGGCTCATCTCGTGACTCGCCCTCTCGAAGGGTGCGAAGAGGTCGACGTCGTCGCTGACTCGGTTGACGATGTGATGAGCCTGGACGGCGTAGCCGCCCGCGAGTGCGTATCCGTAGTCCTTAGCGAGCGCGTCCAGCCCAATGCGGATCAGCTCGCGGTGCAGCTCATCCACTAGGCAGCCGCTGTCGTCGTGCCGGACTCGCGGAGTTCTGGGAAGCGGGCTTCCCAAGCGGCCCTGACCGGGAGGGGAAGAAACAGGTTCTGCCATACCTGCCGCAGAGACGTCGCGTGCAGGTACGCACTGAGGTCGTCGCGTGTCTGGGCCTCGCGGATGACGCGCTCGTACATCAGCCGGAAGTCTGCCTCGTCGGCCAGGTCGTAGACGTAGCGCGGTCCCCAGTCGATGTGGCGTGGCAGTGTGACGCCACCGGTGGTGGGCCCGTCCAGCTCGGCGAGCGACTCCGGCAGCACGTACGGCTTCGCCGTTGCATACCTGCTCATGGCTCCAGCATGCCTGATGGGGCCTGCCAGCGGTGCTGGTATCGCAGCCGAGTGCACTACGGAGTGAACGTCGGCTGAGAGGCGACTGGTCGGTATGCCCGGCACCTGATCTGGCACGGGAGGCATAAAGAGGTCTAGACAGCAAACAAGGCCCGGGTCGCTGACCTGGGCCTTCGTCGTGGAGCGGGTGACGGGAATCGAACCCGCGCTCTGAGCTTGGGAATCACGTGGCGATCGACGCTGAGCATGCCGCTGACCTGCGTAAACAAGTGCTGACAGTGGGCTGGTGTACCTGCCGCAGTACCCGTCATTGACCGCTGTTCACCGCTCTATCTGGTGCGCTTCTGGTGCGGAACCCGGCGCACTGCCGACCAGCCCGCGCCGGTGTCCAGTCCCGCGAAGCGAGATCTCTCACCGCTACAGATCGGAGAATGGGGGGATCACTCGGGTGATCGCGATGAGGCGCAGTCGGGGGAGGGGCAGCGCGTAGAACCAACCGTCGACGAGCAGGGGGATGCGCCGTACTCCGCCCGGCACGCCCCGTCGCGGTCCTTGACCGAGATCCGTGACGTCAACGCCGACCTCGGCCAGTGCAACCATCTCGCCCGCGAGGCGTTCAACCTCGGCGACCACCTGCGAGGGCAGGCCCGACACGACGTGCTCGGCGTCCGGGTCATACTCCCAGCGCCATGGGTCCCGGTCGCTCACGCGGCTCCCTGCTCCTGGTCGACGCCGGCCTCAGCGCATGCTGTGTCAAGGATGCGGCCGATCTCCGCCGCGAGCTCGCGAGCCTCGTGGATATCGTCGATCTCGGCCGCACGGGCTTCCAGTGCCCGCAGGCGGGCGGCCCGTTCCGGGTGGCGTTCGATGGCGACGTAGACGGCCCACTGCCCGACGAAGCGACGCATGGGTGCCGCGCTCACCTGCTCTCGGGACTGCCGGAGTGCTGCGGCGCGCTCGGCGTCGAATGTCGGCAGTGCGTCTGGGGCGATCAGCGCAAGGGCAGCACGCAGTTCCTCAGGTGTGCTCGCCGGCTGGGCGATGCGGTGAGCTTCCGGACCGCTGTCGGCGATGTCGTGCATCGGATGTTCGGGCTGCGTGGTCATCGCGGTCTCCAGTAACGATCGGCAGGTCCGCTGTGCGTCCTACGGTACGTGTCCGGCCTGCTCGGGCGCATGGAGATGTGCTGGTCTGCTTTGGTTCACTCGGCGGGCTGATGACCGCAGCAACATTGACGGCGGCCGTCCTCCGCGGGCGTCTGGATCTTCCCAGAGCTTGTTTTCGGCGCCGTCCAGACTGTGGCGGATCAGCCGATGCTGCAGTTCGTCCACGAGGCAGCGGCTGCCGTCGTGCCGGGTTCGCGGAGCTCAGGGAAGCGGGTTTCCCAAGAGGTCTTGACCGGGAGGGGGAGGAACAGGTCCCGCCACACCTGTCGCAGTGATGCCGTGTGCAGGTATGCGTTGAGGTCGTCGCGTGTCTGAGCTTCGCGGATGACGCGTTCGTACATCAGCCGGAAGTCTGCCTCGTCGGCCAGCTCGTAGACGTAGTGCGGTCCCCAGTCGATGTGGCGCGGCAGCGTGACGCCACCGGCCGTGCGCGTCGCCTGATCGGACACGCAAGGGCACGGGAGGCGTAGAGAGGTCTAGACAACAAACAAGGCCCGGGTCGCTGACCTGGGCCTTCGTCGTGGAGCGGGTGACGGGAATCGAACCCGCGCTCTGAGTTTGGGAATCACAGGTTGATTGCGGCCGATCAACACGCTGACCTGCGTAAACAGCTCCTGATGCGACCTTGGGCGTGGGCTCCTGGTGGCCCGCGTTGACCGTGGTTTATCGCTCGTTCTGGCACGCATCTGGCACGGTGGAGCTGGTCCTGACGTCCGAGCCCCAATGATGAGTGAGTAGACAGTGATGGTCGAGCTCGACGAGCGATCCTGGTGCGATGCGATCGACATGTACGAACCTCGGGCGACCATCGCCAAGGTGACGAGCAGAGAGCACGAGAACTGGGTGCTCGACCTGTCCACCCTGATACGCGGTGACACCTGCGACGCCCGCGGCTGGCGCACGGTGGACATATGGGAGGGCGAACTCGAAAGGCTCGACGAACCGTCCTACCCCTTCGTCATGCCTCCAGAGGCCGTCGCGACGGCGGACGCCTGGAAGCCCTACCTGCATGAGATCCCGCGTTCTCAGGCCGTACGGTTCCTCGTGGCCCTTTCTACACCCTGGATCGACGTCACAAAGGAACCGGATTTCGAGGAGCGCAGGGAGGGCCTTGAAGTAAAGGCCCGTGTCATCCTGTCGCGCTTCCCTCAAGGCTCGCACTTCTACGCGAACACCGGGCACGGCAGCGACACCCGCGACTACTACCAACGGGTTTCTCAGTGGTACCCCTTTTCCGTACGCACCTTCGACTTCGGTTTGGTACTCGTGTCGGAGACGGAAGTCGGGATGGTCTGGTCATTTCGCTGACGTGATGCGATCCGTTTCCCGCGTGCCGTGCCCACCGGGCCCCGATCGCCGGAAGTACTTCGGCCAGCCATCGAGACGGGTCTTCACCGCAGTTCAGCGGCCTTGCCCCAAGATCGCGCAGCTTGGCATGACCCCCTTCCCGCCGACCTCGCCTCCGGTGATCTTGGCCTTCGAGTGCGTGTTGAGGATGGTGCCGTCCGGCAGGAAACACAGGGCCCGGGGCGTGCTGCTGCCGGCGAAGTGGGCCCCGAGCGGCTGGTAGACGATCCCGAGGTGGCCGGGGGAGCAGTGGAGCACGATCCTGTGAACGGTGGACCCGCCTGCCCGCCCGTGGTTGTGAACCCATCGAGCTTTGTTTAGTTGGTGATCCCAGGCCACAAAAGAGTTGTCTCGCCATTCGAGACGTTCGGCGCTCGGATGTCTCAAGTGGCGAGTCGGCGCCCCTCTATGAAGACGCTTTCGGGTGAGACGGGGCACGCGGAGGGCACGCAGACCTCCAAGAGGTCTGGACAACAAACAAGGCCCGGGTCGTTGACCTGGGCCTTCGTCGTGGAGCGGGTGACGGGAATCGAACCCGCGCTCTGAGCTTGGGAATCACCGGGCGGTCAACGCTGATCACGCCGCTGACCAGCGTAATCGAGTACTGACGGTGGGCTGGTGTGCCTGCCTCAGTACCCGTCATTGACCGCTGCTTACCGCCCTATCTGGTGCGCATCTGGTGCGGGGGGACGCTATGCGGTCGCTCAGGCTGCGTCCTGGAGCGACCACCCTGACTCACCTTGCAGCAGCCAGCGGGCCGATCGCATGCATGCAGGCTGCCCGGTAGTCGTTGATCAGCCGAGCCATGTGACTCGGGTGATCACAACCAGTTCGAGGCGTTCCAGCGCCATGAACATGAAAAAGCCCCGCCCACCGAAAATGTCCTGTGTTCGCAGACCTCCGCCGTGCGGGTTCCCGCGGCCGACGTCGACCGCGTCGCGGCCAAGGACCGTCAGCTGTTCAGCCAAGCGCTCCACCTCGGCCACGACTTCGTGAGGCAGGCCGTCCACGACATGCTCGGCATCGGGGTCATAGTCCCAGGTCCAGTTATCGCTCACGCGGAGATCTCATGGTGTGCCAGGTCCGTGATCTGTCGCATCTCGGCGAGTGCGGAGCGCACGGCCTCGCGGTCGGTGGCCTGTTCCGCCTCGGCTTCCAGTTCGCGCAAGCGTGCGGCGCGGGCCGGGTAGCGCTGGATAGCGACAAATTCTCCCCACCACTGCAAGAAGGTACGCAGTGGAGCGATGGTGCTCTGGGCAGCGGCTTGTTCGACCGCGCGGTCGAGGTGTTCGACGAAGGACGGTAGCTGGACGGGGGCGATCTGGGCGACCGCTGCGCGGAGCGCTGCCGGAGTGAGAGCCGGCATTGGAATCAGGGGCCCGTCAGGGGCAGAGGGCTGCTCGGTCATAGGAACGTCTCCTGGGCGGCGGTCTGCGTGATCATCGTGAGCCTGGCCGTTGTTGCGGACGCTGGACTGAGCCTACGCCTGGGCCTCCCCAGCCACACAACACCCGACGCATCCCGATCGCTTTGGTTCAGGTGTGATCGCATTCTGCTGGCTCTTGGTGCGTCGTCACGGGTTGACGGAGACGCCAGCGGCCCCGGGCAACGAAGAAGCCCCAGGACGCTGACCTGGGGGTTCTTACTGGAGCGGGTGACGGGAATCGAACCCGCGCTCTGAGCTTGGGAATCACCGGGCGATCAAGTATTGATGGATTTCTGACCTGCTGGAACGCTGCACATGTGGTGTCTGTTCCTGGCTCCGCGATGACCCTTGTTGACCGTGGATGACCGACCGTTCTGGCACGAATCTGGCACGGCGATACCTGCCTTGTAAGTTCGATTGCGGGTTGGCCTTGGCGGTGTCACCCATCGTCGTGACGATCAGGCGGGGGGTGCTCCAGTGTGCTCCTGTCCGGCGTCGTTGATGTCAGCCGTGGATGTCAGAGGACGCGTGCGGCACCACAGTCAGGACCAGGCTGCGCGGCGGGGCTCCCGGGGCAATGCGTCACAGCTACGCCTGTGCTGCCCTCCTGCGCTGGGCACAATCTCCCCATGACTCAGTGGTTGCTCCCGATATTGACGGCAGCATTGGGCTATGTCGTGCACTGGGCCCAACAGGCGCTCGCGTGGAGGCACGAGCACCGGGCGGAACAGCGGGCACACGTGTTCTCTATGAGGGAGAAACTGGTTACGCTCAGGGAGTTGACGGACATTGAGGACCACACCAGCACGCGGCCTGTAGCGCGCAGGCTTGCCAGCGACGCTGGCCTTCTCCGTGATGAAGCCCTCCGCGAGCGGGTCTCTCGAGACGTTCGCCTTATTGGACGCGCTTGGACTCGTCAGCGCCGAAAGCGGGCTTCGGATGAGTCCCTTTGGGTCAACACTTTCGTGGATGATGCGTATGAATGCCTCTCGGCAATGCTACGGGACGATGGGCTACCCGAAGAATCTGAGCAGACTCTCCTCTTCCTCTTTGAAGAAAGTTCGGCAGGTCGAGAGGCCATGGTGAAGTGGATGATGGGACCTGAACGAGCCAGCGATAGTGAGTGGCAGGCGGCCTTCGAACGCTGGAGGGCTGAGTACCAAAAAGGCAGGCGTCGCAGCTCCGGGATGCGAGGATCATGAACGCCTTCGAGCGCCTAAGGTGAGCGTCTGAAACATCAATCGAGGGTGAACGACCTCTGTTCAGTTCATGCGGTCAAGGTCGTTCTTCGGAGTGGTGACGGCTTGGCATCGCGACGCGGATTCTCCGCATGTTCGGGCATTAATGGATCATGCCCCTCTGCGTCCCGAAGCAGCTTGGGTGGATGGTTGGCCCTTTGGGGATTTCGAACGCTGGTTATCTTCAGTGTCGTTGACCGCCCACTGAGACGCATCAAACGTGCGGAGCGCTGATCGATCTACTGAAGGCCCGCCGCGAACAGGTCACCATCGCCCAAACCGAGGACATTGACTCCCTCCTTTGGGGGAAGTACACGCGCGCGCTAATGGGTAGCGTGAGTGTATGGGAAAAAGAAGAATACGAAGGGTGTCTCGGAGAGCGCTTAACGTATTTCGGTCACTGGTGGTTCAGGCGACTCTGGCGGCCCTCGTGTTCTTTGCCTTGGGCTGGCACTTCACCAAGTCAGACGCCAGCAGCCCTCCTCGCCTGCCGGAGCAACCTGACATCAGGATATCGGGACATCCGGATGCGGTCAGCGCCGACATCGAAGGCACACCTAAGAAAAGTGCACTGAATCTCACAATCGACTACGGGTCTACACCAAGACCGCTTAACTGGTGGGTATCTGCGTCGACTCGGGGGCTCGGTAGCCCTTGCGCCAAACCTGATGGCGCTAAAGTGGCCTATGCCGGGCCACACGGGGTACCAACAGTGGAGCCATGGGCGACGGTTATAATCTCGGGCACGATTCCCGAGGATTATTCGTGGCCGATAAGTATCCGTTTCTGCTGGCAGAACAGCGGCTCAAATGAATGGAGGCAAGGTCCGATTGTGAAAAGTGGCCCCTATCTTGCGGTTGCGCTCCCGGGCATAAACACTGAGTCGAGAAAAGACCTGGAGGTGAATGAATCCCTGCGAATGAAAGATCTTCGTAAATACATGATCCAGGTAGGGCAATCACCTACGAGAATAACCTCAGTTGGCATTATGCGTGGTGGTGTTGGCGCGGAGGAGGTCGACAAGTGGATCTGGGAAGAAAGTGGTCGCAACCTTCCTCCCGTCAGCTTGGCTGTAAACCTCGCCGAGACCCAAAAAGAGGCGGCTAGTGAAGCGTTCTCGCTCACCTTTCTCTCAGCCTTCTTTGCTGCGCTAGTCACTTTCTTGGTCGAGTTCTGTGCCATCTTCGTCAAGGATGCAGAGAACAGTGACGCCATAACGGCGGAGGGCCATGACGGCCGATCGGGCTAGCGCCTGAGGGCGGCGGAGCGGCTTTGGGCTGGAGCTGCTTTGGGGCGAGAGATCATGGCCCCGTAAGCTTCCGGCGCGTCGGGCAGTCTGTGGACCTGCCCGCTAAAGCACGACGTTGGGGCCATGATCTTAGAGGCTCGCCCCAAAGTGGCTGCGTAAAGCCGTGGAGCCGACCGCCCCAGCCACGACGTACCCCTTCTCTGACGCCAGGCGGCTGCTTGCTGTGCGCGCGGCATGGGCGGCGGCCGGGCTGGAGCGGGGCGGAGACAGGAGCGCAGGCCCGGCCGGGGGACGGGCCGCGCGCGCCGCGCTTGCGCGGCGCCTTGAACCCGTAGAGAAGGTTGTAACTCACTGCTTGCGCTTGGCGCGTTCGTGCTCGATGTACTTCATGACGAACTGGGCGCCCTCAATGATCCGTTGAAGCTTGTCGAGCACGTCTTCGCGGGCCGTCTGCATGAGTTGTTCCGGTGATGGGGTGCCCTCGCTGGTGTCGGCTGGGGTCCAGAAGGTCTTGTGACTGCGGTCGTGGACGATCTGCTGACACGTGCGGATGACCCAGTTCATCGCCACGGTGATCTCGTCACGGTGGAGCTGGTCCATCTCCCAGCCGTCGTTGCGGCCCGAGGTCGGTGGGGTGGTCATCCGGCCCCTCCTTGTAGGGCGAGTGCGGTTGGGGTGAGGAGTTCGGCTGTGACTGTGCGGCCGTGTTCGTCGCCCGTGATGCCGAGGTGGTTGGCGAGGGCCATGACGATGCTCAGGCCCCGGCCGTGGGTGGCGTCCTGGTCCGGCTCGATCGGGTGAGGCTTCCCCGGCTGGCCTCCGGCGTCGGTCACGGAGATCGCGACGACCTGAGTGGACAGGGCCAGAGCGACATGGAAGGTCCCTGTGGGGCTGCCGCTGTCGGTGTGGGTCACGGCGTTGGTGCTCAGCTCGCTGACGATGAGCGTGGCGATCTCGGCGCATGGGTGGCCGTGGAGGATGTCGCGGGTCCCGCGGCGGGCGCGGCCGATCTCTTCTGGAAATCCTGGGCAAGTCAGTCCCCAGGCACGAACGCTACTCATATACTCGTGCATACAAGTTCCTCTGTGCTGGTAGGCGGCCATGGGCTATGGGTTCGTGCTAGATGAGTCGAACGCCGTCGTGGGCGCGGACGGCCGGCGGGGTCGTGTGGTCGAGCGCGTCCAGGACGCGGATCGCGTACGCCTCGTCGGCCAGCTCGATGACCTCCTCGCGGGTGGCCCAGCGAAGTGCGCGGGTCTCCGCTCCGGTGGTCGGGGTGCCGTCGATCGCCTCGCAGCGGAAGACCATGGAGACGATCAGGCGGGTCATGTTCTTGTAGACGCCGGTGAGAGTCGCGGGAAGCGCGATCTTGATTCCGGTCTCTTCGAGGACTTCGCGCTGAAGTGCGTCGGGGATGGTTTCTCCGGGTTCCAGCACGCCGCCGGGCGGTTCCCACTTACCGTTGTCCCGCCGCTTGATCAGCAACGCGCGACCGGCGTCGTCGACGATGACCCCGGCGACGCTCACGGAGTGCGGGCGCTCAGTGCTCACGTTCCTCTGCCCTCCCGGCTGGCTAGGCTCTCCACCGTAGCAACCAGGGTCAGCCGCTCGTCTAGACACCTAAAGGAGTACAAACACAATGCCTTCCCTGACTTCCATCCTGGGCGCGCTGGACCCCACCAGCGATCGGGCCGTGTTCCGGCAGATCGCCGACCGGCTCCGCGAAGTGATCGACAAGGGCCGCTTCAAGGAGGGCGACAAGCTGCCCTCGGAAACTGAGCTGGTCGAGCACTTCGGCGTCTCACGGATGACCGTCCGCAACGCCCTGGCCCTGCTCCAGCAAGAAGGGCTCGCAGTCTCCGAACACGGCAAGGGCGTCTTCGTCCGGCCCCGACCGCCCGTGCGGCGCCTGGCCTCCGACCGCTTCGCGCGGCGTCATCGTGATCAGGGGAAGTCGGCGTTCACCGTGGAGGCGGAAGCTGCGGGAAGCCGCCCCGAGGTGGACAGTCTGGAGGTCAAGGAGGAGCGGCCCTCGCAGGACATCGCCGCTCGGCTCGGCTCTCCCCGGAAGGTGCTGGCCCGGCGGCGCCGGTATCTGCTTGACGGGCGGCCGGTGGAGTTCGCCACCTCGTACCTGCCGCTCGACCTGGCCCGTGACACTCCAATTGCCCAGCCGAATCCGGGGCCTGGTGGTATCTACGCCCGGCTGGAGGAGATGGGGCACCGCCTGGACCACTTCGACGAGGAGATCCGCGCCAGGATGCCCTCGCCTGCCGAGGTACGGACGCTGCATCTGGCCTCGGGTGTGCCGGTGATCCATCTGGTCCGTACGGCCTTCGATGGTGAGGGGCGGGCGGTGGAGGTCTGCGACACCGTGATGGCCGCTGACGCGTACGTCCTCTCCTACCAACTGCCCGCCACCTGACAGGCCCGCCGGATGGCGCACTGCGCGGCTGTGGTGGGCCGCTTCTCTCAACTCGTACACACGCAGACGCATACTCGTATAGACGAGTGGGCAAGTTGTGTGGCGTGGTGGTCCCCGTTCCCGCCCGTTCGGGTCGGAGGACGGCAACTCATCTAGACGACTAGATGGTTGAAGTGTGAGAGAAGGAGAAGCAGTTGCGTTCCATCCGTGTTGACGTGTCTGCCGCGACGATCCTGCTGACCGAGGCGCCTGAGCCGAAGGTGAAGGACAGGCAGACCCGCGAGATCGCCAAGGATGCCCAGACCGGTGAGGTGCTGATGCGACTGGGGGTCGTCTTCATCGATGGCGGGGAGTCCTCCCTGCTTCAGGTGACCGTGCCGGAGAGCGGGGTGACCGACGGGCTTGCTCTTGGATCGCCGGTCACGCTGATCGGTCTGGTCGCTCGCCCTTGGGAGAGCGTGTTCAACGGGCAGCAGCGGCACGGCATCGCCTACCGGGCCGACGCCATCGCCCCGGCCGTCATACCCGTGGGTGCGGGAGCCTGAGCCCGATGACCGATGTGACGACGCTGATGGAGGTGGGTGGCCCGGTTGCCGCGACGGTCGGCGGGGCCGCCTACCTCCGGGCCCGGCATCCGGCCGCGTACTGGTCCACCATCGGCCTGCCGGTCTCCACGGTGAAGCTACTCGGCTCGTACGGGGCGGTCATGGACGCCTGCGGGCTGACCGTGCCACCGTCCCGGTTGCGGGCCTGGGCGATACACGCGCTCACTCGTCGGGAGGTCCGGCCGGTCCCGCCTCGCCGGGGGATCATCCGGCCGACGTCGACCGGGCTGCGGGTCCGGCTGCGGCTGGCCCCGGGACAGGAACCCGCCGACGTGGCGGCCTCGGCCGAACGGCTCCGGCACGCCTGGGGCGTCCACGGCGCGTATGTCGAGGAGATCAAGCCCGGTGTGGTCGAGCTGCGGCTGATCGGCTTCGACGTCCTGCGGAAGGTCCGGATGCCCCGCAAGACGGCGGGCGGGTTCCTCAAGGTGCCGGTGGCGCTGCGGGAAGACGCCACGCCGTTCATGCGGGACTACCGGGCCATCCCACACCAACTCACCCTCGGTGCGACGCTGTCCGGGAAGTCGATGTTCCTGCGGCACCTGATCAGCGGCCTGACGCGGCAACCGGTCGCACTGGTCGGGATCGACTGCAAGCGGGGGGTGGAGCTGGCGCCCTTCGCACCGCGCCTGTCGGCCCTGGCTACTGACCCTGTGCAGGCGGCCGAGCTGCTGCCGGTGCTCGTTGAGTTGATGGAGGACCGATACGACCTGATCAAGGCCCGGCAGGGCATCGCCCTGAGCACTCCGGACGAGGAGATCACTTCTGACATCTGGGGCTTGCCGGAGGATGAGCGGCCGGTGCCGGTGGTGCTGCTCGTGGACGAGGTGGCCGAGCTGTTCCTGATCGCCACGCGGAAGGACGAGGAGAGGCGGGACGAGATGGTCACCCAGCTCATCCGGCTCGCCCAACTCGGCCGCGCGGCGGGCATCTACCTGGAGGTGTGCGGACAGCGCTTCGGCGCGGAGCTGGGCAAGGGAGCCACCATGCTCCGTGCTCAGCTCACCGGCCGTGTCTGCCACCGCGTGAACGATGAAGCCTCCGCCAAGATGGCGCTCGGCGACATCGCCCCGGAAGCGGTCGGCGCGGCCTGCGCCATCGCACCCGAGCGGCCCGGCCTCGCGGTCGCCGGGGACACCTCCGGCGGCTGGTCTCGCATCCGCACCCCCTATCTGTCTCTCGCCGACGCTGCGGCTACCTGTCGCGACAACGCGCACCTGGTGCCGGATCTGCCCGCGCTCAAGCCGTTCAGGCCCGCCGTGCCGGCCGTCCCGGTGAGCGCTCCCGTTTCGCTGGTCAAGCCCGTTCCGGCTGCCGAGTAATCCAGCATCGCCCGGTCGGCGTGACCGTTTCGCGCCATGTGCGTACCCCTGCCATGCCTGATTCCGGAAGGAGACTTCCCGTGCGCGCTCATCTGGCGCGTGTTGACGCGGTGCTCGTGCAAGCGGTCATCGCTGCCGCGTTGTCCTTCGCTCACCTGCATGACCTGGCCTCGGCGGCCGGGCAAGCCGGGTGGAAGGCGTGGGCCTATCCGGTGTCCGTTGACCTGCTGCTCGTGGCGGCTTGGCGGCGGTTGCGGTCCGGATCATCCAAGGCGGCTGGGTGGTGCTGGTTCGTCGTTGCCCTGGCTGCGTCCCTCGGGGCGAACGTCGCCACCGCCGGGCTGCTCGAGTTGGACGACGTACCGGCCTGGCTGCGCATCCTCGTCGCCGGATGGCCCGCCGTGGCCTTCCTCGGCGGAACCCTGCTCGCCCACACCGCGCCCGCCGTCGAACCGGTGCCGGAGGCTGTCGAGCCGGGAACCGCGGGGCCAGTCGCCGAGCCGGAGCCTGAGCCGCAGTTGCCCGCGCCGCATGTCCCGGCCGCCCTGGTCACCTACGCCCGCAAGCTCGCCGACGAACATCACGTCCGCACCGGTTCGCCCATCGACCGTGACACCCTGCGCGCCCGCCTCGGCGTCCCTGCGCCGCTCGCTGATGCCATCGCTGCCCGTCTCTGAGAGGAGTACCACCCTCATGCTTCGCCGCTTCCGCAACATCGCCCGTATCGGCCCGGTCCGTGTCGGCACCGCCTACGACCAGCGGGGCCGTGAGAAGCACACCGCCGTATGCACCGCGCCGCGCTGCGACTTCTCCGCCGACTACACCACCCGGGCCGCTGCCGAGTTGGCTGCCCGTACCCACCGCTGCCCCGTCCGCTGAAAGGGGATCCCCCGTGACTGTCAGCCTGCCGCTGGTCTTCGTCCTGGGCGCCGTCACCTGGTTCGCGATCAAGTTCCTCGGCGTCCGTGTGTGGGTGGTCGTCGTGATCGCCCTGTTCGGCTTCTGGCTCTCCCACACCGTGCTCGCCCCGGTCATCGAATCCGGTACGCGCTCCGGCGTGGACGTCGTCAACCGCTAGCGCCAATCACCTAGACGAGTAGCTGAGAGGAGATTCATCGTGTTCCGACCCAAGTTTCCCGAGGCCCCTGCCCTGCCCTCCGCTCACGTGATCAGCTCGACCGTCCCGGCCGTCCAACACGGGCACGCCCCGGCCTGCTCCTGCCAGCACACCGCCCCCGCGCCTGCACCCGCTCATCGGATGGTGCCCGGGCTCAGCGCTGGGACCGTCGCCGCCGTGGTCACCGTCGGCATCGTCCTGACGGCTCTGCTCGCCGCTGTCGCCGTCACGGCCATCTCCGTCGCGGTCGCCGCCGTCGTCATGCGCTCACTGCTCAGCAATCAGCGGCGCCGCTGAACCACCACACGACTGCCGGGGAGGCCTCGATACCGCCAAGCATCCGCCGCCCCGGCAGCCCAACCCCTCACGACTCAAGAGCCGAAAGAGGAGATAGCCATCATCACCCGCACCACCCCGCCACCGCTGCCCGAACTGGGCACCCTGGCAGCACTCGGCACCATGCCCGCCCTGCTCCGTCAACTCTCCGGCCTCGGCGGCTGCACCAACCCCATCCGCCTCGACGGCCACCGCACCGAACACGAGGTGAACAAGGACACCGGCGAGATCGGGCGTGTACTCCGTCACCTGGACTCCGCCGAGCTGCCCGCCGGGCATCTGCTGGTCCGCTGCAACAACCGCCGCGTCACCCGCTGCCCGGCCTGCGCCGAGACCTACCGCCGCGACACCTTCCACCTGATCACCGCCGGACTACGCGGCGGCAAAGGCACCCCCGAGGAGGTAGCCACGCACCCGCGCGTCTTCGCCACCTTCACCGCTCCCAGCTTCGGCCCAGTCCACAACCGGCCCACCGGGCCCGGCGGCACGGTCCGGCGCTGCCGCTGCGGCGTCCGTCACGACCAGGACGACACGGCGATCGGGTCTCCGCTCGACCCGGACACCTACGACTACGAAGCCGCGGTGCTCTGGAACGCTCATGCGGGGCTGCTGTGGCGGCGCTTCTCGATCTACCTGCGGCGGGAGGTCGCCAAGCGGGCCGGGCTGACTCAACGGGCCTTCCGCGACTACGCCCGGCTGTCCTTCGCCAAAGTCGCGGAGTACCAGAAGCGCGGCGCCGTCCACTTCCATGCCGTGATCCGGCTCGACGGTCCGGAGGGAGGTGACACCCCGCCGCCGGCCTGGGCCACCACCGAGCTGTTGAGCGACGCCATCCGTGCCGCAAGGGCAAAGGCAGAGGTGAAGGGGCCCCTGATCAATGGGCGGTCTCACCGCTTCGCCTTCGGCCGCCAGCTCGACGTACGGCCCATCCGCGGGCCCGAGCTGGACGGCGGAACGGCTCTCACTGACCGGGCGGTGGCCGCGTACATCGCCAAGTACGCCACCAAAGGCGCCGAGACAGCGACCGGCGCCCTCGACCGGCCGATACGGCTCATCGCCGAACTCGCGCAGATCGACGTCCCCGAGCACACCCGCCGCCTCATCCGCACGGCCTGGGCCCTCGGCGCCCGCAAGGACCTGGAAGGCCTCCGGCTCCGCGCCTGGGCTCACATGCTCGGCTTTCGAGGCCACTTCTCTACCAAGTCGCGTCGGTACTCAACGACTCTCGGGGCTCTTCGTGAGGCTCGCGCTACGTGGCGTCGGGTCCAGGTCGCCACCGGGCTGGAGCAGGAAGAAACCACGCTCGTCCTCGCCCACTGGGCCTACGCCGGAACGGGCCTCACCCCCGCTGAGGAATGGCTCGCCGCCACCATCGCCCCCGCCCCTGGAACGGAAGGAGAACCAACCCATGCGTGACCGGTACCTCAGCGTCAGAGAGGTCGCCGAGCTGCTGGGCACCACCGATCGTTTCCCTCGGCGGCTGGTCGCCGAGCGGCGGATCACCTACGTCAAGGTCGGTCGCCACGTGCGCATCCCGGAAAGCGTCATCCGCGAGTACATCGATGCCCACACCGTCCGGCCGGTACAGCCTCGGCGGCCGCGCCTCGGGAGGGCTGCCTGATGGGGAACAAGAAGGGCAACCGGCGCCGCTTCGGCTCGGTCCGTCAGTACCGGTCCGGGCGTTGGACCGCGAGCTACCTGGCGCCGGACGGGCAAGAGCAGCGTTCCCCTGGGACGTTCGACACCAAGAGGGACGCTGAGGTCTGGCTGTCTCAGGTTGAGGCGGACCTGACGCGCGGGGACTGGCAGGACCCCAAGGCGGGCGCCGTCAACTTCGAGGAGTACGCCTTGCGGTGGGTGAAGGAGCGTGGGCTTTCGCCCACCACCGAGGAGTTGTACCGGCGCCTCCTGCGGCTGCACATCCTTCCCACCTTCCGGGCCTGGGACCTGGACGAGATCACGCCTCCGCGCGTCCGCACGTGGCGCGCTGAGCGTTTGGAGTCGACCGGGACAACGACCGTCGCGAAGTCGTACCGGCTGCTGAAGGCCATTCTGGAAACGGCCGTTGAGGATGAGCTGATCCGCCGCAACCCGTGCCGGATACGCGGTGCGGGCAAGGAGTCCGCCCGTGAGCGGCCAATAGCCACCGTTGAGCAGGTGGATGCCCTGGCCGACGCGATCGGGCCCCGGTGGCGGCTGATGGTCTACATCGCCGCGTACGGCCCTGCTCGCCCCGAGGAGCAGGCCGAGCTGCGGCGGCCGGACGTGGACCTCGATGCGGTCGGCGTGTGGGTGCGCCGGGCCGCGCCGGAGCTGACGACTGGGCGGCGCGTCGTCGGCGAGACCAAATCGGAAGCGGGGAAGCGCTTCATCGTGCTTCCGGCCTTCATGCGCAAAGACCTGGAGCGGCATCTGAAGTGGTTCGCCGAGAAGGAGCCGAACGGGCTGCTCTTCGTCGGGGAGAAAGGGGCGCCGTTCCGGCGGTCCTCCTTCGGGCGCAAGTGGCGGCGGGCGCGGGCGAAAGTAGGGCTCCCCGACAACTTCCGTTTTTACGATCTTCGTCACACCGGGCACACCCTCTCGACCCAGTCCGGCGCGACGCTCAAGGACACCATGGTCCGCGCTGGGCAATCCTCCGAGCGGGCCGCGCTGATCTACCAGCACTCGACCACAGAGCGGCAGAAGGAGGTGGCCGCCGGGATCGACGCCCGGGTGCGAGCCGACCGGCAGAGAGCCGCTGACGTGGCATCTGGTGCGGATCTGGTGCGGGACGCCTAAAGAGGTCTAGACAACAAACAAGGCCCGGGTCGCTGACCTGGGCCTTCGTCGTGGAGCGGGTGACGGGAATCGAACCCGCGCTCTGAGCTTGGGAAGCTCATGTTCTACCATTAAACTACACCCGCGAGAGACACCATCCGTCGGTGTCGCATCGTCGCACACTGTACCCCAAGCCTGACCCCCGGCGCATTCGCCGTGGGGTTTTCGTGCTTTTCGGGCGGATTCGTCAGGGGCTCGGGGTAGGGCGGGGTGGAAGGGAAGCGGCTATAAGGGTGGGGCAGTTGGGGCGTACGGTGGGGGGCGGAGTGCCGTGTGGAGTGGTGGGTGGTTGATCCCCTAATGTGGCTTTTGTTGTCCACGTTTATGGGGAAGGGACTTATGGAGCGCACCGTCGTCCGTTGTGCCGAAGGGCACGTGTTCAGCACCGCTTCGTTCCCGATGCAGCACCTCACCGTCGACCGGATCGGCCCCGGTCGGCTGCTGCGCTGTCCGCGTTGTGCGCGGTTGCGGCAGGCGGTGCCAGTGGCGGGTGGGAAGCGGTAGCGGTCGCTGCCGGCTTCTGGATCATTGCGACGGGGCCCGGTCCGACTGGGCCGGGCCCAGGTCATGGGTTGTGTTTGCGTATCCTCGTTGCGTGCTTCTCTCAGACAAGGACATCCGGACCGAGATCGACGCCGGACGAGTACGGATCGATCCGTTCGATCCGGTGATGGTGCAGCCGTCGAGCATCGATGTGCGGTTGGACCGCTTCTTTCGGGTGTTCGAGAACCACCGTTATCCGCATATCGACCCGGCGGTGGAGCAGCCGGATCTGACGCGGCTGGTGGAGCCGGAGGGGGATGACGCGTTCATCCTGCACCCCGGGGAGTTCGTGCTCGCCTCGACGTACGAGGTGATCTCGCTGCCGGATGACATCGCCTCGCGGCTGGAGGGGAAGTCGAGCCTGGGGCGGCTGGGGCTGCTGACGCACTCCACCGCCGGGTTCATCGACCCAGGTTTCTCGGGGCATGTGACTCTGGAGCTGTCGAATGTGGCCACGTTGCCGATCAAGCTGTGGCCGGGGATGAAGATCGGGCAGCTGTGCATGTTCCGGCTGACCTCGCCGGCCGAGCATCCGTACGGGTCGGAGCGTTACGGCTCCCGCTACCAGGGGCAGCGCGGGCCGACGCCGTCGCGGTCGTACCAGAACTTCCACCGGTCGAAGGTGTGAGCCGGGGTGGGTGAGCAGCGGGAGAACCTCACGTACGAGCGCTTCGGCACGGCGGTGCGGGAGCTGGCGCAGACGATCGCGGACGACGGGTACGAGCCGGACATCGTGCTGTCCATAGCGCGCGGCGGGGTGTTTGTCGCGGGTGGGCTGGCGTATGCGCTGGATTGCAAGAACATCCATCTGGTGAACGTCGAGTTCTATACCGGCGTGGGGACCACCCTCGACATGCCGGTGATGCTGGCGCCCGTGCCCAACGCGATCGACTTCTCCGAGAAGAAGGTCCTGATCGCGGACGATGTCGCCGACACCGGCAAGACGCTGAAGCTCGTCCGTGACTTCTGCGTCGGCTCGGTCGCCGAGGTGCGCAGCGCGGTGATCTACGAGAAGTCGCAGTCGCTCGTGAAGTGCGAGTACGTCTGGAAGCGCACCGAGGCTTGGATCAACTTCCCCTGGTCGGTTTTGCCTCCATGCCGTAAGTCTGGCACCCCCATTACGCCCTCAAAAGACGCACTTGAGTGACCTCGGTCACTGCGTCTGAGACATGGAGATGCCCCGCCCGGCTGCCTCGGAACGGCAGGTGGACGGGGCGGCTCCGGGGCTCAGACGCGGCCCAGCCTCCGGGCGGCTATGGCCCGCTCGGCCTGCCGTGCGGGGGCACAGCGCGGGCACTCGCAGGGTGGGAAGGTGCCCGGGTTATTGAGGATCGTCACCGGGTCACCTGCGCGGATCATGCGAGTCGGCCCGAATGTCCGGCCGCCGTCGCGGCTCACTCGGATCGTCATTAACGAGCGTGGCTCGCCGTTGGCGCTCACCGGATGTGCTCCCTGATCCACTCGGCGAGCTGGGGCGCGTCGTCGGTGGGGCTCCGGGGTATGAAGCCTGCCGCCTCGGTCGCATTGGTCGGGTAGTCCGTTGTCGTCCGCTCGCTGGTCGCCATGCCGCCAGCGTGGCGGGCTGGTGGCCTACGCCACAGGGACGCAACGTCCTAATCTCAACACGCTATGTAGTGATCCCCAGGAACTCGGCGAGCTTGCGCAGGCCCGGCGGGTGGGAGGGAGATCCCCACAGGTCGCTCACTATCGCGACGGCGAGAGTGTGGTGTCGCGTCCATGCCGGGGCGACGCGCCGTAGCGACTCAAGGGCCCTGACAGCCCCTGGGGCGTCCCCCAGATCGGTGTGGGCGCGTGCCACGTCGAGCAGTAGCCACGTACGCCATGAGGGTGGCGTGTCCTTGCTGAGTCGCATCCCGCGCGCCAGCGTCAGGGCTTCTTCCGGTCGGGCGTGCTGGACGGCGAGACGGACGCGTTCGATGCGTACGGATGACCGGCTGAACACCGACACCAGCTTGCCGTTCTCCGGGGGTGGGAGGGTGGCCAGTCGACCGGCCGCGCGTTCTGCCGTGGTCATCATGTCGTTGGCCGTGTCGTAGTCACCGCTGCGGGCCGCGCTCGTCGCTGCCGACATGAGTAGTCCGCCCCACACGCGGACCCCTTCGGCAGTGTGGCCGTGGTCGCGCTCCACGCCGTCGGCGGCGTAGACGGCCAGGTGCTCGGCGTCGTCCAGTCGATTCTGCCGCTGGTAGGCCCATGCGACGGAGTTGGACACCATCGGAGTCAGCAGCGGATCGGACGACTGCCCGGCCGCCGTGATGGCCCGCTCAAGGCTGGACAGCGCCAGATCGGACTTTCCCAGCCGGATGGCAAGGTGGCCGCCCAGTTGCAGCGCCTTGCCCAATGCTGCATGCCCGGCCGCTCGCTGGTCCGCTGTTCCGACGGTGGCGGCGAGACGGGCGTCGGTGATGATGCCCGGGAGTAATTCCATGAGGCGGCCGAATTCAGCCGCGTGGTAGAGGGTCCATGCCTCCGCCAACTCAGCACGCAGAAGGGGCAGGGACAGCGGCTCGGCTCCTGAAGGTTCCGGGGGCGGCGCGAACAGCGGGGGCATGATCGCGCGTCGTACCGCGACCAGTGCGGGAGGGTCCGCCTCGCCGTTCGACGGCACGCCGGGCGGGTCTCCCAAGAGGCTTGTCAGCTCGACGCCCAGCCCGTCGGCGAGCGCGTGAAGGGTGGGCAGGCGTGCGCTGTGCTTGCGCTTCTGCTCCAACTTGCGGATCACGTCCACGGAGATGCCGGAACGCTCCGCCAAGCCTTCCTGGGTCAGGTCGGCGAGGCGGCGCAGACGACTCACGCGGTCGCCCAGGTGCTCGGAAGCCATGGCTCTACGGTACGGCCGACGCCGCGTCATGGGCGGGCCGTAGGGGGAGTGGTGCGCTCTGGGCACGCCGCCGGCCGTAGAGGCTTTGGGCGGGAGCTGCCACGGGGCGAGAGAGCAGGGGGCCTTACGCTGGCCCGGCGAATCGGGCGGGCTGTTGCCCTGCCCGCGTTTGCGACCGATTGGCCCCCTGTTCTTAGAGGCTCGCCCCGTGGTGGCTGCGTAAAGCCTCGGAGGCCGTCGGCCCCGGCCACAACGCCCCAGCCCCCGACCGGCGGGGTGCTGGTGTCTCCGGTGGCTCATGGCGGGTTGGGAGTGCGGGCGGTGGGCGCCCGACGGGACCGGCCGCCAGGCCGCAGCCCGGCGGGGCGGCCTTACCGCCCGGCGCGCCGCAGGCGCGCCTTCCGCGCGAGCATCCGCCCGGGGGCGCTGCGCTTGCGTTCGGCCACCACCGCGCAGACCGCTTCCCACTCGATGCGAAAGCAGCCACCATTCAGGCCGCCCTGCGTGAGCGGCAGCTCGGCCTGCCCGAGCAGGTCACCTCCGCCTACGCGGCCACCGCCACCGCCCACGCCCGGCTGGTCATCGCACTCAACGAACAGATCACCGAGCTGGAAGAGCAGGTGAAGACCCATTTTCTGACGCACCCGGACGCTAAGATCTACCTCTCGATGCCTGGCATCGCGGAGATCACCGGCGCCCGGGTGCTCGCCGAGTTCGGAGACGACCCCACTCGGTACGCCTCCGCGAAGGCACGCAAGAACTATGCCGGCACCAGCCCCATCACCCGGGCCTCCGGCAAGAGCCACACCGTCCAGGCCCGCTACGTCCGCAACAACCGCCTGGCCGACGCGCTCCAGACCCAGGCCTTCTCCGCTCTGCGCGCCTCACCCGGCGCCCGCCGCTACTACAACAGACAACGAGCCCGTGAGGTCGGCTACAACCCCGCTCTCCGCCAGCTCGGCAACCGCCTCGTCGGCATCCTCCACGGCTGCCTCAAAACCCGCACCACCTACGACGAAGCAACCGCGTGGTCACACCACGCCTACCCCCAGCCCGCTTGACACCCCAACGACATGGGGTGTCTGACCTGTGCTGCCCAAGGCGAACGCGGGGCGAATACAGGTGAGGGGCCCTGGTGGGCCCCTCTTCGTGTTCCTTACAGCGTCCTACGGCTTTCTTACAGCGTGCCCAGCTTCAGCAGCGACAGCAGCGCGATCAGCTGGATCGCCGACGCCCCCAGTGCCTTCTGCCACGGTAGGTCGTGCGACTTGCTCACCATGGACGTGAACAGCGCGCCCGCCGCCAGCCAGGTCACCCACCCCAGCACCTGCACCGTCGGGCTGTCCCCGCCCAGGAAGAGCGCGAACAGCAGCCGTGGCGCGTCCGTGATGGACATGATCAGCATCGACAGGCCGATGGTCGGGGCGTACGAGCCGTCGCCGCCCAGCTGGCGGGCCAGGGTGTGGGTGACCGCGCCCAGGATCAGGCCGCTGATCACGACGGTGACGCCGGTGACGAGGATCCACGGGATGCTGTTGCCCATCGAGGCGTTCAGCACGTCCTCGCGGGCCTGGTCGAAGCCGAAGACCACGAGCAGGCCGTAGACGAACGTCACGATGAGGGCCGGGCCCCACACCGCGTAGTCGCGCATCTGCCAGAAGGTGGCCGACGGGCGCAGCACGATGCCGCTCAGCAGCTGCTTCCAGGGCAGGCGGGGGCCGGCGGGCGGGGCGGTGGAGGAGCCGGCGCGGTAGGTGTTGCCGTAGCCGTCGTCGTACGAGCCGGGGCCCGGGCCGGGGCCGTAGCCGGGGTCCTGGGCGTACGGGTCGTAGGCGTCGGGCGCCTCGCCGATGCTGAACTGCTGGGTATGGCCCGGATTGTTGTTGCTGTACGAGCCGCCCTGGCCATGGCCCGGGGCATGGCCCTGCGGGGGGCCGTGGTACGGGTCCTGGCCGCCGAAGTACTCCGGCTCTCCCTGCGACGCGGGCTGCTGCCACTGCGGCGGCTGCTGGCCGTACGGCGGCGCCTGCCGACCGTACGGCTGCTGCTGCGGTGGTTGCTGCTGCCCCTGTTGCGCGGACCGGGAGTCCCGTCCGCGTCCGATCCTGAATCCAGCCACGATTCGAACGTACCCGGTCGTAGGGACTGGGGTGCCGGACCTCTCGGAACAGGTCCGGCATTGCGGCCGAGCTGTGACATCCCCTAGGGGGACCCTGAGGGGTTTTCCCCCGGTGGGGGGTGGGGCCTGCCGGTCAATCGCCGTCGGCGGCGAAGGGTTTGCCGCTGAACGCGATCTTGTCGGCGGTGCCATCGGTGATCCACCACCACTCGGGCCGGTCCCCGTACAGGGCGAAGACGGGGTCGCGGCCCCAGGCCAGGACGGCCTCGTCCTTGCCGTCGTGGTCGAAGTCCCCGGCGCCGTGGAGCCGGGCGGCGCGCCGGGCCTTGCGGATCTTCTCGCCGTCCACGCGGGCGGGGGCGGTACGGGTCAGGGTGTGGCGGCTTGCGATGGCGCCCGGGGAGTCGGGCTGGATGGTGATGATCTCGATGCCGCCCGCCTCGAGCGCCACGGCCAGCTCGTCGGTGCCGTCGCCGTCGGTGTCGGCGGCGGCCAGGCCGCCCGACATGTTCACGATCTTGATGGGCTGGGGTGCGGCGTCCCGGGTGGCCGGCGCGTCCTTGGCCGCGTCATGCAGTGCCTTCTTGGTGTAGACGCTCAGCGTGTGGTCCACGTCCGGCGCCTCCGTCTCGTAGCCCGGCTCGTCGTTGCGGGTGCCGCTGTTGCCGACCGCCACGTCCCGCAGGCCGTCCCCGTCGAAGTCGCCGAAGGCGATCGCGTTGCCCTTGCGCAGCGTGTGGCCGGTGCGGTCGAGGCCGTCCGGGCCCGCCGTCAGCAGGACGGAGGCGGACTGGTCGTCGTCGTTCATGGCGTGCACCACAAGGTCGGTGGGCCGGTCGCCGTCGATGGCGTCCGCGAACAGCTCGCTGATGTCGCCGTCGTTGTCGTCGCTGTCGAGCGGTGTCTGGTACGGCACCGTCCTGACGGCCCTGCCGTCCCGGCCGAACGGCCCGTGGAGCAGGAGGAAGGACGTGCGGTCCGCGCGCACCACCGCCAGGTCGTGGTGGCCGTCCCCGTCGAAGTCGCCGACCGTCGGCCGTCGCAGGTCCACGCTGTCGTCGGGGCCGGTCAGCGGGGCGCGGGTGGCGGCGGCGCCGCGCCGTGGGCCGTCGGCGGCGCCCCAGGTGATGTACGGGACGGTCCGTACGGTGGTGTGGGCGCGGTCGGACTCGGCCTCGCTGAGCCGCTCGCTGACCGGGGTCACCAGGTCGGCGTAGCCGTCGCCGTCGAGGTCGGCCGTGGCTGTCCCGGTCGTGTCCACGGACGGTACATCCGGGCCGCGGGCGGGCAGGCCGAGGTCCTCGCGGGTGAGTACGGTACGGGTGGCGGGGTCGAGGCCGCGGGACGAGCCGTGGACGAAGGCGAGCAGGGTGGGCCGGGCCTCCTCCTTGTTCCCGACGAGCGGGAGCGCGAGCTCGGGATAACCGTCGCCGTTGAGGTCATCGGGCAGTTCGCTGCCCTTGCCCCGGGGGACGGGCGCGGTCGCGGTGGGGGGTGATGACCGGGGCGCCGGAGCGGGCGTCACCGGGCGCCGTGGCCCGCTCACCCCCCTTCTGGCCCTTTGCGTCCTTCGGGCCGTCGTCGCCGGAGCCGCACGCGGTGATCAGCGCCGCCAGGGTCACCGCGGCGCAGGCCAGGGCCGCGGGGCGGCGGGCGGTCGGGGTCGTTCGGCTGCGGCGGGGCATGTGGGGGGCTCCTGGGCGTGCTTGTTCAGTCTGTTTGTTCAGTCTGTTTGGTTCGGCGCTTGTTTCGGTGTTCGGGAACGTGGGGTCAGTTGGCCAGCACCGAGCCGAACTCGCTGTCCGTGTACGTGAAGCCGAACTTCGGCGCGCTGAAGGACGTGGCCCCCGTCGTCGTGATCCCGCCGCGCGCGCCGCGCAGCGCCCACACCGCGCCGTCCGCCGTGGCCCCGGGGGTGACGTCCTCGCCCCTCGCGCTGATGGCCACGTCCGCCCGGCCGTCGCCGTTGAGGTCGGTGGCGCGGAGGGCCGAGCCGAAGTGGTCGTCCTTCTCCCCGGCGCCGGGGACGCCGGTGGTGTCCTGGTGCAGCGCCTGGGCGCCAGTCCCGGTCAGGCCGCTCGCGCCGCCCTTGAGCAGGACCACGGACCCGACCCCGGCCACCCCGTCGACCTCCTCGCCGGGCACGCCGACCGCCAGGTCCGCGTATCCGTCGTCGGTCACGTCGCCGGCCGCGAGGGCGGCGCCGAAGTGGTCCACCCACTCGTCCGCCCCGGGCACCCCCGCCGTGCCCTGGTGGATGAGGACGGGGCGGCGGCCGGTGCCGAGGCCGTTCTGCGCGCCGTAGTAGACGGTGATCTGGCCGGCGGAGGCGGACGGGTCGTCCACCGAGTCGGGGCAGCAGTTGGTGCCCGAGCCGGTGACCAGGTCGGCGCGGCCGTCCTTGTCGAAGTCGCCGACGGCGGCCGACTCGGGGACGGCTGAGGCGCCGTTGGTCAGTTCGCGCTGGAACTCGACGCCGGCCGGGCCGCCGCTGTAGACGGCGGTCCAGGCGCCGCTGGTCTCGTCCGCGTCCTGCGAGCCGTAGACGACGATGTCGCTGCTGCCCGATCCGGTGAAGTCGCCGGTGGCCAGGGCGTGGGGGTTCTCCCGGACGGAGTCGGTGACGGGCATGGCGGCGGAGGGTGCGGTACGGGTGAAGCCGTCGGCGTACGGCACCAGGCTGGTGCCGGTGAGCACGATGAGGTTCTGGCCCTGGTCGCCGTCGATGTCGGCGACAGCGACGTCGATGCCGAAGGGGTCGCCGACCGGAACGCCCGCCCGGTCGTCGGGGACCGCGGTGCCGCCGTTGGTCAGGCCCTGAGAGCCGCCCCAGAGGACGGTGACCGAGCCGGTCCCGGCGCTGCCGTCGGCGGCCTTCTCGCCGCTGGAGGCGACCACGAGGTCGTCGTAGCCGTCGCCGTCCAGGTCGCCGCTCGCGACGTCGGAGCCGAAGCCGTCGCCCGCCTCGGGGCTGCCGGGGACACCGGTCGTGGCCTGGGTGAGGGTGGCGGAGCGGGACGGAGCGACGCCGTTCGCCGAGCCGTAGAGCACCACGACGCTGCCGGCGCCGACTTGGCCGTTCACGGGGGCTTTGGGGGTGGCGGTGACGAGGTCGGCGTAGCCGTCGCCGTTGAAGTCGTGGTCGAAGTCGTCCCGGAGGGAGGCGCCGGCGCTGGTGGTGCGCTGGTCGGTCGCTTGGGTGGTGTGGCTCGCCGCGGGCCGGGCGTCGGTGAGCGCCGTGTGGACGGCCGGGGTGCCGAGGGTGCCGACGGCGATGGCCGCGATGGCGATGGCGATGGCCAGGTTCCGTAGCCGCGAGGTGGACAAGATAGCTCCCAGTTGTCGGGAAGAGGCGGAGAGTCGGAGAAGCGGAGCGAGGAACTCCTGGCGGGTGTGACTCACGGGGCGTCCGAAGGGTTGCGCGTCCGTGGTGCGAGGGTGTTGTGAAGGTGAACTGATGGGGAGCGCGGGGCAGTTGCCGTTGTCCCGGGTTGAGGGGCGTGAGGGCGAAGGGCCCTCTGCGCCCACGGGGCAGGGGGCCTATTTCGGTATCCTCCAGGCGATTTCAGGTTCGGAACATCTGGTTGGCTGTAGAGATGACTTTTGGTGCGGAAGGGCCGTTCAGGACATTCCTGTGCGGAGGTTTGGGGCATGATCCTGTAGAGATCCGCAACCTTGTTGTGAGAAGGGTCATTTCGCGGTCAGGATCGAGTCATGTTCGGAGCGGTTGAGGCGGGGGCGGCCATGGTCGTACTGCACGGCATGCGGGTGGTTGTTGATCGGGTGAAACGTACGCGGGGGAGGGGGGTGGGTGGAGCGTAGTCAGATGTCGGATACAACTGGCCGGCCGGCCGCGGCGGATGCCGCTCGCCCGCCGGAGGACGAGAGCGACAGAAGCGGCGACATGGCCGGATCCTTCGGTCTGTCCCAGGTGCCGCTGGCCCGCGCGCTGACCGACCGGCTGCAGGGCGGGCGCCGGGCGCGCCCGCGCCCGGGGAAGGACGGCCGGCGGGCGGAGAACGATGCCCCGTGTCCGGAGAGCGATGCCCCGGGCCCAGAGGCGGATGGCTCACGCGCGGAGGTCGATGGCTTGCGCGCGGAGGCCGATGGCTTGCGCGCGGAGGCCGATGTCGGCGCGCACCACAGCGGAGCGGTCCCGCAGCCGTTAACACCGCCCGACGGCGGCCCCGAGCGGCCCCCGGAGCCCGAGGGCCGCGGCCCGGAGAGCCATGGCCCGGAAGGCCGCGACCTGGAAGGCCGCGACCCCGAAGGCTCTGAGCTCGGCCCGGAAGGCCGTGAGCTCGGCCCCGAAGGGCGCGCCCCAGCAAGCCGTGAGCCCGGCCCGGAAAGCCGCGCCCCCGAAGGCCCCGCCCCGGAGAGCAGCGAGCCCGGCGGACGCGCCGCCCGGCTCGCCCCCGCCCTCCAGCCGACCCAGCCAGCCCGGCCGGGCGGGCCACCCCGGCCGGCCCGGCCACCCCGGCCGGCCCGCCGCCCCGAAGTAACCCGCCCGGCCCGGCCCGCCCGGTCCGCGCGACGCGCGTTGCTGCGCGGCGTGCTCCGCCTCACGCGTACGGTCGCGAGCCAGGTGTTCTTCCTGCAGGTGGCGGTCGTGCTGCTGCTCGCCCTCGCCGCCGGGGCTGCCCTCGTACTGCAGTCCCGGCACGACACCGACCAGGAGGCCCGCCGCCGCTCGCTGGCCGTGGCCGAGGCCTTCGCGAACGCTCCGGGCATCGTCGAGGCGCTGCGCTCCCCCGACCCGACCGCGATCCTCCAGCCGCGCACCGAGCGCGCCCGCAACAGGGCCGGCGTCGACTTCATCGTCGTCCTGACGACGGACGGGATCCGCTACACCCACCCCACAGCGACGGAGATCGGCCGGCACTTCCGCGGGAGCTACCGCGCCGCCGCCGAGGGCGGCACCGTCATGGAGACGTCCACGGGCACGCTCGGCCCCTCCGTACGGGCCGTGGTGCCCGTCACCGACAGCCGGGGCAAGGTCGTCGGCCTGGTCGCGGCCGGGATCACCGTGAAGAAGGTGAGCGGCGCGGTCGACCGGCAGCTGCCGATCCTCCTCGGCGGTGTCGCCGCCGCCCTCACGCTGGCCACGGGCGGCACGGCGCTGGTGAGCAGGCGGCTGCGGCGGCAGACCCACGGTCTGGACCCGGGTGAGATGACCCGGATGTACGAGCACCATGACGCGGTGCTGCACGCCGTACGGGAGGGCGTGCTGATCGTCGACGGGGACCGGCGGCTGATGCTGGCCAACGACGAGGCGCGCCGGCTGTTCGACCTGCCGCCGGACGCCGAGGGGCGCCCCGTCGCCGACCTCGGCCTCGACGCGAGCACGGCCGAGCTGCTGGTGTCGGGCCGCACCGCCACCGACGAGGTGCACAAGGCGGGGGAGCGGCTGCTGACCGTCAGCCACCGGCCGACCGACAGCAACGGCGGTCCGCCCGGCAGCGTCGCGACGCTCCGGGACACCACCGAGCTGCGCGCGCTGTCCGGCAAGGTCGATCTGGCGCGCAAGCGGCTGAAGCTGCTGTACGACGCGGGCCTGCGGATCGGCACCACGCTGGATGTGGTGCGCACGGCCCAGGAGCTGACCGAGTACGCGGTGGAACGGTTCGCCGACTACGTGGCGGTGGACCTGGTGGACCCGGTGCTGCGCGGCGAGGAGCCGACGGGCGCGGCGACGGGCAGCGGCGCCACGGCGCGCACCTCGCTGCGCCGCACCGCACTCAGCGGCATCCGCGAGGACGTACCGCTGTATCCGCTGGGCGGGCTGATCCGCTACGGCCCGGCCACGCCCCAGGCCAAGGGCTACGCCAGCGGGGAGGCGACGGTGGAGGCCGTGCTCGGTGACTTCACCGGGTGGCAGGCGCACGACCCGGAGCGGGCGCGGCGGATCGTCGACGGCGGCATCCACTCCATGATCGCGGTCCCGCTGCGCGCCCGGGGCGTCGTCCTGGGCATGGCCACGTTCATGCGCTCGGAAAAGCCCGAGCCCTTCGAGGAGGACGATGTCTCTCTCGCGGAGGAGCTGGTCGCCCGGGCCGCGGTGTCCATCGACAATGCCCGGCGGTATACGCGGGAGCACACGATGGCGGTGACGTTGCAGCGCAGTCTGTTGCCGCAGGTGCTGCCGGAGCAGAGTGCGCTGGATGTGGCGTACCGGTATCTGCCGGCGGAGTCGGGGGTGGGGGGTGACTGGTTCGATGTGATTCCGCTGCCGGGGGCTCGGGTGGCGCTGGTGGTGGGTGATGTGGTCGGGCACGGGCTGCACGCGGCGGCCACGATGGGGCGGCTGCGTACGGCCGTGCACAACTTCTCCACCCTCGACCTGCCGCCCGACGAGATCCTCTCCCACCTGGACGATCTGATCGCCCGGATCGACCAGGACGAGACCTCGGAGAGCCTGGAGGGCGGCGGTGTGATCATCGGCGCCACCTGTCTGTACGCGATCTACGACCCGGTGTCCCGGCGCTGCACGATGGCCCGGGCCGGACATCCGCCGCCCGCGGTGGTCGCCCCGGACGGCTCGGTGGAGTTCCCCGAGGTGCCCGCCGGGCCGCCGCTGGGCCTGGGCGGCCTGCCGTTCGAGACGGTGGAGCTGCAGCTGCCCGAGGGCAGCCACCTCGCCCTCTACACCGACGGGCTGGTCGAGAAGCGCGACCGGGACATCGAGGAGGGCCTGGAGCTGCTGCGCGCCTCCCTCTCCCACGCCGGGCGGACGCCGGAGGAGACCTGTACGGCGGTGCTCGCCGAGATGCTGCCGGACACCCCCAGCGACGACATCGCGCTGATCGTCGCGTGTACGCGGGTGCTGGAGCCGGAGCGGATCGCGGACTGGGAGGTCCCGTCGGAACCGGCCCTGGTCTCCGCGGTGCGCGCCGCCGTGGCGGCGCGGCTGGTCGAGTGGGACCTCGGCGACGTCGCGTTCACCACCGAGCTCATCCTCAGCGAGCTGATCACGAACGCCATCCGGTACGCGACCGGGCCGATCCGGGTGCGGCTGCTGTGCGACCGCAGCCTGATCTGCGAGGTGTCCGACACCAGCAGCACCTCGCCGCATCTGCGGTACGCGGCGACGGAGGACGAGGGCGGGCGCGGGCTGTTCCTCGTCTCGCGGTTCGCCGACCGGTGGGGGACGAGGTACACGGCGGAGGGCAAGGTCATCTGGACGGAGCAGACGCTGCCGGAGCGCGGCAAGCGGCGGGGATAGGGCGGGGATAGGGGGCAGGGCGGTCTGCCCGGCTCCGTGGCCCTCCGTGGCCCCAACGCACGACGGGCTTGATCCGGTCAGTCGGATCAAGCCCGTCGAAGCCCGTAGAGGTGTATCGGCGCTACTTCACCGGCGTAGGCTCCGGCTCCTGTGCCGTCTCGCCGTCGTCCTCCGGCTCGGCGGGGGTCTTGACGGAGTCGAGCAGCAGCTGGGCGACGTCCACGACCTGCAGCGACTCCTTCGCGGTCCCATCGTTCTTCTTGCCGTTGACGGAGTCGGTCAGCATGACGAGGCAGAACGGGCAGGCGGTGGAGACGATGTCCGGGTTGAGGGACAGCGCCTCGTCCACGCGCTCGTTGTTGATGCGCTTGCCGATGCGCTCTTCCATCCACATCCGGGCGCCGCCCGCGCCGCAGCAGAAGCCGCGCTCCTTGTGGCGGTGCATCTCCTCGTTCCGCAGCCCCGGCACCTTGGCGATGATCTCGCGCGGCGGAGTGTAGACCTTGTTGTGGCGGCCCAGGTAACACGGGTCGTGGTAGGTGATGAGCCCCTCGACCGGGGTGACCGGGATCAGCTTGCCCTCGTCGACGAGGTGCTGGAGCAGCTGGGTGTGGTGGATCACCTCGTAGTGGCCGCCGAGCTGCGGGTACTCGTTCGCGATGGTGTTGAAGCAGTGCGGGCAGGTCGCGACGATCTTCTTCTTGGCCTTCTCGACGACGACGCCTTCCTCAGCGTCCTCGCCGAAGGCCATGTTCAGCATCTCGACGTTCTGCTGGCCGAGCTGCTGGAAGAGGAATTCATTGCCGAGGCGGCGGGCGGAGTCGCCGGTGCACGCCTCGTCGCCGCCCATGATCGCGAACTTGACGCCCGCGATGTGCAGCAGCTCCGCGAAGGCCTTGGTGGTCTTCTTCGCGCGGTCCTCCAGCGCGCCCGCGCAGCCGACCCAGTACAGGTAGTCGACCTCGGAAAGGTCCTCGATGTCCTTGCCGACGACCGGGACCTCGAACTCGACTTCCTTGGTCCATGCCAGCCGCTGCTTCTTGGCCAGGCCCCAGGGGTTGCCCTTCTTCTCCAGGTTCTTGAGCATCGTGCCCGCCTCGGACGGGAACGAGGACTCGATCATCACCTGGTAGCGGCGCATGTCCACGATGTGGTCGACGTGCTCGATGTCGACGGGGCACTGCTCGACGCACGCGCCGCAGGTGGTGCAGGACCACAGCACATCCGGGTCGATGACGCCGTTCTCTTCGAGCGTGCCGATCAGCGGGCGCTCGGCCTCGGCCAGGGCCGCCTTCGGGACGTCCCTGAGCTGTTCCTCGGACGCCTTCTCCTCGCCCTCGGCACTCTTCCCGCCGCCCGCGAGCAGATACGGCGCCTTGGCGTGCGAGTGGTCGCGCAGCGACATGATCAGCAGCTTCGGCGAGAGCGGCTTGCCGGTGTTCCAGGCGGGGCACTGCGACTGGCAGCGGCCGCACTCGGTGCAGGTGGAGAAGTCGAGCAGGCCCTTCCAGGAGAAGTGCTCGATCTGCGAGACGCCGAACTGGTCGTCCTCGCCCGGGTCCTCGAAGTCGATCGGCTTGCCGTCCGAGACCATCGGCTGCAGCGCGCCGAGCGCCACCTCTCCGCTCGACTCGCGCTTGAACCAGATGTTGGGGAAGGCCAGGAAGCGGTGCCAGGCGATGCTCATGTCGATGTTCGTGGAGACAGTGATCATCCAGACCATCGTCGTGCCGAGCTTGATCATCGCGAACAGGTAGGTGAGGTTCTGCACCGTGCCGATGCTGAGGCTCTTGAAGAGCAGCACCAGCGGATACGAGGCGAAGTACTCCGGTTCGTAGGAGTCGACGTGGTGCAGCACGCCTTCCGTGCCGCGCAGCGCCATGATCGCCAGGCCGATGATGAGGATGACGTACTCGACGAAGTACGCCTGCCAGGCCGTGGAGCCGGCGAACCGCGACTTGCGGCCGGCCCGGCCGGGCAGGTTCAGCAGCCGGATCACGATCAGGGTCGCGATGCCGAGCGTGGTCATCGTGCCGATGAACTCGATGTACAGCTCGTAGGGGAGGAAGCCGCCGAGGACCGGCAGGGTCCAGTCCGCCTGGAAGAGCTGGCCGTAGGCGTTGATGATGGTCGGCGGCAGGGTCAGGAAGCCGACCGCGACGAACCAGTGGGCGACGCCGACGATGCCCCACTTGTTCATGCGGGTGTGCGCCAGGAACTCCTTCACCAGCGTCACGCTGCGCTGATAGGGGTTGTCGGTCCGGGTGCCCGCCGGCGCCGGCGCGCCGAGCTTGAAGAAGCGCACGAACTGCGCGATGGCGCGGCCGAGCAGGGCAACGCCGACCGCGGTGAGGACCAGCGACACGATGATCGCGGCGAGTTGCATGGGGGCTCCTCGAACCTGCGAGAGCGGAATTACTAAGCAGTAACTTATCGGGTCTTGACCGAGATTACCCGGGGAAGCGGTGGCCCATGTAGTCGACCGGCCGGTGATCTGTGTCGCTTGCCTGCGTCGATAGGGGTTGCGCCCTCCCTTCCTCCTCCTCTTGTCCGTGTCCTGTCTATAAGCGCCACATAAAAGTTGAGTCGGCGAGACTCAGGTCTGTTGACACGGTGAAGTCGATCATGCACTCTTGAGTCTGTTCCACTCAATGCTGTGTAGTTGGAGGATTGCGAAATGGCTCGTGCGGTCGGCATCGACCTGGGTACGACGAACTCCGTCGTCAGTGTGCTCGAAGGCGGTGAGCCCACCGTCATCACCAACGCCGAGGGCGCCAGGACCACGCCGTCCGTCGTCGCCTTCGCCAAGAACGGCGAGGTCCTGGTCGGTGAGGTCGCCAAGCGCCAGGCGGTGACCAACGTGGACCGGACCATCCGGTCGGTCAAGCGCCACATGGGCACCGACTGGCAGATCAACCTCGACGGCAAGAACTTCAACCCGCAGCAGATGAGCGCCTTCATTCTGCAGAAGCTCAAGCGGGACGCCGAGTCGTACCTGGGTGAGAAGGTCGCGGACGCGGTCATCACCGTCCCGGCGTACTTCAACGACGCCGAGCGCCAGGCCACCAAGGAGGCCGGTGAGATCGCGGGCCTCAACGTCCTGCGTATCGTCAACGAGCCTACCGCCGCCGCCCTCGCCTACGGGCTCGAGAAGGACGACCAGACCATCCTGGTCTTCGACCTCGGCGGCGGCACCTTCGACGTCTCGCTGCTGGAGATCGGCGACGGCGTGGTGGAGGTCAAGGCCACCAACGGTGACAACCACCTCGGTGGTGACGACTGGGACCAGCGCGTCGTCGACTACCTGGTCAAGCAGTTCAACAACGGCCACGGCGTCGACCTGGCCAAGGACAAGATGGCCCTGCAGCGCCTCCGCGAGGCCGCTGAGAAGGCGAAGATCGAGCTCTCCAGCTCGACCGAGACCACCATCAACCTGCCCTACATCACGGCGTCCGCCGAGGGCCCGCTGCACCTGGACGAGAAGCTCACCCGCGCCCAGTTCCAGCAGCTGACCAGCGACCTGCTCGAGCGCTGCAAGGTCCCCTTCCACAACGTGATCAAGGACGCGGGCATCGCCCTCTCCGAGATCGACCACGTGGTCCTGGTCGGCGGCTCGACCCGCATGCCCGCCGTCGCCGAGCTCGTCAAGGAGCTGACCGGCGGCAAGGAGGCCAACAAGGGCGTCAACCCGGACGAGGTCGTCGCCATCGGCGCCTCGCTCCAGGCCGGTGTCCTCAAGGGTGAGGTCAAGGACGTCCTGCTGCTGGACGTCACCCCGCTGTCCCTCGGCATCGAGACCAAGGGCGGCATCATGACCAAGCTGATCGAGCGCAACACGACCATTCCGACCAAGCGCTCGGAGATCTTCACCACGGCCGAGGACAACCAGCCCTCCGTGCAGATCCAGGTCTACCAGGGCGAGCGCGAGATCGCGGCGTACAACAAGAAGCTCGGCATGTTCGAGCTGACCGGCCTGCCGCCGGCCCCGCGCGGCGTGCCGCAGATCGAGGTCACCTTCGACATCGACGCCAACGGCATCATGCACGTCGGAGCCAAGGACCTCGGCACCGGCAAGGAGCAGAAGATGACCGTCACCGGCGGCTCCGCGCTGCCGAAGGACGACATCGACCGCATGATGCGCGAGGCCGAGCAGTACGCGGAGGAGGACCACAAGCGCCGCGAGGCCGCCGAGACCCGCAACCAGGCCGAGCAGCTGGTCTATCAGACCGAGAAGTTCCTCAAGGACAACGAGGACAAGGTCCCCGGCGACGTCAAGACCGAGGTCGAGGAAGCGCTCGGCGAGCTGAAGGAGAAGCTCAAGGGCGACGACACCGCCGAGATCCGCACCGCCACCGAGAAGGTCGCGGCCGTCAGCCAGAAGCTGGGCCAGGCGCTCTACGCCAACGCCCAGGCGGACGGCGCGGGCGCGGCGGGTGCGGCGGGTGCGGCCGGCGACGGCCAGGCCAAGGCCGACGACGACGTCGTGGACGCCGAGATCGTGGACGACGAGAAGGCTGACAAGGGTCGGGGTGGTGCCGCGTGACGGAGGAGACCCCGGGCTTCGAGGAGCAGCCCGACGTCCCCTCCGAGGCCGCACAGACCCCTGACGATGCGGCCAAAGGTGGTGCCGGGTCCGCCGACAAGGCGGGCCCGGCAGCCCCCGCAGGGGACCTCGAGCAGGTGGCCATGCAGGCCCAGCTGGACCAGGTCCGTACCGCGCTCAACGAGCGGACGGCCGACCTCCAGCGGCTCCAGGCGGAGTACCAGAACTACCGGCGCCGGGTCGAGCGGGACCGGGTCACGGTCAAGGAGATCGCCGTGGCGAACCTCCTGACCGAGCTGCTGCCCGTGCTCGACGACATCGGCCGCGCCCGTGACCACGGCGAGCTCGTCGGCGGCTTCAAGTCCGTCGCCGAATCGCTGGAGGCGGTCGCGGGGAAGATGGGCCTCCAGCAGTTCGGCACGGAGGGCGAGCCCTTCGACCCGCTGGTGCACGAGGCCCTGATGCACTCGTACGCGCCGGACGTCACCGAAACCACGTGCGTGCAGATTCTGCAGCCGGGGTATCGAATCGGCGAGCGTACGATCCGCCCGGCGCGGGTCGCGGTCGCCGAGCCCCAGCCGGGTGCCCAGCCCAAGGGGGACGAGACGCCGGACGAGGAGAGCGGTGGCCCGGACGAGGGCTGACGTGACAGCGATGGCAGGAGAGGAGGGACGTCGAGGATGAGCACCAAGGACTTCGTGGAGAAGGACTACTACAAAGTCCTCGGCGTCCCCAAGGACGCCACCGAGGCGGAGATCAAGAAGGCGTACCGGAAGCTCGCCCGCGAGTTCCACCCGGACGCCAACAAGGGCGACGCCAAGGCCGAGGAGCGCTTCAAGGAGATCTCCGAGGCGAACGACGTCCTGGGCGACCCCAAGCGGCGCAAGGAGTACGACGAGGCGCGCGCCCTGTTCGGCACCGGCGGATTCCGCCCGGGGCCGGGCGCGGGCGGCACCGGCAGCTTCAACTTCGACCTGGGCGACCTCTTCGGCGGCGCCCAGCCCGGAGGCGGCGGCGCGGGCGGCTTCGGCGGCGGCCTCGGGGACGTCTTCGGCGGCCTCTTCAACCGCGGCACCTCCACCCGGGCCCAGCCGCGCCGCGGCCAGGACATCGAGAACGAGGTGACGCTGAGCTTCACCGAGGCGGTGGAGGGGGCCACGGTCCCGCTGCGGATCCCCAGCCCCGCGCCGTGCAAGGCCTGCTCGGGCACCGGCGACAAGAACGGCACCCCGCGTGTGTGCCCGACCTGCGTCGGCACCGGCCAGGTCAGCCGCGGCGGCGGGGGCGGCTTCTCGCTCACCGACCCGTGCGTGGACTGCCGCGGCCGCGGCCTGATCGCACAGAACCCCTGCGAGGTGTGCAAGGGCAGCGGCCGGGCCAGCAGCGCCCGCTCCATGCAGGTCCGGATCCCCGCGGGCGTCAGCGACGGCCAGCGGATCCGGCTGCGCGGCAAGGGCGCCCCGGGCGAGACCGGCGGGCCGGCCGGCGACCTGTATGTGGTGGTCCATGTGGCCCCCCACCCGGTCTTCGGCCGCAAGGGCGACAACCTCACCATCACCGTGCCCGTCACCCTCCCGGAGGCGGCACTCGGCGGCGAGATCAAGGTCCCCACGCTCGGCGGTCCCCCGGTCACCCTGAAGCTGCCGGCCGGCACGCCCAACGGCCGCACGATGCGCGCCCGCGGCAAGGGCGCCGTGCGCAAGGACGGCACCCGCGGCGACCTCCTGGTCACCGTCGAGGTCACCGTCCCCAAGGACCTCAGCGACAAGGCGCGCGAGGCGCTGGAGTCGTACCGGGAGGCGACCGCGGGGGAGGACCCGCGGGCGGAGCTGTTCCAGTCCGCGAAGGGAGCGTGACCCGATGGAGATGTATGGCCGAGGGCCCGGAGGCCCAGGAGGGCCCGGAGGCAGGGGCGGTACGGGCGGGGCCAGGAGCCGCAACCCGTACGAGCTGACCGACGAGTCCCCGGTGTACGTCATCTCGGTCGCCGCCCAGCTCTCCGGGCTGCACCCCCAGACCCTGCGCCAGTACGACCGGCTGGGCCTGGTCTCCCCCGACCGCACGGCCGGCCGCGGGCGCCGCTACTCCGCCCGCGACATCCAGCTGCTCCGCCAGGTGCAGCAGCTTTCCCAGGACGAGGGCATCAACCTCGCCGGCATCAAGCGCATCATCGAACTGGAGAACCAGGTCGCGGCCCTGCAGGAGCGCGTCGCCGAACTCCAGTCCGCGGTCGAGGGCGCGGCCGCGGCGATGCAACAGCGCGAAGCCGCGGTCCACGCCTCCTACCGCCGCGACCTGGTCCCCTACGACCAGGTCCGGCAGACCAGCGCGCTGGTGGTGTGGCGGCCGAAGCCCAAGCGGCCGGAGTAGCCTCCGGCCCCGCCCCGGCCTCACCCCATCGAGTGGCCCGGTGACCGATCCGTCGGTCGTCGGGCCTCTTTTCTGCCAGCGTGAGGGGTTGTCCGTGCCGCACGGACGCTCCTGGCCCACACTTGAGGAGGAGGTGCTGCGCCATGACCGCTCTCGCCCACGAGGCGCCTACGACGATGGAGGTGCCTGAGGACATGCTTCCCACCGAACTTGGTCTCGATGAGGCCCTGTGGCAGGCGTGGAAGTCTCTGGAACTCCCTGAGGGCTTTCGCGCGGAGATTGTCGAGGGGTTCATCGAGGTGTCGCCGACCGGACGTTTTAGCCATGGTCTGACCATCAATCGACTGCGCCGTGCCGTCGAGAGACACCTGGACGAGACTGATTTCGCCGCGTACCACGACATGAATGTCATCCACGGCATGAAGGTGTTGATCCCTGATGTGTTCGTAGCGCCCAGAGACGCCGAAGAGGGCCGGACCGAAGACGGCCTGGGCTTCACCGCCTCCACCGTGAAGCTCGTCGTCGAAGTCGTCTCCCCCGGCCACGAGAACCAGCAGCGCGACCGGGTCCGCAAGCGCCGCGCCTACGCACGCGCGGGCATCCCCGTCTACGTTCTGATCGACGACTACGACAACCACGGCACGGTGACCGTGCTGACCTCCCCCTCCCCGGGGGAGGAGACGTACGCCGCCTCCATCCGTGTTCCGTACGGCACCGAGGTGCAGATCCCGGAGGGCCCGGTGAAGGGCTTCGCGATCACGGAGGACATCACCGGCCCGCGTCTGACGTGACGGCGCACGGGTCCTGACTCCCGTCGCCGGGTCGGTGGCGGGAGTGCGCTGAGCCGTCGTCATAATCACCGGCATGCGGTTCGGAATCCTGGGCGAGATCCGGGCGTGGCGCGACGACGGGGCCGAGGCCGCGCTGGGCGGGCCGGCCCGACGGGCGTTGCTGGCGCTGCTGCTGGTCCGTCCCGGAGAGGTCGTGTCGATCGACCGGCTGGCCGACGAACTCGACCCGGGCGGAGCGCTGTCGGCGCACGCGCTGCAGTCGCAGGTGTCCAGGCTGCGCACTGCCCTGGGCCCGGCGGCGGCGATCGAGCGGGCCGGAGCGGGCTACCGGATCGTGGTGGCGCCCGATGACGTGGACGCCTGCCGGTTCGAGCGGCTGGCCCGGGAGGGCCGGGCCGCGCTGGGCGACGGTGACCCCGGGCGGGCGGTCGCGCTGCTGCGCGAGGCGCTGGAGCTGTGGCGGGGGCCCGCGTTGGCCGAGGTCGACGGGGGCGAGACGGCCCGGTCCGCCGCCGTGCGGCTGGAGGAGCTCCGGCTCGGGGCGCTCGAGGACCGGGTCGAGGGCGAGCTGCGGCTCGGCGAGCATCGCGCGGCCGTACCGGAGTTGCGTGAGCTGGTCGGCCGCCATCCGCTCAGGGAGCGGCCGGCGGGGCTGCTGATGCGCGCGCTGTTCGCGGAGGGCGGGCAGGCCGAGGCGCTGGTGGTGTTCGAGGAGACCAGGAGGCGCCTGGCCGAGGAACTGGGCGCCGATCCCTCGGCCGAACTCGCCGCGCTGCACCGGGAGCTGCTGAGCGCCGACCCGTCGCCCTCGCCCGTCGCGCCGCCCGCCCAGCTGACGTCCTTCGTGGGCCGGGCCGAGGAGCTGACCGAAATCGCCGAGCTGTTGCGGGTGGCCCGGCTGGTCACGCTGGTCGGGCCGGGCGGGGTCGGCAAGACCCGGCTGTCGGTGGAGGTCGCGGGGGTCGCGGAGGGCGAGGTGTGCTTCGTGGAGCTGGCTCCGCTGCGCGACGGCGCGGGCCTGCCCCAGGCGCTGCTGGCCGCGCTCGGCCTGCGCGGGAACGGGCTCCAGCCGGGAGGCGGCCCCCACACGCCGGTAGACCGTCTGATCGCCGCGCTGTCGGGCCGGATGCTGCTGCTCGTCCTCGACAACTGCGAGCACGTCGTCGAGGAGGCCGCCGCGCTGGCGGCGCGGCTGCTCGCGACCTGCCCGCGGCTGCGCGTCCTGGCGACGGGCCGGGAGCCGCTCGGCGTCATCGGCGAGAACGTCCGGCAGGTGCGGCCGCTCGACGACGAGGCGGCGGTACGTCTGTTCACCGACCGGGCCGGCGCGGTGCGGCGCGGCTTCACCGCCGACCCCCGGCTCGTCCGGCGCGTCTGCGCCGCCCTCGACGATCTGCCGCTGGCCATCGAACTCGCGGCGGCTCGGCTGCGCACGCTGGACCTCGACGACCTCGCGGGTCGGCTGGACGACCGGCTCGGGGTCGCGGCCCGTGGCAGCCGTACTGCCGACGGGCGGCACCGGACGCTGCGTTCGGTGGTCGCCTGGAGCTGGGACCTGCTCTCGGAGCCCGAGCAACGCGCCGCGCGCCGTTTCACGGTCTTCGCCGGCGGCGCGACGGCCGAGGCCGCGCTGCGGGTGTGCGGCACGGAGGGCGAGACACTGGAGTCGCTGGCCGACAAGTCGCTGTTGGAGGCCGCGGGCGGCGGGCGCTACCGCATGCTGGAGACGATCCGCGCGTACGGCGCCGAGCGGTTGGACGAGGCGGGCGAACGCCAGTCGGCACGGCACGCCCACGCCCGGTATTTCCTGGACCTGGCCCGGACCGCCGACCCGCACCTGCGCCGGGCCGAGCAGCTGGAGTGGCTGCGGGTCCTCGCGGCCGAGCACGACAACCTGCTGGCGGCCCTGCGCTGGGCGGTTGAGACTACGGACCTCGCGACGGCCCTGGAACTGCTCGCCTCGGCCTCGACCTACCTGTGGATCCGCGGCGCCTCCGCCTCGGTCGCCCCGTACGCGATCACGCTGCTCGACATGGTCGGCGACACGGCCCCGGAGGGGCTCGGCGAGGAGTACGCGATCTGCGTGCTGCTCGCGGCGTCCGGCACCGCCGGACGACCCGTCTGGCGGCGGCATCGCGCGGCGGCCGAGAAGGCGCTGGCCGCCGCCTGGCCGGGCACCCGCGCGGGCCGCTACCCGGCCGCTCTGCTCCTGTGGCTGATGCGGAACGCGTCCGGGACCGACCCGCGGAGCGCCTTCGCGCTCGTGTCGTCCCAACGCGACTGCCCCGAACCGTGGGCACGGGCGGTCGCCCGGTACGTGTCGGGATTCGGGTCGCTCGGCGAGGGAGACGCCGAGGCGGGCGAGCGCGCCCTCGTCACGGCCGCCGAGGGGTTCCGCTCGCTCGGTGACCGCTGGGGCACCGCGCTGGCCCTGGACGTGCTGGCCGGCCTCGCGGGCGGGCGGGGCGACCGTGCGCGGGCCATCGCGCTGACCGACGAGGCCCTCGCCCTCACCGGAGAGCTGGGGGCCCTGGAGGACAGCGCCGACCTGCTGGTCAACCGCGGCGACCACCTCGACGACCCGGCGGCGGCCCACGCCGACTACGCGAGCGCCGCCGACCTGGCCCGCCGCGCCGGCAGCCCGACCTGCCTGGGGGCGGCCCTGCGCGGGCTCGGGGACATCGCGCTGCGGGAGGGAGAGCTGGCCGAGGCGGAACGGCTCTACGGGGAGGCCCTGCAACGCATCGATCCGCACTGGGTCAAGAGCCTCGGCAACCGGGTGCGGACACTCGCCGGACTCGGCCTCGTCGCCGAGGCGCGCGGCGACCGGCCGACGGCCCGGAAGCGCTACCGGGAGGCGGCCGAGGCCGCGGGAGACCCGGACAGGCTCCGCCTGATGGGCCTCCCCCAGCCCGTCGTCGAGGCGGTGAGCGAGCGGTGAGCCCCCGGTGAGCCCTCCCGGACAAGCTCTCCGCCATGAAGAACAACAACGCACCGAAGAACCTTGACGTCCTGATCTCAGGCGCCTCCATCGCCGGCCCCGCGCTCGCCTACTGGCTCCACCGGCACGGCTTCAACCCCACCCTCGTGGAACGCGCCCCCGCCCTGCGCGACGGCGGCTACGCCGTCGACTTCCGGGGCGAGGCGCACCTGTCGATCCTCCGCCGCATGGGCGTCCTGGACGACCTGGAGCGGGCCCGCACCGGCATGGGCTCCATGTCGTACGTCAACGGCGCGGGAAAGCCGGTGGCCGAGATGCCCGCCGACCTGTTCGCCGGGGACCTCGAGATCCTCCGCGGCGACCTGTCCCGCATCCTCTACGACGCCACCAAGGAACACACCGAATACCTCTTCGGAGACTCCATCGCCTCGCTCACCGAGGACCCCCACGGTGTGACCGTCACCTTCGAACGCGCCGCGCCGCGCAGGTTCGACCTGGTCATCGGCGCCGACGGGCTGCATTCCAACACCCGCCGCCTGGCCTTCGGCCCCGAGGAACAGTTCGTCAAGCACCTCGGCGTGCACTGCGCCATCTTCACCACCGCCAACCACCTCGGCCTCGACCACACCGGCCACGCCTACCGCACCGCGGGCAGGCTCGTCGCGATGTACAGCGCCCGCCACAACACCGAGGCCAAGGCGGTCTTCTACTTCGCCTCACCGCAGCAGGACCTCGACCGCCGCGACGTGGCACGCCAACAGGCGGCCCTCGCCGAGCACTTCACGGGCAACGGCTGGCAGAGCGACCGACTGCTGCACGACATGCGCCACGCGCCCGACTTCTACTTCGACTCCGTCGGCCAGGTCCACATGGACACCTGGACCCGCGGCCGGATCGCCCTGATCGGCGACGCCGCCTACTGCCCCTCCTCCCTCTCGGGCATGGGCTCAGGACTCGCCCTGGTCGGCGCGTACGTCCTCGCCGGCGAACTGGCCGCCGCGCACGGCGACCACCGCGCCGCGTTCGCCCGCTATGAGGAGGAGATGCGCGAGTACGCGAGGGGCTGCCAGAAGATGGGCGACGGCGTCGCCAAGCTCATGGTCCCCCGCACCCGTTTTCTCGCCGCGCTTCTCGACCGCTACTACAAGCTCATCCCCTACCTGCCGGGAAAGAACATGGCCGCCAAGATCGCTCGCAAGACCGCCGAGAACATCACCCTGCGCGACTACGACGTCCTCGCCAGGCGCTAGGTGACCGGAGACCGTCAGGAGCCGCCCAGGAACGGCCGTACATGCGGCAGCACATCACCGGCCCGCTTCCAGCCCGCGAGGTGGTCCGCCCCGGGCACGGAGAAGAACCCGGCGCCGAGGCGTTCCGCGACCTCCCGCAACGGCTCGTGCCAGGGATCTTCCGTACCGCTGTACATGAGCATGGGGAGGGTGGCGGACCCCAGCCGCGACGCCAGTTCGCCCTCCCGCGAGAACGCCTCGAAGTTCGCGCGGAAGGCCGCCGGGTCTCCGGCGTCGATGACGGCGGCCTGGGCCGGGTCGCCGGAGGCGGACTGGCTGAGCAGGGCGAACACATCGGTGTCGGCGGGGAGCCCAAAGTGGCGCAGCGCGTGGGCGACGCCGGAGGCGAAGCCCTCGACGGGGTCCCAGGCGCCGATGACCAGGCGGGTGCACCGCTCGGGGGCGTGGATGGCCATCCCGAGCGCGGTCAGGCCGCCCATCGAGTACCCCCAGAAGGCGGCCGATTCCGCCCCGACCTCGTCCAGCACGGAGGTCACCGACTCGACGCGCCGCTCCAGCGCGTACGCGGCGGCCTCGTGCGGGCCGTCGCTGGAACCGAGGCCGAGCGGGTCGATGGCGATCACCGTGTGGGTGGCCTCCAGGACCTCGGTGTAGCCGGCGGCGCGCCAGCTCGCGCCGGTCTGGAACATCCCCGGGTGCAGGACGAGCGGCGGCCCGTCACCGGATATTTCGTAGGAGATCTTGAACCCATGGCTGCGCGCGATCGGCACTTGTAACCCCTCCACCAGGAACGTTACGACTTGTAACGAGCGCCATCCTGAAGCAAGCTCAGACCGTCCGGAAGGAGGCACTTTTATGTCGCAACGGCACACCGGCGTAACGGACCAGCTCACACCCTCTCCCGGCGGGGAGCACACCCACCCGCTGGCCGACTGCCCCCTGCGCGAGGTCCTGGCCCTGATCGGCGACAAGTGGAGCACCCAAGTGCTGGTCCAACTGGGCTCCGGACCAAGCCGGTTCACCGAGCTGGAGCGGGCCATCGAAGGCATCAGTCGCCGCATGCTCACCCTGAGCCTCCGCAGCCTCGAACGCAACGGCCTGATCACCCGCACCGTCCACCCCGACGCGCCGCCCCGCGTGGAGTACGCCACCACCCCGCTGACCGAGGATATCCGCGAACCCCTGGAGGCCCTGGCGGCCTGGGCCGACCGCAACCGACCGGCCATCGCGGCCGCCCGCCGGGCGTACGACACCCATCACGGAGACGACCCTCACCCCGACCGATGAATTCTGCCCGGTCGCGACGTCTGACCTGCTGTCCGAACCATTCACAGTGAGCAGGGAGCACTTTCGATGCACGCAGCCCTCGTGACCCTGACCATCGACCCGGCCCAGGCCCCCGCTGCCGCAGCCGCGCTGATGGACGACATCCTGCCGAGGATCTGCTCGGTGCCCGGCTTCCTCACCGGGCACTGGCTGGAACCCGTCGACGGCCGTGGCTTCTCGATGACCGTCTTCGAGAGCGAGGAGCAGGCCCGTGCGGCCACCCCGCCCGCCGCCGACTGGACGGCACCTGGCGTCACCATCGAGTCCGTGGAGTTCCGCCGCGTGGCCGTCGCCGTCCCCTGACGGCCCTCACTCCCACGACACGGGCGGCGTCCGGCTGATCTCGCACCACACCACCTTGGACGCGGGGCCCCACAGCTCGCCGGTGAGCGGGAAGTGATTCCAGCTGTCGGCGAGCAGCTCCAGCAGATGAAGCCCCCGCCCGCCCTCGCTGTCCGCGCCGACGTCCCGGAGGCCGGGCGGCATCGGGCTGGTGTCCCAGACCGTCATGCGCAGCGTCTCTGATCAGCTAAGCGATCCCATGTGAACCGTAAGGTCCGGCGCGGGTTCTTCCCACCTGGGCGGGGAAGCGTGAGCGTGGAGGTGGAATCCC
>NZ_JARAXF010000049.1:0-60517 GCF_033793745.1 Streptomyces sp. ME19-01-6 | reverse complement strand
GAACCGATCTCGCCCGCAGAGGTATCCAGCGCGAGCAGCACCCGCGCCCGCCTGATCACCGAGGCCGGATGGACCCCCGTCGTGGTCACCCGAACCAACGCTTCACGATCAGCCGCGGTCAGCACCACCGGCCTCTTCTTCTGCGAACCCATCGCACCAGCCCTGTCCGGCAGAACCGAAGGGGAATCTTCCAAACACCAGCCTCCCACCCAAAACAACCCACAGCTAAGCAGCGACAGTCTACTAGGCGTCGGCCGCCTTGGCAGCGGCGTCAATGGCGGCCAGCGAGCGGCGCACCTGATTGCGGTCGGTCGTGTACCAGAAGTCCGGCATGGACTTGCGCAGGAAGGAGCCGTAGCGGGCCCGCTCGACCCGCGGGTCGAGCACGGCGACAACCCCGCGGTCCCCGGAGGCGCGCACAAGCCGGCCCGCCCCTTGCGCCATCAGCAGGGCGGCGTGCGTCGCCGCGACCGCCATGAAGCCATTGCCGCCGGCCTCCTCCACGGCCTTCTGGCGAGCGCTCATCAGCGGATCGTCAGGGCGCGGGAACGGCACCCGGTCCATCACCACCAGCTGACAGCTCGGACCCGGCACATCGACGCCCTGCCAGAGGGAGAGCGTGCCGAACAGGCACGTACGGGCGTCGCCGGCGAAGGTGCGGATCAGCTCTCCGAGCGTCTCTTCCCCCTGGAGCAGGATGGGCGTGTCCAGGCGGCCACGCAGCTCCTCCGCGGCCGCCTGGGCGGCGCGCATCGAGGAGAAGAGGCCGAGAGTCCGGCCACCCGCGGCCTCCACCAGCTCGGCGAGCTCGTCGAGCATGTCCGAGCGGCTGCCCTCGCGGCCGGGCTGGGCGAGATGCTTGGCGACGTAAAGGATTCCCTGCTTGGAGTAGTCGAAGGGCGAACCGACGTCGAGCCCCTTCCACGGGGGCACGGCGCCCTCCTCGCCATCGGCGTCCCTGACGCCCTCGGGAAAGAGGCCGAGCGAGGCGGCCACACCGTTGAAATCCCCGCCGAGCTTGAGGGTGGCGGAGGTGAGGACCACGGACCGGTCCTCGAAGAGCTTCTCGCGCAGCAGGCCGGACACCGAGAGCGGGGCGACGCGCAGCGAGGCACCGAAGCGGTCGTGCCGCTCGTACCAGACGACGTCGTACTCGGACCCTTCCACGATGCGCTCGGCCACCTGGTGGATGTTCTCCACGGAGGCCAGGGCCTGCTTGCGCACGGCGTCCTCGTCCTGGACCGACGCGTCACGCGTGGCACCGAGCGCCGAGATGACCGTACGAGCCGCGTCGCGGAGCGCCATCAGGGCATAGCCGAGGTCTTCGGGGATCTCCTCGAGACGGCCGGGCAGCGCCAGCTCCATGAGCCGCTCGAAGGTCTCGGCGGCGGTCTGCAGGGCGTCTGTCGCCTTCTCGTTGACGAGCTTGGCGGCGCGGCGCACCGCGCGGTTGACCTGGCCCGGGGTGAGCTCGCCGCTGGCGACTCCGGTGACCCGGGAGACGAGCTCATGGGCCTCGTCGACGATCAGCACCTCATGGCTCGGCAGGACGGGCGCGCCTTCGATGGCGTCGATGGCCAGCAAGGCGTGGTTGGTGACCACGACCTCGGCCAGCTTGGCCCGCTCGCGGGCGGCCTCAGCGAAGCATTCCGCACCGTAGGCGCACTTGGACGCGCCGAGGCATTCCCGGGAGGAGACGGAGACCTGGGACCAGGCCCGGTCGGAGACGCCGGGGGTCAGGTCGTCGCGGTCGCCCGTCTCGGTCTCGTCGGCCCAATCGCGCATCCGCAGCAGGTCCTTGCCCAGCTTGCTGGTGGGCTCGGCTGCCTCGAACGGGTCGAACAGCCCGGCCTCCCCCGCCTCGGCGTCTTCCTGCGGCACGCCCTCGTGGAGGCGGTGCAGGCACAGGTAGTTGGAGCGGCCCTTGAGCATGGCGAAATCGGGGCGGCGGCGCAGCAGCGGATGCAGGGCGTCGACGGTGCGCGGCAGGTCGCGCTCGACGAGCTGACGCTGCAGGGCGAGGGTGGCCGTCGCGACCACGACACGCTCGCCGTGCGCGAGGGCGGGCACGAGATAGCCGAGGGACTTTCCGGTGCCGGTGCCGGCCTGGACGAGCAGATGGGCATTGTCGTCGATCGCCTCGGCTACGGCTTCGGCCATGGCGATCTGGCCAGGGCGCTCGCTGCCGCCCACGGCGGTGACGGCGGCATGCAGCAGGTCGGCGAGTGGCGGCGGGGACGATGCAGTCATAGGACGGTCAGCCTACGCGGCGGCACTGACATCACGGGCGGGACTCCTGGCGCGGAACCTGAACGGGGCGGGCGGTGTATTGAAGTCAGAGGCGCGAAGTGGCGCCGGTGGATCACAGGAGGTGGCGCAGGGTGCGATCCCGCAGCATGAGGGCCGCGTGTTTGTCGGGCAGTTCCACCTCAGCGGAGAGACGGAAGCCGGCGCCGAGGAAGGCTGCGACGCAGGGGGTGTTCCGCAGATCGGGTTCGGCGACCACACGACCGCAGGAGGGTCGCCGGTCGAGGACGAGATCGGCGACGGCGCGCAGCAGAGCCGTGCCGATGCCGCGGCCCCGATCGCGTACACGGCCGATGAGCAGGTGGAGACCCGTGTCCTGCGGCCGGGCCGGGTAGTACCGGGCGAGGGAGGCCAGGTCGGCGCGGTACACCTCCCAGTAGCTCATCGGCACCCCGTCCAGGACCCCCAGGCAGGGCACGCTGCGGCCGTCGCCATCGAGCTGGGCGCGCAGGTGTCGCGCGGTGGTCTCATGCGGGCCGGACAGTTCCCAGAAGGCGGAGACGGCCGGATCGTTCATCCATCGGGCGATGAGCTCGACATCGCGCTCGAGGTGGACCGGGACGAGTTGGAAGGCCCCCACTGCCGTGCCGGCGGGCCCCCACTGGGCGACCTGGTCGAGCAGGTCCGGCCGGTCGGGGGCCTCCGGCCCGGCGAGGTGCCCCTCGACGAGGCGTGCGGCGTGTTCCTCGGAGGGCCGCATGTCGAGGGTGTCCTCCGTGCTGGAGCTGATGCCGGAGTCGGTGGGCGGCATGGCGACGTCTCCTCTCGTCGTTACCGGGGCGGCGTGGGGGCGCCTGATCGTCGGCCCGGGCGTCACGCCGTGGATGTCATGTCGAGGACGTCACGCCATGGACGGCACCGAGCGGAAAAGGGGGTTGGCGATGGTGACATAGACGGACTGGGTGTCCACCGGTCCCACGAGCTCGTCCAGGCCGCGCAGCCGGGTGAGCAGGTTGGCCTTGCAGCGCAGGGTGGGCGTCTCCAGGAGCCTGGCGGGCAGTGTCGAGCGGATCTTCGCGGGGCCGGACGCGGCCTCGGCGAGGAAGCGGCGGAACGCGGCCAGCAGAAGGCGCTCGTCGGTGAGCCGCTGGGAGCCCAACGCGCCGATCAGACCGAGGACGTTGTTGACACCGAGGTAGTAGGCGAACCGTTCGTCGGCGACCTCGTCGGAGACGAAGGTGCCGCTGTGGGCGCCGATTTCGGGCAGTCGCCGCTGGAGGTCGGCGCGCCGGGACTCACGGAAGTAGTACCCCTGGTTGTCGCGGTAGCGGCCGCCGACCGGCCAGCCGTCGGGATCGAGTAGTACCAGGGTGTTCTGCTGGTGTGCCTCCAGGGCGATGCCGGCCTCGCCGTCCAGCCAGAGCACGGGCCGTACGACGGTGTGCAGATAGCGCAGGAACCATTCGATGCTGACGGTTGCCGGGCGGTGGCCGCTGCGGGCGGCGATCCGGGTGACGATCCGGGCGAGGCGGGAGCACATCGTCCTCCGGTCAGGCCAGGGGCGGAGCGAGGTGAGGCCGGCCAGACATACGGCCTCGTCGCCAGGGCCGAACGGGTTGTGCCGGATGACGACGTCGAGTCCGCTCAGCGGGGTGCCGTCGGGCTTGTCGACCGCGAGCCAGGCGGGGTCACGGACGATGTCGAAGCCGGGACGCCCCGGGCAGGCCGCCCGCCACTGCCCGGAGAGGCCGCTGCGCAGCAGCCGGTGCATCTCGACGCCACGCCACAGCTCCTTGCGGAGGTTCTCACGGCGGGAGTTGGTGATCCGCAGGGCGAGCGACAGCTTGAGCATCGCGGGTGCGCCGGTCCGGTAGACGGTGCGGATGGAGGAGGTGGGATGCCAGTGCTCGCCGGCCGGTCCCAGGTCGTGCAGCAGCCCCGCATCGAAGAGCGCGGTGACGTCCGGGCGATAGCGGATCTCCCGGACCTGCCAGGGGTGCAGCGGCAACGGCACGGTGCCGGGCGGCCGTTCGGGGTCCGGGCCCGCGAGCGAGAGGGCGAGCCGCTCGGCGGGCACGGTCCGGCCGCGTTCGGTCCAGGCCGAGTCGCGGGCCAGGACGGACCGGTCGACGGCGATCCAGTGCAGGGGGAAGGAGCCACGCGACTCCGGTGAGAAGACCGGCGATTCGGCCTCGGAGAGCCCCTCGCGGCTCTTGGGGGCGGGATGGAAGGGGTGCCCCAGGAGGAGGGACTGTTCGGCGCTCAGAAAGGGGGTGTCCGTAGCGGGGTCGGCGGGCGTGGCCCGTCGGCGGGACAGGAATTGGGCGGTGTGTCGCACGGAATCCGCGACCCGGCCGACGAGTTCGGTGACCCGTGCCCGGGAGCTGGGCCGCTCGGCACCATGTGCCGCCTCTCGGCTGAGGAGGGCCGCAAGGGTGACCGCGTCGAGGGCGGGCGCGTCCTGGGCGCCACCGTCGAGCGCGGGCGGGCCGAAGCGGTGCCATCCGGTGGTGGACCAGTGGCGCACGGGCACGAGCAGGGCGGTGCCGGCGGCGGGCAGCGGGATGCGCAAGGTGCCGGCGACGGGGGGCGCGGCGCCGCTCTCGCGCACCCAGCAGCGCAGCAGGTTCTCGGCGGCGCAGGCGTCCGCCGCGACCCAGGGGTCGGGGTGGTCCAGGGCATCGTCCGGGGCGGCGTCGTGTGCGCCGTCGGCGCGGCGGCCCTGCCGTGGGACGGCCGCCGCCTCGGCGCCCCCCTCGCCATGGACCGCCTCACCATGGACCACCGCGTCGCGGTCGCCGTCGGTCGCGTCGGCCGGGGGGCTGGGCCGCTCCTGGGTGTCGGTCCGAGTCGTCACGGCAGCGGTCTGCGGTGCCGACGGGAGGTGGAGGTGGTGTCCCCCGGGGGAGTGCGGCATATCGGGTGCGGGCACGGCTGTCGGTCCTCCTGCTGCTGAGCGCCTTTCGGCTGTCCCCCGCACGTACCAACGACGTGCGAGGCGCGGGATCACGGGCAACCGGAAGATCCGTGCGGCCGGGAACCAAGGACCCGGCTGCGGCCGTCGTAGGCGGCACCGGCATAGTGGGGGCCGTCCCCTCATCGGGGCAGTGCATGACAATTTCACAGCAGCACTCAGAGCAGCCCAGAACATCAGGGGGAGTTCCGCCCATGCCATCCAATCGCCAGCCAGCCTCGCGCCCAGCGTCCAGGTGGAGGGCGCTGCGCGCCCGCAGCAACTCCCCCGTGCTGGCCGCCGCGGCCATCGCCTCGGTACTGGCGCTGACCGCCACCGCATGCGGCCCCTCGGACGACAACGCGGGGTCCGAGCCGAGTGCCTCGGCGTCGCAGAGCGCAGGGGACATCACCCTTCCCGACAACCTCAACGACAAGTTGAAGGAGCTCGGGGTCGACCTGGACAAGTGGAAGAGCGGCGCTTGGAACAAGTGGGACAAGGACGACTGGCTGCGTGAGGCCGGCGACTTCATCAACCCCATCATCAAGGACCTGTGGAAGCCGGACCGGATGAAGGAGGCCCAGGAGCCTGACACCCCGGTCGACGACAACGACATCTCGGGCGACCAGGGCGTCACCGACCCCGACCCCCAGCCGGTCACGGCCAAGGAGGTCGCGAGCCCTTACAGCGCCAGCGTCCCCGAGGCGGGCAAGGTCTTCTTCGACGGTCCCGAGGGCTCGATGGTCTGCTCCGCCACCGTCGTGCAGGACCCGGCGCACCCGGGCAAGTCCAATCTGGTGTGGACGGCGGGCCACTGCGTCCACGCGGGCAAGGGCGGCGGCTGGTACAAGAACCTGATGTTCGTCCCCTCGTACAACGACGCCGGCAAGTCGGTCGACGAGCTGAAGAACGCCACCAAGGAGCAGTTGGCGCCGAAGGGCGTCTGGTGGGCCGACTGGGCGCAGACCTCCTCGCAGTGGATCGACAACGGCGCGGCCGTCGGTGGCAAGGGCGCCCCGTACGACTTCGCGGTGCTGCATGTGAAGCCCGAGACCAGCGGCGGCAAGTCACTCGAGGAGACGGTCGGCGGCGCACTGCCAGTCGACTTCAACGCCCCGACGGTGAAGTCCATCAGCAAGATCACGGCCACGGGCTACCCGGCCGCGCCGCCGTTCGACGGCCAGAAGATGAACCAGTGCGCGGACAAGCCGGGCAGGCTCTCGCTCGACGCCAAGCAGCCGACGATGTACCGCATCGGCTGCACGATGACCGCGGGTTCGTCCGGCGGTGGCTGGGTCGCGGCCGGCTCGGACGGCAAGCCGGCGCTGGTGTCGAACACCTCGATCGGCCCGTCCAACGCCACCTGGCTGGCGGGTCCGCACCTCGGCCCTGAGGCGAAGGCCGTCTACAACGCGGTCAGCAAGAAGTTCGCCAACCGGTAGGACCAGCCGGCCCAGCCGGAGGTCACAGATACAGAGATACAGACACAGGCCAGACGGCGAAGGCCCGCCCCCGGTATCCCGGGGGCGGGCCTTCGCCGTGGAAGGGGCGAGGGCTAGCCCTGCGCGCGGGTGGCCGCGGGCACGTATCGCCGCAGCTCGGCGGCCAGCTCCTCGTGCACCCGCGCCTTGAGCAGCGTGCCCTCCGGGGTGTGCTCCTCGGAGATCACCTCGCCGTCGGCATGCGTGCGCGCGACCAGCTTGCCCTGGGTGTACGGCACCAGCGCCTCGATCTCGACCTGAGGCCGCGGCAGCTCGCTGTCGATCAGCCCGAGCAGCTCGTCGATGCCCTGCCCCGTACGGGCCGACACCGCGATGGCGCGCTTCTCGACACGCAGCAGCCGCTGCAGCACCAGTGGGTCCGCCATATCCGCCTTGTTGATCACCACGATCTCCGGCACGGCCACCGCGCCCACGTCGCGGATCACCTCACGCACGGCGGCCAGCTGCTCCTCCGGCATCGGATGCGAGCCATCCACCACATGGACGATCAGATCGGCGTCGCCGACCTCCTCCATGGTGGAGCGGAACGCCTCGACCAAGTGGTGCGGCAGATGCCGCACAAAGCCGACGGTGTCCGCGAGGGTGTACAGCCGCCCGCTGGGCGTCTCGGCCCGGCGCACGGTCGGGTCAAGGGTGGCGAACAGCGCGTTCTCCACCAGCACGCCCGCGCCGGTCAGCCGGTTGAGCAGCGAGGACTTTCCCGCGTTGGTGTATCCGGCGATGGCGACCGAAGGCACCTTGTGGCGCTTGCGCTCCTGCCGCTTGATGTCGCGGCCGGTCTTCATCTCCGCGATCTCCCGGCGCATCTTCGCCATCTTCTCGCGGATACGGCGCCGGTCCGTCTCGATCTTGGTCTCACCGGGACCACGGGTGGCCATACCACCGCCCGCCGCTCCGGAGCCACCGCCACCCATCTGCCGGGACAGCGACTGACCCCAGCCGCGCAGCCTCGGCAGCATGTACTGCATCTGGGCCAGGGAGACCTGCGCCTTGCCCTCGCGGGACTTGGCGTGCTGGGCGAAGATGTCGAGGATCAGGGCGGTGCGGTCCACCACCTTGACCTTGACGACATCCTCCAGGTGGATCAGCTGGCCAGGGCTCAGCTCACCGTCGCACACGACGGTGTCGGCACCGGACTCGATCACTATGTCGCGCAGCTCCTGGGCCTTGCCGGAGCCGATGTACGTGGCCGCATCCGGCTTGTCGCGCCGCTGGGTGACCCCGTCGAGCACAAGGGCGCCCGCGGTCTCCGCGAGCGCGGCCAGCTCCGCCAGGGAGTTCTCCGCGTCCTGCACGGTGCCGGAGGTCCAGACGCCGACCAGCACCACGCGCTCCAGACGCAGCTGCCGGTACTCGACCTCGGTGACGTCCTCCAGCTCGGTGGACAGGCCCACGACACGCCGGAGCGCGGCCCGCTCGGAGCGGTCGTACTGATCGCCGTCACGCTCCTGGTCGACCTCGTGACTCCAGGCGACGTCCTCTTCCATCAGGGCGTCGGCCCGAAGGCTCTCGGCGAAGGCGAGGCGCTGCCGGTCCTGCGGAAGGGAAGAGGAGTGGGTCAAATCGATCCTTACGTCGTTGAGTACTGTCACAGTCGACAACGCGTGGCGGACCCGGAGGATTCCCGGCCGCCGACCGCGGCGCCGACCTGTCGATGGTCGCACGCGGCGGCCGGGCCGTCACCCGGGTTTCCCGGCGGGTTCCTGCGGCTCGGCCCCGAGACCATCCCCTGAGCCGCCCCGGACCCCACCCCTCAGCCGCGTCTGGGGCATCCCCTCAGCCGCCCCCGCCGGCCCTTCCGAGCGCCCGCCCGGGAACCTTTCCGTACGCCCGTCGGTCCGCCTTCCCCTCGGCCTTCGCCATGGCCCTCCCGGAGGACCTGGTTGCGGGCTTCCAGTCGGGGTGCCCCGGCATCTTCGGCGTCGTCCTCCCGTACAGCCAGGGCCTCAGGAAACCGGTCAGATCGCTGCCCGCCACCTCCGACGCCAGCCGGACGAAGTCCGAGGTAGAGGCCACGCCGTCGCGGTACCGGTGCACCCACCGCCGCTCCAGCCGTTCGAACGCCGGCCGCCCGATCCGCTGCCGCAGCGCGTACAGGACCAGGGCGCTGCCGTCGTAGACGACCGGACGGAAGATGCCGATCTGGTGGTCGGGGTCGGACTGCAGGGGGGCGGCGGGCGGGCCCCCGGAGGCGCGCCAGGCGTCGGACTGCCCGTAGGCGAGGCGCATCCGCTTGTCGAGCGGCATCTTCCCGCGCTCGTCCCCGTAGAGCGCCTCGTACCAGGTGGCATGGCCCTCGTTGAGCCACAGGTCGGACCACCGGCGCGGGCTGACGCTGTCGCCGAACCACTGGTGCGCCATCTCATGCACCATGATCGACTCGATGTACCACGAGGGCAGTCCGGAGGTGGTGAACAGGCCGCTCTCGAAGAGGGAGAGCGTCTGGGTCTCCAGCTCGAAGCCGGTCGTGGCCTTGGCGATCAGCACGCCGTACGTCTCGAAGGGGTAGGGACCGACCTTCTTCTCCATCCACTCCAGCTGTCCCGGCGTGCGCGCCAGCCACTTGGCCAGGAGCGCGCGGTCCGCCGCGGGCACGACGTCGCGCACCGGCAGCCCTTCGGGGCCGGTGCGGTGCGGGACGGCCGAACGGCCGATGGAGATCTGCGCCAGCTCGGTGGCCATGGGGTGGGCGAGTCGGTATCGCCAGGTGACGCTGTCCCCCTTGCGGCTACGCCCCAGCGACTTCCCGTTCGTGACGACCGTGAGGTGCTCGGGGGCGGTGACGCGGAAGGTGAAGCGCGCCTTGTCGGAGGGGTGGTCGTTGCACGGGAAGACGCGGTGGGCGGCGTCGGCCTGGTTGGCCATCGCGAGCCCGTCGTGGGTGCGGATCCAGCCGCCGTTCCCGCCGCTCGGGTCGCTGGTGTGCGCGATGGTGACCCGGAAGAAGGCGCCGCTCCGCACGGGCCGGGCCGGGGTGATGACGAGGTCCTCCTCCGCGCCGGCGAACCGGGCGGGCCTGCCGTCGACCCGCACGGAGCGCACGGCGCCGTGTGTGAAGTCGAGGTTGAAGGTGCGCAGCGGGGCGGTGGCGCGGGCGCTGAGGGTGGTGACGGCGTCCAGCGGCCGGTCGTTGCCGTGGTAGCGGAAGGCGATGTCATAGGCCGCGACGTCGTAGCCGGGGTTGCCGAGATACGGGAAGAGCCGGTCGCCGATGCCCCGGGGGGCCGGGGGCGGCTCCGCCGTGGACACCCGCCCGGCGGCGGAGGACGGGCAGACCACGACGAGGGCGGCGGTCATCGCGGCGGCCGCGGCGGCGGTCCTGCGACGCCCCGCGCGCCGGGCTGACGAGGGGCGGCCCCTCGGGGAAGACAGCATGACCTACGGCTATCAACGCCCGGACAAAAGCGGCCGACGGCGCGGCCCAAGTCCACTCGAACGGGTCCGGGTTCAGGACCGCGTCGCCGCCATGCTGCGGCCCGCCCGCGTCACGTCGTAGACGCCGGGCACATCGCGCATGGCCCGCATCAGCGTCGGCAGCCGACCGGGGTCGGGCAGCTGGAGCGTGTACGTATGACGGACGCGCTGCTCGCGGGGCGGCTCGACGGCGGCCGAGACCACGGCCACCCCTTCGGCGGCGATGGCCTCGGTGAGGTCGGCCAGCAAGTGAGGTCTGCTGAACGCCTCGGCCAGGAGGGTCACGCGGTAGTCGCCCCCGTCGCCCCCCTCCCCGTCCAGCCAGCGCACCCCGACCGTGCTGCGCCCGGCCGCCGTCATGCGGGACACCGCGGGGCACTGCTCGCGGTGGACGGTGACGGCCCCGCCGCGCACCGCGAAGCCGATGACGGCGTCCGGGGGCACGGGGGTGCAGCAGCCCGCCAGCCGCACGGCAGCTCCGGGCAGGTCCGCGGCGACGCTCGGGGCGACCGCCGTCCGGACCGCGGCCCCACCGGGCGCACCGGCCCCAGCAGTCCCAGCGGCCCCGGCCGGGTCCTCGGCCGGGGCGGGGTCCGGGCCGGTGGCCGACGGGGGCTGCTGCCGCTCCGGATTGGCGGCCAGCCAGCGGCTGATGGCAATGCGCGCGGCGGGCGTACGGGCGTGGTCGAGCCACTCGGGCGAGGGCCCTGAGGAGGCGGCGTCCCGGGTGTCGCGCGCCATGAGCAACTGGAGCATGTCGCCGTCGCGCAGCACGGTGCTCAGCGTCGCGATACGGCCGTTGACCCTGGCCCCGATGCAGTCGTGGGCGGCCTCGCCGTACTGGGCGTACGCGGCGTCCACACAGCTCGCGCCCGCGGGCAGGCCCAGCGTGCCGCCGTCGGACCGGAAGACGGTGATCTCCCGGTCCTGGGCGAGCTCGGCGCGCAGCGAGGACCAGAAGGTATCGGGGTCGGGGGCGGCGCTCTGCCAGGCCAGCAGCCGCGACAGCCAGCCGGGGCGGGTGGGGTCGGCACGCTCGCCGTCAGGGGCGTCGGCGGCCTCCAGAGGCGCGTACGGATTGCCGAGGGCGATCACTCCGGCCTCGGCGACCCGGTGCATCTGGTGGGTGCGGATGAGGACTTCGGCGACCTCGCCGTCGCGCCCGGCCACGGCCGTGTGCAGCGACTGGTACAGGTTGAACTTGGGGACCGCGATGAAGTCCTTGAACTCCGAGATGACCGGGGTGAAACAGGTGTGGAGCTCGCCGAGGACCGCGTAACAGTCGGCGTCCTCCGAGACCAGGACGAGCAGTCGGCCGAGGTCGGAGCCGGTCAGCTCGCCGCGCTTGAGGCCGACCCGGTGGACGGACACGAAGTGCCGGGGCCGGACGAGAACTTCGGCGGCGATGCCCGCCTCGTGCAGCACGGTGCGTACGTTCTCGGCGGCGCGGGCGAGCGGGTCCGGGCGGCCCGCGTGGTCCAGCAGGAGCTCGCGGGTGCGGGCGTACTCCGCGGGGTGGAGGATGGCGAAGACCAGGTCCTCCAGCTCGGTCTTGAGGGCCTGCACACCCAGCCGCTCGGCGAGCGGAATCAGCACATCGCGGGTGACCTTCGCGATGCGGGCCTGTTTCTCGGGGCGCATCACGCCCAGGGTGCGCATGTTGTGCAGGCGGTCGGCGAGCTTGATGGACATCACGCGCACGTCGTTGCCGGTGGCGACCAGCATCTTGCGGAAGGTCTCGGGCTCGGCCGCCGCACCGTAGTCGACCTTCTCCAACTTGGTGACACCGTCGACGAGATAGCGGACCTCCTCGCCGAACTGCTCGCCGACCTGATCCAGCGTCACGTCGGTGTCCTCGACCGTGTCGTGGAGGAGCGACGCCGTCAAGGTCGTGGTCTCGGCGCCCAGTTCGGCAAGGATGAGGGTGACGGCTAGCGGATGGGTGATGTACGGCTCGCCGCTCTTGCGCATCTGGCCGCGGTGCGAGGACTCCGCGAGCACATACGCCTGGCGCAGCACGTCGAGATCGGCCCCGGGATGGTGGGCCCGATGCACCTTGGCCACATGCTCGATCGCGTCCGGCAGGCGGCCGCGGGCAGGCGAGCCCAACAAGGCGGCCCGGCTGAACCTGCGGAGATTGCGCAGGTCGATGCGCGGGAGGCCGCGCCTGCGGCCTAGAGCGGCGTGGTCGGTGGCCTCTGCGCTCATGGGCACCTCCGGCGGCGTCGAGCGTCAACCGGCGTGGGCACTCCCCCTGGGCCGGTGCTTGATGCTACCGAGCCCATCACGCACGGCCGACCGGCTCTCGCCCAGAGTGAAATGGATCACCCATTGGGGTGAACTGTCAGGCGAGGACCGTGTCCAGCCAGGCGGGGTCGAGCTCACCCTCGGCGACGATCACTGCCGGGCCGGTCATCTCCACCGTCCCGTCCGGAAACTCGCTGATCACCAGGCGTCCGCCGGGGACGTCCACGGTGTAGGTCACGGGGTGGCCGTCGGCAGCGGGGTCGGCGCCGTCCCGCCGGGCGGCGGCCACCATCACGGCGCAGGCGCCGGTGCCGCAGGAGCGGGTCTCGCCCGAACCGCGCTCATGCACCCGCATCGCCACATGGCGCGGGCCGCGGTCGACCACGAACTCGACGTTGGTGCCGTGCGGATACGCGGAGCCGGGGGTCACGGCGGGAGGGTCGAGCAGGCGCCCCGCCTGGCCGAGGTCGTCGATGAACGCGACCGCGTGAGGATTGCCCATGTCCACATGGCGGGCGGGCCAGTTGTGCTCGCCCACGGTGACCGTGACCGGGCCGTCGGGGCCGGGCTCGGGCAGCGAGGCCTTGCCCATCCCGACGGTGATCGCCCCGCCGGTGCTGTCCGCGCCGCCGAGGTCGTCCTTGGCGATGTGGATGTGGCGCACTCCGGCCCGGGTGGCGATCACCAGATCACCTGCCTCGACGAGCCCGGCCCGCTCCAGATAGCGGGCGAAGACACGGACGCCGTTGCCGCACATCTCGGCGATGCTGCCGTCGCTGTTGCGGTAGTCCATGAACCATTCGGCCTCGTCGGCCATGTCCCGCGCCTCGGGGTGCGCCGAGGACCGTACGACACGGATCAGCCCGTCACCACCGATGCCGGCCCGACGGTCGCAGATACGGGCGACGGCGGCCGGGGGCAGCTCGAGCCGTCCGTCCGGGTCGGGGACGATGACAAAGTCGTTCTCGGTGCCGTGGCCCTTGAGAAAGGCCGGGCGAGGCGCGTCACTCATCCCTCGATCCTACGGGGCGCCCAGGACAACCGCCCGGACAGGGCTCCGCTGCCGGCAGGGCTCAGCGGAGGCGGGCCACGCGCCAGAAGGTGAGGGTGGCCAGCACCGCCACGACCAGCACATACAGCACGACGAACCGCCAGTCGGGGCGGCGCCCGGAGCCCCGGGGCGGCAGCCCGGGCCAGGTGTAGCCCACACGGCGGGCGGCCATCAGACCCCACCCTGCGGCGCAGCAGCTGAGCAGCAGGCCGAGCATGGCGACCACCGCCCCGCCGTCGCCGAACTCGAAGGCGAGCGGGAAGGCGAACATCAGGGAGCCCAGGATGGCGAGGCCCACGATCGGCGCGATCTGCCAGATCCGCAGTCGGCGGGGCGGGCGCAGCTCGCTGAAGGACTCACCGGCGGCGGGGAGGCCCTCAGTGCCGTCGTCGATGGCCGGGGCGCCGGGCTCACCGGGCACCGCGTCGTCGTCCGGACCGTCGGAGGCGAGGTCCGGACCGTCGGAGGCGAGACCGTCGGAGGCGAGGTCCGGACCGTCGGAGGCGAGCGGTCCCGGATCGCCGTGGGGCGACTGCCGCGATGCGTCGCGAGGGCCGGCCTCCATCGCCACCCGCCCTCCCAACTCCTGAACAACAGCACGATCGGAGCTCGATGATGGCATGCTCGTGGGGGCCGGTATGGCACACGGAGCGTCCCGATGCCATCACGTGATCAGGCTGTGACCGCCCGATCGACCAACGCCAGCGCGTCCGGCAGAAGCGCTCCGCGACGGGTTGCCGCGCCGCTGAGCCAGTGGACGCGCGGGTCGCGGCGGAACCAGGAGTCCTGGCGACGCGCGAACCGTTTGGTGGCCCGCACGGTCTCGGCGCGCGCCTGGTCCTCTCCGTACTCCCCGGCCAGCGCCGAGAGCACTTGCTGATAGCCCAGCGCGCGGGAGGCGGTGCGCCCGGCGCGCAGCCCGGCGCCCTCCAGCCGCCGTACCTCGTCCACGAGGCCGGCCTGCCACATGCGGTCCACGCGCCGGGCGATCCGCTCGTCCAGCTCGGGGCGCTCGACGTCGACGCCGATCTGCAGGGTGTCGTAGACGGCCTCATGGCCCGGCAGATTGGCGGTGAAGGGGCGGCCGGTGATCTCGATGACCTCGAGCGCCCGGACCACCCGCCGGCCGTTGCTGGGCAGGATCGCGCGGGCCGCCTCCGGGTCGGCGGCGGCCAGCCGGGCGTGCAGCGCCCCCGAGCCCAGCTCCGCCAGCTCGGCCTCCAGCCGGGCCCGGACGGCCGGGTCCGTGCCGGGGAACTCGAGGGCGTCGATCGCCCCGCGGATGTACAGCCCCGAGCCGCCGACCAGGACGGGGGTGCGGCCCTCCGCGAGCAGCCGGTCGATCTCGGCGCGGGCCAGCCGCTGGTACTCGGCGACGCTGGCCGTCTCGGTGACGTCCCAGATGTCCAGCAGCCGGTGCGGCACCCCTTGCCGCTCCTCCTCGGTCAGCTTGGCGGTGCCGATGTCCATGCCCCGGTAGAGCTGCATGGAGTCGGCGTTGACCACCTCGCCGCCGAGGTGGCGGGCGAGAGCGACGCCCAGGTCGGACTTTCCGGCCGCGGTGGGACCGACGACGGCGATGACGCGGGGTGGAGGGCCTGCGGTATTCACCGGACCAGTCTCGCAAACCCTGGACGGCCTACTCGAACGAGCGACGTGACGGAGCACTTCCGGGGTCGCTGCCTGAGCGGCACGCGATATCGCCCGCACGAGTAGGGTATGGAGAAGCATATGGGTGTTTTTGATTGGTTTCGTCGAGCTTCCAAGGAGGCGAGCCGACCGCCCGAGGCGTCAACCGAGCAGGCCCAGGCCGACACTCTGCCGGCCGGAGCGGCGGTCGGCCAGGCTGACGAGAAGACGCGGGGACACGGCGAGGCGGATGCCTCGGCGGGCGAAGGCATCGGCATTCCGAAGCAGCAGTCCAAGCAGGAGGCCGATACCGCGCGGGAGGCCGTGCGCGATCCTGAACAGGAGACGGCGCCGGAGGCCGGGCGGGAGCTTTCCGGCGGCGCGGACAACGAGACCGACGAAAGCGCCCGCCGATAGTCATTGACCGAGGGAAGGTGGCCCATGAGCGTGCTGGACAACCTCAAGGCCAAGGCCGGAGTCATGAAGGACAAGGCCGTCGGCTTCACACGGCAGCATGAAGAGAAGATCGAGCGAGGCCTGGACAAGGCCGTCAAGACGGTCGACACCAAGACCAAGGGCAAGTACCGCGACAAGCTCGAAACCGGTGCGGACAAGGCCAAGGGCGCCCTCGGCCGCTTCTCCCACCCGCAGGAGGGCGAGGGCAAGGCCAAGGGCCACGGTCGCCCCAGCGCCTGAGCCCCACCGGTGCACGGCCGCGGAGCAGCCGCTCCGCGGCCGCGCCCGCGTTCACTCCCGGCCCGCCGCCCACCGCGCCGGCCAGGCCCGGACAGGCGCCCGCCCCCGCGGCCGTTACGACCGGATCGCGACGCGCTACGACCACATCGCGACGAAATACCCCACGCCGTACGGCGCTTCCTCATACCGCAACTCCCCCTTCAGCGCGGCCCCCTCGCCCGCGCCCGCGAGCACCTGCAACGGCGCCCGGCCCGCCGCCTTCAGCTCGGCCGCCAACTCCTCGTCCAGCGCGGCGAGCGCGCCGACGTCCGCCGCGCCCAGCGCCCGCGCCACCTCCGCGTCGAAGGCGGCCGCCCGCTCGTCGAGATAGCCCGGAGCCTTCAGTGACCGGCACGCGCTGCCGTCGCCCATCACCAGCAGCGCGACCCGCTCGGCCTGTGCCGCCAGTTCCCTTCCGACTTCTCTACACCGCTCGGCCGCCAGAGGTTCCCCCACCCCCAGCCCTTCGACCGGCGCCGCCTGCCACCTCGCGCGCTCCAGCAGCCACGCGGCCACGGCCAGCGAAGGCGGCAGCGTCCGCTCGGACGCCTCGGGCGCGACCTCGGCCCAGCCCCCGAGCCGTACGCCCAGGTCCACCCCGAAGCCCTCGAAGGACCCGGGCGTGCCCTGGGGGTGCGGGCCCCGCCCGTCGCGCTCCGCGGGCCCGACGACGATCAGCCGCTCGGGCCGCGCCGCGGCCAGCACACCGACCGCGTCCAGGCACGCCGCGCGCAGCGTGTCCAGCTCACCGGCCGCCCCGGCGGCGACCTCGGGCACCAGGAGCGGCGGGCAGGGGCAGACAGCGGCGGCGATGAGCATGATCGCCAGCCTATCCGGCGGGCTCGGGCCGGGGCGCCGAGTCCCACAGCAACTCGGCCACCCGGAACCGGTAGCAGTAGTTGCCCGTCGCGGCCTCCAGGACCATCAGGAAGACATCGCCGTCCCGGTACACCAGCTTCCGGTACGGGTTGACCGGATGCCTCGGCTCGTAGCGCAGCGTGCGCTCGCGCAGCGCCTGCAGGGCCTCCTCCCGGGTCCCTCTGATGTGCGCCAGCGAGGTGACCGAGTGGTTCCTGGCGCCCGGGCCCACGATCTGGAGGTAGTCCTCCATGAGCAGGCCCCACCACGTCGTCACGTCATCCCCCGTCATGCCGTCCCCCGTCACGCCATCTCCCCCGTTCGGATCCCCATCGCTGTCGTGCAGTCGTGCAGTCGCCCAGTCGTACGTTCGCTCAGTCGCAGCCGCAGCCCGCGGCGGGCGCGGGCACCGGCGGCGGGGCGCCGACGGTCGGCAGGCCGAGCATCACGCCCGCGGGCTTCTTCTCCTCGGCCGCGTTGCGCCGCTCCCACGCGTCGCCCGCGCGGGTGTGCCGTACGCCCCTGGCCGGGCCCTCGGCAAGCAGGTGGTGCGGTGCGGCGTAGGTGATGTCCACGGTGACGACATCACCCGGACGGACGCTCTCTTCGGGCCGCGCGAAGTGGACGAGGCGGCTGTCGGGGGCGCGGCCGGACAGCCGCTGGGTGGCGCCGTCCTTGCGGCCCTCGCCCTCGGCGACCAGCACCTCCACGGTCCGGCCGATCTGCTTCTTGTTCTCCTCCCAGGAGATCTCCTCCTGAAGGGCGACCAGCCGCTCGTAGCGCTCCTGCACGACGGCCTTGGGCACCTGCCCGTCCATCTCGGCGGCGGGCGTGCCGGGCCGCTTGGAGTACTGGAAGGTGAATGCCTGGGCGAAGCGAGCCTCGCGCACCACATGCAGGGTCTGCTCGAAGTCGGCGTCGGTCTCACCGGGGAAGCCGACGATGATGTCGGTCGAGATCGCGGCGTCCGGCATGGCGGCGCGCACCTTCTCGATGATCCCGAGGTAGCGCTCCTGCCGGTAGGAGCGGCGCATCGCCTTCAGCACGGCGTCGGAGCCGGACTGGAGCGGCATGTGCAGCTGGGGCATCACGTTCTCCGTCTCGGCCATGGCGGCGATGACGTCGTCCGTGAAGTCGCGGGGGTGCGGCGAGGTGAAGCGGACGCGCTCCAGGCCGGGCACCTTCCCGCAGGCGCGCAGCAGCTTGCTGAACGCCTCGCGGTCGCCGATGTCGGATCCGTACGCGTTCACGTTCTGGCCGAGCAGGGTGATCTCGCTGACGCCCTCGGCGACCAGGGCCTCCACCTCGGCCAGGATGTCGCCCGGACGGCGGTCCTTCTCCTTGCCGCGCAGCGCCGGGACGATGCAGAAGGTGCAGGTGTTGTTGCAGCCGACGGAGATGGACACCCACGCGGCGTACGCCGAATCGCGCCGCGTCGGAAGGGTGGAGGGGAAGGCCTCCAGGGATTCGGCGATCTCGACCTGGGCCTCTTCCTGGATCCGGGCGCGCTCGAGCAGCACCGGCAGGCTGCCGATGTTGTGGGTGCCGAAGACCACGTCGACCCAGGGGGCCTTCTTGACGATGGTGTCGCGGTCCTTCTGGGCCAGACACCCGCCGACGGCGATCTGCATGCCGGGGCGCCTGGCCTTGATCGGCGCCAGCCGGCCGAGATTGCCGTACAGCCTGTTGTCGGCGTTCTCCCGCACCGCGCAGGTGTTGAACACCACGACGTCAGCGAAAGCCTCGTCGCCCTCGCCCGCGCTCCCGGGCGCGCGGACGTAGCCGGCCTCCTCCAGGAGGCCGGAGAGCCGCTCGGAGTCGTGGACGTTCATCTGGCACCCGTAGGTGCGCACTTCGTAGGTCTTCAAACCGGCTACCTCACTGCTGCTCACCCATCCAGGGTAAGGGGCCGCGATCAGGCCACCGTCCCGAATCGGGAAGGCCGTCCGTGCGGCCCCGACGGCCCCGACTCCCCATGGGACCGGGAGGACTGTCATGATCCTGTCTCATGGCCGTCCGTCTTCCCCGCCTCGGCCGGCGCCGCGCGCTGCAGTCCGCCGCCGCCGGAGCCGTCGCGCTCGCACTGCTCCTGTGGTGGCTGCTGCCTATCGGGGGCGACGAGTCGCCCCAGGGCCGAGTGACCTTCGCGACCGGTGTGCCCACCGGCGTGTACGAAACCTACGGCAAGATGCTGCGCCGCGACCTCGCCCGGGACCTCCCCGACCTGGACGTGACCCTGCAGCGCACCAAGGGGTCCCCGGACAACGTCCGGCGGCTCGCCGAGGGCCGGGCCACGTTCGCCATCGCCGCCACCGACGCGGTCGCCGCCTACCGCGAGCAGGGCGGCGAGGGCGCCGACCGGCTGCGCGCCTGCGCGCGGCTGTACGACGACTACATGCAGCTGGTGGTGCCCAAGGGCTCCCGAGTGCGGTCCGCCCGGGACCTCAAGGGGCTACGGGTCGGCGTCGGCGAGGACGACTCGGGCGTACAGCTGATCACCAAGGCGCTGCTCAAGGCCGCCGGACTCGACATGGACAAGGACGTCAAGGCCGTGCGGAAGGGCATCGACCGGATGCCGGGCCTGCTGAAGGCCGGAAAGCTGGACGCGTTCTTCTGGTCCGGCGGGCTGCCGACGACCGCCGTGCGCACCCTGGCCCACGACTATCCGATCCGGCTCGTCCAGCTCGGCGACCTCATCGGCCCGCTGCACCGCCAGGGCGGCGTGACCCGCTACTACCGGGCCGCGTCCGTGCCCGCCGACGCGTACAAGGACATGCGCCAGCAGGACGCCATCAAGACGATCGCGGTGCCGAACCTCCTGGTCACCACGGACCGGGTGGACCCCGCGCTCGCGGAGGCCGTCACCCGGACCGTGATAGAGAACCGGGACCGCATCGGCTCCAAGGTGCACGCGGCGCAGAAGGTGGACCTGCGCACCGCGATCTACACCGACCCGCTGGAACTCCACACGGGCGCGGCGCGCTACTACCGCTCGGTCAAGCCGTAGGGCCCGCCACCCGCACCCCGCGCCCCCTTACTGCGGCCCGGTGCGCGGCACGGTGATGGTCACCCGCAGCCCGCACGGCTCGTTGGGGGCGTACGCGATGGAGGCGCCGCCCGCGGCGAGCAGCGCCCGGGAGATCGACAGCCCCAGGCCGGAGCCGTTGATGTTTTGGTGGCGGCCGCTGCGCCAGAAACGGTCGCCTATGCGCGCGAGCTCGTCCTCGGTGAGGCCGGGGCCCCCGTCGGCGACGACGATGGCGACCGTGTCCCCGTCCGGCTGGGCGGAGACCACCACCTCCGCGCCCGCCGGCGTGAACTTCACGGCGTTGTCCACGACCGCGTCCAGCGCGCTGGACAGCGCCACCGGGTCGGCCCAGCCGGCCACGGCCGCCAAGCCCTCGTAGGAGAGGCGGACGCCCTCGCGGTCGGCGACCGGGAGCCAGGCGTCGACCCGGTCGGCGGCGAGCTCGGCGATGTCGGTGGGCCCCAGGTCGGTGGTGGAGTGCTCGGCCAGGGCCAGGTCCAGAAGGTCGTCCAGGACCTGGGCGAGGCGCTTGCCCTCGGTGCGCACCGAGGCGATCTCTTCGTGGCCCTCGGGCAGGTCGAGGGCCAGCAGCTCGATGCGCAGCAGCAGCGCGGAGAGCGGGTTGCGCAGTTGGTGGGAGGCGTCGGCGACGAAGGCCCGCTGCTGTTCGAGGACTTCCTCGACGTTGTCGGCCATCTCGTTGAAGGAGCGGGCCAGGCGGCGCAGCTCCGGTGGCCCGGAGGCGGCCGCGACGCGGGACTGCATGCGCCCGGTGGCGATGTCGTGGGTGGCCGTGTCGAGGATGCGTACGGGGCGCAGCACCCAGCCGGTGAGCCGGAAGGCCGCCCCGACCGCCAGGAGCATCGCGGCCGCCTCCCCCGCGCCGATCAGCAGCCAGCCGTGCAGGGTGCGCGACCGCATCTGCCCGGTGGGCGAGTCGGTGACCACGACGGCCACCACGTCGCCGTCGCGCACCACGGGGGAGGCGACGGTGAGCCTGCCCCGCTGCCAGGGCCAGACCTGGTCCGGGTCGTGGCTGCGGCGGCCCTGGAGGGCCTCGTCGAACGCCTCGGCGCCGTCGCCGTCTCCGGGGAGCCGCCAGTCGTCCGGCGCCTGGGCCATGGGCCTGCCGTTCCGGTAGTAGACGCCGGCCCGGATGCCGTACAGGTCGTGGTAGCGCCGGAGTTCGGCCCTCAGGGTGCTCAGCCGTTCGTCGTCCTCCGCGGTGGTGGCGGCGGCCGTCGGACCGGCCGTGACGAACTGGGCGAGCGCGGCGAACCGCGCGGTGTCGTCGATCCGGTCGACGACCACGCGCTGCTGTTCGCGGGCGGCCACGCTGCCGGCCAGCGGGAAGCCGAGCGCCAGCAGCACGCCGGCCATGAGGACGATGAGGAGCGGGAGAAGTCGGGTACGCACGGGGAGAAGTCTCGCGGTTCCTCAGTTGGCCGGTGACACCAGGCGGTACCCGACGCCGCGGACCGTCTCGATCAGCGCGGGCATGCGCAGCTTGGAGCGGAGCGAGGCGATGTGCACCTCAAGGGTACGCCCGGTCCCCTCCCAACTGGTGCGCCACACCTCACTGATGATCTGCTCGCGGCGGAAGACGACGCCGGGGCGCTGGGCGAGCAGCGCGAGCAGGTCGAACTCCTTACGGGTGAGCGAGATGGTCACGTCGTCCACCGCGACCTGCCGGGTGGCCAGATCGAGGGTGACGGGGCCGATCCGCAGCGGGGCATTGCGGCTTTCAGGACCCTCCTCGGCGGTAGGGGCGGGGTCGGCCGGCAGCGTGCGCCGACTCACAGCGTGGATCCGGGCGAGCAGCTCCATGGTGTCGTAGGGTTTGACCACATAGTCGTCGGCACCGAGGTGGAGACCATGGATGCGGGATCTTACATCCGCCCGCGCGGTCACCATGATCACAGGAGTGGTGGTCCGCTTGCGGATGCGGCCGCACACCTGGAAGCCGTCCTGGTCCGGCAGGCCGAGGTCGAGGAGCACGACACCGAACGGCGGCCCCGAGTCGGGCAGCAGCGCTCTGAGCGCCTCCTCACCGTTTCTGGCGTGCGTGACTTCGAAACCGTGCCTCGCGAGCACCGCGGACAGAGCCGCGGCGACGTGGTTGTCGTCCTCGACGAGCAGCAGTCTCACCGACCCCTCCACCACCTTTCCACAGAGTGGCGCATGTGTTTCGCCAACATGGCCACAGGGCATCCACGCCCAGTGGGCCCGTGCCAGTCAAGACGCATCTAGTCACACTTAGGTTTCCGTTACGTAGCCGGTACGACAGTCTCGGACCTCGTTCACACAGAGTGTCGCTCCGCCGCCGGATCGTTATCCTCAATTTCCGCTCAGATGTAATGACGCTGGTCTCGGCGGCCCCCTAAGGTCCTCCCAACCGAGGAGGACGGAGCGAAACGCCGAATGAGCGAAGTACCGGTGACCAAGGACGCAACTCCGGTTGCGGACGCGTTGGTTGCGCTGTCAGGAGTCAACAAGCACTTCGGCGCGCTGCATGTGCTCCAGGACATCAACCTGAACATCGCACGGGGCGAAGTGGTCGTTGTGATCGGCCCTTCCGGGTCCGGCAAGTCGACCCTCTGCCGCACCATCAACCGCCTGGAGACGATCGACTCCGGCACCATCACGATCGACGGCAAGCCACTGCCTCAAGAGGGCAAGGAGCTCGCCCGGCTGCGCGCCGACGTAGGCATGGTCTTCCAGTCGTTCAACCTTTTCGCGCACAAGACCGTGCTCGAAAACGTGATGCTGGGCCAGCTGAAGGTGCGCAAGACAGACAAGAAGTCCGCCGAGGAGAAGGCCCGCACGCTGCTCGACCGAGTGGGCGTGGGCAAGCAGGCGGACAAGTACCCCGCGCAGATGTCCGGCGGTCAGCAACAGCGCGTGGCCATCGCCCGGGCGCTGGCCATGGACCCGAAGGCGATCCTGTTCGACGAGCCGACCTCCGCGCTCGACCCGGAGATGATCAACGAGGTGCTGGACGTCATGCAGCAGCTCGCCCGGGACGGCATGACGATGGTCGTCGTCACCCACGAGATGGGCTTCGCGCGGTCCGCGGCGAACCGGGTGGTCTTCATGGCCGACGGCCGGATCGTCGAAGAGGCCAAGCCGGAGGAGTTCTTCAACAACCCCCGCAGCGACCGGGCCAAGGACTTCCTGTCGAAGATCCTTCACCACTGAGGCCCACACCCGGGTTCCCAAGCCCACCCCTGGCTCCACCACTGAGCCCCGCACGGCTCACCCAAGTCTTCACACACGCACAACAAAACTTGAGGGATGCACGATGAGAATTCGTAAGACGGCCGCTGCGGCTTCGGTGGTTCTGGCTCTGGCGGCGACCGCTGCCTGCGGTGGCAAGGAGGGGAACGCCGGTGACAAGCCCAAGGGTGGCGAGGTCGTCAGCGGCAAGTACACCGTCGCCAAGGACGTGAAGCTGGACTCGCCGACCCTCAAGGCGGCCCAGAAGCGCGGCAAGCTCATCATCGGCGCCAAGGCCGACCAGCCCTACCTCGGCTTCGAGGACACCACCGGCAAGCGCTCCGGCTTCGACATCGAGATCGCCAAGATGGTCGCCGCCGACCTGGGCTTCTCCGAGGACCAGATCGAGTTCAAGACGGTCGACTCCAACGTCCGCGAGACCTCCATCTCCAAGGGCCAGGTCGACTACTACGTCGGCACCTACACCATCAACGACGAGCGCAAGAAGCAGGTCGGCTTCGCGGGCCCGTACTACGTGGCCGGCGCGGACCTGCTGGTGCGCAAGGACGAGAAGGACATCACCGGCCCGGAGTCCGTCAAGGGCAAGAAGGTCTGTTCGATCGTCGGCTCCACTCCGCTGCAGGAGATCAAGAAGTCGAAGTACGGCGCCAAGACCACCGAGCTCGGCAAGTACTCGCTGTGCGTCAAGAGCCTGCTGGACGGCCAGGTGGACGCCGTCACCACCGATGACGCGATCCTCAAGGGCTACGCGGCCCAGCGCCCGAGCAAGCTCAAGGTCGTCGGCAAGCCGTTCACCGAGGAGCCCTACGGCGTCGGCATGAACAAGGACGACAAGGCGCTGCGCGACGCGATCAGCGACGCGCTCGAGAAGCACATCAAGAACGGCGACTACGAGAAGGCGTACGAGGGCACGCTCGGCAAGTCCGGCTCCGCCTACGTCGCCCCGAAGACGCCCCTGCCGCGCTACTGAGCCGGTTCTCCCCGTACGCCCTGAAGCCGGTGCGATCCGTCGTGCTGCCCTGACCGCTAGCGCGGAGAACAGATGAACCTACTCTTCGATTACTTTCCTGAGTTCCGCGACGGGTTCCTCGGAACCCTGTCGCTCACCGCGGCCAGCGCGGCGCTCGCCCTCATCCTCGGCATCATCATGGCCGGCTTCAGGGTGTCCCCCATTCCGCCGCTCCGTGCCTTCGGCACCGCCTGGGTCACCCTGCTGCGGAACACCCCGCTGACCCTGCTGTTCCTGATCACGTTCTTCGTGATCCCCCAGATCCTCTTCCCCGGGACGAGCCCCTACAGGCTCGCGGTGGGGGCGCTGGGCTGCTACACCTCGACGTTCGTCTGCGAGGCTGTGCGCTCCGGCATCGGTACGGTGCCGATCGGACAGGCCGAAGCGGCCCGGAGCCTGGGGATGACCTTCTTCCAGACGCTGCGGATGATCGTCCTGCCGCAGGCCACACGGACCGTGATCCCGCCGCTGAGCAGCATATTCATCGCTCTGACCAAGAACTCCGCCATCGCGGGCGTCTTCAGCAACACCGAGCTGTTCAACGTCTCGAAGCTGCTGAGTGACAAGGGATATCCGATCGGCTGGATCTTCCTGTGGATCGCCCTCGCCTACTTGGTCATCACCTTCTCCATCAGCGGACTCTTCCGACTGATTGAACGCCGCATGGAGGTGGCCCGATGAGCGCAAGCGTCCTGTACGACTCACCCGGCCCCAAGGCCCGTATCCGCAACCGCGTGTACTCGGTCATCGGCACTCTCGCCGTGATCGGCCTGATCGCCTTCGTCATCGTGCGACTGAACGACAAGGGCCAGTTCGCACCCGAGATGTGGGACATCTTCAATTACAAGGGTGTCCAGAACGACATCATCGACGGCCTGCTGACCACCCTCCAGGTGTTCGCGGTGGCCGCGGTGCTGTCGCTGTTGCTGGGCGTGGTGCTGGCCGTCGGCCGGCTCTCGGATCACAAGGCGGTCCGCTGGTTCGCGACCGGCTTCATCGAACTGTTCCGGGCCATCCCGCTGCTGATCACCATCTACGCCCTGTGGGTGCTCTTCCTCACCTACAGGAACGATCTGGGATTCACCGGCGACGGGACTGAGTTCTGGGCCCTGGTCGTCGGCCTGACCGTCTACAACGGCTCGGTGCAGGCCGAGGTGTTGCGGGCGGGCATCAACTCGGTGCCCAAGGGGCAGCGTGAGGCCGCCTACGCCCTGGGCATGCGCAAGACCCAGGTCATGATGACGGTCCTGATCCCGCAGGGTGTCCGCGCAATGCTGCCGACCATCATCAGCCAGCTGGTGGTCACCTTGAAGGACACCTCGCTCGGCTTCGCAATCACGTACGCGGAGCTGCTGTACCAGATCCAGCAGATCGCCGGCAACACTGTCGTCAACGACGACAACCCGTACATCCCGTTGATCATCGTCGGCGGTGCCATCTACGTGGCCCTGTGTATGGCGCTGTCCGCCCTGGCCAACTGGATCGAGCGGCGCGGCCGGCGCGCCAAGAGCGGCATCGCGGTCGCCCCGGCCGAGCAGCCGGTCGCGGCGGGAGACGCGCTGGACGTCGTCGATCAGTCCCAGGTCGCCGGACCGGTCGACACGGCGGCGAAGAACTGACCGTATACCCGGTCTGGTATCTGGTCCGACGGGGGCGGTGGCGCACGCGCCACCGCCCCCGTCGCTTGACGCGGGGACCCGCAGTGGGTTGCATACTTTGTGTGATCGCGCACCGGGTTTCAACGGCCAGTTTCCTCAACTCACGCACGTCCCTCAGGGCCACGGGAACCGCGCCGTGGACCCGGTGATCATCGCCGGGGCGGGCCCGGTCGGCCTCGCCCTGACCCTCGCGCTCGCACGCGCCGAGGTGCCCGTCATCCTGCTCGACGAGAGCCCGGGCGAGGACGAGCGCCGCCCCGCCCGTACGGCCGTGCTGCGCCCCGACACCGCCGCCCTCCTGGAGCGGCTGGGCTGCCGGGCGGCCCAGGCGGCCGTGCCGTGGAACGGCTGGCGCACGATGCGGCGGCGGCAGGTCGTCCGGCGGCTGACCCTGGTGCCCGACGGGCTGTTCCCCCTGGGATCCGCGGACGGCCGGAACGGCCGCGGCTACGACGTCGGCTACGTCCGTGACGACGGCTTCATCCGTGACGACGGCGCTGGCGGCCACGGCGGCACCGGCGGCGGGCCGGAGGGCGACGAGGCGGAGGAGCCGGAGCTGCCCTCGCCGCTGCACCTGCCCCAGCACGAGCTCACCCGCGCCCTGCGCGCCGCGCTGGCCACCGTCCCCGGCGAGGACCTCGTACGGATCGTCTCCGGCACCCGCGTCGATGCCCTGGAACAGGACGCCCGGGGCGTCAGCGTCCACACCCGGGGCGCCCAGAGCACCTGGTGGCGGGGCAGTTACCTGATCGGCTGCGACGGGCCGCGGTCCACCGTCCGCAAGCTCCTGGGCGTGCGTTTCCCGGGCCGCACCGCGGTGGAGCGGCACGCCGTCGCCGCGCTGCGCGCCGAACTCCCCTGGCCCGGCGAGGCCGTACTGCACCGCTCGCCGCCGTGGCGCACCGTCGACGCGGAGGTGACCGCCCGCCCGCTGCCGCGCGGCGTCTGGCGGCTGGACTGGCTGCTGCCGCCGGGCCGCGACCTGGTCACGCCGGACGCGCTCCTCGCGCGGGTGCACGACACCCTCACGGGGTGGTGCGGCGACCCCGCGCCCCCCTACGAGCTTGTGGACACCGGCGTGCACACCGTGCACCACCGGCTCGCGCGCCGCTGGCGCGTCGGCCGCGCCTTCCTCGCCGGGGACGCCGCCCATCTGCTCGGCGCGCTCGGCACCCAGGGGCTCGACGAGGGGTTGCGCGACAGCGGCAACCTCTCCTGGAAGCTGGCCCTCGCCTGGCACCAGGGGGCGACGGACGCGCTGCTCGACAGCTATCAGGCCGAGCGGCGCGGTGCGGTGAGCGCCCGGCTGCGCGCCGCGGACCAGGCGCTGCCGCTGGTGCGGGCGTCCGGCGGCTGGCATGCGGTGCGGCGCTCCGTACTGCCCGGCGCGGTGCGCGCCCACGACGCGCTGCTCACCGACGGTCACCTGGGGCGCGGCCCGCTGGGCGAGCCGCCGGTCCACAGCCGCTCGCCCCTGATGCCCGCGGCGCCCCCCGAGGGCTCGGTCACGGTCGACACCGAGATCGGCGCGCCCGCCGCCGATGTGCCGGTGACCGCGTCGGACGGGGCGCTCACCCGGCTGCGGGCGCGGCTGGGACGAGAGTTGCTGGTCGTCCTCGTCGCTCCCGGAACGGGGGTGTGGGACCGCCGTCACTGGCTGCGTGCGGGGCTGATGCCACGGCTGGCGGCGGCGGTCGCGGCGCTGCCGGTGCGGGCCGAGCTGCTGGTCGCCGAGGAGTACCCGGGGGCCCCGGCCCACACCGTGCTGCTGGTGCGGCCCGACGGGCATCTGGTCGCGGCGCTGACCGGGGTGCGCCCGGCCGAGCTGTACGCGTGCGCGGACGCGGCGCTGGGCGGGAAGGCCGCGCGAGGCGGCGCCGCCGACGGGCCGTCGGTGGAGGCGGAGGCGACGGCGCACCGGTAGGGCGGCGCGCACGGCCTGCGTGGCGGCGTGCGCGTGGGGGTGCGTGGCGGTGTGCGCGGCGGAGTGCGCGGCGGAGTGCGCGGCGGAGTGCGCGGCGGGTGCGTCCGAGGAGTGGACAGCAGTAGTTGACCTTGCTTTCCGGCCCGTGGTTGAGTACGCCCTGTGACTGACGCTCAGCTGCCGCGCTTCTGGCGGAGGGTCCATGTGGACCTCGTCCGCTACGCGGGCTGCGTCTGTCGCCCCTCCTGTTGATCGGCTTCTTTCCCGCGCGGCTCGGGCCGCGCCCCTTTCGCGATCACTCAGGACGGTCTCAGTGCCCGACGTACGCACTTCCTCCCTCGCCCAGCCCTCGGCGGCCGCCCCGCCCTCCGCCGACACCGTGCCAGGCCCGGCCGAACTCCTCGAATTCGCCCGCCGCACGGCCGCCGACACCGCGCTCGTCGACTCGCTCCCCCTCGACCCGGAGGGCCGCACCTGGCTGCGGCTCGACGGGCCCGGCGGCAGCGAGGCGTGGCTGATCGGCTGGCCTCCCGGCACCGGCACCGGCTGGCACGACCACGGCGGCTCGCACGGCGCGTTCGTCGCGGCGGCCGGTGAGCTGCACGAGCAGTCGCTCACCGCGCGCCTGCCCACCGAGGGCTGGAAGACCCTCGAACTGGCCGACGACGTCGACCGTGAGCGGCGGCTTCCCGCCGGAGAGGGGCGGGCCTTCGGCCCGCACCACGTACACGAGGTGCTCAACACCTCCACGGAGCGGCATGCCGTGTCGGTGCACGCCTATTACCCGCCGCTGCCGCTGATGCGCCGCTACAGCCGCACCGGACAGGTGCTGCGGCTGGAGCAGATCGAGCGGCCGGGCGAGTGGGAGTGACCTGATGAGCGCGAAGCGGAGCATCGATGAACTGCTGGCCGAGGCCCGTGTCGGCCTCGACCGCCTCGGGCCCGCGGAGGCCGCGGCGGCGCAGGCCGAGGGCGGGCTGCTGGTGGACATACGGTACGCCGCGCTGCGGGAGCGCGACGGGATCATCCCGGGCGCGCTGATCGTCGAGCGGAATGAGCTGGAGTGGCGGCTCGACCCGCTGTGCGACCACCGGCTGCCCGAGGCCACGGACCACGATCTGCGGATCGTGGTGGTGTGCAACGAGGGATACGCGTCGAGCCTCGCGGCGGTGTCGCTGCGGCAGCTCGGGCTGTCCCGCGCCACGGACCTGGTGGGCGGCTTCCAGGCGTGGCGCGCGGCGGGCCTGCCGGTAAGCCCGCACTCCTGAGTCCTCACTCCTGAACAACCGACCGGCCCCGGAGGCTTTCCGAGGGCCGGTCGGGGCCCTGCCGACCGGCGTCTTCATAGTCGGTCACGCCCCTCTCGCCCTCGCGCCATCCCCTGCGTCGAGCAGACGCCGCTATGCGTCGGGCAGATGCCGCTCCAGCAGCTCCGGGTCCTCCCCCTCCTCCTCCAACGCGCGCCGCACCACCCTCAGCGCCACCACCTCCGGATAGCCCTTGCGCGCGAGCATCCCGGCCAGTCGGCGCAGCCTCTTCTCCCGGTCGAGGCCGCGGGTGGCCCTCAGCTTGCGCTCCACCAGCTCACGGGCGGTGCGCTCCTCCTGCTCCGCGTCGAGCTGCCCCACGGCCTCGTCGATCAGGGCCGAGTCCACGCCCTTGGTGCGCAGCTCGCGCGCGAGCGCCCGGCGGGCGAGGCCCCGGCTGTGGTGGCGGGACTCCACCCAGGCGTCCGCGAACGCCGCGTCGTCGATCAGCCCGACGTCCTCGAACCGGGACAGCACCTCCTGCGCCACCTCGTCGGGGATGCCTCGGGTCCGCAGCGCGTCCGCGAGCTGTCTGCGGGTGCGCGGGGTCCCGGTGAGCAGGCGCAGACAGATCGCCCGTGCCTGCTCCTCCGGGCTGCGCGGCGGCCCCTGCTCGGCCCTCGACGAGGAGGGGCCGCCGCTGTCCGGGCCGGCCGGACGGCCTTGGCCGTCCGGCCAGTCGGTCCGCCGCGTCACGGTCAGCTCTTGGCCGCGGCGGTCTTGACCGCCTTCGTTCCGGCCTTGGCCGCCGTGGCGGGCGCCGCCTTCACCGGCGCGGCGGAAGCCGCGGCCGGGGCGGCCGCGTCGGCGCCGGGCTCGACGACCGGCTCCTCCCGCTTGACGCCGATGCCCAGCTTCTCCTTGATCTTCCTCTCGATCTCGTTGGCGAGGTCGGGGTTGTCCTTGAGGAAGTTCCGGGCGTTCTCCTTGCCCTGGCCGAGCTGGTCGCCCTCGTACGTGTACCAGGCGCCGGACTTGCGGACGAAGCCGTGCTCGACGCCCATGTCGATCAGGCCGCCCTCGCGGCTGATGCCCTGGCCGTAGAGGATGTCGAACTCGGCCTGCTTGAAGGGCGGCGCGACCTTGTTCTTGACGACCTTGACGCGGGTGCGGTTGCCGACCGCGTCGGTGCCGTCCTTGAGGGTCTCGATGCGGCGGATGTCCAGGCGCACCGAGGCGTAGAACTTCAGCGCCCGGCCACCGGTCGTCGTCTCGGGGGAGCCGAACATGACGCCGATCTTCTCGCGAAGCTGGTTGATGAAGATCGCGGTGGTCTTGGACTGGTTGAGCGCGCTGGTGATCTTACGGAGCGCCTGGCTCATCAGCCGGGCCTGCAGACCGACGTGGGAATCGCCCATCTCGCCCTCGATCTCCGCCCGCGGCACCAAGGCGGCGACGGAGTCGATGACGATGAGGTCGAGCGCGCCGGAGCGGACCAGCATGTCGGTGATCTCGAGCGCCTGCTCACCGTTGTCCGGCTGGGACAGGATGAGGGAGTCGGTGTCCACTCCCAGCTTCTGCGCGTAGTCCGGGTCGAGGGCGTGCTCCGCGTCCACGAACGCGACCGCGCCGCCGGCCCGCTGCGCGTTCGCCACCGCGTGGAGAGTCAGGGTGGTCTTACCGGAGGACTCGGGACCGAAGACCTCCACCACACGGCCGCGCGGCAGGCCGCCGACGCCCAGGGCGACGTCGAGCGCGGTCGATCCGGTGGGAATCACCTCGATCGGCTCGTTCGGCCGCTCGCCCATGCGCATCACTGCGCCTTTGCCGAATTGCCGTTCAATCTGTGCGAGCGCGGCGTCGAGCGCCTTCTCGCGGTCGGTTCCTGCCATGGGTTCCACCCGGTTTGCTTGAGTCGATCGCTTCACGTCCACGACGCTAACCTCTGCCACTGACAAGCGGCCCGGACGTCCTCGGCCTGTGGATAACTCAGGCGAGATCCACCATGAGAATGGATGTTCGAATTTTGTGTCAACCACGCCGTTTCAGCGCGTCCCGCGCCCGTGCGAGGGCCGACATGCCGCGCCGCCGCGTGCGGCCCTGGACCCGCGGGTCGTCCGTCACGTCGTACCGCTTGATGTAAGCGCCGAGGAACGCCTGCAGCGTCGCGGTCGCCGGGATCGCGATCAGGGCGCCCACCGCGCCGAGCAGCGCGGTGCCCGCGATCACCGAGCCGAACGAGACCGCCGGGTGGATGTCCACCGTCCTGGCGGTGATGCGCGGCTGCAGCAGATAGTTCTCGAACTGTTGGTAGACCACGACGAAGACCAGCACCCACAGCGCGTACCAGGGCTCGACGGTGAACGCGATCAGCATCGGCAGGGCGCCCGCCAGATAGGTGCCGATGGTCGGGATGAACTGGGAGATCAGCCCCACCCAGACGGCCAGCGCCGGGGCGTAGGGCACGCCCAGCCACTCCAGCAGGACGTAGTGCGCTATGCCGGAGATCAGCGCCATCAGGCCGCGCGAGTAGATGTAGCCGCCGGTCTTGGCGACCGCGATCTCCCAGGCGCGCAACACCTCGGCCTGCCGGGTCGGCGGCAGCACCGAGCACAGGGCACGGCGCAGCCGGGGGCCATCGGCGGCGAAGTAGAAGGCGAAGAGGGTCACCGTCAGGACCTTGAAGAGCCCCCCGAGGACCTGGGCGGAGACGTCCAGCACGTTGTTCGCGCTGTTCTTGACGTAGCTCTGCAGCCAGTCCGAGTGGAGCACACTGTCCTGGATCTCGACCCGCGACAACTCGGTGTGGAAAGTCTCATTGGCCCAGCTCACCAACTGATCCAGATACTTCGGGAACTCCTCGACCATGGTCATGATCTGGTCGGCGAGCATCGATCCGAGCAGGGTGAAGAACCCCGCGACGCCGACCAGGATGCCGAGGAAGACCAGCCCGGTGGCCACCCCCCGGCGCACGCCGCGCGCGGCCATCCGGTCCACCGCCGGTTCGACGGCCAGCGCGAGGAAGAACGCGACCAGGATGTTGAGGAGCAGTCCGGTCAGCTGGTCGAAGGCCCAGGTGGCCAGGTGATAACAGGCCACCAGGGCGAGCGCGAGGACCATGGCACGCGGCAGCCAGCGCGGCATGGGCGCGCCGGGCCGCGCCTCGCGGGCGGCGGCCTGGGGGCCGACGGGGACGCCGTCGGCGTCGGGCGGGAGGGTCTCTTCTGCTGGGGCCACTGGGCAAGTGTGGCGTACCCCGGTGAAAGATATCCGGCCACCCCGCGAACTCCGGGCTCACGGGCCCGGCGGCCGCTCAGCGCCTGTCGGCCGGAATCTCCAGGGCGGCGCACACTCCGCGCCAGACGGCCTTGGCGTCCCAGCCGGCGTCCAGCGCCTGGTGCACGGTACGGCCGCCGAGCTCGGACATCACATGATCGCGCGCGAAGGAGTCCGCGTACGCCTCGCCGAAGTAGTCCGCCATCCGCTGCCAGAAATCCGTCAACCGCATGCGATCAGTATCGCGCTCCTGGGGGTGCAGTCGGACGCGAGCCGCCGTGCGCCAGGGCTTTCCGGCCTACGGTCGGCCCATGGACCGATCCGCAGCAGCCCCCTCCTCCTCACTGGCCCGCGCCGAGCAGTTCGTGTGGCTGACCGCCCGGGTGCTCGAGCAGCGCAGATTCGCGTACCACTTCCTGGGTGGCGGCGCCGACCCGGTCGAGACCGCGCTGGCCGCGTACCTGGGTGACGACGGGGGCTACGGCCACGCCCTGGAGCCGGATCTGCGCGGCCCGCACAGCCGGCCGCAGCACGCCGCGCACGCGCTGCGCGTCCTGGACGGGATCGGCCGCTGCGGGGGACGGCGCGTGGAGCTCCTGTGCCGCTATCTGACGGAGATCACCACCCCGGACGGCGCGCTCCCGGCGCACCGCCCCGCGCCGCCCGGCACCGCGGTGGCCTCCTGGAACCCCGCGGCGGACGGCTCGGCCGGAAATCTGCTCGCGACCGGTCCGGTGGTGGGGCTGCTGCACCGCAACGACGTGTGGCACGCCTGGCTGTTCCGGGCGACGGACTTCTGCTGGGCGGCGGTCGCGGCGTTGGAGGAGGGCGCGGCGCCCCGGCCGCACGAGGTACTGGCGGCCGTCGCCTTCCTCGACGGCGCGCCGGACCGCCCCCGCGCGCTGGCGGCGGCGGAGCGGCTCGGCCGGCGGGTACGCAAGCAGGGGCTGGTGGTGCTGGACCCCGACCCCGAGCGCACCGAGGACCACCCGCTGCCCGAGGGCCGCGCCCCGGGCGAGCGGATCCACGTATACGAGGTGGCGCGCACCCCCGACTCCCCGGCCCGCCCGTGGTTCACCGACGCCGAGGTGGAGCGGTCGCTGGACTTCCTCGCGGACTCCCAGTGCGAGGACGGCGGCTGGCCCCTCCGCAGGCACCCGCGGGCTTCCGGGGCGGCCCTGGAATGGCGGCCGATCGTGACCATCGAGGCCCTGCTGACGCTGCGCGCGTACGGCCGCGCTTTCGGCTAGAGGGCCCGTACGCCCGCGGTGACGACCACGGCGACGGCGACCACCACCAGAAAGGGAGCGCGCAGCACCAGGGCGATCGCCGCCGCGCCGAGCCCGGCCGCCCGCGCGCCCAGGACCAGGTGCTGCCCGTCGCCGAAGGTCTGCTGGGCGGTGAGGGCGGCCAGCAGTGCGACGGGGAGCAGTGCGGCGAGGCGGCGGACAACAGGGCGCTCCAGGGCGCCGGCGGGCACCGACAGGCCCAGCAGTTTGGCCAGGTAGCACCCGGCCGCGGTGACGCCGATGGCGATCCAGGTGCTCAACGGACCCCGCCCTCCCCAGTGGCCCGCCGGGCCCGCAGGCCGTGTACGGCGAGGACGGCGGGCGCGGCGAGCGCCGCCACCAGGACCGGCACGCCGGCGGGCAGCAGCGGCAGGCAGCCGAGGACGAGCAGCACCCCGAGGCCGGCCGCGGCCCGCTCGACCGTGCCGCGGAGCATGGGGGCCAGCAGGGCGAGGAAAACCGCCGGGCCCGCGGCGTCCAGGCCCCAGGCCGCGGTGTCGCCGAGCGCGGCCGCCCCGAGGGCGCCGACCAGCGTGGTCAGGTTCCACAGGGCGTACAGGCTCAGGCCGGTGACGGTGAAGCCGAGCCGCGCGGTGCGCCGGTCGGACTGCGCGAGGGCGACGGCGGAGGTCTCGTCGATGACCCAGTGGGCGGCCAGGGGGCGCACCGACCGGGGCAGGCCGAGGAGGCCGGACAGCCGCAGCCCGTAGAAGGCGTTGCGCACGCCCAGGAAGAACGCGCCCGCGGCGGCGGTGAGCGGATTGCCACCCGCCGCCAGCGCGCCGACGAGGGCGAACTGCGAGGCGCCGGTGAAGACGAGGAGGCTGAGCGCACAGGTCTGCAGGACGCTGAGGCCGGCGCCCGCCGACGTCACGCCGAAGGCGAAGCCGGAGAGCCCGACCGCGACCCCGACTCCCAGCGCGTCGCGGATCACGGCCGCGCTCGCGTTGGGCTCGGAGCCGGTTCCGGGCCCGGAGCCGGTCTCCGAGCCGGTACGTATGTCGATCTTTTCTGCCACGCCCCGCACAGTAGGAGACCGGATGGCGCCCGGTCTTGTACGTTCTTGCAGCTCCCCAGCGGGTCATGGGACGAGCGCTTCGCCTACGGCCTGGCCGCGCTCCTCAGCCGGTCGGCGGCGCGCTCGCGCCGATAGGCGCCCGGGGGCACTCCGACGATCCGGGTGAAGTGCCGGTTCAGATGGGGCTGGTCGGAGAAGCCGACGGCGACGGCGGCCTCGGCGGGCGCGGCCCCGCCGTCCAGCAGGCGGCGGGCCCGGCGCACCCGGGCGTCGGTGAGCCAGGTGTGCGGCGGCATGCCATAGGCAGCGCGGAAGGCGCGCAGGAGCGCGAAGGAGCCCGTGCCGAGCTCGACCGCCAGCTGCTCGAGGGTGGGCGGGTCCGCCATCCGCTCCTCGAGGATCTCGCGGGCGCGCACCACCATGTGCGCGCCCGCTGTGCGCGCCGCGCGCGCGGGGAGCGGGCCGCCGTGGTGACGCAGCAGGCGAGCGACGGCGACGCGCAGCAGGCTGTCGGCGGCGAGCGCGTTGTCTTCCTCGGCCGCCCGGTGCACCTCGCTGATGAGGTGCGCGGTGTGCGCGTCCTCGACCAGGGTCTCGGCGAACCCGACCGTACCGCGGACCGTGGTGACCTCGGCCGCGATCTCGGTGATCACCGACGCGGACGGATAGAGCGTGGCGTAGGCCCACCCCTCCGGCACCCCGGCGCGCGCGGAGTGCGGCACCTCCGGATTGATCAGGACGACGGTGCCCGGACCGGCCCGCTCCGTGCGGCCCGGCAGCCCGACCTCCTCCACCCCGCGGGTGACCGCGCCGAACACATATCCTTCGTGGGAGTGCCGGGGGAAGCTGTGGTGCACATAGCGGGCCCGCAGCAGGTCGAGACCCGGCAGCCCGGTCCAGCGCCAGTGCCGCGCCCACTCCCCCGCTCGCTCCCCTGCCCCCCTGGTGTCCATGGGGTCATTGTGCGCCGCCGCCCGGGGCCGTGAGCCGCGGGTCCGCCCGTTGTCAGTGGCCCGGTGCACGATGGAGGACATGGCAGGCCCAGCACTCGACGGTTTCTCCCCCGCCACCCGCGGATGGTTCGCGGGTGCCTTCACCGCGCCCACGGCCGCGCAGGAGGGCGCCTGGCAAGCGATCGGCGAGGGCTCGGACGTGCTGGTCGTGGCCCCCACCGGCTCGGGCAAGACCCTGGCCGCGTTCCTCGCCGCACTCGACCGGCTGGCCAGCGCGCCCCCGCCGGCCGAGGCCCGGAAGCGCTGCCGGGTGCTGTACATCTCGCCGCTCAAGGCCCTGGCGGTGGACGTCGAGCGCAACCTCCGCAGCCCGCTCACCGGCATCCGGCAGGAGTCCGTGCGGCTCGGGCTGCCCGAGCCGGAGATCCGGGTGGGCGTCCGCTCCGGCGACACCCCGGCCGCGGAGCGCCGCGCGCTGGTCAGCCGCCCACCGGACATCCTCATCACCACCCCCGAGTCGCTGTTCCTGATGCTCACCTCCTCCGCGCGGGAGGCGCTGCGCGGCGTGGAGACGGTGATCCTGGACGAGGTGCACGCCGTCGCCGGGACCAAGCGCGGCGCGCATCTCGCGCTCTCCCTGGAGCGGCTCGACGAGCTGCTGGCCCGCCCGGCCCGGCGGATCGGCCTCTCGGCGACCGTGCGGCCGGTGGACGAGGTGGCGCGCTTTCTGTCGCCGCGGCGCAGGGTGGAGATCGTCCAGCCGCCCTCGGGCAAGGAGTTCGACCTGTCGGTGGTGGTCCCGGTCGAGGACCTGGGCGAGCTGGGCGGCTCCCCCGCGCGGGACGATGACCACGACACCAGCGAGAAGCCGTCGATCTGGCCCCATGTGGAGGAGCGGATCGCCGATCTGGTGCAGGCCCACCGCTCGACGATCGTCTTCGCCAACTCCCGCCGCCTCGCCGAGCGGCTGTGCAACCGGCTCAACGAGATCGCGTACGAGCGGGCCACCGGGGAGGCTCTGCCCGAGGACCACTCACCGGCCGAGCTGATGGCCGAGTCGGGGGCGGCCAAGGGGGCACCCGCGCTGCTGGCCCGCGCGCACCACGGCTCGGTGTCCAAAGAGCAGCGGGCGCTGGTGGAGGAGGACCTCAAGGCGGGCCGGCTGCCCGCCGTGGTGGCCACCTCCAGCCTGGAGCTGGGCATCGACATGGGCGCGGTGGACCTCGTCGTCCAGGTCGAGTCGCCGCCCTCGGTGGCCTCCGGGCTGCAGCGCGTGGGCCGCGCCGGCCACCAGGTGGGCGCGGTCTCCACCGGTGTGGTCTTCCCGAAGTACCGCGGCGACCTGGTGCAGGCGGCGGTGGTCACCGAGCGGATGCGCGAGGGGGCCATCGAGTCGCTGCGCGTGCCCACCAATCCACTGGACGTGCTGGCCCAGCAGCTCGTCGCCATGACGGCCGTGGACACCTGGGACGTGGACGAGCTGCTTGCCCTGGTCCGCCGCGCCGCCCCCTTCGCCGCGCTCCCCGAGTCCGCCTTCACCTCGGTCCTCGACATGCTCGCGGGCCGCTATCCGTCCGACGCCTTCGCGGAGCTGCGGCCGCGCCTGGTGTGGGACCGCGTGGCGGGCACGGTCACCGGCCGCCCGGGAGCGCAGCGGCTGGCCGTCACCTCCGGCGGCACGATCCCCGACCGCGGCCTGTTCGGGGTCTTCCTGGCGGGCTCCGACCCCAAAAAGGGCGGGGGCAGGGTCGGCGAGCTCGACGAGGAGATGGTCTACGAGTCGCGGGTGGGCGATGTGTTCACCCTCGGCACCACCTCGTGGCGGATCGAGGACATCACCCGCGACCGGGTCGTGGTCACCCCCGCCCCCGGCGTCCCCGGTCGTCTCCCGTTCTGGAAGGGCGACCAACTGGGCCGCCCGCTGGAGCTGGGCCGCGCGCTGGGCGCGTTCCTCCGGGAGATCGGCGGGCTGACCGCCGAGGCGGCCCGGGCGCGGCTGCTGGCCGCCGGGCTCGACGCCTGGGCCGCGGACAACGTCCTGGAGTATCTGGACGAGCAGCGTCGCGCCTGCGGCCATGTGCCGGACGACCGCACGATCGTCGTGGAGCGCTTCCGGGACGAGCTGGGCGACTGGCGCGTCGTCATCCACTCCCCCTTCGGCGCGCAGGTCCACGCCCCCTGGGCGCTGGCGCTGGGAGCGCGCCTGTCCGAGCGGTTCGGGCTGGACGCGCAGGCGATGCACGCGGACGACGGCATCGTGCTGCGCCTGCCCGACGCGGATCTGATGGGCCTGGATCTGCTGGACGCCGACCCGATGGCCCAGGGCAGGGAGTACGACTTCGAGCAGTCGCCCGTCGGAGCGGCCGATGTCGCCTTCGACAAGGACGAGGTCGGCCAGATCGTCACCGACCAGGTCGGCGGCTCGGCGCTGTTCGCCTCCCGGTTCCGCGAGTGCGCCGCCCGCGCCCTGCTGCTGCCCCGCCGCAACCCCGGCAAGCGCACCCCGCTGTGGCAGCAGCGCCAGCGGGCCGCGCAGCTCCTACAGGTGGCGAGCGAGTTCGGTTCGTTCCCGATCGTGCTCGAAGCAGTCCGCGAATGCCTGCAGGACGTGTTCGACGTCCCCGGCCTCACCGAGCTGATGGGCGACCTCGAGGCCCGCCGGGTCCGGCTGGTGGAGGTGACCACCCCGGAACCGTCCCCGTTCGCCCGCTCGCTGCTCTTCGGCTATGTGGCGCAGTTCCTGTACGAGGGCGACTCCCCGCTTGCCGAGCGCCGGGCCGCCGCGCTCTCCCTCGACTCCCGGCTGCTGGCCGAGCTCCTGGGCCAGGCCGAGCTGCGCGAGCTGCTGGACGCCGACGTCCTGGCCGATCTGGAGCGCGAGCTGCAGTGGCTCACGGACGACCGCCGGGTCAAGGACGCCGAGGGCGTCGCCGACCTGCTGCGCCTCCTCGGGCCGCTGACCGACGCCGAGCTGGCCGAGCGCGGCGCCGATCCCCGGTGGGCGCCGGATCTGTCGGGCACCCGCCGGGCCATCCGCGTCCGTATCGCCGGGCAGGACCACTGGGCGGCCGTCGAGGACGCGGGACGGTTGCGGGACGCGCTGGGCACGGCGCTGCCGGTCGGGGTCCCTGAGGCGTTCACCGAGCCGGTCAAGGACCCCCTCGGCGATCTCCTGGCGCGCTTCGCCCGCACCCACGGCCCGTTCACCTCCGCCCAGGCGGCCGCCCGCTTCGGTCTGGGCACCGCCATCACCGACGGGGCGCTGCACGGTCTCGCGGCGAGCGGCCGCATCGTCCAGGGCGAGTTCGCGCCCGCCGGGGTCAGCCAGGAGTGGTGCGACGCCACCGTGCTGCGCCGGCTGCGCCGCCGCTCCCTGGCCGCGCTGCGCCATGAGCTGGAGCCGGTCCCGCCGGCCGCGCTCGCCGCCTTCCTCCCCCGGTGGCAGCACCTGGGCACCCACAGCCTGCGCGGGATCGACGGCCTGGTGCGCGCCGTCGAGCAGCTCCAGGGCGCCCCGGTCCCCGCCTCCGCCCTGGAGAAGCTGGTCCTGCCCTCCCGGGTCGGTGACTACACCCCCACCATGCTCGACGAGCTCACCGCGAGCGGCGAGGTCGTGTGGGCGGGGGCGGGCGCGCTGCCCGGCAAGGACGGCTGGGTCACCCTTCACCTCGCCGAGGCCGCCCCCCTGCTGCTGCACCCACCGCACCCCCTGGAGATCGGCCCCCTCCACCAGGCCGTGCTGGACGCGCTGGACGGAGGCTACGGCCTGTTCTTCCGCCAGATCGCCGAGCAGGTCCGGACCGCCGGACACGACGTCCAGGACCCTCAACTCGCCGAGGTCGTCTGGGACCTGGCCTGGTCCGGCCGGCTCACCGGCGACACCCTCGCCCCGCTGCGCGCTCTGATGGGTTCGGGCCGCACGGCCGGCTCCACCGCCCACCGGGCCAGGCGCGCGGTCCCCCGAGGCCGCTACGGGAGCCTGACCGCCCGCCCCACCGCCTCTCGGAACGGGCCGCCCACGGTGGCGGGCCGCTGGTCCCTGCTGCCCGAGCGCGATTCCGAGCCCACCCACCGCGCCCACGCTCTGGCCCGCACCCTCCTCGACCGCCACGGCGTGGTGACCCGCGGCGCGGTCGCCGCCGAAGGCGTCGAGGGCGGGTTCTCCGCCGCCTATCGCGTGCTGTCCGCCTTCGAGGACAGCGGCCAGGCCCGCCGCGGCTATGTGGTCGAAGGGCTCGGCGCCGCCCAGTTCGCCATGGACGGTGCCGTCGACCGGCTCCGCGCGGTCAGCACGGCCCGTGACACCGGCGACCCCGCCCGCCGCGCCGTCATCCTCGCCGCGGCCGACCCCGCCAACGCGTACGGGGCGGCTCTCCCCTGGCCCGATCCGCCCGCGGACGCGACCCACCGACCGGGCCGAAAGGCGGGCTCTTTGGTCATCCTCGTCGACGGAGAGCTGAGCCTCTACATGGAGCGCGGCGGCAAGACGCTGCTCGCCTGGCACGACGACGCCCGGCTCGACGCGGCGGTCGGGGCGCTCGCCCAAGCCGCGCGGGCGGGCTCACTGGGCACGGTGACCGTGGAGCGGGTCAACGGGACGGCCGCGCTGTCCTCCCCGACGGGCCGCGCCCTGGAGGCCGCGGGCTTCCACCCCACCCCCCGCGGCCTGCGTTTGCGCCCCTGACCAGCGGGCCGCTCACCGGAGGGGAACCGAGCCCGAAAGGAAGGATCCATGCCCGAAGGAGACACCGTCTGGCGGACGGCCAGGCGTCTGCACCAGGCTCTGGCGGGCCGGCCGCTCACCGGCTGCGATCTGCGCGTCCCTCGGCTGGCCACGGTCGACCTCGCCGGGCGCCAGGTGACGGACGTCACCGCGCGCGGGAAGCATCTCCTCACCCGTCTGGAGGGCGGCCTGACCCTCCACTCCCATCTGCGGATGGACGGCGCCTGGCAGCTGTACGACCCCGGCGAGCGGTGGCGCGGCGGCCCGCTCCACCAGGTCCGCGCCGTCCTCAGCACCGCCGAGCGCACGGCCGTCGGCTACCGCCTCCCCGTCCTCGAACTGCTCCGCACCCCGGATGAGGACCAGGCCGTCGGACACCTCGGCCCCGATCTGCTCGGCCCCGACTGGGACCCGCACGAGGCCCTGCGCCGCCTCCTCGCCGACCCTTCCCGCCCCCTCGGCGAGGCGCTGCTCGACCAGCGCAACCTCGCGGGGATCGGCAATGTGTACAAGTCGGAGCTGTGTTTCCTGCTGCGCGTCTCCCCCTGGCTCCCCACCGGCCAAATGCCGTCCCTGGAGCGCCTGGTGGCCCTCGCCAAAAGGCTCCTGGAGGCAAACAAGACCCGCCTCGCGCGCGTCACCACGGCCGAGTCGCGCGCCGACCGCCGACTGTGGGTCTACGGCCGGGCGGGCAAGCCCTGTCTGCGCTGTGGCACGCCCGTGCGCATGGAGCAGGGCCGCGCCGTCCAGGAGCGCAGCACGTACTGGTGCCCGGCCTGCCAGCCGGGCCCGACCATCGACGACTGACCGGCCAACCGACTGATTGACGGCCCGTCAGATCCGGTCGTACGGTCACGCCATGACCCTCACCGCGTACGACCTCACCGGCCGCACCGCACTGATCACCGGCGCGGCCGGCGGAATCGGCCGGGCCAGCGCCGCCCTGCTCGCCGAGGCCGGCGCGACCGTCCACTGCGCGGACCTGGACGGCAAGGGCGCGCAACGGACAGCCGACCGCATCACCGAATCCGGGGGCAGCGCCCACGCCCACACCCTCGACGTCGCCAACCGCGCGCAGATCGCCGCCGCGGTGGCCGCCGTACGCGCCGGCGGCCGCCTCGACATCATGGCCAACATCGCCGGGATCATGCACAGCAGCAGCGTCCTGGAGACGGCCGACGCCGACCTCGACCGCGTCCTGGCCGTCAACTTCAAAGGGGTGCTGTACGGCTGCCAGGAGGCCGCCCGCGCCATGATCGAGCAGGGCACCGGCGGCACCATCGTCACGATGGCCTCCGGCGCCATCGACACCGGCGCGCCCGGCCTGCTCTGCTACGGCGTCGCGAAGGCCGCCGTCGTCCAGCTCACCAAGACCCTCGCCACCGAGGTGGGCCGCCACGGCATCCGCGTCAACGCCGTCGCCCCCGGGTGGATCCGCACACCCATGACCGCCCGCCACAGCGACGAGGAGCAGCGCCTCGCGGAAGAGCCGATGGTGCGGCGCACCCCGCTGGGGCGGGTGGGCGAGCCGGCGGATGTCGCGCACGCCGTGCTCCACCTGGCGTCCGACGCCTCATCCTTCATGACCGGCCAGATCCTGCGCCCGAACGGCGGCGTCGCCATGCCCTGGTGACCCCGGCCGCGGCCGCGGCCAGAGCCGACGCACCGACCGCCCCCGTGAAGGACCGCAGTGCACTGGCAGCAGACTCAGCCCCCAGCCGCCCGCCGTGAACGCCTCCTCGACCGGCCCGGTCTGCTCCGGCGCCGCGGCCAACCGCAGCACCGCCCACCACCACACCCCGCCGAGGGCGAACGCGACCGCCCACCGGACCGGTCCGCGACGCTGGTTGTCGGCCCCTCCCACGGCTGCCATCGACTGCCTCCTTCGGCCGACGCTAGACGCCCGCTCACTTTCAGCGGGAGGGCGCACGGGAGGCTTGCGGGCGCGCGTCAGACGTCCCGCGCCCCTCAGTCTGCCCAGCCTCACCGACCCCCGCACCCAGAACCGGGGGCCACCGCCGCCCCGGGCGACCGGGCTAGCGGCCGTTGGCGTTCTCCGCCTGGAACATCCAGTGGTGCTTCTCCAGATCACGCGTGAGCCCGATGAGGATGTCCTGCGTCACCGGGTCGGGGTCGGCCGTAGCCGCAATGCGGTCCCGCATGCGGGTGATCACGGACCCCAGGCCGGCCACCAGGGCCCGCACGGCATCCCCGTCCTCGATCCAGCCGCTCTTGGCCGTCTCGATGCCACTGGTCGCAGCCACAGTGGCGGCACGGCCATCCGGGGGTACCCCGAGCGCCGAGGCCCGCTCCGCCACGGTGTCGGCGTGCGTCCTGGCGGTGGCGACAACCTCGTCCAGCTGCAGATGGACCGAACGGAAACGCGGGCCGACGATGGTCCAGTGGACCTGCTTGCCCACGAGCGCCAGGTCGACGAGGTCGACGAGGGCCCCCTGCAGCGCGTCACTGACGACCTTGAGGTTCTCCTCCGAGAGCGGGCTCTTCACCACAGACATCCATCTCCTCCTTTTCGACCTATTGACTGTTTTTTGAATACCTTTTGAACGATTTGAGGCTTTTGATCCCTCCCTCCACCTTCCCATAGAGTCACCCGTGCGCGACCGGGCAAACGTCGAGCCCCGGTCGGTGTACTACCGACCGGGGCTCGAAAGCTCTCCGCTGTCAGGGGGCGACGCGCCAGGCCACCACGGCGGTCAGGCCGCGACCACGTCCACAGCCTCCGCAGGCGCCTTGATGGTCACCCGCTCCTCCGGGACACCCGTCACGGACGTCACGGAAACCGAATTGAGCATCGACCGCATCGGCGCGGGCACCTTCTCGCTCGCCGCCGTCGACTCGGCCAGCTCCGCAAGCGACAATTCGTCGCTCACCTCTCGCATGACCTGGGACATCCTGACGTCCAGTGCGTCGCAGATCGCGGACAGCAGTTCGGAGGACGCCTCCTTCTGGCCGCGCTCCACCTCTGAGAGATAGCCGAGGGACACCCGGGCGGAGGAGGACACCTCGCGCAGGGTACGGCCCTGGCGCTGGCGCTGCCGGCGCAGCACGTCACCCAGCAGGCGACGGAGCAGAATCATCGCTGGCTCCCTCCTCGGACCTCGGATCCGGATCCTTCACGCCCCACCGTACCGCCTCTTGCTGCGCCCGTGCGGGGAGCGATGTCGTGTTCACTCAGGGCTGCAAACATCAAATCCCCCCGTGTTGTTCCGTATCCTGTGCCCTCGCGGTCGCGATCAATTCCCTCAACAGCAGCTTGACCGCCGCCTCCACGCTCTGTCCACGAATTCCGGCGCGGTCTCCGGCCAACCGCAACGCCGCCCCGGCGGCCGCCCCCGACGGCCCCGTCACGGCCACATGGACCGTGCCCACGGGCTGTCCGTCCTGCGGTGTGGGACCGGCCACACCCGTGGTCGCCACACCCCAGTCCGCGCCCAGCGCCCGCCGCACGCCCCCCGCCATCTGCCGGGCGACCTCCGCGTCCACCGCCCCGCGGGCGTCGAGCAGGGCCCCGTCCACGCCCAGCAGATCCCGCTTGAGATCGGTGGCGTACGCGGTCACCGAGCCGCGGAAGGTGCGGGACGCGCCCGGCACGGCGGTCAGCTCGGCGGCCAGCAGCCCGCCGGTCAGCGACTCGGCGACGGCAAGGGTCTCCCCACGCCCTTCCAGCAGCCCCAGCGCTTCGGCCGCCGCTCCCCCGTTTCCCCCGGTCATCCCACGGACTCCCGCTCCGCGGCCCGACCGACCCGGCGCAGCACGATCGCCTGCCGGACGTAGTCGATGCCGGTGAGCACGGTGAGGGCCACGGCCAGGGCCATCACCCAGAACCGCAGGGTGGCCAGCGGCCCGGTGAGCGCCAGGATGTACATGCCCACCGCGACGCCCTGCGCGAGCGTCTTCATCTTCCCGCCCCGGCTGGCCGGGATCACCCCGTGCTTGATCACCCAGAAGCGCATCAGCGTGATCCCGATCTCACGGAAGAGGATCACTCCGGTGACCCACCACGGGAGGTCGGACAAGGCAGACAGACAGATCAGCGCGGCGCCCATGATCGCCTTGTCGGCGATCGGGTCAGCGATCTTGCCGAAGTTGGTGACCAGGTTGTACCGGCGCGCAAGATGCCCGTCGAAGAGGTCGGTGATCATGGCGATGGCGAACGCGGCCCAGGCGAAGGAGCGCCAGGCTGGGTCGTACCCGCCGTTGTGCAGCATCAACAACACGAACCCAGGGACCAGAAGCAGCCGGACCATGGTGAGGATGTTGGCGATGTTCCACAGTCCGGCGGGCCGGGCGGCCGCGGCCGGGCGGTGGTGGCCCCCCGCGGCGGAGGCCGGGACTCCGCTCATCTGCCCGCCTCCTCGGAACACGCGCCGCCCGCCGGCGACTCGTCCTGCTCCAGCACCTCGGCGACCAGGTCAACGCCCTCCGTCGCCACCACCTTCGCCGTGACCAGCCGCCCCACGGCGGGCGCCGGGCCGGCCCCGAGCACGGTCAGCAGGGTCTGACCGTCGGTCTCGGGCGCCTGATGAGCGGCGCGCCCCACCGGGGATCCCGCGTCCTCGTCGGCGTCGTCGGTGTCGTCAGTCGTATCGGTGACGTACGCGTCGCCGGTTTCCTCGACCAGCACCTCGACCACCTCGCCCAGCCGCTCCTCGGCCCGCTGCGCGGTGAGCTCCTCGGCCAGCCGCGAGATGTGCGCCAGCCGCTCGGCGACCTCGTCCGGGTCGACCTTGTCCTCGTAGGTCGCTGCCTCGGTGCCGTCCTCGTCCGAGTACCCGAAGACGCCGATGGCGTCCAGCCGGGCCTCGCCGAGGAACCGCTCCAGCTCGGCCAGGTCGTCCTCCGTCTCGCCGGGGAAGCCGACGATGAAATTGGACCGGACACCCGCCTGCGGCGCCTTGGCCCGGATCCGGTCGAGCAGCTCCAGGAAGCGGTCGGTGTCCCCGAAGCGGCGCATGGCCCGCAGCACCGAGGGGGCGGAGTGCTGGAACGACAGATCGAAGTACGGCGCGACCTTCTCGGTCGAGGTCAGCACGTCGATCAGTCCGGGCCGCATCTCGGCGGGCTGCAGATAGCTGACCCGGATCCGCTCGATGCCGTCCACCGCGGCCAGCTCGGGCAGCAGCGTCTCCAGCAGCCGGATGTCGCCGAGGTCCTTGCCGTAGGAGGTGTTGTTCTCGGAGACCAGCATGATCTCCTTCACGCCCTGTTCGGCCAGCCAGCGTGTCTCGCCGAGCACATCGGAGGGTCTGCGTGAGATGAAGGATCCGCGGAAGGACGGGATGGCGCAGAAGGAGCACCGCCGGTCGCAGCCGGAGGCCAGCTTGACGGAGGCCACCGGGCTGCTGACCAGTCTGCGGCGCAGCGGGGCCCGGGGCCCGGAGGCCGGGGCCACGCCCGCGGGCAGGTCCTCGGGCGCGGGCGCGGCCTCGGCCTGCGCATGGCCCGGCAGGGCGACCTCGGCGGCCTGCTGCCGCTCGGCCGGGCTGATGGGCAGCAGCTTGCGCCGGTCGCGCGGCGTGTGCGCGGCGTGGATCCCGCCGGACAGGATGGTCCGCAGCCGGTCCGAGATATGAGCGTAGTCGTCGAAGCCGAGCACCCCGTCGGCCTCGGGCAGCGCCTCCGCCAGCTCCTTTCCGTACCGCTCGGCCATGCAGCCGACGGCGACCACGGCCTGGGTGCGGCCGTGGTCCTTCAGGTCGTTGGCCTCCAGCAGGGCGTCGACCGAGTCCTTCTTGGCCGCCTCGACGAATCCACAGGTGTTGACGACGGCGACATCCGCCTCGGCGGCTTCCTCGACGAGCTCCCAGCCGTCCGCCGCCAAGCGGCCTGCGAGCTCCTCCGAGTCCACCTCGTTACGGGCGCAGCCAAGAGTGACAAGGGCGACGGTGCGGGGTTCGGGCATGGGCTCAGACTACTTCGTCGCGCCGACACCTCCCGCTGCCAGGGCTCCGTCCGGCTGCCGGCTCAGCCCGCCTCGGGATCTCCCTTGGTGTAGCTCAGCCGCTGGACCTGCCCGTTGGCCGCCAGGTCCTTGACCTCCTTGCCGTTCACGAAGAGCTTGATGGCCTGGGCGTTGCCGAGCACCAGGTCGATCCGCTTGCTGTCGCTGAAGGTCTTGGAGTCGCCCTGGCGCAGCAGCCCCTCGTGGATCAGCCGTCCGTTGTGATCCTGGGCGGAGATCCAGCTCTGTCCGCCCTCCGCGGTCAGTCTGACCGTGACCTTGTCCGCCGGGACACCCGCGATGGCGCTCTCGGTGCCGTCGGTGGGTTCCGGCTTCTGGTCGGTCGGCTTGGTGGGGGTCGGCTTGGTGGTGTGCTTGGTGGGGGTCGGCTTGGCCGTCGTGGTCTCCTCGGCGACCGTGGAGCCGCCGTCCTCGTTTCCGCCGCTGAAGAGTGTGAAGCCGACGAATCCGACGACCGCGACGATCGCCGCGACCATGGCGGCCGTCCAGTTGGGGCGGCGGGGCTCGGGGCGGATCCGCTCGGCCTCGAACACCGGCGCCGCCAGGGTCGGCACGGGGCGGCCTCCGTGCTCGGCGTCGTACTGGGCGACCAGGGCGTCCGGATCGAGGCCGACAGCGCGGGCGAGCACACGGATGTGCCCCCGGGCGTAGACGTCGCCGCCGCATCGCGCGTAGTCGTCCTGCTCGATGCCTTGCACTAGGGGAACGCGCACCCGTGTGGTGGTACTGACCTCGTCGACGGTCAGCCCCGCGGCGATGCGGGCCTGCTGGAGGGCACGACCGACGGAAGGCCGGTCGTCTTCGGGGGAGTTGCCAGGGGAGTTGCCGATGGACACGGGGGCGCCTTTCGAGCGTGTAGCCACCTGCTGGAGGTTCAGTCTAGGGGTGGGGCGAAAGGGTCGGGCAAGCGGGAGGACGGAGTTTGTCCGCCATCAGGATTGCCGTATGAACGCGATCGTGGGACATCCCTCCGCCACCTCCCTCAACTTGACGTATCGGCAGGGGAAACGGTTGCCCGCCGATTCCTTAAGGGTGAGCCTCCCCGCGGATCACCGCGAGCACGCCATCCAATTCATCCGGTTTGACCAGTACATCGCGCGCCTTGGAACCCTCGCTCGGCCCGACGATCCCCCGCGACTCCATGAGGTCCATCAGCCGCCCCGCCTTGGCGAAGCCGACCCGCAGCTTGCGCTGCAGCATCGATGTCGACCCGAACTGTGTGGAAACGACCAGCTCAGCGGCCTGGCACAGCAGATCCAGGTCATCGCCGATGTCCTCGTCGATCTCCTTCTTCTTCGCCGTCCCGACGGTGACGTCGTCGCGGAAGACGGGCGCCATCTGTGCCTTGCAGTGCTCGACGACGGCGGCGACCTCCTCCTCCGTGACGAAGGCGCCCTGCATCCGGACCGGCTTGCTCGCTCCCATCGGCAGGAACAGGCTGTCGCCCTTGCCGATCAGCTTCTCGGCGCCGGCCTGGTCCAGGATCACCCGGCTGTCGGCCAGCGAGGAGGTGGCGAAGGCGAGCCGTGAGGGCACGTTCGCCTTGATCAGGCCGGTGACGACGTCCACGGACGGCCGCTGGGTGGCCAGCACCAGATGGATGCCCGCCGCGCGGGCCAGCTGGGTGATACGGACGATCGAGTCCTCGACGTCCCGGGGCGCGACCATCATCAGGTCGGCGAGCTCGTCGACGATGACCAGCAGATACGGGTAGGGCTTGAGCTCGCGCTCGCTCCCCTCCGGCTGCTTCACCTTGCCGGCGCGGACCGCCGCGTTGAAGTCGTCCACATGCCGGAAGCCGAACGCCGCGAGGTCGTCGTAGCGCAGGTCCATCTCCCGTACGACCCACTGCAGGGCCTCGGCGGCACGCTTGGGGTTGGTGATGATCGGCGTGATGAGATGCGGGATGCCCTCGTACGCGGTCAGCTCCACGCGCTTGGGGTCGACCAGCACCATCCGCACATCGTCCGGGGTGGCGCGGGCCATGACCGAGGTGATCAGGCAGTTGATGCAGGACGACTTTCCGGAGCCGGTGGCGCCGGCCACGAGCACGTGGGGCATGGTCGCCAGGTTGTGCGAGACATAGCCGCCCTCGACATCCTTGCCGAGCGCGACGATCATCGGGTGGTCGTCGCCGACGGCGTCGGCCGAGCGCAGCACGTCCCCCAGCCGGACCATCTCGCGGTCGCTGTTGGGGATCTCGATGCCCACGGCGGACTTGCCGGGGATCGGGCTGATGATGCGCACATCGGGGCTGGCGACGGCGTAGGCGATGTTCTTGGCCAGCGCCGTGATCCGCTCGACCTTCACTGCCGGGCCCAGCTCCACCTCGTAGCGGGTGACCGTCGGGCCGCGGGTGAAGCCGGTGACGGACGCGTCCACCTTGAACTCGGAGAAGACGTTGGACAGCGAGGCGACGACGGCGTCGTTGGCCGGGCTGCGGCTCTTCCCGGGTCCCCCGCGGTCCAGCAGTTCGAGCGAGGGCAGGGCATAGGTGATGTCGCCGGAGAGCTGCAGCTGCTCGGCACGCGGCGGCAGCGGCTCGGAGTGCTCGGGCGCGGGCCGGGTCAGGTCGGGGACGGCGGCCGACCGCTCCTCCTCATCGGCGCCCTCCGGCCGACCGGGCCGCTTCCGCTTGCCCGCCGTGGCGCCCGTCCCGCCGCTCTGCTCGGCGTCGCGCGCCCCCGGCACCGCGCCGGTGTCGGACCCGGGACCCGGGTCGGTGGCGATCCCGCTGCTGAGCCCGGCGACCAGCGGTGAGGGCTGGACGCCGTGCAACACCGCCCCGTCCAGGGCCGCGGCCGCGGCGGCCGCCACGTCCACGGCGTCCATCGGGCGGTCGAGCGGCGGCTGCGCGGACGGCGCGCGGCGCGGACGCCGGCGCTTGCGCAGCGCCTCCTCCTCGGCCCGCTCCGGGTCGCTCTCGCCCTGTCGGCCCCCCTTGTCCAGCGAGGCACGCCGAGGCCGTCTGGCGGGCGTCTCGCGCCATTCCTCGGCGTATTCCCCGGCGCCGTACGGCTCGTGGTCGTCGTAGGCCCCGTAGCCCTCGTCGTCGGCCTGATACTCCGCGGTGCGCTCCCGGACGAGGCCGAGTCTGACGCCGAGCAGGCGCAGCCGCTGCGGGATGGCGGCCACGGGCGTCGCGGTGACGACCAGCAGCCCGAAGACGGTGAGCAGCACCAGCAGCGGTACGGCCAGCACCTCACCCATCGCGAGGATCAGCGGCCGGGACGCCGCCCACCCGACCAGGCCGCCCGCGTCCTGGATCGCCTGGGTGCCCTGGCCGCGCCCCGGCGCCCCGCAGGCGATGTGGACCTGTCCGAGGACGCCGATCACCAGCGCGGACAGGCCGATGACGATCCGTCCGTTCGCCTCCGGCTTCTCGGGGTGGAGGATCAGGCGGACCGCGATGGCGCCCAGCAGTATCGGCACGACCAGGTCGAGCCGGCCGAACGCGCCGGTGACCAGCACCTCGACCAGGTCGCCGACCGGGCCCTGCAGATTGGACCAAGTGCCGACCGCGACGATCAGGGCCAGGGCGAGCAGCAGCAGCGCGCTGCCGTCCTTGCGGTGGGCCGGGTCCAGCCCCTTCGCGCCGCGCCCTATGCCGCGGAACAGCGCCGCGACGCCGCGGGCCAGGCCCATCCAGACGGCGCGCGCCGCGCGGAACACCCCGCCGGTGGGGTTCGGCGCCGGCTTGGGCGGCGCGGCCTTGGCGGCGGCCTTCTTCGGCGCGGCCTTCTTCGCGGGCGCGGCGGACTTCTTGGCGGGCGCCTTCTTGGCAGCCGCCTTCTTCGCGGCGCCCCCGGACTGCCCGGCGCGCTTCTTCGAGGTGCCCGCCGTGCTCTGGGAACCCTTGCCGGACGTACGAGAGGCCATGAGGGCGAGATTACCCGCGTCCGCCGTACGGAGCACGCATACCGCGGTGCCAGGCGTCACTCACGTCACGCCCGTGACCACCCCGGCGGCCAAGGCGGCGACAGGGCGCGGGGTGACAGGGCATCAAGCGTACGGGGCGTCACGGCCCGGCCGCCGGGCGGAGGGTGACCGCGCGCCGCTCAGTTCTGCGAGGGCACCGCACCCGCTCCGCCGCCGACGCCGGGCTCCAGCGCGTCCAGCGCCCGCCGCAGTCCGGTCAGTTTCCGCTCCAGATGAGCGGCGGTGGCCACGGCGGCCGCGTCCGCGGACTCGTCCAACTGCTTCGACAGCGCCTCGGCCTGCTCCTCCACCGCGGCCAGCCGCGCGGACAGCTCGGCCAGCAGCCCCGCCGACTCCTTGGCGTCCTCACCGGCGGGCTGGCCGCCCTCCAACTGCAGCCGCAGCAGCGAGGCCTGCTCCCTCAGCTGGCAGTTCTTCATGTACAGGTCGACGAAGACCGAGACCTTCGCGCGCAGCACCCATGGGTCGAACGGCTTGGAGATGTAGTCGACCGCACCCGCCGCATACCCGCGGAAGGTGTGATGCGGACCATGGTTGATCGCCGTGAGAAAGATGATCGGGATGTCGCGGGTCCGCTCCCGCCGCTTGATGTGCGCGGCGGTCTCGAAACCGTCCATCCCCGGCATCTGGACGTCCAGCAGGATCACCGCGAAGTCGTCCGTCAGCAGCGCCTTGAGCGCTTCCTCCCCTGACGATGCCCGTACCAGTGTCTGATCGAGCGCGGAGAGAATGGCCTCCAGCGCCAGCAGATTCTCCGGCCGGTCATCGACCAGGAGGATCTTGGCCTTCTGAACCATGGCCCGCCCTCCTCGCCCCGGCATGGGGCCTCCCCTGCTCGAAGAGCTCGGGGAAGCGCCGGGCGCCGCCCCGGGGGACGACTCCCTTGCGCCGCCCGTCCTTGTGCCGGTCATGGTAGCCGCACCCCGCTGTTCGCCACACCCTGTCACCGCGATGTCACTGTGCACGTAGCAGAAACGCGGTAAGAGACCAGAAGGTTCCCCGAATACCGTGTTCCCACACGTGTTCGGCAACACTCAGTCAACAGCCTTGCTGCAGCCGCGTTCCCGCCGGTCACTCCGCGCCCATCCACTGTTCCATGACCGCGAGGAGATGATCCGTGTCGACGGGCTTGGTCACATAATCCGACGCGCCGGCCTGGATGCTCTTCTCCCGGTCGCCCTTCATCGCCTTCGCCGTGAGGGCGATGATCGGTAGTCCGGCGAACTGGGGCATCCGGCGGATCGCGGCCGTCGTGGCGTAACCGTCCATCTCCGGCATCATGATGTCCATCAGGACGAGCACGACGTCGTCGTGCTGCTCCAACACCTCGATGCCCTCCCGGCCGTTCTCGGCGTAGAGCACCTGCAGCCCGTGCTGCTCCAGCACGCTGGTGAGCGCGAACACATTGCGGATGTCGTCGTCGACGATCAGCACCTTCTCGCCGTTGAACCCGCCTGACGGCTCCGGCGCGACCAGGTCCTGGCCGCCCAGCAGCCAGGGCTCGGGCGCCTCCGTCCGCCGCGGGGCCGGGCGGCGGCCCGAGCGGGCCAGGGACGCCCCGCCGTCGGCCGCCTCCTGCTCGATCCGCCGACGGCTCCGGAAGCTCCCCGTGCCGCCGCGCGCCCTCCGCTGCGCCGCCGCGGCCGCCGAGGCGTCCCGCACGGCCTCCTGCGCCTCCGCGGCGCCCTCCTCGGCCGGGCCCTCGGCGCCGGTGTCCAGCACGGCCTCCAGGGCCAGCGCGTGGTCGCCGCCGGGGCCGAACTGCGGGTAGCCCTGGGGCGGCAGCTCGCTGGGGTGCAGCGGCAGGTACAGCGTGAAGGTCGAACCGCGGCCCGGCTCGCTGGCGGCGTGGATCTCACCGCCGAGCAGTCGGGCGATCTCCCGGCTGATGGACAGGCCGAGGCCGGTGCCGCCGTACTTGCGGCTGGTGGTGCCGTCCGCCTGCTTGAACGCCTCGAAGATCACCCGCATCTTGCTGCCCGCGATGCCGATGCCGGTGTCGGTGACCGAGAACGCGATCATCTCGGCGTCCGGGTCGCGCAGCGCGCCGTGCTCCAGGAGCTGCTCCCGGATCCCGTCGGGCACATCCGCGCCCGCGGGCCTGATGACCAGCTCCACGGCCCCGGTGTCGGTGAACTTCACCGCGTTGGACAGCAGGTTGCGCAGCACCTGAAGCAGCCGCTGCTCGTCGGTGTGCAGCGTCGCCGGGAGCTCCGGGGACACTCGTACGGAGAAGTCCAGGCCCTTCTCCGCGGTCAGCGGCCGGAACGTCGCCTCCACATAGTCGACGAGCTGGATCAGGGCGATACGGGTCGGGCTGACGTCCATCTTGCCCGCCTCGACCTTCGACAGGTCCAGGATGTCGTTGATCAGCTGCAGCAGGTCCGAGCCCGCCCCGTGGATGGTCTCGGCGAACTCCACCTGCTTGGGCGAGAGATTGCCGTCGGCGTTGTCGGCCAGCAGCTTGGCGAGGATCAGCAGGGAGTTGAGCGGGGTGCGCAGCTCGTGCGACATGTTCGCCAGGAACTCGCTCTTGTAGCGCATCGAGACCGCGAGCTGCTCGGCGCGCTCCTCCAGCACCTGCCGGGCCTCTTCGATCTCGGTGTTCTTGACCTCGATGTCACGGTTCTGCCGCTCCAGCAGGGCGGCCTTCTCCTCCAGCTCCGCGTTGGACGCCTGCAGCGCCTTCTGCCGGTTCTCCAGCTCGGCTGACCGCTCGCGCAGCTGCCCGGCGAGCTCCTGCGACTGCTTGAGCAGCACCTCCGTCCTGGTGTTGACGCTGATGGTGTTGACGCTGGTGCCGATCATCTCGGCGAGCTGGTTGAGGAAGTCCTTCTGGATCTGAGTGAAGGGCTGGAAGGAGGCCAGCTCGATCACGCCGAGGAGCTGCCCCTCGAACAGCACCGGCAGCACGATCACATTGGCGGGGGCGGCCTCGCCGAGGCCCGAGGAGATCCTCAGGTAGTTCGGCGGCACCTGCTCCATCAGGATGCTGCGCTTCTCGACCGCGACCGTGCCGATGAGCGAGTCGCCCGGGCGGAAGGTCGTCGGCATGGTGCCCTTGGAGTAGCCATAACTGCCGGTCAGCCGCAGCTCGTACGCGTCCTCGTCGCCGTCGCCGACCACCTCGGCGACGGCCTCCCCGCCCTCGTCGGTGGGCACCGCCAGGAAGAACGCGCCGTGCTGTGCGGAGACCACCGGGGTCAGCTCGCTCATGATCAGCCGGGCCACGTCCGCCAGGTCGCGCCGCCCCTGCATCAGACCGGAGATGCGGGCCAGGTTGCCCTTGAGCCAGTCCTGCTCCTTGTTGGCGAGCGTCGTCTCGCGCAGGTTGGCGATCATGGTGTTGATGTGGTCCTGGAGGACCTGGATCTCCCCCGCGGCATCCACATCGATCTTGAGGTTGAGGTCGCCGCGGGTCACCGCGGTGGCGACCTCGGCGATCGCGCGCACCTGGCGGGTCAGATTGCCCGCCATCTCGTTCACCGACTCGGTCAGGTCCTTCCAGGTGCCGGCGACGTCCCGCACCCGCGCCTGGCCGCCCAGCTGTCCCTCGGTGCCCACCTCACGGGCCACCCGGGTGACCTGGTCGGCGAACGACGACAGCTGGTCGACCATCGTGTTGATCGTCGTCTTGAGCTCGAGGATCTCGCCCCGCGCCTCGATGTCGATCTTCTTGGTCAGGTCGCCCTGGGCGATCGCCGTGGTGACCATCGCGATGTTGCGGACCTGTCCGGTCAGGTTGCTCGCCATCGAGTTGACGGACTCGGTGAGGTCCTTCCAGGTCCCGGAGACGCCGGGCACCCGAGCCTGGCCGCCGAGGATGCCGTCGGTGCCCACCTCGCGCGCGACCCGGGTGACCTCGTCCGCGAAGGACGACAGCGTCGTCACCATCGTGTTGACGGTGTCGGCGAGCGCCGCGATCTCGCCCTTGGCCTCGACCGTCACCTTCTTCGTCAGGTCCCCGTTGGCGACCGCGGCCGAGACCTGGGAGATGTTGCGCACCTGAATGGTGAGGTTGTTCGCCATCAGGTTGACGTTGTTGCTCAGGTCCTTCCAGATGCCGGTCACGCCCGGCACCCGCGCCTGGCCGCCCAGCTGGCCCTCGGTGCCCACCTCGCGGGCCACCCGGGTGACCTGCTCGGCGAACGACGACAGCTGATCGACCATCGTGTTCACGGTCGTGACCAGTTCGAGGATCTCGCCCTTGGCGTCGACCGTGATCTTCTTCGACAGATCGCCCTTGGCGACCGCGGTGGTCACCTCGGCGATGCTGCGCACCTGGGAGGTCAGGTTGTCGGCCATGCCGTTCACGGACTGGGTGAGGTCCTTCCAGGTGCCGGAGACCCCCTGCACCTCGGCCTGCCCACCCAGCTGGCCCTCCGTACCCACCTCGCGGGCGACCCTGGTGACCTCCTCCGCGAAGGAGGACAGCTGGTCGACCATCGTGTTGAGGGTGTTCTTCAGCTCCAGGATCTCGCCGCGCGCATCGACGTCGATCTTCTGCGACAAGTCACCGCGCGCGACCGCCGTGGCGACCTGCGCGATGTTGCGGACCTGAGCGGTGAGGTTGCCGGCCATGCCGTTCACCGAGTCGGTCAGATCGCGCCAGACGCCCGCGACGCCGGGCACCCTCGCCTGGCCGCCCAGCCGGCCGTCCGTGCCCACCTCGCGGGCCACTCGGGTCACCTGCTCGGCGAAGTCGGAGAGCTGATCGACCATCGTGTTGATGGTGTTCTTCAACTCGAGGATCTCGCCGCGCGCATCGACGTCGATCTTCTGCGACAGATCGCCGCGCGCGACCGCCGTGGTCACCTGGGCGATTCCGCGCACCTGCGACGTCAGGTTCCCGGCCATGGAGTTGACGGAGTCGGTCAGGTCCTTCCAAGTGCCGCTGACGCCATCCACCCGGGCCTGGCCGCCCAGCCGGCCCTCGGTGCCCACGTCCCGCGCCATCCGCGTGACCTGATCGGCAAAGGAGGACAGCTGGTCCACCATGGTGTTGACGGTGTTCTTCAGCTCCAGCATCTCGCCGGATACGTCGACCGTGACCTTCTGCGACAGATCACCGTTGGCCACCGCCGTCGTCACCTGCGCGATGTTGCGGACCTGGCCGGTGAGGTTACGGAACGCGGTGTTCACCGAATCGGCGAGATCCTTCCACGTACCCGCCGCACCCGGCACCTGCGCCTGACCGCCCAGCTCGCCCTCGACGCCGATCTCCCGCGCCACCCGCGTGACCTCGGAGCCGAAGGACTGCAGTTGGTCCACCATCGTGTTGACGGTGTTCTTCAGCTCCAGCATCTCGCCGGCCACATCGACCGTGACCTTCTGCGACAGATCGCCGTTGGCCACCGCCGTCGTCACCTGCGCGATGTCACGCACCTGCGCGGTGAGGTTACGGAACGCGGTGTTCACCGAATCGGTGAGATCCTTCCACGTACCCGCCGCACCCGGCACCTGCGCCTGACCGCCCAGCAGGCCCTCGGCCCCGACCTCGCTGGCCACCCGCGTCACCTCGTCCGCGAAGGTGCGCAGCGTCTCGGTCATCGTGTTGATCGTCTCGGCGAGCTGGGCGACCTCACCCCGCGCGCTCACCGTCACCTTCTGCGACAGATCGCCGTTGGCGACCGCCGTGGTGACCTGGGCGATCCCGCGCACCTGGGCGGTGAGGTTCCCGGCCATCAGGTTGACGGAGTCCGTGAGGTCCTTCCACACCCCCGCCACACCGGGGACCTTCGCCTGGCCGCCGAGCTCGCCCTCGGTACCCACCTCGCGGGCGACCCGCGTCACCTCCGAGGCGAAGGACGAGAGCTGGTCCACCATCGTGTTGACGGTGTTCTTCAGTTCGAGCATCTCCCCGGCCACATGAACCGTGACCTTCCGGGACAGATCACCCTTGGCCACGGCCGTGGTCACGAGAGCGATGTCACGCACCTGAGCGGTGAGCCGGGATGCCATCGTGTTGACGGACTCCGTGAGGTCCTTCCACGAACCCGACATTCCGCGCACCCGGGCCTGGCCGCCGAGTTTGCCCTCGGTGCCCACCTCGCTGGCCACCCGCGTCACCTCGTCGGTGAACGCCGACAATTGATCCACCAGGCCATTGACCGTGCGGCCCACCTTGAGGAACTCCCCGCGCAGCGGATGCGCCGAGCCGTCCGCCCCCTGCGAGCGCAGATCCATCCGCTGCTCCAGGTCGCCCTCGGAGACCGCCGACAGCACCCGGCCCACCTCGGACACGGGGCGCACGAGATCGTCCACCAGCGCATTGGAGGCATCGATGGCCGCAGCCCACGAGCCCTCGCACGCCCCCATCTCCAGCCGCTCCGTGAGTTTTCCCTCACGGCCGACCACCCGCCGCACCCGTGCCAGCTCGCCCGTGAGCTGCAGATTACGGTCGGCAACCTCGTTGAAGACCGCCGCGATCTCGGACATCACGCCCTCGCCCGAGACCGTCAGGCGCTTGCGAAAGTTCCCGTCCCGCATGGCCGTCATCGCCGTCATCAGCCGGTTCAGGGCTGCCGTGTCCACTTCAGTCGTCCCATTGCTCCGGGACCGTCCGCCTTTCGCGCGCGTGCTCGTGCCTCGCGTCGCAGCGCCAGACTCCACCGTGTCCCTCCCGCAGGGTTGACCATCCTCGTCGGGTTCTTCTTCCAGCTTGCCCAGTGTTTCACCATGGCCCAACCAGGCCATAACAGTTCGGCAGCATCGCATACCCCCGACAGCACACTCTGGGTGGAATCAACCCCCACCGGCATTCGCGGAACCGGTGGAGGTAAGTAACCTGGCATCCGGCCAGGCATCGGAGGGGCGCTGCACATGGGTGAGCAGATCGCCGAGACACGTATGAGGAGACCTGTGATCACCGCGCGGGCAGCCGCCACCTTCCAGCCGGTGGGACGCTCGGTCGCCTCCGCCCGTACCTTCGTCCGCGACACCCTCCAGGGGTGGGGCCTGACCGATATCGTCGATGACGCCGTCGTCCTGACCAGCGAGTTGGTCACCAACGCGGTCGTCCACTCCGGCACGGCCGCCGACGTGGTGTGCATCCGCGCCGACACCGGCGCACGCATCGAGGTCACCGACCGCTACCCGGAGCGCGAACTCCCGCTGCAGACCACCAGCCGCCCCATCGGCAACCCCGACCGCGAGGGCGGCCGCGGCCTGCTGCTGTGCGCCGCGCTCGCCTCACGCTGGGGCGTCGAGTACACCGCCACCCACAAGCAGGTCTGGTTCCACCTCGAATTCCCGGACCGCCTGGCCGGCACCCGCTCGGCCGGACCCGCACTGCCCGCCGAGGCCCTGCCCGTCACCGACCCCCGGGTCCGCGTCGCGGTCACCCAGATCGACCGCACCGGCCTCATCAGCGCCTGGAACGACGACGCACAGGAGCTGTTCGGCTACGCGGCGGACCAGATCATCGGCAAGCCCCTCACCGATCTCGCAGCCTGGCCGCACACCCCCGGCACCGGCACCGGAGTCGCCGAGGCCCTGCAGCTCTCCCGCTGGGAGGGCTCGTACGGCATCCGGGGCGCCGACGGCCGTGTCATCCCCGTATACGCCTCCCACCTCCGCGTCCGCGACGCCGACGGCGATCCGTCCACCGTCTGCCTGCTGGTGCGCGAGCGGGAGCGCGCGGTGCTCCAGAGCCACCAGCGCGGCCCTGGGCCCGACGCCGCCGACAGCTCCGAGCGCGGCCCGGCCGCCGACGCCTTCGAGGTATCCCTCGGCTCCCCCGCCCCCGACGACCTCGACGGGCTGCTGCAGCGCACCGTCGAACGCGCCCGGGACATGCTCGACGGCGACGCCGCCTATCTGCTGCTCGCCACCGACGACGAGACCGAACTGGAGGTCCGCGCCTCCACCGGGCTCACCTCCGCGCGCCAGCGCTTCGCCCGCGTCCCGGTCGAGGCCGGCACCGGCCGTTACGGCTCGGCCCGGATGCCCGCCGTCCACGAAGACCTGTCCATCGTGCCCGGCGCCGTCCCGCTCCTCGCCAACACCGGCCTGCGCTCGGTCGTCACCGTCCCGCTGAAGGTCGAGGGCCGGCTCACCGGCTCCCTCGGCGTCGCGTCCGAGGCCCCCGGCCGGTACAGCAACGAAGAAGCGCTGCGGCTGCAGTTCGCCGCCGACCGCATCGCCCTCGCCGTCGAACGCGCCCGCCTCACCGAACTGGAGCGGCTGCGCCGCAACTCCCTCTCCTTCCTCGTCGAGGCCTCCGACCTGCTCGCCGGCACCCTCGACCGCGACCAGACGCTCGCCCTCATGGCCCAGATGACCGTGCCCACACTGGCCAACTGGTGCGCCGTCTACACCGTGGCCGACCCCGCCTCCGACCCCGAGCTGTCCTACGTCCTGCACGAGGACGAGGAGCGCATCGACGGCCTCAAAGCCCTGCTGACGAAGATCGATCCACCCGAGCAGGTGCGCACCGGCGGCGCCCGCCTGTGGACCGCCCCCTCCCAGGCCGCCCACGCGGCGGCGCTGCGCACCTCGCTGCGCGGCCTCAGCCTCGGCGACGCCGCCCGCCCCTCCTCGGGCCCCAGCGCCTCCCTCGCCACCGCCTCGGCGGTCGGCGGGGAAACCGTGGTGCTGCCGCTGGTCGCCCGCAACCGCGTCATCGGCATGCTCACCCTCGGCAAGTCCACCGACGGGCACTTCCGCCAGGAGAACCTGGAACTCGCCGAAGACCTCTCCCGCAGGGCGGCCCTCGCGCTCGACAACGCCCGGCTGTACTCGGAACGCACCGCCATCAGCCAGTCCCTGCAGCGCAGCCTGCTGCCGCCGGAACTGCCCGACGTCTCCGGTGTGGAGGTCGAGGTCATCTACCGCGCGGCGGGCGAGGGCAACGAAGTCGGCGGCGACTTTTACGACCTCTTCCCGATCCGCGACGGCGCGTACGGCTTCGCCATCGGCGACGTCTGCGGCACCGGCCCCGAGGCCGCCGCGGTCACCGGCCTGGCCCGCCACGCACTGCGGCTGCTCGCCCGCGAGGGATTCGGCGGCCCGGCGGTGCTCGAGCGCCTCAACGCCGCCATCCTCGACGAGGGCGCCCGCAGCCGCTTCCTGACGCTCCTCTACGGCGAGCTGTGGCCGCAGGAGGACGGCAGCGCCGAACTGAAGGTCGTATGCGCGGGCCACCCGCTGCCCCTGCGGCTACGCCAGGACGGCTCTGTGGAGCCGGCGGCCGAACCCCAGCCGCTGCTCGGCGTGATGGAAGACCTCGAACTGTACGAGCAAACCGTCACCCTCGACCCGGGCGATGTCCTGCTGTGCGTCACCGACGGCGTGACCGAGCGCCGCGAGGGCGCCCGGATGCTCGGCGACGACGGCCTCATCGACGTGCTGACGACCTGCACCGGTCTGACGGCGGGCGCGGTGGCCTCCCGGGTGCTGCGCGCCGTGGAGCGGTTCGCGGCCCAGCCGCCGTCCGACGACATGGCCATCCTCGCCATGCGCGTCCCCGAGCCGCGGGACACCTGAAACGCCATCTGAAACGGCGTCTGCAACATGACGAAGGCCCCCGCCGGTTGGCGAGGGCCTGGTGTCATAAAAAAGAGAGCCCCAATACGGAATCGAACCGTAGACCTTCTCCTTACCATGGAGACGCTCTGCCGACTGAGCTATTGGGGCGCGCCGACGGAATAAATCATACCCCGAAGATCAGACTGCTCCGTACCACCGCCCCAATGGCCGCCGCTAAGCCGCCACCTGAAGCACCCCACCAAGCGCATTACAGGCAGACACCACACGCTGCAACTCGCGCCGCGTCATTGCCGCGTCGACCGGCAGAGCCAGGCACTCGTCGGCGGCCCGCTCGGTCTCCGCGAGCCACAAATCCCGCCGGAATCGCGCGGTGCGGTGAGCCGGCGTCTGTACGGGAACATGGCACACGACACCGCGGGAACGCAGCGTACGGGCGAAGGCGTCACGGTCCGGCCTGCCATTCCCCGGAACACGCACCACGTACTGCTGATAGGTGTGCTGGGCCCCGGGCGTCACGCACGGGGTGACCACGCCGCGCAACTTTCCGTTCAGATACGCCGCGTTCGCCTGCCGCCGAAGTATCTCCGCGGCCGGCTCGGGCCGCGCCCCGCATTCGAGGACAAGCAGTCCGTGCCGCCTGCCGAGTTCACCGAGACGGACCATGTCGGCCGGGTGCCCGAAGGTGTGCACCGCTATGACGGCGGCGGTGTGAGGCGTCAGCGCCTGCGCCACCGCGGCCGGGTCTAGGCAGTAGGTATTGGCGTCGATGTCCACGAACACAGGCCGGGCCCCGGCCAGCAGGACCGCTTCCGCGGCCTCGGGTGTGCCGTACGACGGCACCACCACCTCGTCACCCGGCCGTACGCCCGACCTGGTGAGCTCTTGCAACAGCTCGTCCGCAGGAGTCCCCATGGCTGGCATCCTGCCCAGGCAACATGAACACAGAGTGGCCCGCAACACAACAAAAAAGAGCTCTGCCGGGAACCAATGTTCCTGACAGAGCTCTCTGTAAAAATTGTTCGGCGGCGTCCTACTCTCCCACAGGGTCCCCCCTGCAGTACCATCGGCGCTGAAAGGCTTAGCTTCCGGGTTCGGAATGTAACCGGGC
>NZ_JARAXF010000048.1:0-66043 GCF_033793745.1 Streptomyces sp. ME19-01-6 | reverse complement strand
TATCTGGCGTTGACTTTTAGCACGCTGTTGAGTTCTCAAGGAACGGACGCTTCCTTTGAAACCGTTTCACCGGTCTCTCCGGGCGCTTCCCTTCGGTGTCTCCGACTTTATCAGAATTCTCTGAGCCGGATTCCCACCCGCCTTCCGGGTCCACCCCTGGCACGCTGAGTGCTCGGGGTTCCCCTTCCGGCGGAGCCGTAAACGTACTGGAGCGGGGCTCCCCGATGCAAATCGGGGAGCCCCGCTCGTGGGTCGGCGCCGGGCGGGTGCTGAGGCGGCGTCAGACCTCGACCACGACGGGGAGGATCATCGGGCGCCGGCGGTAGCTGTCGGACACCCACTTGCCCACCGAGCGGCGCACGAGTTGCTGCAGCTGGTGCGGCTCGACGACGCCGTCCGAGGCGGACTTGGCCAGGGATTCCTCGATCTTCGGGATGACCGAGGAGAAGGCGGCGTCCTCGATGCCGGAGCCCCTCGCCTGGATGTGCGGGCCGCCCACGATCTTGCCGGTCGTGCTGTCGACGACCACGAAGACCGAGATGATGCCCTCCTCACCGAGGATGCGGCGGTCCTTGAGTGAGGTCTCCGTGACGTCTCCGACCGAGAGGCCGTCGACGTACACATAGCCCGCCTGCACCTTGCCGACGATCTTCGCGACCCCGTCGACCAGGTCGACCACCACCCCGTCCTCGGCGATGACGCAGCGGTTCTTGGGCACGCCGGTCAGGGCGCCAAGCTCCGCGTTGGCGCGCAGATGCCGCCATTCGCCGTGCACCGGCATCAGGTTCCGGGGCTTGCAGATGTTGTAGAAGTACAGCAGCTCCCCGGCCGAGGCGTGCCCGGAGACATGGACCTTGGCATTGCCCTTGTGGACCACGTTCGCGCCCCAACGGCTCAAGCCGTTGATCACGCGGTAGACCGCGTTCTCGTTGCCCGGGATCAGCGAGGACGCGAGGATCACCGTGTCGCCCTGGACGATGCGAATCTGGTGATCGCGGTTGGCCATCCTGGACAGCGCGGCCATCGGCTCGCCCTGGGAGCCCGTGCAGACGAGGACGATCTCGTCGTCCGGCAGATCGTCGAGCGTCTTCACATCGACGACGAGCCCGGCCGGTACCCGCAGATAGCCGAGGTCGCGCGCGATGCCCATGTTGCGGACCATCGAGCGGCCGACGAAGGCGACCCGGCGCCCGTACTCATGCGCCGCGTCGAGGATCTGCTGGATGCGGTGGACATGGCTGGCGAAGCTCGCGACGATGATCCGTCGCTGGGCGTTGGCGAAGACCTGGCGCAGCACGCCGGAGATATCGCGCTCGGGCGGGACGAAGCCGGGGACCTCGGCGTTCGTGGAGTCCGAGAGCAGGAGGTCGATGCCTTCCTCGCCGAGCCTCGCGAAGGCGGGCAGGTCCGTGAGGCGGCCGTCGAGCGGCAGCTGGTCCATCTTGAAGTCGCCGGTGTGCACGGCCATGCCGGCCGGGGTGCGGATGGCGACGGCGAGGGCGTCCGGGATGGAGTGGTTCACCGCCACGAACTCGCAGTCGAAGGGGCCGATCCGCTCGCGCTGGCCCTCCTCCACCTCGAGCGTGTACGGGCGGATGCGGTGCTCCTGCAGCTTCGCCTCGATCAGGGCGAGGGTCAGCTTGGAGCCGATCAGCGGGATGTCCGGCTTCTCGCGGAGCAGGAACGGGACGCCGCCGATGTGGTCCTCGTGGCCGTGCGTGAGCACGATGCCGTCGATGTCGTCGAGCCGGTCCCGGACGCACGTGAAGTCCGGCAGGATCAGGTCGACTCCGGGCTGCTCCTCCTCGGGGAAGAGCACTCCGCAGTCGACGATCAGCAGCCGGCCGCCGTACTCGAAGACCGTCATGTTGCGGCCGATCTCACCGAGCCCGCCGAGGGGGGTGATGCGCAGTCCCCCCTCGGGGAGCTTCGGCGGAGGGCCAAGTTCAGGATGCGGATGACTCAAAAGACTCTCCTCACCACACACGCCACGTGCCCCCATGGGGCACATGGCGCGCGTGACATTCGTGCACTTGCTTGATGTGTCTGTATGAAGTTGTGACGTACGAAGTTGCGAAAATCGCCTCTGGTTACAGCTGTACCCCACCAGCGGCCAGATCGCGCTTGAGCTGCCCCGTTTCCTCGGCGCTGAGCTCGACGAGCGGCAGGCGCAGCGGCCCGGCCGGCAGGCCCTGAAGGGCCAGTGCGGCCTTCGTCGTGATGACGCCCTGGGTGCGGAACATCCCGGTGAAGACCGGGAGGAGCTTCTGATGGATTTCGGTTGCCTTCGCGACGTCGCCCGAGAGGTGGGCTTCGAGCAGCGCGCGCAGCTCGGGGGTGACGAGGTGGCCGACCACGGAGACAAAGCCGACGGCGCCGACGGACAGCAGCGGCAGGTTCAGCATGTCGTCGCCGGAGTACCAGGCCAGGCGCGAGCGGGCGATGGCCCAGCTGGCGCGGCCGAGATCACCCTTGGCGTCCTTGTTGGCGACGATGCGCGGGTGCTCGGCGAGCCGGACGATGGTCTCGGTGCTGATCGGTACGCCACTGCGGCCGGGGATGTCGTAAAGCATGACCGGCAGCTCGGTGGCGTCGGCGATGGCGGTGAAGTGCCGGAGGAGGCCTTCCTGCGGAGGCTTGCTGTAGTACGGCGTGACGGCGAGCAGTCCATGAGCCCCGGCCTGCTCGGCGGCGCGGGCGAGCTCGACGCTGTGCCGCGTGTCATTGGTGCCCGCTCCGGCCACGACGTGGGCGCGGTCGCCGACCGCCTCGACCACGGCCCGTACGAGCTGGGCTTTCTCCGCATCGCTGGTGGTCGGGGACTCGCCGGTGGTGCCGTTGACGACCAGGCCGTCATTGCCGGCGTCCACCAGGTGGACGGCGAGTCGCTGAGCGCCGTCGAGATCGAGCGCGCCATCGGCAGTGAATGGCGTGACCATGGCGGTCAGCATGCGCCCGAACGGGGTCTGCGATGTGGATGTCGGTGCCATGGGTCCCACGCTACTCGTAGCGCGCCTCGCGGTGCTCCCTCGGGGCGGCGACCGGGGCGGCCGTATGGGACCCGGCACTGCCTGCTCGGGGGTTCAGACAGTGCCGGATCCGTTTGTTCAGCCTAGATGAACTTCACGAAACGCCGCAATACGGACACCTCTCGTGCATGGACCGTCCGGGGAGTGCCCGGGCAAGTGTCCAGGAACTGCCATACGCAGCGGTGCGGGCGGCGCTATGGGGCGACGCGCCCGTTGGCGTTGAAGGCGGCGTAGGTGAGCGGCATCAGCTCGGCCCAGATGGCTTCCATCTTCTCGCCGACCATCTCGATCTCCCGCTGCGGGAAGGAGGGCACGGCGGCCTGCTCATGCTGCGTGCGCAGGCCGAGGAAGTGCATCAGCGACCGCGCGTTGCACGTCGCATACATGGAGGAGAACAGACCGACGGGCAGGACGGAGCGGGCCACTTCCCGGGCGACGCCGGCCGCCAGCATCTCCTGGTACGCCTCGTACGCGTGGCGATAGGCGTCCTCCATCACACGGCCGGTCAGCTCCTGCTGTGCCGCTGTGCCCTCCACGAACTCGTACTTGCCCGGGCGGCCCCGCTGGATCAGCTTGCGGGACTCCCCTGGGACGTAGAAGACCGGCTGGAGCTCGCGGTAGCGGCCGGACTCCTCGTTGTACGACCAGCCCACGCGGTGCCGCATGAACTCCCGGAAGACGAAGATCGGGGCGTTGATGAAGAAGGTCATCGAGTTGTGCTCGAAGGGGCTGCCGTGCCGGTCCCGCATCAGGAAGTTGATCAGCCCCTTGGAGCGCTCCGGGTCCTTGGTGAGCTCCTCGAGGGACTGCTCACCGGCGGTGGACACCCGGGCGGCCCACAGCACATCGGAGTCGGCCGCGCTGTGCTTGACCAGTTCGACGGTCACATCACTGCGGAAGCTGGCCTTCTCGGTCTCGGCGGGGATATCGGTCACCGGCGGGTCCTTCCATCTTTCATCGCTCAGGGCGCGCCCAGCTTACGGGTCGGCAGCGACATCGCCTCCGACCGGTCGTAACGCTGAAAATGGCGAAGGAAGTCGTTGAAAAAGGGCACCTCGCCACTCGTTCATGCGTCCTACCTACTGAAGTACCCACGTTCGAGGTTCCAAGGAGAGCCCCCGCATGTCCCGTCGGCGCGAGCCCGTACCTTTCGCCTTCATCGCCGAAGCCGACCAGTTCCGCAGCAATGTCACCCCGCCGCCCCGGCCCCGCGCCACGCCGTCGCAGATAGCGGGCCGCACGCTCATCAGCCTGACGATCATCGCCGGGTTCGTGGGCTCGCTGATGTTCGGGTTGCCCGCGCTCGAGACGGGACCTCGGACCACTCACCAGGTGCAGCAGTCGGAGGCGTCGGACGGGCGCTGAGCCCCTGGGATAGCCTCAGCCAGCACAGGCCCATCCGGACATGTGTGTGAGTGAGGACCATTCGTGCCCCTGCCCTTCCTGACAGCGGACCGCGCCCTTGGCGAAGACGGACCGGCGGCCGGAGCGGCCTCCCTGCCGTACGAGGACCCGGGCCGCCGGCGCCGCCCCTACCGGCCGGGTCCCTGGAGGGTCGGCGGAGCCGCGCTCCTGCTGCTGCTCGCCTCGTATGTGCTCTTCTCCGCGATGATCATCGCCCTCGCGGGGTCGGTGCCCGCTGCCGGCATCTGCGTCGGGGGCGCCGCGCTGGTGATCGTGTGCGCCGTCCAGCTGGTGCGGGTGGGTGTGTGGATCGACGAGGAGGGGCTGCGGCTGACAGGCCTGTTCTCCGCGACGACGGTGCGCTGGTCCCAGGTCGCGACGGTACGCACCACCCAGCAGCCGGTGCGGTGGCTGGGGCTGCCGCGCAGTGTCCAGGGGCAGGCGGTGCTCATCGAGCTGACTGGGGGCGGGTCCCCGCGGGTGGCCTTCACCGACCACAGCGCCGACTTCCTCGGTCGCCCCGAGGCCTTCGCCATGGCGGCCGACGCGATCGAGGGCTGGGCGGCCCGGTATCGCTGAGGCCCCGAGCCGCCTGAGGATCCCGGGCTGACTGAGGCCCGGGGTCAGCCCTGGGCCCGCACCGGCCGGCCGTCGTGCAGGGCGATCGCGCGCTGCATCGCCTTGCGGGCGCGCACCGTGTCACGCGCGTCGTAATAGGCGACGGCCAGCCGGAACCAGGAGCGCCAGTCGTCCGGCGACTCCTCCGTCTCGGCCCGCCGCTTGGCGAAGACCGCGTCCGCGGAGTCCCGGTCGATCCGCCCGCCGGGCGTCCGTACCAGCTCGTCGACCGGGAGGCCGCCCTCGGCCTCCAGCTCGCGGGCGAGCCGGTTCGCGCTCTGCGCGAACGCGGTCGTCTTCCACAGGAACCACGCGCCGATGAACGGCAGCACCAGCACCGCCGCGCCGAAGGCCACGGTCAGCGGCGTGCCCTGCTCGATGAGCAGCACGCCCCGGCTGCCGACCAGGACGAAGTACACGACCAGGACGGCCGCGAGGACGAAATACGTGATCTTTGCGCGCACCGCTGTGTCTCAGTCCAGATCGAGGAAGTGTTCCAGGCCGAGGGTCAGGCCGGGAGCGGACACCACGCGGCGCGCACCCAGCAGCACGCCGGGCATGAAGCTGCTGTGGTGGGTCGAGTCATGCCGGATGGTGAGAGTCTCGCCCTCCCCGCCCAGCAGGACCTCCTGGTGGGCGAGGAGCCCGCGCAGCCGCACCGAGTGCACCCGCACCCCGTCCACATCGGCGCCGCGCGCCCCCTTTAGCGCCGTGCTCGTCGCGTCGGGCTGCGGCGCGCACCCGGCCTTCTCCCGGGCCGCCGCGATCAGCTGCGCGGTGCGGGCCGCGGTGCCCGAGGGGGCGTCCGCCTTGTTCGGGTGGTGCAGCTCGATGACCTCGACCGACTCGAAGAAACGCGCGGCCTGCTGGGCGAATCGCATGGTCAGCACGGCGCCGATGGAGAAGTTCGGTGCGATCAGCACACCGGTGCCCGGCGCGGCCTCGAGCCATCCCCGCAGCTGGGCCAGGCGCTCGTCCGTCCAGCCGGTGGTGCCCACGACGCCGTGGATGCCGTGGCTGACGCAGAATTCGAGGTTGCCCATCACCGAGTCGGGGTCGGTCAGCTCGACCGCCACCTCGGCGCCCGCCTCGACCATCGTCTCCAGCTTGTCGCCCCGGCCGAGCGCGGCGACCAGCTCCATGTCCTCGGCGGCTTCCACGGCTCGTACGGCCTCGGAACCGATCCGGCCCCTGGCCCCGAGGACGGCCACGCGCAGCTTGCTCATCGTTCGAATCCCTTATGTCGTCCGCCGGGTGTGTGCGGCGGTCTTGCGCGGTCTTGCCAGGCGCTAGGCGACGGCCTCGTGCAGACGAGACGTCTGCTTGTCCTTCAGCGGGCCGATGACGGACAGCGAAGGACGCTGTCCCAGTACATCGCGGGCCACCTCGCGCACCTCGTCCGGGGTGACGGCTGCCATCCGGGCGAGCATGTCGTCCACCGACATCTGGTCGCCCCAGCACAGCTCGCTCTTGCCGATGCGGTTCATCAGCGCGCCGGTGTCCTCCAGGCCCAGCACCGTGGAGCCCCGCAGCTGGCCCACCGCGCGCCGCAGCTCCTCGTCGGTCAGCCCGTGCTGCGCCACGTGATCGAGCTCGTCACGGCAGATCTTGAGGACGTCCGGCGCCTGGCTCGGGCGGCAGCCCGCGTAGACGCCGAACAGGCCGCAGTCGGCGAAGCCCGAGGTGTAGGAGTAGACGCTGTAGGCGAGCCCGCGCTTCTCCCGCACCTCCTGGAAGAGGCGGGAGCTCATGCCGCCGCCGAGCGCCGTGTTGAGGACGCCGAGGGCCCAGCGCCGGTCGTCGGTGCGCGCGATGCCCGGCATGCCGAGGACCACATGGGCCTGCTCGGTCTTGCGGCCCTGCACCTCGACGCGACCGGCCGCGCGGATGGTGCGGGAGCCGTCGCGCGGGGCGACGGGGACCGCGTCCGTACGGGACAGGGCGCCCGCCTTGTCGAACGCCTTGCGCACCTGCCGGACGACCGCGGCGTGATCCACATTGCCCGCGGCGGCGACCACCAGATGGGTGGGGTCGTAGTGCTTCTTGTAGAAGCGGGCGATCTGGTCGCGGCTGAGGCCGTTGACGGTGTCGACGGTGCCGAGGACGGGGCGGCCGAGGGGCGTGTCGCCAAGCATGGTGTGCGCGAACAGGTCGTGCACACAGTCGCCCGGGTCGTCCTCGGTCATCGCGATCTCTTCCAGGACGACGCCGCGCTCGGCCTCCACGTCAGCGGCGTCGATCAGCGAACCGGTCAGCATGTCGCAGACGACGTCGATGGCCAGCGGCAGGTCGGCGTCGAGCACTCGCGCGTAGTAGCAGGTGTACTCCTTCGCCGTGAAGGCGTTCATCTCGCCGCCGACCGCGTCGATGGCGGAGGAGATGTCGAGCGCGCTGCGCCGCTGGGTGCCCTTGAAGAGCAGGTGCTCCAGGTAGTGGGTGGCGCCGTTCAGCGCGGGGGTCTCATCCCGGGAGCCGACGTGCGCCCAGATCCCGAAGGTGGCGGAGCGCACGGACGGCAGGGTCTCGGTGACGATGCGCAGGCCCCCGGGCAGGGTGGTCCTACGGACCGTCCCGATGCCGTTCTCGCCCTGGAGAAGCGTTTGGGTACGGGCGACGGCCCGCCCCTCCGAGGAGGGGCGGGCCGTCGCCGCGTGGGCGCGGGGCGTCACTTGGCGTCCGCGGCGGAGCCGCTGTCGGCGGCGTCCTTCGCTTCGTCCTTCGGCGCGTCCGAGCCCTCTTCGTCCTCGATGACGGGGATCAGCGAGAGCTTGCCGCGCTGGTCGATCTCGGCGATCTCGACCTGGACCTTGGCGCCGACCTTCAGCACGTCCTCGACGTTCTCCACGCGCTTGCCGCCGGCGAGCTTGCGGATCTGCGAGATGTGCAGCAGGCCGTCCTTGCCCGGAAGCAGGGAGACGAAGGCACCGAAGGTGGTGGTCTTCACGACCGTGCCCAGGTAGCGCTCGCCGACCTCGGGCATCGTCGGGTTGGCGATGCCGTTGATGGTGGCGCGGGCGGCCTCGGCGGCCGGGCCGTCGGCGGCACCGATGTAGATGGTGCCGTCGTCCTCGATGGTGATGTCGGCGCCGGTGTCCTCCTGGATCTGGTTGATCATCTTGCCCTTGGGGCCGATGACCTCACCGATCTTGTCCACCGGGATCTTGACGGTGATGATCCGCGGCGCGTTCGGAGACATCTCGTCCGGGACGTCGATGGCCTCGTTCATCACGTCCAGGATGTGCAGCCGGGCGTCGCGGGCCTGCTTGAGGGCCGCGGCCAGCACGGACGCCGGGATGCCGTCCAGCTTGGTGTCCAGCTGCAGGGCGGTCACGAACGTCTTGGTGCCGGCGACCTTGAAGTCCATGTCGCCGAAGGCGTCCTCCGCACCGAGGATGTCGGTGAGGGTGACGTAGTGGGTCTCGCCGTCGATCTCCTGGGAGATCAGGCCCATGGCGATACCGGCGACCGGGGCCCTCAGCGGCACACCGGCGTTCAGCAGCGACATGGTCGAGGCGCAGACCGACCCCATGGAGGTCGAACCGTTGGAGCTGAGCGCCTCGGAGACCTGGCGGATGGCGTACGGGAAGTCCTCGCGGGACGGCAGCACCGGGAGCAGCGCCCGCTCGGCCAGCGCGCCGTGGCCGATCTCGCGGCGCTTCGGGGAGCCGACGCGGCCGGTCTCGCCGGTGGAGTACGGCGGGAAGTTGTAGTTGTGCATGTAGCGCTTGCGCGTCTCGGGCGACAGCGTGTCCAGCTGCTGCTCCATGCGGAGCATGTTCAGCGTGGTGACGCCCAGGATCTGGGTCTCACCGCGCTCGAACAGCGCCGAGCCGTGGACCCGCGGGATCGCCTCGACCTCGGCGGCCAGCGTACGGATGTCCGTGACACCGCGGCCATCGATGCGCTTCTTCTCCTTGATGACCCGCTCGCGGACCAGGGTCTTGGTGAGCGCCCGGTACGCGGCGGAGATCTCCTTCTCACGCCCCTCGAACTGGGGCAGCAGCTTCTCGGCGGCCAGGCCCTTGACGCGGTCCAGCTCGGTCTCGCGCTCCTGCTTGCCCGCGATGGTCAGCGCCTGGGCGAGCTCGTCGCGGACGGCGGCGGTGAGCGCCTCCAGGACGTCGTCCTGGAAGTCGAGGAAGATCGGGAACTCGCCCGTGGGCTTGGCGGCCTTGGCGGCCAGGTCCGACTGAGCCTTGCAGAGCACCTTGATGAAGGGCTTCGCGGCCTCGAGGCCCGCGGCAACGACCTCCTCGGTCGGCGCCTCGGCGCCGTCCTTGACCAGCTGGATGGTCCTCTCGGTGGCCTCGGCCTCGACCATCATGATCGCGACGTCACCGTCCTCCAGGACGCGGCCGGCCACGACCATGTCGAAGACGGCGTCCTCGAGCTCGGAGTGGGTCGGGAAGGCCACCCACTGGCCCTTGATCAGGGCAACCCGGGTGCCGCCGATCGGCCCGGAGAAGGGCAGGCCGGCCAGCTGTGTGGAGCAGGAGGCGGCGTTGATCGCGACCACGTCGTAGAGGTGGTCGGGGTTGAGCGCCATGATCGTCTCGACGATCTGGATCTCGTTGCGCAGACCCTTCTTGAAGGACGGGCGCAGCGGGCGGTCGATCAGGCGGCAGGTGAGGATGGCGTCCTCGGACGGGCGACCCTCACGGCGGAAGAACGAACCGGGGATGCGCCCGGCCGCGTACATCCGCTCCTCGACGTCGACGGTGAGCGGGAAGAAGTCCAGCTGCTCCTTGGGGTTCTTGGATGCGGTGGTGGCCGACAGCACCATGGTGTCGTCGTCCAGGTAGGCCACGGCGGAGCCGGCGGCCTGACGGGCCAGGCGGCCCGTCTCGAAGCGGATGGTGCGGGTGCCGAAGGCGCCATTGTCGATGACGGCCTCGGCGTAGTGGGTCTCGTTCTCCACCAGGAAAATCTCCTCTTCTGCGTCCCTCGTCCGTGTGACGGAGGAACGGTGGTGGAGCAGCGCCCCTGGCCTTGGTCCGGCAGCCGGGCCGGTCTTCGATCGAAGCCACCGGAATTGCCAGTTCCGGGAGCCACTACCGAGGACCGGCTCTTGTGGCGCCGGTGCCACGGGAATGAGGCGCTCCTCCTCGTTCGTTATGACGTTGTTGGGACCAGACTACAAAGCTTCGCCCGTCCTCACGACGGCTGTGGATATCGGTGGGGACGGTGCGCGGGGTGCGCGGGCGGCGGCCGGTCCCGGTGGCGCGGCGCCGCGTGGGTTCCGCGGCACGTACGGCAGCGGGTTCCGCGGCACGTACGACAAGCGGCGCGTACGGCAAAGGGAGCGGTCCCCTGTCCCGGGAACCGCTCCCTACCACGGCGTCTTACTTGGCGCCCGCCGCACCGCGGCGGATGCCCAGGCGCTCGACCAGCGCACGGAAGCGTGTGATGTCCTTCTTCGCCAGGTACTGCAGCAGGCGGCGGCGCTGGCCGACCAGGAGCAGCAGACCACGGCGGGAGTGGTGGTCGTGCTTGTGGGTCTTGAGGTGCTCGGTCAGGTCGGAGATGCGGCGCGAAAGCAGCGCGACCTGGACCTCGGGGGAACCTGTGTCGCCCTCCTTGGTGGCGAACTCGGCCATGATCTGCTTCTTCGTAGCGGCGTCGAGCGACACGCGGTACTCCTTCAGGGTTCTTCTGTTCGGCCACCGAGTGCCCCTGGTCTTGGTCTCAGGGGAGCTTCCGGGACTCGGGAGGCGGGGTCCGCTGGGCGCTGTCTCCAGAGTGCTCGTACGAGAGCTCCGGGGGCGCGTACACAAACGGCCGTCACACAGCGTACCAGCCGCCGACCATGCGTTTACCCATCGGCCCGCCCGGTGGCCTCACTCACTGCTCTACCCGCTGGTCAGGCTGCGCGCGGAGGTGTAGACGTCCAGCACGGCCAGGGCAAGGGGCACCAGGGAGAGCAACAGGGCGCTCTCCGCCAGGTCGGAGAAGCGGCCCCAGAACGGGGAGAGACCCTTCTTCGGAATGATCAGCGCGATGCCGGTGATCAGCGCGGCTCCTGCCGTGACGGAGGCGGCGAGCCAGATCGTACGGACGTCCAGCGGGCCGCTGTCGTGCCGCACCAGCAGCTTGAACATGGCGTCGGCCGGCGGATTCAGGGACAGCCCGAGCACGAGCAGCCCCAGGCCGATCAGGCCCGCGGCGAGGACCGAGGCGACCTGGGCGGTGTAGCGGAAGAGACGGGCGCGCAGCAGCATCGCGAGACCGGAGACGAGGGCCAGCACCTGGCCCCAGACATTGTCGGAGAAGCCGAGCACGGCCGAGGCGCCGACGACGACGGCGGAGCAGCCGCCGACCAGGCCGAGCAGCATCTCATGGCCGCGGCGGGCCTGGGCGGCGATGCGTTCGGCGTCCACGGGCTCGGGGGCGGGCCCGGAGCCGGGGTCGAGGCTGTCCTCGTCGGCCGCCGAGCGGGGCGCGGCGTATCCGATGGGCAGGCGGGCGACGCGCGCCGACAGGCCCGGCAGGAACGCGATGGCGCCGATCGCGACGGCGGCGCACACCGCGGCGGTCTCGGTGGGGCTGACCTCGGTGAGGATCGCGCAGAAGGTGGCGAGGGTGCCGACGGTCGAGGCGAAGACCGCGGCGACGAACGGCGCGTCGCCGGTCGGCATGGCGACCACCAGGGCGACCGAGACGACGAGGATGGCGACACACCCGAGCAGGAACTGCAGGCGGCCGACGCCCTCGCCCGCGTCCAGGGGGAGCAGCCCCGAGCCCGCGATCATGGCGTGCGGCAGGGCGGCCAGGCCGAGCGCGATCGCGGAGGCCCGGTCCTCGTAGACCCGCGCCCGTACTCCGGCCAGGGCCGCGAGCAGCACCGCGACGGCGGCGGCGATGATGCCCGACAGGCCGTGCATGTCATGTTTGAGGGGATCGGCGAACCAGAGCACGAAGCCCATGAGGACCAGCAGCAGGGAGCCGCCGAACAGCCCGAAGGCGCGCAGGTATCCGTCGCTCCACAGGGTCCGGTCGCGGGTGACGGCGGAGGCGATCGCGTCCGAGACATCGTCGTAGACGGCGGGCGGCAGCGATTCGGCGAACGGGCGCAGGGACAGCAGTTCGCCGTCGAGCACCTGCTGGGCGCCCAGCGACAGCGCGCTGTCCAGGACGGTGCCGTCGCGGCGTACGAGGTGGTAGCCGGTCGGGGCGCCCACGGGCTGGGTCTGTCCGGTCAGGCGAAGGATCTCGGGGTAGACGTCGGCGACGGCGATGTCCTCCGGAAGAGCCACATCGATCCGACTGTCAGGTGCGACCACGGTCACCCTGCAGAAGCCGGTCGTGGCGGACGTACTCACCTGTAAGGCCCCCTGTTCGCTGTGGAGCGGCGCACGGCACCGCACGTGCGGCGGCCACCCTACCGGGACCGCGCAGCTCATACGTCGGTAGGATCGCCGTCTCGCAGAGGGAGTCCGTCGCCACGGGGGCGCCGGAAGGGAACTGTTCATCTGCGTTGAGGGGTTGAGAGATCCGGTGAGCCAGGTCGTCGTCAAGCGCCAACCGCGGGCTCTCCCGCCCGAGGTGCCGAGCGAGGAACTCCGCCTCGAATCGCCCCCTGAGCTGCCACGCGGTCAGCAAGAGGGCGTCCTGATGCAGCTGCTGCCCACGCTGGGCATGGCCTCGTCGATGGTCTATTTCTTCATGCCCGGCGCCGCGCCGATGATGAAGATCATGGGCGTGATGATGATGTTCTCCACGCTCGGCATGACCGTGGCGATGTTCATCCGGCACCGGCAGGGCTCGCAGGGGCAGCTGGCGGACATGCGCCGCGACTACCTCAAGTACCTCGCGCAGACCCGCCGTACGCTGCGGCGCACCGCGCGGGCGCAGCGCGACGCGCAGTTCTATCTGCACCCCTCCCCCGACCAGCTGTGGTCGGTCGTGGCCGACGGGAGCCGGGTGTGGGAACGGCGGACGAGCGACAACGACTTCGGGCAGATCCGGATCGGGCTCGGCTCGCAGCAGCTGTCCACCCCGCTGATCGCCCCCGACACCGCCGCGGTCGACGACCTGGAGCCGCTGACGGCGGGCGCCATGCAGAAGTTCCTGGCGACCCAGGGATCGCTGGAGCACATGCCCATGGCGGTGTCGCTGCGCGCCTTCTACCACGTGACGGTCTCCGGGGAGCCGGACTCGGTGCGGGGCGCGGCGCGGGCGCTCGTCGCCCAGCTGGCCACCTTCCACTCGCCCGAGGACCTCGTCATCGCGGTGGTCGCGCCGCGCAGCGCGGCGCCCTACTGGGACTGGACGAAGTGGCTGCCCCATCTGCAGGTGCCGGGCGCGATCGACGGAGCGGGCTCGCGGCGGCTGTTCAGCGACTCCCTCGCGGAGCTCGAGGAACTGCTCAAGGGGCGTCTGGAGGGACGGTCCCGGTTCAGCAAGGACGCCCAGCCGCTGCTCGACCAGCCACATGTGGTGGTCGTGCTGGACGGCGGGATGGTGCCGCCGGAGTCGGCCTTCGCGGCGCAGGAGGGACTGCAGGGCGTCACCGTCATCGAGGTGGTGCCGGGCGACCTCGACGAGCTGCGCGGCGGGCTCTCGATGATCGTACGGCCGGGAAAACTGGAGCTGCTGTCGCAGGTCGCGGCGTACGACGGGGTCCCGGACGCACTGACGCTTGAGGGCGCGGACGCGCTCGCCCGGCAGCTGGCTCCGCTGCGCATGGGCGGGGGCGACGACGACGAACCGCTGTTGGCCAACCTCGACTTCACCGACCTGCTGGGGCTCGGCGACGCGGGCTCGGTGGACGTCACGCGGACCTGGCGGCCGCGGTCGATCGCCGAGCGGCTGCGGGTGCCGATCGGAGTCGGCGAGGACGGTTCGCCGGTCATGCTGGACCTCAAGGAGGCGGCGCAGGACGGTATGGGCCCGCACGGCCTGTGTGTCGGCGCCACCGGCTCCGGCAAGTCCGAGCTGCTGCGCACCCTGGTGCTGGGGCTCGCGGTCACCCACTCGTCCGAGACGCTGAACTTCGTCCTGGCGGACTTCAAGGGTGGTGCGACCTTCGCGGGCATGTCGCAGCTGCCGCATGTGGCGGCGGTCATCACCAACCTCGCGGACGACCTGACGCTCGTCGACCGTATGCGCGACTCGATCACCGGTGAGCTGCAGCGCCGTCAGGAGCTGCTGCGCGCGGCCGGCAACTACGCCAACATCCACGACTACGAGAAGGCGCGGGCGGCCGGCGCCCCGCTGGAGCCCGTCGCCTCACTCGTCCTGGTGATCGACGAGTTCAGCGAGCTGCTGACGGCCAAGCCCGACTTCATCGACATGTTCATCCAGATCGGCCGTATCGGCCGCTCCCTGGGCGTACATCTGCTGCTGGCCTCGCAGCGCCTGGAGGAGGGCCGGCTGCGCGGCCTGGAGACCTACCTGTCGTACCGCATCGGTCTGCGGACCTTCTCCGCCGCCGAGTCCCGTACGGCACTGGGCGTGCCGGACGCGTACCACCTCCCGTCCGTCCCGGGCTCCGGCTACCTGAAGTTCGGCACGGACGAGATGACGCGGTTCAAGGCCGCGTACGTCTCGGGCGTGTACCGCACCGGGGCGGCGCCCGCCGACTTCGACGGCACCTCACTGCCGATCGAGCGCCGGCCGGTGCTCTTCACGGCCACCCCGGTCCCGGTCACCTACACCACCCCGGACCCGGCGGCGCTGACCACCCCGTCCCGTCAGGAGGACGACGCGCTGGCCGACACGGTCCTCGACGTCATCGTCCGCCGTCTGGAGGGCCAGGGCGCCCCGGCCCACCAGGTCTGGCTCCCGCCGCTGGACGAGGCCCCTTCGCTGGACCAGCTGCTGCCATCGCTGTCCCCGGTCGAGGGCCGCGGCCTCACCGCGCCCGAATACCCGCGCCTGGGCAACCTCGTCGTCCCGCTCGGCCTCATCGACAAGCCCTTCGAGCAGCGGCGCGACGTGCTCTACCGCGACTTCTCCGGCGCCGCGGGCCACATGCTGGTCGTCGGCGGCCCGCAGTCCGGCAAGTCCACGCTGATGCGCACCCTGATCTCCGCCTTCGCCCTCACCCACACCCCGGCCGAGGTGCAGTTCTACGGCCTGGACTTCGGTGGCGGCGGCATGAGCGCCGTCGCCGACCTCCCGCATGTCGGCGGCATCGCCTCCCGTCTGGACCCGGAGCGAGTGCGGCGCACCATCGCCGAGGTGGCCGGCATCCTGGCCCGGCGCGAGGAGTACTTCCGCGCCAAGAACGTCGACTCGATCGCCACCTACCGGCGGCAGCGGTCCCGCGGCGAGCACTCGGAACAGGGCTGGGGCGACGTCTTCCTCGTCATCGACGGCTGGGCCAACTTCCGGCAGGAGTACGACATGCTGGAAGGAGTCGTGGCCGACATCGCGGGCCGCGGCCTCGGCTACGGCATCCACATCGTGGTGACCGCTTCACGCAACATGGAAGTCCGCGCCTCTTTGAAGGACCAGCTCCTCAACCGCCTCGAAATGCGCCTCGGCGACACCATGGACTCCGAATTCGACCGCAAGGTCGCCGCGAACGTCCCCGTGGGCGTCCCCGGCCGCGGCCAGCTCCCCGAGAAGCTGCACTTCATGGGCGCCCAGCCACGTATCGACTCGGGCAGCGACCCCGACGAGATCACGGATGCCGCCGGCGAGCTGATCCGCGCGGTGACCAGCAACTGGCACGGCCCGCACGCCCCCCGCGTACGGCTCCTCCCCCGTCGGCTCCGCGCCGAGGACCTCCCCAAGGGCTTCGAATACCCCCAGCACGGCATCGCGATCGGCATCGACGAGACCAACCTCGAACCGGTCTTCGTCGACTTCGAGTCCGACCCCTTCTTCCTCGTCTTCGGCGAGAGCGAATCCGGCAAGACGGCCCTGCTACGGCTCATCGCCAAGCAGATCACCGAGCGGTACGGCCCGGACGAGGCGAAGATCGTGGTCGGCGACTACCGCCGCTCACTGCTCGACGTCATCCCGGACACCCACCTCCTGGAGTACGCCCCGATCGCCTCGGCCCTCCAAGTCCACACCACTGCCCTCAACGGCCTCATGGAGCGCCGCGCCCCCAAACCGGACATCACCCCCCAGCAGCTGCGCGACCGCAGCTGGTGGAGCGGACCGCAGTTCTTCGTCATCGTCGACGACTACGAGCTCGTCTCCACCAGCAGCGGCAACCCGATGGCCGTCCTCACCGACAACCTGCCCTTCGCGCGCGACGTCGGCATGCGCTTCATCATCGCCCGTAACTCCGCGGGCGCCTCCCGCTCGATGTTCGAGTCCTTCATGCAGCGCATCAAGGAGCTCGGCGCCCAGGGCGTACTCCTTTCCGGTGACCCCACGGAAGGCGACCTCCTCGGCGGCGTCCGCCCCCGCCCCATGCCCCCGGGCCGCGGCTTCTTCGTCTCCCGCAAGCGGGGGACGCCGCTGGTGCAGCTGGGATGGCTGCCGGACCAGTAAGCCTCCCGCATCACTCGCGGCGCGTCTGTGAGCCTGCCGCCACGAGACGCACGGAGCACTCACGGACCTCTGCCCCGGGCCACTCGGCCCGGGGCAGAGGTCTTTCCGGACGGCGACACACCCCTTCAGCTACCCGCACGTACGGTCAACTCCCTTAAACTGATGGTGACTTATGATTCTCGAACACGCACACCAGGGGAGAGAAGCGTGTCGTTCGAAGACGAGTGGAACGGGCTCCGGGCCGAGGCGACGACGCGCTTGCGTCTCAACGAAGCCGACAAGGGCTCGTCCGGGGGGGGCGGCCGTTCCGGCGACCTGATCGTGCACCAAGACGATCTAGGACGGGTCGGCCACGAGGCCTTCTTACTCCACGACCGCCTCAAGAAGGCGGGCGACATGACCCGTGGAGCGAAGGACGACGGCTCGACGGCCAAGGCCGCCAGCGCGCTCACCACCCACCACTTCACCTTGGGCGGCGCTCTCACCACCATGACCACGACCTGGAACGACCAGCTCAAGACGTTGCTGCAGGCCTGTGCCCATATCTCCAACCACCTCGACTACTCGAAGAAGTCGCAGGCCCATACGGACGCGAAGATCGCCACCGACATGGCACGCCGGGACGGGACCGCCATGCCGGTCTCCGAGATTTCCAAGTACTACAAGTAGGGACGGGGCGGGACTGCATATGGCACACCTGACTTTCGACGACCTGTATCACGTCTCCTTAGCGAGCCTCGGCTCGGCAGCCGACGACTGGAAGGAGATGGTGGACCAACTCGAGACCCTGGCCACAGATGCCAGCGACGGCATGGTGAAACAATCGGAAGCCGCCCGCTGGGCCGGCGTCGACGCCGATGTCACCAGGCCCTTCGTGCGCAAGACCGGCAAAGAGTTCGGCGACGCCCATGCCGAGGCCAAAGCAATCTGGGCAATGCTCCGCGACGCTCACAAAGAACTCGCGGCGCTTCAGTCGGCACTCAAGGAGGCCGTGGATGTCGAAGCCAAGAACAAGCAGATTCAGGTCACCGGCCTACCGGACGGCACGGTGCAGTGCGTATATCTGCATCGACGCGACACAAATGACGAGCATACGACGGCGCAACTCGACTACAAAGACCACCTGACACATGAGATCAACAAACTCATCGCTCAGGCCGATGACATCGACAAGTCCGCTTCAAGCGCTTTGAAGATGATTCACGGTAACGACAGCCATGACTTCGGCCACGCGAAATACGACTCCCTGGACAACGCCCAGTCCACGCGGGCAGTTCAGCTTGCCAGGAAAAGCCTCGCGAAGTACCGGGACGGTGGTGAGCTCAGCAGCACGGAACTCGCCGAGCTCAAGCGTATTTTCGCACAGAACTCCAAGGACCGCGAGTTCGCTGTCGATTTCTACAAGGCCCTAGGCCCGAAGGATGCCCTGCGCTTTCAGGCTGAGATCGCGTTCGATGCTCAGAACGAGGGCGACAAAACGCAGCTCAAGCTCGCTCAGAGCATTCAGACAAGCATGGGCGAGAGCCTCGCAACGGCCACTCGGCCCCCCACTGGGAAGGACGACCCCAATACGACCTTCCGAGAGGACAGGGACTACCTCGGTAGGGAATGGCAGACAGAACTCAAGCGGGTGGGGCGCGCGCCTCTCACATTCCAAAGGAACAACGCCAGGGTCGAAATTCGAGGCTATCAAGTCCTCGGAGCAATTTTACGCCACGGTAGCTACGATAAGTCGTTCCTCACTCCCATCGCAGAGGACATGGTCACATTCGAGCGCAAGCAGCCGGATGCCTGGCCGCAACCGCATAACTCATATTCGAGGCTCGGGGCGGATGGGTTCGGCCTCAACCTCGACAAGGACGGGGGTCCCGGCTGGGACCCCATGGCTGGCCTCTTGGAAGGTCTCTCGCACAGTCCCGGAGCGTCGACGGAGTTCTTCCACGGCTCCACGGGTGAGGGCGAGCACGACGGACTCAAGAAGATCAGCAACCTCGACTACTTTCTCGGGGACAAGGACGGCAAGGGCGCACGTGAGTGGACATACGGCGCCGCAGGCATCGAGGTCTCCGACACTGAGAACTTCGGCAAGGAAGCACTCGGACGCGCTCTCGAGTCCGCCACGTCCGGGCGCCCGTACGACAGCGACGCACCCGTGAAGAACCACACACAGAAGCAGGCCGACATATTCGACTCGGTGGTGAAGAGAGTGGCTGCGAACCCCGAGCTTTTCAAGGGGGACGGCGAGCTCGCTCCTATTGCAGGCAGCCTCGGTAATATGTCCGCAGAGTATATGCACGATATCCAGCGAGTTTACGCAGGTGGAGACGAAAGTGGCTACATCAGAGACACTGGCGCCGAACCGGATCTCTCAAGGCCGGAAGACAAACACACTTTGGATCTGTTCCTGAAGACGACCACAGCAGACCCCGATGCATACGCAGCCGTCACACAAGCTCAGGAATTAGTGACCGCCGAAACGCTCCGTCAAGCATTAACTCATCGCGGAGACAACGAGGATATCGGGAATCTAGCCGAGATTGCCGTGACCCCAGGCGCAATGGTCGAAGGAAACGCGGCCCAAGGTCGGGCTGACGCAATAGCAACTGCCGACGACAGTGCACAGAAGGCTCAAGAATACAATGATTCACTGACAGCCGGAGACGGATGGATCGGTCGATTCGTGGATCTAGGAATTGGCGCCATCGATAATATCCCTGTGGCCGGCGATGTCGCCGGGTGGGTGATCGAGGACGTGCGAGAGGCCGTCCTCGATCACAGAGCAGCGGATCCGGACGACGCAGCGAAAAAGATTCAGGAAAATAAAGACGCATACCTAACAACCGAACGCGTAAGGAGGGCCGAAAGAGCAAAACAAGCATTTTATGATGCAGCAAGCCAGGCGGGCATAGACGCCAAGGATCAAAACGTTAAGAACGCCGCTCAGCAGGTCTACAATGCAGCATATAGCGCCAACGCTGTCGAGGCTTCATAAGGAAGTAGGTGCCTCTCACACATGGTACTGAAGCCACTACTCTCGACTCGCAGCAAAGGGATCGCCGCCACACTGTTCCTGGTACTCGGCGCCGGGACATGGTGGGCGGCGAACAATTCAGGGTCCGATACCGACACCATCAAGATCCCTCAGCGGATCTGCCATAATCGCATTTCCGGCGAAAAAGCGGCGCCCCTCTTGCGCACCAAGGGATCGAAGTACACGGAAGACGCCGAAACCTTTGGCGGCTGGTCATTGCTGGGAACTTGCGAGGCGAAAGTAGACGATAGCCGCATTTACGTATCCTATCAGGATGCCCTCGGCCACAAACGCAGTTATCGCCCCAAAGGGATTCCTGTTTCCCTAGGCCAGGCTTATGGATCCTTGACCACCGGAGGGGCTATCAATCTATACGTCTCATGCACCAATACCCCTAGAACCGCCACAGAGTGGCTCCTAATAGGCGCAAACGCCACCATGGTGGACGACCAAATTGATGACGGGCGGAAGCTGAGTAAGTCAACCAGCGGGCTGCGGGCGCTGACTGAGTTCACCGCTCAGGCCGTACGCGACCTAACCCAGGACTGGTTCAAGTGTCCCGGCGCAGAGCAACTGCCAGACGGCCCCGTAACCATCCACTGGGACAAACCAGCCGTTCGCTAACCTCGATCTTTCGTGACGGTCTGCCGACGGGTTCGGTGGACCGTTTCGCTTTGTGTGGTTGACGTTGGGCAGGCCAGCGGCCCCGTTGTCACACCGGGTGGGCGCCGGGATCCACTGCTCCGGATCAGACGGTGCTGTCACCGGGACGGGGAAAGTGTCGATCATACTCGAAGACGCCAGGGCAGCCATTCTTGGACATAAGGAGGAGAGTGTGGAAGACGCGGCCCGACAAGTCCAAGAGAACCGAGACCTCTACCTGGACACCGAGCGCGAAAAATCAGCGCAGGCCGCAAAACGCGCCGTCTACAGTGCAGCAAGGCAAGCAGGACTCAACATCAATAGTGGCACCGTCGAGAATTCCGCTGACGAAGTTTGCCATACAGTAAGCCCCCCAGGAAATTGAGAACCCATCACAAGAATCAGGGCGCCTCTTCCCAATGCCTCAAATCGCATCGTTCAAATCGCGTCAAAGGAATCTTGGCCATCACGATCTTGGCCGCCGCCGGGTTATGGTGGACCACAATCGACTCTTCGACAAGCACGCATGCAATCAAGCTGCCCGAGAGAATCCGTGACCACCGAATTTCTCGTGACACCGCTGCCCCTCTACTGCTTTCGAAGGGGTCGAGATACGAGGAGGAGACCTTCGGATGCAAGGAGTGGTCATTTTCCGGAACTTGCGAAGCAAAAGTAGATTATGCGCGAATTTACGTAGGATACCAAGACGCATGGGCAGCGCCTATGGGGCATTGACAGATGAAGGCAGCATCAAGCTATATGTAGACTGCGTCGGCACTTCAAAGACGACTGCGGACGGATTACTGATAGGCGCAGACGCCACCGTGATCGGGAATCAAATAGATGCAGGAAATGCCATAAGCAAATCAACCAAGGGCCTACGGCCCTTGACCGAGTTCACCGCCCAGGCTGTACGCGACCTAACCCAGAAGTGGTTCAAGTGCCCGGAGCCGACAAGCTGCCGGACGGCGCCGTAACCATCCACTGGGACAAGTCGGAAGTTCGCTGAGCCGGCCACCACCGCTTCTCCGACGAGACCTCGCGAGCCCTGCACTGAAGCGCTTCACCCAAGCAGCAGGGTTCCAAGCGGAACCTGCCACATCAAAGGCTGGGCAGGAGTTAGGCGACCAGGCGTCTCACCGCAAGCTGACAGGGAGGGCGCCGACACACCTCATACGCGGTTTCCCGGTTAACAGGGCCTCCGCTCTCTCGCCGTGCTTGTGGTTCCGTGGCATTGGTGGATCAGATCAAGGCACGTATTTGGGAGCGCCCAGGGCGCCCGTGGCGTTGCGCTAGGTTCCATGATCACTGCCATGTTCGCAACGGGGGCGCCATGAGCGACAAGGATCTGCCAGAGCCGAAGAATACCCAACTTCCGCTGCTGCCCGGTACATCGACCGACCGCGGTTTCTTCGCCCCTCCGCCCTTGATGGCCCGGCCGGGGATGCCCAACATTTACGACCCTAACGCACCCAAACCCGGGCGCGGCCTCGCTCCGGGTGTCCACGGCCCGGCACCGCAGAACCTCGCGATCACTCCCAGTGTGCTGCGCGGAGCAGCGGGCAAGGCGGACGAGGTCTATGACACTCTCTACAAACAGGCGGCGTCGTTGGAGGAACCGACAGCCAAGGCAGCCAGGGCTGTGAAAGGCCGCCAGGTGGAGAGAGCGCTCCGGCAATCGCATAAGCATTGGGAGGAGCAGGCGGGCACGGTCACCGCCTGGCTGGCCCACATCTCCGAGAGCCTGCGGGCTGCAGCCAACGTGCATGTGAAGCAGGATCTGGGCACAGGGGAATCGTTCGGCCAAAGGGATACCCTCGACCTTTACGGCAAAAGGAACCACGGTCGGCAGAGCCCGGCCGGGGAGACGTCCTCCTCATCGATCTCGAGGTACTGATGGGCACGTTCTACCACGAGTTGCGGTTAGCCGACTTCGGCCCGCTGGATACTCTGGCGACGAAGTGGAAGGACGTCCACGACAAGATCAAGGATCTCGACGACAAGATCCGTGACAAGGTGCTGAAGCCCCTGAAGGACAAGGGATACTGGGAGGGTATGGCCGCCCCCTACGCCTGGACACAGATCGATGACATCCAGCGTCAGGTGACTACCGCCGCCAAGGTGGTCGACGGGGTTCGCAGGGCCATCGAGGACGGGGCCGGGGAGCTGAAGGCCGCCCAGAAGAAGCTGAACGACGCGGTAAAAGAGTTCGGCGAACAGGGGATGTACGTCGACCCAAAGGTCAGGCTGGTCTTGGCTGAAGCATGTACCCCAGCGAATTACGACGAGGACGCCGAGAAGAAGGTGAACGCCGCGCAGACCAGGCTCAACACGATCCTCCGCGAGGCGTTCGAAGCAGACCAGAACTTGTCGATCACGCTGATGGAAAACGTCGGGCTGGAGTTGTGGTTCAACAGTGGGAAGATCCGTACGGACATCAACCACACCAGCGGCATCAGCACTGATCGCAATGACATGCTCGGCCGCGATATGCGAGGTCTCGACCCCTCTCCATCGACAAACCACCTCACGCCCCGCGCCTCTTGGCCAACTGGGTGGCCGGGACGGGCGACGACCACTATATGTTCTCCCGACACGACCCGTTCGTGGAACAAATCCGCCAGAGCGAAAGCATGAACACTCTTCGTGGTCAGACCATAGACGCATGGAAGGCTGGGAGCGGGGAGGGAACCCTCCATCACAGATTGGCGTCCAAGCCGTTCCTTGGGCAGGTGGGTACATATGCCAAGGACATGGCTGGCCTCTCCGGTATCGACAATCTGTGGGGAGGGGACACCAACGAGGCGCAGTCCTTGCTCGGTTCCTATGACCTTGACTACGTCATCAAGGGCACCGACCCCGACGGGAAGCTCATCGTGCAGTACACACTGAGAAACGACACCGACATGGAGTCTTTCCTGCCTGGCTATCAGAAGAGCCAGGAGACCCTCAACCACGACAATGGCCCCGGCGCGGACATCAAAGAAGTCATGATCTGGACCGAGCGCATCGACCCGGACGATCATTGAGATACTCATCGCAATGAGAACGACAGGGAAACCAGGGCTCGCCCGAAGGCTCTGGCGTGTCCGGCCCATCAGGTTCGTACTGATAGGAGTGACATGCCTCATCATGCTCCCGGTGGGGTGCATCGCCGTACTGAACGCCGTATCGGGGGAGTGCGAGCGGGCCAGCCTCAAGGTGTCTGAGGCTGACCTGCCGGGGACTTATCGGGGCCCGGACGGCATGCGCATCACCCTCGAACCTCTCGCCCGGGGCGGCCGACTGCAGGTGCAGAACTGGCCGAAGGACCCGTTCCTGGACGACGGACGCCGCTTCAGGGGCCGGGGCAGTTGGTCCTACCAGGTGGTCGAGGCCACGAACGGAGAGCGAATCCCACACGTCGAGCTGGGCTTCGAAGGCGTCAGCTTCGATGACATCCCTGTGGAAGACCAGTACCTGCTGGTCGGCGGCACCCCGGAAAAGCCCGTCCTCCTCGAACAGGATGACCCGGACAACTGTCCCGATGCGGAGTTCCGGCAGTAGTTGACCGGCTTAGGCCGCGCCCGCTCACAGAGCAGCACGAAAATGAGGGCATCGGCCAAGGCCGGTCTCGTTCTGCTTGCTGTCGCGTTCCCAATCATCACGGCCGCTGAGGCGCTCTCCCAGCCAAGCTGAGGGCCTCTCATGGAAGGTCGAGGGCCAGCGGGTCGAGCGGCAGGATGATCTCGCACCACACCTGTTTCTGATCCGTGCCGATGCGGTGCCACCCCCAGCCGGCCGTCAGCGCCGTGACCATGTGCAGTCCACGCGGGCAATAGGCCGTCGCTTCACAGAGGATCAGGTCCAGCGAAGCAATGCCTCCTCCGTGACGCAGAGCGTTGGCGCATAGTTCGCCCACGACGGATTCGATCTGGAAGGCCGCCTCGGGCAGGCGCCACTCCTCGCGAACCCATGACGCAGCTCTGTGTCGCGCGTGCACCACAACCCGGTCGCGACCCAGCACCGGGCCTTCCCAGCCGACTCGTGTCGGTGGGCACCCAGACAAGGTTGGGGATGAGGGCACGCCCATGTGATCACCTCTCACAAGGAGTTGGCGGCAGCAGAACGGCAAGCCGTGACGCGCTTGCCACGATCCGTAACCATGCCAGCGCAATCTGCAACTCGGCAAGTCGACGGGAAATATTCCTCGTGTTCGATTGCTCCTCCCTGCACGTCCCACCACACTGTGATCCATGGCTTGGAAGAAGAGCACGGCGTCGAAGTCCGTGTACCGCCGCCAACTTGCTGCCCGCCTTCGAGAGTTGCGCGAGGACGCGGAGCTGACCCTGGCCGAGGTCGCCGACCAGGTGGAGGTCAGTCAAGGATCACTGAGCCGCATTGAAACCGGTGATCGCGGCACCACTCCGCTCCTCGTGAAAGCACTCCTCGACTGCTACGAGGTCACCGACACAGCCCTTCGCGAGGACCTCCTTGATCTGGTCCGCGCCGACCAGGCCCAGAAGCGGCCGTGGTGGAAGAAATACGCCACGGTGGTCAACACCACGCAGTACGGCGGATATTTGACGCTGGAGTCCAGCGCCACTTCGCTACGTACGCACCAACCCCTGCTCGTGCCCGGACTCCTACAGACCGAGGCGTACGCGCGGGAGATCATCACCGAGATGCGCCCCGACCTGTCAGCCCGGCAGGTTCAGGCGTTGGTTGATGTACGTATGCGGCGCCAGGAGATGCTGGACACGGAAAACGCACCCACCCTGTGGGCTGTCATCGACGAAGCTGCAATCCGACGCCACATCCGCTCGGCAGAGGTTGCGAGACAGCAACTGGAGAGGCTTGTGCATGCATCTGAGCACCCTCGCATCACTATCCAGTTCCTGCCGTTCACAGCGGGTGCACACGCCGGCCTCTACGGTTCGTTCATGCTCATGGATTTCCCCGCGCCCACTCCGGAAGTAGTGTGGGCCGAGAACCTCACCAACTCCGTCTGCTTTGAGGATCCGGGGGACGTGGACCGGTACATCGAGGTTTTCGACCACCTGAGGTCCCGAGCACTGGAGCCATCGGAGACTTGCCGACGTTTCCGGACAATCGCCAGGGAGTTGCAGCATGCAGAACATTAACGCCGCCCTCTCAGCACTCCATTCTGAAGGCGCTCATTGGCGGAAGAGCTCGTACAGCGGAGGTAATGACGACTGCGTCGAGTTCGCAATCGTCGAAGTTCGCATAGCCGTCCGGGACTCCAAGCGCCCCGACCTCGCTTACACCTCATTCACTGCCGCCGCTTGGCATGAGTTTGTCTCCGCCGTCACAGCGGGCACCCTCGCTTGAGAGCAGAGAACGAGAGGCATCCTTAACTTAACACTCCGCTAACCCAAGGCGCCGACGAGATGACTTAAAGTGTCGGGCTCCCACAGCTTGGGTCACGACCAGCTCATAGCCTGTGAATAGAGCCCATCATGGAACCCGCGGAGACGCGCGCGCGTCTGATCCCGTAAGTTTCCCTTCCGGACACCACTGGTTCGAGCTTCCGGCACACGGCGTAGTCGTTACGTCATTCTCCGCAAGGAGAACTCGTGCACTCAACGGTCGAAGCGCACAAACCGACCGATCGTTCGACCAGTGTGCCCGGAAAGGGGTGAATAACAAGGCACCAGCGTGCTAACTTCGGAAGGCTAATCGCCGTATGCGACGCGCCACTTGATGCCTAGCCATGGGGGAATCATGACCTTTGAGGACGAGTGGTCCAAGCTCCGTACCGACGCTGCGGCGGGGCAGAAGTCCACCCATATGCGGCTCAACCAGACCGACCCCCCTGGTCCGAGCCTCCCTGGATCGCTCAACCTCAAGTCGAGCGCATCCAAGAAGAAGAGTGCCGTCAAGGCTCTGGAAGACCACGTCCAGCCGGACACGAAGACGGCCGGCGAGTACGTCGACGAATCGACCGAGAAGGCCGAGAAGGAGTTCAAGGACTGGGCCACCGGGAGTGGGCTCACCGATGCCCTCAAGGGATGGCATACCTCGGTCAAGGCCCTTCAGGCGCGCCTCTCGCAGGAGAAAACCGCGCTGAGTGGGACCAACAAGTATTTCCTGGGCAATGACTTCCTTGTCGGATCACAGCTCACCACGGCCGTTCCTCCCGCCCAGAGTTCGGACAACGTACCGTTCTCCTCTCGTATCTCGGACTATTACCGCTAGGGGGGCTCGTTGCTCACGTACCACCAGGTCATGACCATCGACCTGTCCCTCCTCGAGACAGCCGCCACCAAGTGGGACGAGGCCGCCAAGAAGTTCGAGGCAGTTCAGAAGATCTACGACAGCAAGGTCAAGTCGGTCGGCCTCGACGGGAGCTGGACCGGCCAGGCCCAACTGGTCGCGCGTCCCAATATGCAGGTGACCGGCGAGCAGTTCACCGCGGCGCCCAAGGAGGCCCGCGCCATCGCCTCGGTCCTGCGGGATGCGCACAGCCAGTTCGTGGAACTGCGCGGGAAGGTGAAGTCGGCGGTCGCGGACGCCGTGAAGGCCGGCATGAAGGTCTCGGACGCCGGAATCGCGAGCTACGACTACTCCCAAGCCAGCGCCTCCGATGCCAATGCCGCGCGGCATGACCCGGAACTGCGCAACGTCGAGCAGTCATGGACCCGGTACATCGAGGCGGCGGTCAGGGCCGTCGACGACGCCGACCAGGGCGTCAAGCTCGCGCTCAAGGCAGCCGTGGCGGACCCCAACCTCGTCGACGCCGCGGTCAACGGGTTCAACGGCAAGGCGGAAGGCGACATCGAGAAGGTCGAGGCCAAGGAAGCCAAGGAGCTCGCGACCAAGCTCAACTCCGGCGACAAGCTCAGCGACAAGGAGATGGCCGAGTTCCAGCGGCTGTTCCGGGACAACGAGCACAACAAGGCATTCAGCCAGACGTTCCTGGCCGGCATCGGCGCCAAGGGCACCATCGAGCTGACCAACAAGTTCTTCGACCTCGCCAAGGGCGACGACAAGAAGAACTTCCGTGCCCTTGAGAAGGGCTTGGCCACCACCCTCGCCAGCGCCACCAAGTCTCCCTCCGATCCCTTTTACAAGAAGTGGCGGGAGGACCTCAAAAAAGCGGGCATCGAGAAGTACGACGTCGACGTCGTACACGACAAGATTGATATGAGCAAAGGGCACGGTCAGGGGGCCCGTGGCTACCAGAGCCTGGTCACGCTCATGAAGCAGGGCAAGGGGTACTCCTCCCGGTTCCTCTCCGACCTCACCGACGACATGATCGCGGCGGAGCGGAAGGACAAGAACATCTGGGATCTCTACGGCGAGTTCAGCGGCAAGGACGACGGCTGGTTCGCCAACGACCCAGTCGACGGCGCCCTCGATCTCATGAGCCGTGACCCCAAGACGGCCACCCAGTATCTCGACCCCAAGGCGGACGGCGGAAACGACCGGCTGAAATACCTGCTGCGGGACCGTGACTGGGACCTGCAGAACACCACAATCTGGCGTGGCAACATCGAGGTTGGGAGCGCTGACGCCTCTGAGGCGGACGTTCGCAGTGGGTTCGGTCGGGCACTGGAGGCGGCCGCCACCGGGAATGTCCCGGGCACTGACCACACCCTCGGCTATCACACCGACGCCGAGGCCCGGGTGATGCACAACACCATCAAGATCCTTGACGACGGCCGGAGTGGAGCTGATATACCCGCCGGGCTGCGCACAAACTTGGGCCACATGCTCGTCGACTACACGCCCGAAACCCACGAGATCCTGACCGGCACCGGTCCATACATGGACAAGGACGGCGTGTGGCACGACGGCACGGGCGGCAAGGACGCCCACATGTCCGTACCGAAGGAAAGCCTCACCCGCATCATGCGTGGCGTGGCGGAGGACGGTAAGGCATTCGGCGAGATGTACGACGCCGAGCGGTACTACTCCGCGGGGACGCTGTCCAAGACGGACTTCAGCAATCCCAACGAACGTGCCGCAGCCATCGAAGGGGCGTCGCACGTCTTCGGTTTCTATGATGGCATCAGCTCCGACATCGTGCGCGACAAGAAGAACGACGCCATCTCGTGGGCAAACCATTTCCAGACAGCCGAATTCGTCATCACCGGAGGCCTGCAGGCCGGCGCGAGCGCGCTCAAGGGGCAGCCGACCGGGTTTATTACGGATGCCGCCTATCGCATTCTTTACGCAGGCGTCTACGACTGGAAAGAAGACCAGATCGCCCAGGCGAATGCCGCGGCGGCCCAGGAGACCGAGTATCACTTCACAACGGGCCAGAAGCAAGTGAACCATATGGTCTCGGGGTGGGCCCAGGAGAACGGTCACGGCATCAACAGCGGGCTGTCACGCCATCTAGTCGGCTCCGGACAGGAACGTTACGACAGCGCACGGACGGAAGCCCTGATTTATCTGGATTGATGAGCCGATGAGCCGCTCAGCCAGCAAACCGCTCGGCTGGGCGAGCTCACATGCCTGCGTCTGTCACTCGGTCCCCGGTAGGAGATTTTGCCTACCTGGCGGCTTCTGCATGTGATGCGATGATCGCACACTGTCCAGCACATGTGCGGACTCCGTGAGAACGCCGATGGGGTGGGCGGCGGTGTGACCGCTGCCCACCCCATCGCGGAGGCGAATCGCTCAGTAACCCAGGCTGAACAGCTTAGACGCCTTCACATCGGTCTCGCGGTACGAGTCCTTACCCGACTCGACCAGAGCCGCGACCTTCGTCACGAGACCCTGAATGTGGTCAGCCCGGGCCTGGAACTGCTTCTCAGCCGCGAGCATGGCCTGGTGGGCCTCGCCTTCCCAGCCCTCGGTGACCCTCTTCACGGCCCCCTGGATGTCTTCCATCTCCTTGCGGACGTTGCTGGCCGCCGTGCGGAGCTGAGTGGCGAGCTGCTGTACCGACTCGTAATCGACGAGGATTCCGTCTTGCAGTGACACTTGTCCCCCAACGTGGGTAGTTCTGTTGCGTGGTTGTTGTCAGCCGGAGCAGGGGTGCCGTCAAGCACCCCTATTCCTATGGCTTAGAAGCCGTCGACCTTCGAGTGCGAAGCGATCGGGGCGTCCGTGCCGGCGCCGAGGCCGCCCACGCTGCTGCCCGGGGTGATGTGTCCGCCGGCGGCGGAGCCGTTGACGTCGATGCCCTTCAGCTGGCTGGCGATGTCGTCGTCGTTCGCGCCACCGGTACGGTGGGTCAGGGCCACAGCCTCGCGGATGCCTTCGACCAGGCGGCGGACGGCGTCGTGGTCCTGCTCGAGGTCCATCTGCGCCTTCTTGAAGGCGCCGGCGCCCGCGCCCTGCCAACCCGCGTCCACCGTGGCGAGGATATCCGCCATGAGCTTCATGTTGGTACCGAAGCCAGTGATGGACTGGTCGAGCTCCTGCGTGAATTTCTGGAACGCGGAGTCACTAACCCGCTGCTTGCTCATTTTCCACCTTCCCCCATGAAGTGTTGGTGAGTTGACATGGGGTTTTCGCTCTTCAACTCACCGCTGTGCGCGAATCCCTTGGGATTCATCGTACTGCTTACAGGTGTCCTACACATTGTAGTAAGCGTCCGCAACACCTCGCTCAACGTTCACAGTTATTTCATTTGTTGAACGAGAGCTCGGTGCTGGGCAACACCCCAGCTCCCTGGGGGTGTCTTGGCGGAGTACCCAGTCCGGTAGCCAGCAGTGGCAACTGGTCATAGGCCGACCGATGCATTGCCGCGACGGCGGACGAGCACGATGACGACGGCGGCCGCTAGGAGGACGGCGATGCCTGCGCCAATGGCGATCCAGAGGGTACTGCTACTGTCGTCGTTTTTCTTGGGCTCCGAGACGGTTTTCTTGTCGCCTCTTTTGTCGTCGGTGGCCGTGGGCGTCGACTGTGGGTTGGTGCTTGGGGACGCCGAGGAGGGGGCGGAGGCCGATGCGGAGGGATCCGGCTTCGTCGCGCCCTCGCGGGCTAGGAGGGGGTTGACGCTGGCGGGACCGGGGTCTCCCTCGCCGTCGAGGAGGACCTTACGGGGGCGGATGGAGCCGTAGCCGACGTAGATGCTGGGGATGTCGCCGGTGGTGGGCTTGGCGGCGGTCTGCATCATGACACGTAGGACCTGATTGTTGGTCCACTTGGGGTGCTCGGCCCAGATGAGAGCTGCGGACGCGGAAGCGATGGCGGTGGCTTGGCTGGTGCCCCATGAGTTGCACAGTCCCTTGGACTTCGTGCAGTAGGTGGTCATATCAACTCCTGGTGCCACCAGCGCCACTTGATGGCCAGCAGTAGACCACTTGGCTACGTTACCGGAGCTGTCAATCGCGCCTACGCCAACGACCCCGGAAAGCCCGGCAGGTTGCTCGACCAAATTGTCCGAGTCTCCACTATTTCCCGAAGAAGCAAAGAGCAGGCTTCCTTTTTTGAGCGCATACTTAACAGCCGCTTGAGTGAGAGGAAACTGCTGAGCGAGCGCCTTTGCTCCCCATGAGATGTTGATGACCCGCGCACCATGGTCGGCGGCATATCGAATAGCCCTTTCCATAACCCCGTCGGCGGTATCTCCCCTCCCATCCACGACGTTCCTGATAGGAAGGATCTTAGCCTTCGGGGCAAGCCCGTGAATACCCCCGCCAGTGCCTGTACCAGCGATGAGAGCGGCCATGTTGGTGCCATGACCGTCCGTGTCCTGACGGGGGTTCTTCGGCGTGGTCGATGCGTCTGAACCTTGCAGCACCTTGCCACGCAGCTCCGGCAGCGAGGAGTCGACCCCTGAATCAATGACGGCGACAGTTACCCCTTCCCCCTGGCTCACCCTCCACATCTTGTCCGCTTTCATTGCGGTGAGATACCACTGTCGCGAGCGGACATCCTGCGCCTCTGCGGCCGGGGCTATACCACCCGCAGAAACGAGTACAGCGCCGAATAGAGCCAACAAGGCTCGACGCCGTACTCCAAGGGATGAAGGCAGCATGTAGTGGTTACTCCTCGCGTGAGCAGCTTTTCTGCGGGCTATTCGATGACAGGCGGAACGGTGTTACGCCGCCCACCTGTCCAAGTTTCTTCATCTTCTTCGAGATAGTCCGGCCTGGCCCCGGCGTTGCGCTGGTTGCCGTTGTGCGGAAGAGATGTGGAGTGTGGCGCAGCTGCAGGGCCGTGGTTCCCACGCACAAGCCCCGATCCCCCCTGAGTGAACTCGGAACGCCCCTCGCGCGGGACACGCGGTCCCCCCATGACACCACCAGGCTCCGATGTCAACCGCCGGCCCGAGCCTGTGCCGCCGGGAGCATGCACGCTGCCGTCGACCGGGTGAACTCCCGCCCCCAGAGGCCCACGAGGCAGAACACCGCGCTCCTCCCCCACGACCGTGCTGCGGGGCAAACCCCGTGCAGCGGGGTTCGTTCCCTTCGGGCGGTCAACCATGCCTCCGGGCTCCGACCCGAGTCGTCGTCCGGGACCGTTGGCACCGGCGGGGGTGGGACCGTGGTTGAAGTAACCACCCGGTCCGATGGGGCCACGTGCCATCGGGGCGTGCGGTTCCTCACCAACCACCATGCCCCGCGGAATCCGGGGTGCGTTGGTCGGCCCGACATTGCGCTTCCCTCCGACGATTCCATCATTCGTCGGAATACGTGGGGGCACACTGGAAGTCCGCGGTGTGCTTGGTGCGGTCGGGGGGAGCTTGCCCAGTTGCCCGGGCCCTGGAATCGGTGCAGTTCGGCTAACAGGCGGGCCAGTGGGGATGACCGGCCGCGGCCCTGGGAAGCCGGTGACCGGGGGCATCGTGGGGCCGTTCGATGGGACGTTGGGAACGTCGGGCATCGGAGGAAGAGTGCTGGGCCTGTTGATCGTGTTTGGCGCCGGGGGGGCCTTGACGGAGTCGATGGCTGTGTTGGTCGGATCCGGAATGCCTACCCCGGAGATCACACCGCCGCCGTGCGGGGTCACAGGTGTGTGGGGGCTCACTTCAGCCGGGTGTACTGGCGCAGCCTTCGGCCCCGTGACGCTGTGGCTAGCGGCGGAAAGCGGCGCAGCGTAGGCAGCACTTGGGCCGGCTGATGTTGTCGCTACGGACGACGAAGCCCCAAGAGGAGTCTCGCCTCCCTCTCTGCCGCCTCCCTGGACCAACTCCTTCGGAAGGACGGGAAAGTTCGGCTCCACAAGTGCCTTGTCCAGATACGAGTGCGCCGTCTCGTAGTACGAGTCCAGCTTGGCGATCTGTTTGATGGCCTCTTGCCGGTCGGGCTCGTTCTTCAGCCGAGCCTTCTCCTTCTCCTCATCCACATAACACATGGGAACCAGCTTCGCCCCGGGAGAGGTTGGCTTCGGTATAGACGACTTGACGTCGGCCAGCCCCAAGGCAGCGACGCCTATGTTGTTGCCAACCCCCCACGTGTAGCTGGCCAAGCTCAGAGTCTGCTTGGACAGCTCTTCGACCCAATCACGGAAGGCGTCGGCTCCCTCGCCTTTCCATTTGACGTTGTCAGCGTGTGCCCGCATCTCGTCGGCGATGGCAGTCAAATCGGTCCATGCGGCCATCAGCGCAGAACTGGCATCGCTCAACTTGGTCGAGTCGGCGCCCTGCACTATTTGGTAGAGCCGATAGTGGCTCATCGCCTCGTATTTGCTGGAACTTTCCTCACTCATCTGGACTTACCCCCTCAGCTTGCGTCCGGGCCAACGGACTTACCGTCCTGCGACGAGTTGCCCGGCGCTCCCGACTGACCGGTATTCGGGGCACGGTAGTACTTCTGCGCCTCGGCCTGGATCTCCTGCATGCGGCGCCTTTGCTCGGCGTCCATGCCGTCGTATCCCTTTTCGGCGATCAGGGCCGTGAGGCCCATTGCCTCAAGCTGGTCACCGAAGGTCTTGGAGTAGATTTTGATCTTCTCGTGCACCTGGGCGTACAGCTCAGACAATTTATCGGCAGACGTGAGGGTGCCGTCGTCGTAGACGGTCCGGGAGATGGTTTGCTCATCAAGTTTCGTCTTGGACGCAGGCGACTTCTCAAGATCGGACAAAACCTTGTCAATCCGGCTCTTGAACTTCGCGAGGGTCTCAGCTTCCTTGGCCATGCCCTTGCCAAACAAGTGCGACTGTGGAGCCGAACCGCCTGGGTCGACTGGTTTCGCCACCGCATCCTCCCCGTATGACACCAACGATGTCCTGAACCACTCTAGCGATCCCGCCTGCGTGGCCCAACTATCATATGGTCAAGCTGGATCGACGAGTCTGTAACAGATCGCCGCCCGGCGGACCTCGCAGATCCACCCCTGCGTCAGCCGTAGACCTGCGCTCACGCTACAGCGACCATCGCTCCTAGCGGCTCCCGGGGTTCTCGCTGGTAAAGCCACACTTCTCCTCTCGATTGACGCGATCAGTCCCAGTTTCAACCTTTCTCGGTAATGCTTCGCTACGGTTGGTGATCTTCACTCAGGTGATCGGCGACATCGGTGGACGCCGTCAACCCCGGGCGGGTGACAGCCTTGAACGCCGCATCACCGTCGGCGGGTTCACTGCTCTTGGGCTTCTTGATCGGGTGGTGGAAGACAGGCCCGGCGTTCTGGTAGCCAAGGTCGGCCAGGGCAGGCAGGCGACAGCCTGCCGAGCAGTCGGCCGTGGGCGTCGATGATGCCGCGCGCGCAGGGTTTCGTTGCCGCTGGTCGACACCTTTGGGGCCAGCGACCGCGACACGCGCAGTGCGGATCTCGGTGCCGCCCAGATTGAGGTCGCCCGGCCCGCACCGCACGCTCCAGCTCAGCGGGCAGGGCCCCTGTTTCCCGGCGGAGTTGGGCCAGCCAGATGCCGCAGACGCACCAGCGCAGCTGGAGTACCACCTACAACAGACGCCCATCGCACGTGTGCCCTGCGAGACCCGCCCGAGCCGTTCCCGGTGCGCGTGCAGCAGCGTCGCAACACGCTCAGCAATCTCCCTGCTTTCATCGACCACTGCGCGGAAGTATCACGCACCGGAACCGGCAGGCGGCCGAGAAGCCCGCATCGATCCCGTGATGTCAGAACACCGGCATCGCCGTCAATTTGCCGCCGTGCACCAGGAATACGCGGTTGCCCGAAGCCGCCATCCCCCAGCCGCCGCTGCCGTCCCGAGCATAGGTCCACGCCGGCTTACCCGTGTCCTTGTGCAGGACCGCGATGCCACCCGAATCAAGGCTATGCACATTCGCCCAAACGGTCTTCCCCTGGACTACAGGGGGATCGAGCTGCTGGAGGACATCGCCAAGAGAGCGTGTCCAGTCAGCCTTCCCGTCTCTTCTGTCGCGACGGCTGATCTCCTCGCCGTCCAGAGCGTACAGCGCATCGCCGTCGAGCACCGGCGCGCCCCAGCCTCCGTAAGTCTTCTTAAATTCGCTTTTTGCGGGCAAAGACCATATTTCTTCCCCACTCTGGAGCTTGCGGGCCGTCAGGGATTTACCGCCCAAATAGACGATCCCTTTGGAGACGGCAGGGGCGATGGGGAGGATGGCCACTGCCTGCCGCGGCAGCGTCCAGACTTGTTTCCCTGTGTGAGTGTCGAGTGCGACCACCTTGCCGTTTTGGCCGCAGAGAACCAAGCGTCCGCTGTCCGTCGCCGCCTCGGGCGGAGTGACTAGTGTGCACTCCACAGGCATCGGAACTGTCCAGCGGGTGGTGCGCGAGGCCATATCGAAGGCGCCTAGGAGGCTGACGTCGCTCTGTCTCCAGTCCCTCCTAGCCGTGAAATAGACGCTCTCGGCGTCTGCGGCGATGACATGGACGGCGTCGGCGGGGGCCGTCCACTTCTTCTCGCCGGTAGCACTGTCGAGGGCGAGAAGCCTTCCCGTACGGCCAACGGTTACAGGGCCAACGGTCACGACGAGTTCATCGGAGGGTGCGACATAGCGGGCGTACGAGCCTACGTCAGTGCCCCATTTACGTTTCCCGTCGATCACGTTATAGGCGCCCAGCGTGGTGCTTCCTCCATCATGGACCAAGACGAGATCGCGCACAGGCAGGGGCTGGACAACAACCGGGGAGGGGCCTTCCTGCGGGCCCCACAGCGATGGCGGCGTGGTTCCGTCCTCGTACTGCGAAGCCGTCAGACGCTTCGCGTCCCACGGCTTCGGTGGCGCCGTGCTCTCCTCTTCACTCGGTTTGCGGGCCTCCCCCTGCCCGCCGTCCTTGGAGAGCAGCCACCAGGCGAGTCCTCCGCCGCCCGCCGCCAATACGGTGCCGCCACCCGCCGCGAGCGCGGTGATGAGACGGCGCCGGGAGGGAGCGGAGGGAGTACGCACGTCAGGAACGCTGATCAGTTGCTTCGCGGCTGCCTCGCGCTGCTTGATGTCGGCAGCCAACTCTCCCAATTGCCAGATCTTTTTGGCACTGGGCTTGGTGCCTGACGATGTAGCGCAGGCCGCGGCGATCTGCGCGGGAATAGGGCGGTGAGCGGGGTCTTTGGCGAGGCACGGGGCGACGAGCACACGTATCGGCTCCGGTACCTCGGACAGGTTGGGCTCTCCGTGGACCACTTCGTACTGCACGGTCGCTACGTGTCCACCGTCGTATGCACGCTCTCCACTCGCCGCGTACACCAGCACCGCTCCCAGGGAGAAGACATCGGCGGGCGGGCCGACACGGTGCCCCAGCACTTGCTCCGGTGCGCCGTAACCAGGCGTGACCGGGATCTGGCCGGTGAGGGTGAGGGTGAGGCCGTGCTCGGGGCGCGCGATGCCGAAGTCGATGATGCGGGGACCCGAGGACGTCATCACGATGTTGGACGGCTTGAGATCACGGTGGACCAGCCCCGCGGCGTGAATGTCCTGGAGCGCACGGGCAAGGGCGGCGCCCAGTTCCCGGACACCTAGGTCGTCGAAGGGTCCGTACTCCTCGATGTGCTGGTCCAGCGTCGGCCCTGCCAGGAACTCAGTCGCCATCCAGGGCCAGCTTCCCTCGTACCACGCGCCGAGTACGCGCGCGACACCCATGCTGGTGACGGCCTGCGCGACCTGTGCCTCGCGGACAAAACGCTGAGCCATGTTCTGGTCATACGCCAGTTCCCGGCGGAGCACTTTGACCGCGGCGGCCCGGCCGGTGCCATCCCGCCCGAGGTAGACCCTGCCCATACCGCCGTCGCCGAGCACGGCCACGAGACGGTACGGACCGAGGCGAAGAGGGTCGCCGGGACCGAGGGGGTTCATGGGGCGAATGTCTTCCTGTCACTCGAAGGGGATGGCGCACACGAAATCGCCGCTCACCCACACCAGGGTGCGGGCACTGTCGTGGGCCACAAACGCACCGCCAAAATTGCCAGGCACACGGAGGGCCCAGGCAACTTTGCGTGTACGCAGGTCGACAGCGTCGATCTGCGCGTTGCCGTCGACGGCGACGTAAACATATTTTCTGCCGATGATGGGCGTGACAAGGAGATTGGGGGGTATGCCGCCCAGGCTCGCCTCCCACAAGAGCTTGCCACTGTCTGCCTCCACGGCGACGAGTCCGCGGGTCCCCTCGGCCACATACACCACGCCGTTCTTCACCGCAGGCCTGCCGTACGGACGCGTGCCCTTCTTGATCGCACCCTTGTCCCGGCCTTCACCGAACGCCCATGCCTTGTTTCCGTCGGAGAGCCGAAACGCGTAGAGCTGCCCGGTCCCGAAGTAGACGTACTGGTCGTCGGCCGCAAGTTGGCCTGGGTCAAGGAAAGACTGGGAGTCCAGATACTCCCTGGGCAGGTCCCAGGACCAGGCCAGCCGGCCCGTGCGGGTGTCCCGGGCGCCGACCCCGTCCACGGTGGTGTAACCCGTGATTCGCCGGGTGAGTGCAAGGCGGTTGCCGACGGCCTTGGCAACGATGCCGTCCCTGGAGGTATCCGGGAAATAGGCTCCCTTGAACGGCTGGCGCCAGAGTTCCTTGCCGCTTCGGAGATCGGCAGCCATCACATGCCAGCCCTTTTCGTTATCCACAGGGCCAGCCTTCCATTTTTTGGCGACCAGATAGATCACTCCGTCAGCGGCGGTCAACGGCTGCGCCTGCTCCGTGCGAGATCCGAAGAAGTCTCGGAACGGCCCTACCAGGGGCCGCGGCTTACCGTTCTCGAGGTCGATGGAGTGGACTGCCAGTCCTTCCGCGGAAGAGGTTTCGGGTATGAAGGCATAGGCTCGTTCGCCATCCGAGACGACTTGCCAGCGGATCCTTATCCCCTCGGCGGACCAAATTTCCCATTTGCGAATCCAGCGCTCTTCGCCGGTCTTCGCATCCAGCCCCACAAGACCGTCTCCGTTCATCACCAGGATCAGATCCCCGACGGGCATCGGAGCGAAGGTCTCGTCCGTGTTGTCGATCTTCGCCCACCACACGGCCTGTGACGGAACGTTCGCGGGGCGCGCGGTGGAGGTCGGCTTTGGGCCGCCGGTGTCACGGTGCTGTCCCCGCTGGGTCAGCCATGTCCATGTCCCGACTCCCACGGCGGCTGCGCCTAGGAACGAGCCGCCGGCGAGGGTCAGGAGCTTGCGTCTGGACATGCCGGGCCGGGGAGGCGCCTCATCGACGGAACCAGGTGGTGCGGGCAGCCGCGTGGGCTGGATCTGCCACACCTCTGTGGCCCGCCGGCCGATCTCCGCGAGGGCCGCCTCAGGCAAGTAGTCCGTGAACTCCCCTTCCTCATGGTTCAGCCGCCCAGCGAGCTCGGCCATGCCGGGGCGCTGAGCCGGATCCTTGCTCAGGCAGCGGGTCAGGATCGGCAGCAGCCCGGCGGGTACTCCGCCGAGATCGGGCTCCGCGAAGCGGACGCGGTAGAGCAGGTCGGCCGGCTGGCCGCTGCCGAAGGGGCCGTGTCCGGTGGCCGCGAAGATCAGTACGCCGGCGAGTGCGAACACATCGCCCGCGGAGGTGTGCTCCGCGCCCATCGCCTGCTCCGGCGACATGAAGGCCGGGGTGCCGGCGGTCACCCCCACACTGGTGAGCCTCTGGTCGCCGATGGCACGCGCGATACCGAAGTCGATGACCTTCGGCCCGAAGGCGGTGATCAGGATGTTGGACGGTTTGAGGTCACGGTGCACGACGTCCGAGCGGTGCAACTGCCCGAGCGCGGCGCACAGAGCGGCGCCAAGGGCCCGTACCGACCGTTCCGGGAGCGGGCCGCAGAGGGCGACGGTGTCGTCCAGGGGCGGGCCGAGTACGTACTCGGTGGCCAGCCAGGGGACGGCTGCGAAGGGGTCGGCGTCGACGACCTCGGCGCCGTACCGCTCTCCCATCACACGGGCGGCGTCGATCTCCAGCTGGAACCGGGAGCGGAACGTCGCCTGCGTGGCGATCCGTTCGTGCATGGTCTTCAGCGCGACCGTGCGCCCGCCCGGCGAGTGGCCCAGATAGACGGTGCCCATACCGCCGCCGCCAAGCCGGGCTATGAGCTGGAACGGCCCGAGCTGCTGGGGGTCGTCATGGGTCAGGGGAAGGGCCATCAGAAGTCGGTCCACAGTGAGGGCGCGGGGCGGCGCGCGGGCGTCATGAGGCAGGAGAGGCGGGGAAGCCAGGGGAGGGCGGGGGCGGGGACGCGGGCCCGAGAGCTGCCGACGAGTAGGGCTGCGGGGCAAGGACTTGGCTCACCATGCTGTTGGCGTCTAGGCCGGCGACTGGCCCGTACGGGCTCGGTGTCATGGTTTCTGTCGCCAGCAGGTCAGCGGACTGGCGGGCGAGTGCCGCGATGAGCCGCCCCGGCAGCCAGCCGGGACCGAGAGCCGCGGCTGCCCGGCTCATCCCGCCGTCCAGTACGGTCCCGTGTGACGCGGCCATGTGATGTGTGTGCGGACCGTGGGCGGATCCGGCGGTCCTCTCCGTGGGCATCAACTCGTTCAGCAGCTGGGCCGCTTGCGGCCTGGATGCGGCGTCCCGGGTGAGACACAGCGCGATCGTCCTGCGCAGTTCCTCCGGCAGTTCGCGCCGTTCGGGGACCAGGTGTCCGGTCGCGGCGTACGCCAGCACCGAGCCCAGGGCGTAGATGTCGCCCAGCGGGCGGGGCCGGCCACCCGCGATCTGCTCCGGGGGCAGACTGCCCGAGGCTAGCCCCGGCAGGCCCGATCTCTGCTCACCGTCCGGGGCCGCCGCCCGTACCGCGCCGAAGCAGGTCAGACGGGGGCCGTCGGTGGTGAGTAGCACCGTGGCGGGTGAGAGGCCGCCGTGTGTCACGCCCGAGGCGTGTAAGGCCGCGAGGGCCTCTGCGAGCGCGGCGCCCAGCGCGCGGACCGTGCGCTCCGGGAGGGGGCCGTGATGGGCGGCGACCCCGGCCGTGAGCGGTAGCGCGGGAAGGTACGGCACGGCGTACCAGGGAGCTCCGGCCGTGCCGCCGATCTCCACCACGGGGGCGATCCACGGCCCGGGCAGCCCTTGCCGGGCGGCCGCCGCCTCCGCGGCGAAGCGCCCTGCGTCCACGCCGGGCAGCGGCATGCTGATCACGACCGTACGGTTCCCGCCCGGCAGCCGTGCGATGAAGCGACGCTCCGGGACCGGCACTCGGCCGCCGTCCGCGTCGAACCGGGCAACGACGCCATATGGGCCGATCCGCCGAGGGTCGTCCGAGCGCAGCGGTTCCATGGATGACGATTCCCCCCTCGCGGAAGCCAGCGGAGCAACCTTACCTACGGGCCAGAACAACGAAGACCGCGACCGCCGACTGCGACCGTCCCACTCAACTGGCAGGTCGGCGGCGTCGCTTGTGTTCGTGGAGTACGGCTGCCGTACCCGTGATCATCGCGACGAGGAGGGCTCCGCCGCCCAAGGCGTAGGTCGCGAAGCGCTCGCGGCGTTCCTGGGGGGTTTCGCCGAGGGTGAGGGTGGCGGGTTGGGGGGCGTCGACGTCGTGAGCGGCGCCTTTGTCGAGGGTGACGTGGTCGATGGGGTGGTCGTCTTCGGTGAGGGCGCGGACGGGGTCCACGACCCCCCAGCCGACGTAGGGGTCGTGGGCGTTGACGGCGCGTTCGGCGGTCTGCTCGATTTGGGCGACGACCTCGTTCTGCTTCCAGTCGGGGTGCTTGGCGCGGATGAGGGCGGCGACGCCGGCGACGTAGGGGGCGGAGAAGCTGGTTCCGTTGTCGACGCACTGGCCGCCGCGGGGGACGGTGGAGACCATGTCGACGCCGGGGGCCGCGACGCCGACGAAGTTGCCGGCCTGGGAGAAGGGGGCGCGCTCGTTGTTGCGGTCGGAGGAGCCGACGGCGAGGACGCCCTCGTAGGCGGCGGGGTAGGTCTTCTTGACCTTGCCGTCGAGGCCGTCGTTGCCGGCGGAGGCGACCACGACGACGTCGTTCTTCAGGGCGTTGTTGATCGCCCGTTGGAGGTTGTTGTTGGCTCGCAGGGGCTTGACGGTGTCCTGGGAGATGTTGATCACCCGGGCATGCTTTTCGACCGCCTTGTCGATGGCGGTCGCCATCGTGTCCGTGGTGCCCGAGCCCTTTTCGTCGTTCTGGCGGATCGGGAGGATCTTGGCGGCCGGGGCGAGGCCGACGAAGCCTGTGCCGGTGCGGGGGCGGGCAGCGATGATGCCGGCGACCTTGGTGCCGTGGCCGACCAGGTCGTCCGTGCCGTCGCCCTTCTTGCCCTTTTCCAGGCTGTTCTTGCCGGATTTACGGACCTCGAAGCCGAGCTTGGTGTCGACCGCGTCGGTGAGCTGCGGGTTCTTGTTGTCGACGCCCGTGTCGATGACGGCGACGAGGACGGGGCGGCCGGTCTTCTTGTCGATGCCCTTGGTGTCCTGCCACAGCTGGTCCAGCATGACGCGCTGCAGCGACCAAGGGGTGCCCTTGATCTGCTTGGCGGGGTAGGTGCACTCCCCTGCGCCCGCCAGGGAGAGGGCCTCGCCGAGCTGGGTAGGGATCAGCGGGCCCTGGGCCGCCGTCAGGGCCGTGAGAGCGGCCGCCGTCGAGAGGAAGAGTGCCTTTTTCACGTTCCGCCGCACTGGTGAGGCGGGTCCCTTCTTCGTGTTCCTCATGGGCTACGACCCCTGCGGCTGCTTGGCGCTGTTGGTGTCCAGGCGCGGTCCCCTCGGCAGGAACTCCGACCAGTTGGCGGGTACGGGCACCGGAATGACGTCCTTGTAACCGAGCCTTATCTGCGCCTGATTGACGTCCTGCTGCGCGGAATTGGTTCCCGACTGATCGGAACTGCCATCACTGATCTTCGATTTGTCCGTACCGCTGTCGTTATTGGACTGCACCACGTAGCGAAGCCCGGTGTCCGTGACCAGGAAGATCGCGCCGCTCGAGGTCTGGCGGCCGGTGACCTGACGGTAGAGGAGGCCGGAGCCCGGGGTCACATAGGCGCTGGTGGCGCCGTCCGGGATGGTGGCGGGGAAGTCGGTGCCCGCCCAGGTGGCCAGCTGGGGGGTGCGCTTGGACGTCATTCCGCTCATGATGCTGCAGACGGTGTCCCGCTCGGCGCTGCCCTGGACTTGCTGCTGCTCGATGGAGTTGGCCTGCTCGGGGACCTGCGTCGGCCACTCGTACTGGCCGTAGAAGTCCCCCTCCGGTGTGAAGGACGCGGTGCTCACCCGCTCGGCCCGGCCGGCCTGGCCGAGGTCCTTGAGCTGCTCGCTGTTGAGGAGGAGCTTGGCGACGAACTCCGAGATGCGCTGCACCTTGCCCTGCAGGACGACGTAGTTCTGGGTGCTGGTGCCGGTGTTCGCTTCGAGGACCATGCCGACCTTGTTGGCCTGGTCCGGGAGGGTGCCCACTCCGGCGTCGGCGCCGATCCGGCCCGGGACCTCGGGGAAGGAGATGGGGGCGCCGTCCGGGAAGGTCGCCAGCCAGTCCTTGGTAACACGCTGCGGTTTGGCACCGTCCCGGAAGATGGAGCGGAGCAGGAGGTCGTACTCCTTCGGCGGCACCTGCTTCCACTTGGTGCCGCCGATCAGGTATTTGGTGCCCTGGGGGTCGACGAGGTAGCGGGCGTTGTCCTGGCCCTGCACATAGAGGGCCTGGGCGCCGCTCAGGCGCTGCGAGCTCCGCAGCTTCTTGCCCTTCGGGTCACGGTCGGAGAAGAGGAAGACCGCCTTCTGGGTGGTTTTCCCGTAGCCGCCGGGCTGCTCGCAGACAGCCCACTCCTTCTGCTTGCCGGCGTCGTCGGCCCCGGGCAGGCGGTCGGGAGCGTACGGGATGCCGATCGTCGGGCCGCGCGGGATGTGGCCGTTGTCGAGCTCGGACTCCTTCACCTTGACGACGCTGGAGTTGTCGCCGGTGAGCAGGAGCTTGGCAGAGGCGAAGTTGAGGACGGGGTACAGCTGGACCTTGCCGTCGGGGCCCTTGAGGACCACGTAGCGCGTGGTGGAGTTGGAGCCGACGATGACATGGGCGCCCACCGCGTCCCAGCCCTTGGGGGCGATCGGCTTGAACATGCCCCAGGCGCCGAAGCCGGCGAGGATCAGCGCGCCTATGACGATCCCGGGGAGGACCGTACGCAGCGGGCGCGGGGCGCCCTCCTCCGTACCGCTCGGTGAGGGTTGCAAGAACGCGGCGACTGTCCGCTTCTTCGCGAATGTGTAGGCGTTGAGCTCATCCCGCCGTGATGCCATCTTTAGCCGTATCTCCCCGCTTTTCGGCCTCGGCCGTCGGGCACTGCCCTCGGTCCGGGTGTCGTACCGACCCTCTACTATGCCGGGAAGGAATTGGCTCGTGTCGCTCGGGGACGATCCGGCCACGGACGTCCGCCGGGTCATCGGGTGTGTTTCGGACTTTAAGGGGCTGACGGGGATGGCTGCCGCCACGCGCGCACGCACCGCGGGGAGCGGATCCGGCCGGAGGAGGTCGGGCGAGTCCCGCTCGCGGACACCCTCCGGCTCTCCGCCCGCCCCCGCACCGGCATCCGCGGGACCACCCGCCGCGGGCGGCGCCGCCGGGTCGGTCACGCCGCGGCCGGCCTCCCGGTCGGGCAGTTTCGGGCCGGTGCGGCTGCAGCAGTTCGTGCTGATCGAGGTGGCCGCGGCGATCGTGCTGGTCGCGTGGATCGTCGATGAGCTGTTGCTGGTGCCCGCTGCGGCCGTGGGCCTGGTGCTGGTGCTGCTCGCCGTCGTGCGCCGCCGTCAGCAGCCCATATCGGAGTGGCTGAGCACCGCCGCCTCGCTGCGGCGGCGCAAGCGGTTGGCGGCGAAGCCGCTCGACGCGGGTACGGACCCCGGCTTCGCGATCGCGGTGGAGTGCGAACCGGCTCTGCGGACCCTCACGTTCATCGACCGCGACCGGCGCGCGGTGGGCATGGTCGGGGACGGCACCTTCCTGACGGCGGTGCTGCAGGTGGAGGCGGTGGACGCGCCGCTGCGGCCGCAGCGCGCCCAGCAGCCGCTCCCACTGGCCCTGCTGCGGGACGCCATGGAGGTGGACGGGATCCTGCTGGAGTCGGTGCAGGTCGTCCAGCACACGCTGCCCGCGCCCGCGCACCACCTGCCGGCCCAGTCGCTGGCCCTGCGCAACTACGCGCCGCTGCAGGCGCAGACCGGCGCGCCCGCGGTCCGTATGACGTGGGTGGCGCTGAAGTTCGACCCGGAGCTGTGCCCGGAGGCCGTGGCCGCGCGCGGCGGCGGGCTGGGCGGCGCCCAGCGGTGTCTGCTGCGCACGGCGGACCAGTTGGCGAGCCGGCTGCAGGGGGCCGGCTTCGGGGTGACGGTGCTGACGGAGGAGTCGCTGACCGCCGCCATCGCGACCGCGGCGAGCGCCAACCAGCGGGCCACCGCGCAGGCCGGGCGGCGGGACACGCTCAACCGCCGCACCCTGGAGAGCGCGCGGGCCTGGCGGTGCGACGACCGCTGGCACACCGCCTACTGGATCGGCCGCTGGCCGCAGATGGACCCGGCGTCGGCCCCGCTGCCCCAGCTGGCCGCGCTGCTCACCTCGTTGCCCGCGCTGTCGACGACCCTCAGCCTCACGCTGCACCGGGGTGGCAAGCTGGGCGGCCGGCACGCGCCGACCATCAGCGGCCATGTCCGGATCACCGGCCGTAGCGCCGATGAGCTGGTCAACATCCGCAAGGAGCTGGAGCGTACGGCGCGCGGGGTGCGGATCGGGCTGGTGCGGCTGGACCGCGAGCAGGTGCCCGGTGTCCTCGCCACTCTGCCCCTGGGAGGGACCCGCTGATGGCCACGCCCACGACCGCCCCGAACGGGGCAGGTTTCCCCGGCCCCGGTTTTCCCGGCCCCGGCTCCGGTATTCCCGGCTCCGGCTCCGGCTTTCCCGCCACCACCGGCCCCGGGCAGGCGCCCGAGCCGGAGCCCGCGCCCGCGCCGCCGCGCAAGCAGTGGTCCGGCTTCGGACTGCTCGGGCCGCGCCGGCAGCGCCACGAGGTGCCGCCCGAGCAGTTCGAGTCGCTCGCGCTGCCCGTCGGCGACGACGGCATCGTGATCGGCGCGGACGGGCAGGGGCAGCCCGCGGTGCTGGGGCTGCACCGCCCCTCTCCGTTCAACGTCCTGCTGGTCGGCGGCCTGTGGACGGCGCAGGTGATCGGCCTGCGCGCCGTCGCCACGGGCGCCCGGGTCACGGTGGAGACCGGCCGTCAGCAGATGTGGACGTCGCTGGCCCAGGCCGCGAACAACAACCAGCAGTGCATCACCCTGCACGACGTGGGGCGGGTACCGCCGCAGGGCGCCTCGGTCAGCAGCCCGGTCCTGGTCATCCGGGACGCCGGGATGCGGCCGCCGCGGGGACGGGTGACCGCCGCGCCCTGGCAGTCAGTGCTGACCTTGCTGCCGTATCTGAGTCCGGTCGCCCCCCGGTTGATGGAGAACGCGGGTCTGGTCGGCATCCAGCGGGTGTCCCCGGACGAGGCCGCGCAGATCGGCCGCATCATGGGCCTGCCGGCAGTCGACGTGTCCGCGCTGTCCACGCTGGCGGACGGGGTCACCCTCTGGTGCACCCGCCATGCGCAGCTGTACGTGGCGACTCAGCCGACCGACGCCGAGTCGGGTCTGCTGGGCGCGCCGCGTCGTATGGACTGATGAGCTGAGCCGGGAGCCTGGCCATGCCGCCGCGTGGCTGTCAAGTTCGGTTGCCTCGGCGCGCTCGGGGGACGACACTGGCGGCGACAGTGTCCACGCGGCTCCATTCCGTGAGCACATTGGCCTCCGCAGTATCCGAAGGGACGTACGAACCAATGGCCGACGCCAAAGAGAAGGCCGAGCTGTATGCACTGGACATCTCCGATGTCGAGTGGCTCAGCGCGCCCGGCAGCGCCTCCGAAGACCGGGTGGAGATCGCCTATCTGCGGGGCGGAGCGGTCGCCATGAGGAACTCCGCCGATCCCGAGACGGTTCTGCGCTACACCGAAGCCGAATGGCACGCCTTTGTGCTCGGCGCGCGGGACGGCGAGTTCGACCTGCAGTGAGAATCAAGGGCAGAAAGTCGTGATCATCTCTTCGGCCGGTCCCGACCCCGTCAACCGGTCCGAAGCGATATAGAAAACGCCGTTCCGGTAGATCCTGGTCGCGGAGGCGGGGCCGGCCTCCGCCGCCCTGGTCGCGCTCGGCAGCCGCAGCAGAGCCTTCGGCCTGCCGCCGCCCGAGCCGATGCCGATGGCCGAGCCAGCCGTGTGGTCCGTCGGCTCCTCGTACGCGATCAGGCGCTCGCCCTCCGCGCTCAGCGGAAACAGCATCCGGCCGGGCACCTTGGCCGCCCACTTCCGCTGTCCCGCCCGTATCTCGGCGCTGCCCCCTGCGTCGGCTGAGGTTGTCCCACTCCTTGATGCGGAGCCGTGAAGCGGTGGAGTTCTCTCCGTTGTCAGTGGCCAGCGCTAGCGTATTCGCGTGAGTGAGAGGGGGTGTCGGGGTGCTGTCCGGTCGCAGGTATCGGCTTGAGCTGACGGCTGAGCAGGCTGCGTTGTGTCAGGAGATCGGCGATATCTGCCGGTCAGTGTGGAACACCGCTCTGGAACAGCGCAGGGAGTACCGCAGGCGTGGGGCGTGGATGAACTACGTGCCGCAGGCGGCTCAACTGGCTGAGGCCAAAGGCGAGCACCCGTGGTTGAAGACGGCGCCGTCTCATGTGCTTCAGCAGACGCTCCGCGATCTGGACCGGGCGTGCCGTGAGCATGGCACATTCAAGGTCCGATGGCGCTCGAAGGCACGATGGCACCCGTCGTTCCGGTTCCCCGCCGGAAACCTCATCCGGGTGGAGCGGCTGGGCCGTAGGTGGGGGCAGGTGAAGCTGCCCAAGCTGGGGTGGGTGCGGTTTCGCTGGTCGCGTGCGCTCGGTGGTGAGATCCGGTCGGCAACGGTCAGCCGCCGGGGCGGGCAGTGGTTCGTGGCCTTCCTTGTGGACGACGCACGCCGGACAAGCACGCGATGCCGGGCACAGCTGTCGGTATCGACCGGGGTGTGACGGTCGCGGCGGTCACCAGCGACGGCACCTTCCACGACCGGCAGTTCATCACGCCCGGCGAGTCAGTACGGTACCGCAGGTTGCAGCAGAAGCTGGCCCGGCAGGGGATCCGCCAACCGGTGCAAGACCATCGCTGCGATGGGCCGGATCATGGCCCGCGTCACCGATCGGCGTGCCGACTTCTGCGCGTACACCGCCAACCGCATCACCGCCCGCAACGCGCTGGTGGTCCTGGAAGACCTGCGGACCCGGAACATGACCGCGAGCGCGTCCGGGACATCCGACCGACCCGGCCGTGGCGTCCGGCAGAAGGCCGGGCTGAACCGGGCGATCCTCGACAAGGGCTGGCACCGGCTGGAACTGGCTCTTCGCAATGCCGCCCGCAGTACGGGCAGTCGGATTGTTGTCGTCAACCCCGCGTACACGTCCCGGACGTGCAACCGGTGCGGGCACGTGGACGCGAGGAGCCGCAAGAGCCAAGCGGTCTTCGTGTGCACGACCTGCGGCCGGGACCACGCCGACGTGAACGCGGTCAAGAACCAACGGGACGCGGGGCTCGCGTTCCCAGCCTGTGGAGACCTCGGCACCAGCCGGTCCGCGAAGCAGGAACCCGTAAGCCGGGCAACCGGCCGAAACCCCTGAGAAGGGGAATCCCTGCCATGCGTGGCAGGGAGGACGTCAAAGGACCGCTTGCCCAGGCGGCTACGCGGCTTGTGGTAGTCGTCAGCGAGGACGCGCAGGACGTGGCCGGGCTGAGAAGACCGTGCTCACGTTGTAGCCCTTGCGCACGGCGTATTTCCAGGGAACCTCGCCGGTGGACCGGTTGATCCTCTGCAGTCCGGAGTTGTCGACGCCGTGAAAGTCATGCGGAGGTGTGCGCGTGCGGCATACGGGATGTAGCCATGAGGGGTGCGTGAGGTATCGGTCAGGTTTGAGGGCGGGGACGGGCCTGCCCCAGCGGCGCCCATGGTGATTAGTCTTGGTGTGCACGATGGAGAACCTCATCTCAGGTTCCCGACGTCGCAACGGGGAAAGCCGAGCGGTCGGACGACAGTAACGATCGGCAACGATCGGCCTCGCCAAGATTTTCAAAGGTGCTCGACCACACCAGGAGGCATTGTGAGTAGCGATCGGGACGAGATCCGCGCGGGCGGAACCACACCCGGCGATGATCGGTCCGACGCGGAGACCGAGCACACGGGCGAATTCACCATTGATTACACCCCGCCTGCCTGGTACACGCAGAACGCTTCGTCGTCGTCGGCGGCAGGCGGTACGGCCTACGGCGGCGGTGGGGGCGCCGAGAGCGGCAGAGGCGCGGCAACGCCGCCTGCGCCCCCGACGGGCAGTCCGGTGGCCGCGCCCGGGGTCCCGGAGCCGAGCGGCTTCGCGCCCGCGTGGCCGGCGGCGGATGCGCCCACCCCCGGAGCTCCCGCGGACGAGGCCGCGCAGGGTGCCGCCCCACAGGGTGCGGCTGCTCAGACGGATGCCGGGCGCCCCGAAGGGGCGGGCACACCATCAGATCCATCTGATTCGACCGACTACACGCTGCAGCCGAGCGCGCCCGCCCCCGTGGCTGACGCCCCGGCAGCTGACGCGGCGTCGCCGCTCGGGGACGGCAGCCCGGCGGGCCAGGGCCCGGGCGCGGCCGACGTTCCCGAGCAGCGGGAGCCCGCGGCTCCCCAGGCCGCTGACGTCGCCGGGGCCCCCGCGCCGACGGACGCCATTACGGGCCCCGCCGGTTCCGGTGAGGTCCGGGACGACGCGGCACCGCAGGCCGGCGGCTCCGGCTCCGGCGATCTGGGCGCCCACGCCACCATGCGGTTCTCCCCCGCCGCCCTGCACCGCGAGATCGCCGAGCGGGCAGGCGACGGGGCCGGCGGTGCTGGTGGGGCCGGTGCGGCCGAACCGTCCGGGGCCGTTCCCACCGACGTGCCCCCCGCGCCTCCCGCGCCCGCCGACGCTGGCCCGCCCGCCGACGCGCCCCAGAGCGGCGATGTGCGCAGCGAGGGCACCCTGCGGTTCTCCACCGCCTCCCTGCGCCGCGACATCGCCGAGCGCAGGGCCAAGAGCGCCGAAACGGGCGCCGCGCCGGAGGACCCCAACGCCGAGGCCGAGCCTCAGGACGCGCCGCCCGCCGGGCAGCCGCAGTCCCCCCAGCAGCCCGGTCCGTGGGCCCCGCCGGCCGCCCCGCAGGCCGGTCTGCCCCCGCTACCCCCGGACTTCCAACCCGCCGCGCCGCAGAGCGCGGGCGGTGCTGCGGGCACACCGGGCGCGGCCGAAGCGCCGGGTGGCGGCGCACAGCCCGCGCCGGGCGCGCCGTGGCCGGCCCAGGGCGCCGGTGCCGCGGCTCCGGGCGGACCGCTTCCGCAGCAGCGTACGGACGCCCCGCAGCAGGCGCCCGGAGCGACCGGCGTCCCCGGTACGGACGGCTCGTTCGCGCAGCAGGCCGCCGCGTGGCCGCCTCCGGCCCCGGGTACCGAGGGGCAGCCCGCCCCCGGCGTCCCGACCGGCCCCCAGGCCTCCCCGGCGGCCCCCGGCCAGGCCTCGGCGCCGCCGCAGGGCGGTTACGGCTTCCCCGGCCCGGCCGCCGGACCCGGGAACCCGCAACAGCAGCCGCCGCAGGCCCAGGGACCAGCCGTACCCGGCCACCAGGGCGGCTACGGCTTCCCGCGACCTGTCGACGGCACCCCTGCCGACGGCACGCCCGCCGCCGGGCAGGCCGCGCCTCCCCAGGCCATGAACGCGCCAGGCGCGCACGGCGCCTTCCCGCAGGGCGGTCCCACCGCTGGTCCAGGCGCTCAGGCAGGCCCGGGCGGTCAGGCGCGGCCGGGCCCTGACCACCGTGGTTACGGATATCCGCAGCCCGGAGCCCCCGGTCCGCATCCGGCACAGCCCATGCCCGCGACCTCCGGCCAGGCCCCGACTCCCCCGCAGCAGAGCGGTTACGGCTTCCCGGGCCCGGCCTCCGGGCCCGGGAACCCGCAGCAGCAGCCGCAGGGCCAGGGACCAGCCGTACCCGGCCAGCAGGGCCAGCAGGGCGGCTACGGCTTCCCGCGCCCCGCCGACGCCACGCCTACCGGTGGGACCCCCATCGGTCGCACCCCCGCCGCCGCGCCGACCGGGCAGCCCGGCCCCGCCACGCCGGGCCCGCAGGCCGGTTACGGGTACCCGCAGCAGGCCCCGCAGGACGGCTACGGCTACCCGCGCCCCGGCGACGGCACGAGCACGCCCGGCTCCGGCAACGACTCACCCCTCGACCCGCGCACCGGCGGCTGGCCCGTCATCAGCCCTGAGCAGCGGCAGCGCCCGGCGGGCCAGGGCGCGGGAGCCCCGCTGGGCTACACCGCCGCGGTCGAGTTGTCCTCGGACCGCCTGATCCGCGGCAAGCAGAAGCCCAAGAAGAACAACAACGGGCCCTCGCGGTTCAAGATCGGTGGCCGGAAGGAGGAGGCCGAGCGGCAGCGCAAGCTCGAGCTGATCCGTACGCCCGTCCTGTCCTGCTACCGCATCGCGGTGATCAGCCTCAAGGGCGGCGTCGGCAAGACCACCACGACCACCGCTCTCGGCTCCACCCTCTCGAGCGAGCGGCAGGACAAGGTCATCGCTATCGACGCCAACCCGGACGCGGGCACGCTCGGCCGCCGGGTGCGCCGCGAGACGGGGGCGACGATCCGCGATCTGGTGACCGCGATCCCGTACCTCAACAGCTACATGGACATCCGGCGGTTCACCTCGCAGGCAGCCTCCGGCCTGGAGATCCTCGCCAACGACGTGGACCCGGCAGTCTCGACGACCTTCAACGACGAGGACTACCGCCGCGTCATCGACGTGCTGGGCAAGCAGTACCCGATCATCCTCACCGACTCGGGCACCGGCCTGCTCTACAGCGCCATGCGCGGGGTCCTCGACCTCGCCGACCAGCTGATCATCATCTCCACCCCCTCCGTGGACGGCGCCAGCAGCGCCAGCACCACCCTCGACTGGCTCTCCGCCCACGGCTACGCCGATCTGGTCTCGCGCAGCATCACGGTCATCTCCGGCGTCCGGGAGACCGGAAAGATGATCAAGGTTGAGGACATCGTGTCGCACTTCGAGACCCGGTGCCGGGGCGTGATCGTCGTGCCGTTCGACGAGCATCTGGCGGCGGGTGCGGAGGTGGACCTGGACATGATGCGTCCCAAGACCCGGGAGGCGTACTTCAACCTCTCCGCCATGGTCGCCGAGGACTTCGCCCGCGCCCAGCAGGCACAGGGGCTGTGGACGGCGGACGGCAGCCAGCAGCCGCCGCAGGTGGCGCCGCCGCTGCCGGGGCAGCAGCACGGCGAGGCGTATGGGCAGCAGCCGCAGCCGTACCCGCAGCAGCAACAGCCCCAGTACCCGGGGCAGCCCGGATATCCGCAGCCGGGACAGCCGGGACAGCCTGGGTATCCGCAGCCGGGACAACCCGGCCAGCCCGGTTATCCGGGTGCTCAGCAGCAGGGATGGCAGCAGCCTCAGCAGCCCTATCCGGGCGCGGCGCAGCCGGGTCAGCAGGGCCAGCCCGGTCAGCAGGGCCAGCCTGCTCAGCAGCCGGGTCAGCCCGCTCAGCCGTGGCAGGCCGCACAGCCGGGCCAGGCCTGGCAGCAGCAGCCGCCGGGCGGGTCCCAGGGCTGAGCGCGGCGCCGGGGCTCCGCCCCGGACCGGCGGGCCGGGTACGAAGACGCCGGACGGGCTGAATCCAGCCCGTCCGGCGTCTTCGTCGTCTCGTTGCCGCCTCGATTGCCGCCGCAGGGGGCGTCAGCGGCTGTCGCCCACCCGGAAGGCGGTCTCGGGGGAGCCGGCCGCCTCGACCAGCTCACGGGCCCGCTTCACATCGGCCGCCATGCGCTCCAGCAGTGCCTCGATGGATGAGAACGTCTCCTGGCCGCGCAGGTAGGCGAGGAAGTCCACCTCGACGTGCAGGCCGTACAGGTCCAGTCCCACGCGGTCGATCGCGTACGCCTCGACCGTGCGCTCGGTGCCGTCGAACTGCGGGTTCGTGCCGACCGAGATCGCCGCCGGCATCGCCTCGCCCTGGACGGTCAGCCAGCCCGCGTACACCCCGTCGGCCGGGATCGCGGTGTGCGGCAGGGTCTCCAGGTTGGCCGTCGGGAAGCCCAGCTCGCGGCCGCGCTGGGCGCCGCGCACCACCACGCCCTCGACGCGGTGCGGCCGCCCGAGGACCTCCATGGCGCCCGCGACGTCCCCCTCGGCGACCAGTCTGCGCACCAGGGTGGAGGAGAACGGCTCGCCGCCGCCCGCCGCCCCGCGCTGGTACAGGTCGACGACCTCGACCTCGAAGTCGTAGGTGGTGCCGAGCTCCTGCAGGAACGCGACGTTCCCGGCGGCCTTGTGGCCGAAGCGGAAGTTCGGGCCCTCCACCACGGCCCGCGCGTGCAACTTGTCGACCAGCACCTTCACCACGAAATCGCCGGGCGACAGCCGGGAGAACTCCGCCGTGAACGGCAGGATCAGCACCGCGTCCACGCCCAGCCCGGCCATCAGCTCGGCCCGCCGGTGGTGCGGTGCGAGCAGCGGCGGGTGGCTGCCGGGCCGAACGACCTCGCTGGGGTGGGGGTCGAAGGTCACCATGACCGCCGGGACGCCCAGTTCACGAGCGCGCGCCACCGTACGGCTGATGATCACCTGGTGCCCCCGGTGCACCCCGTCATAGGAGCCGATGGTGACGACGCTGCGTCCCCAGTCCTCGGGGATGTCCTCCAAGCCACGCCAGCGCTGCACTGTGCCCGCTCCTCGCCCGAACTCATGTATGTCGACTTCGCAGGTCTAAGACTGCCATGTCGTCGGCGTACGCTTCGCATCGGTCGGCACCACGGGCCGGTCCGACCGGCGTCCCCGCAGGTGGCGGCGGTGCCCCCGTACCGGAACGCGCCCCCTTCCACTCCCGCGAACCCTCCTGAGCGCCTGCCTGATGGGGTGAATTCGGGCGCGGGGGTGGACAGAGACCCTAGGGGGGTAAAGGGGGCGCGACGCATCGCGGGACGGCGAAGGCCGCCCCGCGGTGCGAAGCGGCCTCCCAGGCAGGACGCCCCAGACAGGGAGCCTCAGGCGAACACGGCCAGGCTCTTCGCCTTGCCCTTGTGCTCCTCCACCAGCGCCAGGAACCGCCCCTCCGGGCCGAAGACCGCCACGGGCCCGGCCTCCTCGCGGGCCGGCATGTCGATCCGTACGCCGTTGCCCAGCAGCCGGGCCCGGTCCGCGTCGACGTCCCAGCGCGGGAAGGCGGCGGCCGCGGCCTCGGCGATGGGCATGATCTGGAGGGACTCCTCCAGCTGCGGCAGCGTCCTGGCGGCGGCCAGCCCGTACGGTCCGACCCTGGTGCGCCGCAGCGCGGTCAGGTGGCCGCCGACGGCCAGCCCGGCGCCCAGGTCGCGGGCCAGCGCCCGGATGTAGGTGCCCGAGGAGCACACCACGGTGACGTCCAGGTCGAGTACGGGTGTGCCGTCCTCAGCCTTGGCCTCGCGGTGCGCGTGGAGGGTGAAGGACGACACGGTCACCGGCCGCGCCGGGATCTCGAAGTCCTCGCCCTCCCGCGCCCGCGCGTAGGAGCGCTTGCCGTCGATCTTGATGGCGCTGACCTTGGAGGGCACCTGCATGATGTCCCCGGTCAGCTCGGCGATCCCGGCCTCGACGGCGCCGAGGGCCGTCCCGGCGACGCCGGTGGAGGAGGTGACCTCCCCCTCCGCGTCGTCCGTGACGGTCGTCCGGCCGAGCCGGATCGTCGCCTCGTACTCCTTCTCGGTCAGCGCCAGGTGCCCGAGCAGCCGGGTGGCCTTCTCCACGCCGATCACGAGCACGCCCGTGGCCATGGGGTCCAGCGTCCCGGCGTGGCCGACCCGCCGGGTCCCGGCGAAGCGGCGCATTTTGGCCACGACGTCGTGTGAGGTGAAGCCGGCCGGCTTGTCGACGATCACCAGGCCGTCCGGGGCCGTGGAGCCGGCCGGTCCCTTGCGCGTCATGCGTCCGAGGAGCCCTTGCCGTCGGTGCCATCGGTGCTGTCGGTGCTGTCGGTGCTGTCGGTGCTGTCGGTGCTGTCGCCGTCGGCGGCACCGGAGCCCTCGGCAGCCTCCTCGCCGGGCTTCCGGTACGGGTCGGCGTCACCGGCGTACGTCGCGTCCGAGGACGCCTGGCGCACCTGAGCGTCCGCCGCCTTGGCCTTGGCCAGCAGGTCGTCGATCGTCCGGGCGTTGTCCGGCAGCGCGTCCGGGACGAACGTCAGGGACGGGGTGAAGCGCACCCCGGTCTGCCGGCCGACCTCGGACCGCAGCACGCCCTTGGCGCTCTCCAGGGCCGCCGCGGAGGCCGCCCGCTCCTCGTCGTCGCCGAGGACCGTGTAGAAGACGGTCGCCTCTCGCAGGTCACCGGTGACCCGGGTGTCGGTGATCGTGACGTAGCCGAGCCGCGGGTCCTTGATCCGCCGCTGCAGCATCTCCGCGACCACGACCCGGATGCGGTCAGCCAGCTTGCGTGCCCGCGCGGTGTCGGTCATGCGTCTTCTTCTCTCTTCTTCGGTTCGACAATCGGTGGTCGGGGACGCCACAGCGCCTCGGGCGGCCCGGCGGGCCCGGAGGCCTTCCGGTCACCGGTCACGCAGTCATTCATCGTGGCTGCCGTGGAACCGGCGCCGCACCGACAGCAGTTCCACCTCGGGCCGTGCGGCGACCCAGCGCTCGCAGCGGTCGAGTACGTCCGTGAGGTGACTCGCGTCCCCGGAGACCGCCGCGAGGCCGATCTCGACCCTGCGGTAGAGGTCCTGGTCGCCGACCTCCGCCACGCTCACCGCGAAACGGCGGTGCAGCTCGGCGACGATCGGGCGGACGACGGAGCGTTTCTCCTTGAGCGACCGTACGTCGCCGAGGAGCAGGTCGAAGGACAGCGTCCCTACATACATGCGGTCCGGGTCAAGCCACCCGTGGGGCCTTAGGCGTGCAGGCTTTTCGAAACCGTACACGCAATGGCCGGGGCCGATCGACGGAAATACTCCGCCGACCGGCCCCGGGTGAGCAGCAGCGCGTCAGCCGCGCGGCTTCTCGCGCATCTCGTAGGTGGCGATGACGTCGTCGATCTTGATGTCGTTGTAGCTGCCGAGGTTGATACCGCCCTCGAAGCCCTCGCGAATCTCGGTGACGTCGTCCTTGAAGCGGCGCAGGCCCTCGATGTTGAGGTTCTCCGCGATGACCTTGCCGTCGCGGACGAGGCGCGCCTTGGTGTTCCGCTTGACCTCGCCGGAGCGGATGAGCACACCCGCGATGTTGCCCAGCTTGGACGAGCGGAAGACCTCGCGGATCTCCGCCGTACCGAGCTCGACCTCTTCGTACTCCGGCTTCAGCATGCCCTTCAGGGCCGCCTCGATCTCCTCGATCACCTGGTAGATGACCGAGTAGTAACGGACGTCCACGCCCTCGCGCTCGGCCATCTGCGTGGCACGCCCCTCGGCGCGCACGTTGAAGCCGATGACGATGGCGTCGGAGCCGGTCGCCAGGTCGATGTCGGTCTCGGTGACCGCACCCACACCGCGGTGCAGCACGCGCAGGTCCACCTCGTCGCCGACGTCGAGCTGGAGCAGCGAGGACTCGAGGGCCTCGACCGAACCGGACGCGTCGCCCTTGATGATGAGGTTGAGCTGCTGCACCTCGCCGGCCTTGAGCACCTTGTCCAGGTCCTCCAGCGACACCCGGCGGGTCCGCTTGGCGAAGGCGGCGTTGCGCTCGCGCGCGGCGCGCTTCTCGGCGATCTGGCGGGCGGTGCGGTCCTCGTCGACGACGAGGAAGTTGTCGCCCGCGCCGGGGACGTTGGTGAGACCGAGCACCAGGACCGGGGTCGAGGGGCCCGCCTCGTCCAGCGCGTTGCCGTTGTCGTCGAGCATCGCCCGGACGCGGCCGTACGCGTCGCCGGCGACCATCGTGTCGCCGACCCGCAGGGTGCCGCGCTGGACCAGCACGGTGGCCACGGCGCCGCGGCCGCGGTCGAGGTGTGCCTCGATCGCGATGCCCTGCGCGTCCTGGACGGGGTTGGCCCGCAGGTCGAGCGAGGCGTCGGCGGTGAGGACGACGGCCTCCAGGAGGTCGTCGATGTGCAGACCCTGCTTGGCGGAGATGTCGACGAACATGGTGTCGCCGCCGTACTCCTCGGCCACCAGGCCGTACTCGGTCAGCTGACCGCGCACCTTGGTCGGGTCCGCGCCCTCGACGTCGATCTTGTTGACCGCGACCACGATCGGCACATCGGCCGCCTTGGCGTGGTTCAGCGCCTCGACCGTCTGGGGCATCACACCGTCGTTGGCCGCCACCACGAGGATCGCGATGTCGGTCGACTTGGCACCGCGGGCACGCATGGCGGTGAACGCCTCGTGACCCGGGGTGTCGATGAAGGTGATCTTCCGGTCCTCGCCGTTGACCACGGTGGCGGCCTGGTACGCACCGATGTGCTGGGTGATGCCGCCGGCCTCGCCCGCGATGACGTTCGTCTTGCGGATCGCGTCCAGCAGTCGCGTCTTACCGTGGTCGACGTGACCCATGACGGTCACGACCGGCGGACGGGAGACGAGCGCTTCCTCGCCGCCCTCGTTCTCGCCGAACTCGATGTCGAAGGACTCGAGAAGCTCGCGGTCCTCCTCCTCCGGGCTGACGATCTCGATGTTGTAGTTCATCTCGTCGGCGAGAAGCTGCAGCGTCTCGTCGGCGACCGACTGCGTCGCGGTGACCATCTCGCCCAGGTTGAACATCACCTGGACCAGGGACGCCGGGTTGGCGTTGATCTTCTCCGCGAAGTCGGTGAGCGAGGCACCCCGCGACAGCCGGACCGTCTGGCCGTTGCCGCGCGGCAGCATCACGCCGCCGATGGACGGGGCCTGCATGGCCTCGTACTCCTGGCGCCGCTGCCGCTTCGACTTGCGGCCACGACGCGCCGGACCGCCGGGACGGCCGAAGGCGCCCTGCGTGCCACCACGGCCACCGGGACCACCCGGACGGCCGCCGAAGCCGGGACGGCCACCGCCGCCACCGAAGCCGCCGCCACCACCGCCGCCGCCGGGACCACCCGGACGACCGGCGAAGCCGGGACGGCCTGCGCCGCCGCCACCGCCGGGACGGCCCGCGAAGCCGCCGCCGCCACCACCCGGACGACCGCCGCCACCGGGGCGACCGGCACCGCCGGGACCGCGACCGCCGCCACCGGGGCCCGGACGCGGGCCCGCGGCAGGACGCTGCGGCATCATGCCCGGGTTCGGGCGCGGACCGCCGGGGCCACCGCCCGGACGGGGGCCGCCGCCCTGCGCGCCCTGCGGACGCGGCATCGCGCCGGGGGTCGGCCGGGGGCCGCCGGGGCCGCCACCGGGCCGCGGGCCACCACCCTGACCGCCCTGCGGGCGCGGACCGGCGCCACCCTGGCCGCCGGGACGCGGAGCGCCGCCGGGCCGGGGCGCCTGCGGGCGCGCCATGCCTGTGGAGCCACCGGAGGTGAAGGGGTTGTTACCCGGGCGCGGACCGGCCGGACGGGGACCGCCCGGACGCGGAGCCCGCTCGCCACCGGGGCGCGGAGCACCGCCGGGACGACCGCCCTGACCCTGGTCACGACCCTGTCCCGGGCCGCCCGGACGGGCGCCGGGGCGCGGGCCGGAGGTGCCGCCGGGCTTGACCGGGCCACCCGGCTTGGCGCCGGTGGGCCGCGGGGTCGCCGGCGCCGGCGACGGCGGGGCGGTGAACTCGGGCTGAGCCGGAGCCGCGGGCTGGGCCGGAGCCGGCTTGGGGCCGGGGGTCGGCCGTGCGCCAGGGGCGCCGGGGGCGGGCCGCGGGCCCGGAGCGGGCGCCGACGGCATGCTCTTGGGGCCCTCCGCCACGACCGGCTTGGGGCCGGGCGTCGGGGGCTTGGGGGCAGCGGGACGGGCCGCCGACGCCGGAGTGGGCGCGGACGGCTTGGCGGGCGCCGCCTTGCGCGGCGCCGAGGGCTTACCAGCGGCCCGGCCGGAGCCGCCCTGCTGGAAAGCGTCAGTCAACTTGCGAACAACCGGCGCTTCGATCGTCGAAGACGCCGAACGGACGAATTCGCCAAGTTCTTGGAGCTTGGCCATGACGACCTTGCTCTCAACTCCGAACTCCTTGGCGAGTTCGTATACCCGGACCTTAGCCACTTCGCTCCTTCTGGTCCGGGGTGGTCGTCCGCCGGACCGTCGCTACTTCATGGGCGTACTCATCGCGTACTCATCGAGTGCTCATCGCAATCTCGACCTACTTCCGACTCGCGAGGTACCTGACCGCACGGTGACCCGTGCCGTTCTTCGAACTTTTTCTTACGGCGCCGCTGCCTGCTCGGCGTGCTCGACATAGCGGCGCAGTGCCGTGGTGTCGAGCGGCCCCGGCCCCCTGAAGGCCCGGGGAAAGGCCCGGCGGCGGACCGCCAGGTCGAGGCAGACCCGTGTGGGGTGCACATAGGCACCCCGGCCGGGCAGCGTACCGCGCCGGTCGGGGACGCAAACGCCCTCGGCCGTCACGATCCGCAACAGATCGTCCTTCGCCGCCCGCTCCCGACATCCCACACAGGTTCTCTCAGGGCATGCGCGAGCACGTGTGCGGCCGGACACTGCTTAAGTCTACCTCCCTGAGCCGACCTCACCCCTTGGGGGATGCGATCGAACAGTCAGATGTTTTCGGCTGAGTCCCGGAAGGCCGTCCCGTGAATCAGCTTTCCTCGGCGGGCTGTTCCGTGTCGGGACGGATGTCGATCCGCCAGCCCGTCAGCCGGGCCGCCAGCCGGGCGTTCTGCCCTTCCTTCCCGATCGCGAGGGAGAGCTGGTAGTCCGGCACGGTGACGCGCGCGGAGCGCGCCGCCAGGTCCACCACCTCGACCTTGCTCACCCGGGCCGGTGACAGCGCGTTCGCCACCAGATCCGCCGGGTCGTCGGACCAGTCCACGATGTCGATCTTCTCGCCGTGCAGCTCGGCCATCACGCTGCGGACCCGGCCGCCCATCGGGCCGATGCACGCGCCCTTGGCGTTCAGGCCCGAACGGGTGGAGCGCACGGCGATCTTGGTGCGGTGGCCCGCCTCGCGCGCGATCGCCGCGATCTCCACGGAGCCGTCCGCGATCTCCGGCACCTCGAGTGCGAAAAGCTTCTTCACCAGGTTCGGGTGGGTGCGCGACAGGGTGACGGACGGGCCGCGCACGCCCTTGACCACGCGCACGACATACGAGCGCAGCCGGGTGCCGTGCGCGTAGTCCTCGCCCGGGACCTGCTCCTGCACCGGCAGGATCGCCTCGAGCCTGCCGATGTCCACCAGGACGTTCTTCGGGTCCTTGCCCTGCTGGACGACGCCCGTGACGACATCGCCCTCCCGCCCCGCGTACTCGCCGAAGGTGATCTCCTCCTCGGCGTCCCGCAGCCGCTGCAGGATGACCTGCTTGGCGGTCATCGCGGCGATCCTGCCGAAGCCGGAGGGGGTGTCGTCGAACTCCCTGGGCTCCTCGCCCTCCGCCAAGTCCTCGGCGTCCTCCCTGGCCCAAACCGTCACATGGCCGGTGGCCCGGTCGAGCTCCACACGGGCCCGGCGGCGGCTCCCCTCCGTGCGGTGATAGGCAATGAGGAGGGCCGACTCGATCGCCTCGACCAGCAGGTCGAACGAGATCTCCTTCTCCCGAACCAGACCCCGCAGGGCACTCATGTCGATGTCCACGGCTACGCCTCCTCCTTGCTCTCGTCGCTCACGCCCGCGGCCTTTTCGGCGGGCTCGGCGGGCTTGCGGTTGAACTCGATCTCCACCCGTGCCTTGGAGATCTCCTTGAAGGCCAGCCGTCGGGCGGTGGGTCTGCGCCCCTTCACGCCCGGCACCTCCACGTCGAGCCCCTCGTCGTCCACCTCGGTGATCCGCGCGACCAGCTCGCCGCCCTCCGCCAGCCGCGCCTTGATCAGGCGGCCGGTGGCCCGGCGGTAGTGGCGCGGCTCGGTCAGGGGCCGGTCGGCACCGGGAGAGGTGACTTCCAGAACGTACGGGTGCCGGCCCATCGCGTCGGTGTCGTCGAGCGTCTGCGAGATCGCCCGGCTCAGCTCCGCACACGCGTCCAGCTGCACGCCGTCGTCGGAGTCCACCACGATACGGAGCACGCGCCGCTTCCCGGCCGGTGTCACCTCGACCTCTTCCAGATCCAGGTCCCGCGCGCTGACCAGCGGTTCCAGCAGTCCGCGCAGCCTCTCGCTCTGGGTGGTGCTCATCCGGGTGACTCCTCGGCCGCGTGTGCTGTTGTGGGAAGGTCGCGTGTCAGGTCAAAGCCTATCCGTTCCGACGGCCGACTGACGATTCGGTGGCTGGTGCCCGGCGGTCGCCCCGCGCGAGGGTACGCTCGCCTGCTGTGATCACCAACGGCGGCCGGGAGCGGTCGCAGCCCGGAAAGAGGAACGTGCCGATCACGACCCCCTCACCGCCCCCGCGCCCTGCCCGCGCCCCCCTGCCCTTCGCCACACCCCCGCGCCCGCCGTCCCCGGATCGGCGGAATCTCCTGCTGGCCGGCGGTGCGGCGGGGGCCGCCGCGCTGCTGGCCGGCTGCTCCGACGGCTCCGGGTCCCGGCCCGACGCGGCCGGAATCCGGGCGGGTGAGGAGCGGCTGCGCACCCGGGGCGCGCGCGACTCCGCCGCGCTCCTGGCGCGCTACGAGGCGACCGCCGACGCGCATCCGGGGCTGGCGGACCGGTTGCGGCCGCTGCGCGAGGAGACGGCCCGCCACCTGGACGCCTTCCGCACGCCCGACCGTCCCGGACCGTCCTCCCCGGCGTCCGGGTCCGCCTCACCCTCCGCCTCGCCGTCCGCCTCCGCGGGCGCGGCGGCGCGGGTGCCGGACGTACCGAAGGACGAGAAGAAGGCCCTGGCCGCGCTCGCCCGCGCCGAGCGCCACACCGCCGGCACCCGCACCGCCGCGCTCCGCGACGCCCCACCCGAGCTCGCCCGCCTCCTGGCCTCGATCGCCGCCTGCGGCGCCGCGCACGCCTACCTGCTCACGCCGGGGGGCTCATGACCCCGCCGGCCGGGCCCGGGAGCGGACCACCCGCGGCGCGGTGTGTCCCGGGCAGCGGCGGGCGCGTGGGAGAGCGGCACGCCCGGGGGCCGCTCCGCACACCATGGGCCCGCGCCGCGTGGCGCGGCGGCGCCCGTGTTCGTACCGGCTACCGATCGGCGGCCCCGGGCCGCCGTGGAAGGGGACTGACATGACCGCCTCGACGGCTCGCGCGCGTCGTGGGAGGCGCGCCCTGGCGCTCAAGACCACGCAGGCGGCGCTTGCCGCCGAGCACGCCGCCGTCTACGGGTACGGCGTGGTCGGTGGGCGGATCGGTGACGACCGGCTGCGGGAGGCCCGGGACGGGTACGCCGCGCATCGGGCGCGGCGGGACGCGCTCGCGCGTACGGTGCGCGATCTGGGCGGGACGCCGGAGGGCGCGGCGCCCGCGTACGCGCTGCCGTTCGCGGTGCCGGACGCCGCGGCCGCGGTGCGGCTCGCGGCGGAGCTGGAGAGCCGGGTGGCCGCCGTCTACGCCGATCTGGTGCGGGCCGCCGACGGCGCCCTGCGCCGTGAGGCGGCCGGGGCGCTGCGCGAGGCGGCGGTCCGGGCGGTGCGCTGGCGGGGCAGCGGCGTAGCCTTCCCTGGGCTCACCGAACGCGCCGCCGCGCCCGGCCCGACGCTGGGGGTGCCGTCGGCCAGCGCATCCGCGGGCGAGTTGTGACGGTCGGCCGCGACTGTTGGATCATGGCGTGTCGGCGCCGTCGGCGGCCTTGGCCGAGTCTTGGCGGAAGCCGGTGAGCGACAGACGGAACAACGTACGAAGCAGCGTACGAAGCATACGAAGCAGATGAAGCAGATGAAAAGCAGATGAAACCCGAGAAAAGGGGGCAGCTCGGCGATGGCATCGGCACCGCAGCCCGGAGGCCCTGAGGCGGCCCCCATCACCCTGCCGCAGCGGCTGCTGGACTCGCTGAGCAACGACCCCGAGAGCCCGGCCCGCGTCTGGCTGGCCAAGCTGCCCGAGCTGGTCGCGCACCGGCTGCGCGACTGGGAGCTGACGCTCGAGCGGGTGCCGAGCCCGGGCGGCCGGAGCAGCCTGATCGTGCTCGTACGGCAGGCCGACGGCACGCCCGCGACGCTGAAGTTCCCCGCGCCGGGCCCGGACGCGGGGCATGAGCGGGCGGCGCTCGCGCACTGGAACGGCTGGGGCGCGGCGCGCCTGCTGCGCGACGACCCCGGGAGCGGGGCGCTGCTGTTGGAGCGGCTGCACAGCGCGGTGTCGCTGCGCTCGCTGCCGGAGGCCAAGGCGCTGCTGGAGGCGGCGGGCACGGTGCGCCGGCTGTGGGTGCCGCCTGCCGAGGAGCACCCGTTCGGCTCGGTCGCGGCCCGGACCGGCGACGGGGTCGAGACGCTGCGGCTGATCGCCGCGGGAACCTGGGCGGCGGACGCGCGGCCGCTGGTCGACGAGGCGCTGGAGCGGCGCGAGGAGCTGTCCGGGCAGGTGCCGGAGCACCTCCTGCTGCACGGCGACTTCCGGCAGGGGAAGGTGCTGGCCGGGGAGCGCGCGCCGTGGCTGGCGGTGGGGCCCGCGCCGCTCGTCGGCGAGCGGGCGTACGACCTGGCGCAGCTGGTGCTCGAGCGCTGCGAGGACCTGGCCGCGGGGTCGGGACCGGCCGCCGCCGCGCGGCGCCGCGTCGCGAAGCTGGCGGACTCGCTGGACGTCGACCGGGACCGGCTGCGGGGATGGACGCTGTTCCGGGCGGTCGAAGCCGGGCTGCGGCACGCCGCGGTCGGCGACCGGCGGCGGGGCGAGCTGCTGCTGGAGTTCGCCGGCTGGTTGTAGGCCATGGGCAGGCCCCGGCTGGTTGGCGGGGCCTGGTGGCCGTGGACGGTTCGCGGGCCCTGTTGGTCGGCTGTGGCTCGCGTTTCGGCCGACGTCCCAGGTACGCCCTCCCCTGCCCCGGCCGCTCCACGTACGGAGCGGCCGGGCAGGGAAGGGGCGCGGGGCGGGCCGCCGGGACCGTCAGGCGGCGAGGCGGGAGACGGCCTCGTCGACGGGGAGCTCCTCGCGCCCGCCCGTGCGGCGGTCCTTGAGCTCCACCACACCGTCCTTCGCGCCGCGGCCGACGACCAGGATCGTGGGCACACCGATCAGCTCGGCGTCGGTGAACTTCACGCCCGGGGAGACGCCGGCGCGGTCGTCGACCATGACGCGGACGCCCGCCGCCGCCAGCTTGTCCGCGATCTCCAGGGCCAGCTCGGTCTGGAGCGCCTTGCCCGCCGCCACGATGTGGACATCGGCCGGGGCGACCTCGCGCGGCCAGCACAGTCCGGACTCGTCGTGGGTCTGCTCGGCGAGCGCGGCCACGGCGCGTGAGACGCCGATGCCGTACGAGCCCATGGTGACCCGGACCGGCTTGCCGTTCTGGCCGAGCACATCGAGCTGGAAGGTGTCGGCGTACTTCCGGCCGAGCTGGAAGATGTGGCCGATCTCGATGGCCCGGTCGAGCTCGATGCCGGCGCCGCAGCGGGGGCAGGGGTCGCCGGGCTTGACCACCACGACGTCCAGGTACTGGTCGACCTCGAAGTCCCGCCCGCAGACGACGTTGCGCGCGTGCTTGCCGGGCTTGTTGGCGCCGGTCACCCAGGCGGTGCCGGGCGCGACGCGCGGGTCGGCGAGGTAGCGGAAGGACTTCCCGGCCGGGCCCTGCGGGCCGATGTAGCCGCGGACCAGGTCGGGGCGGTCGGCGAAGTCCTCGGCGGTGACGACCTCGACCTCGGCGGGGGCGAGGTGCTCGGCGAGCTTGCCGAGGTCCACCTCGCGGTCGCCGGGGACGCCCACCGCGGTGATCTCGCCGTCGACCTTGACGAGGAGGTTCTTCAGGGTGGCGGAGGCCGGGATGTTCAGGTGCTCGGCGAGGGTGTCGATGGTCGGGGTGTCGGGGGTGTCCAGCTCCTCGACCGGGCCGTGCCCGGCCCCCTCGACGGGGGTGACGGCGAGGGTGACGGCTTCGGTGTTGGCCGCGTAGTCGCAGTTCGGGCAGTCCACAAAGGTGTCCTCGCCGGCCGCGGCCGGGGCCAGGAACTCCTCGGAGGCGGAGCCGCCCATGGCGCCGGAGATCGCGGAGACGATGCGGTAGTCCAGGCCGAGGCGCTCGAAGATCCGCTGGTAGGCCTGGCGGTGCAGCCGGTAGGACTCGGCCAGGCCCTCGTCGGTGGTGTCGAAGGAGTACGAGTCCTTCATCTGGAACTCGCGGCCGCGCAGCACGCCGGAGCGCGGGCGGGCCTCGTCCCGGTACTTGGTCTGGATCTGGTAGAGGATCACCGGCAGGTCCTTGTAGGACGTGCACTGGTCCTTGACCGTCTGGGTGAAGATCTCCTCGTGGGTCGGGCCGAGGAGGTAGTCGGCGCCCTTGCGGTCCTTGATCCGGAACAGCAGGTCGCCGTACTCGTCCCAGCGGCCGCTGGCCTGGTACGGCTCGCGGGGCAGCAGGGCGGGCAGGAGGACCTCCTGGGCGCCGATGGCGTCCATCTCCTCACGGACGATCCGCGCCACGTTCTCCAGGACCTTCTTGCCGATGGGCAGCCAGGTCCAGATGCCCGCGGAGGTGCGGCGGACATAGCCGGCGCGGACGAGCAGCTTGTGGCTGGCGGTCTCGGCATCGGCCGGGTCCTCGCGCAGCGTCTTCAACATCAACCTGGACATGCGCTGGACGTGGGCCATGGTTCTTCTCCTGCGTACGGGATGGGATGACCAGGAGATTAGCCGCTGCTGCCGTGCACCGGGAAATGCCCGGGCGTGCGGCGGATCAGCGGCGCAGCGGGAGCGGCGCGCCCATGACCGCGTAGGGGGTCGGCGCGCTCGGGAAGAGCACGGGACGGGCGAGGTCGCGATAGCCGAGGGCGCGGTAGAGGTGGCGGGCGGGGCTCTCGACGTCGACCGCGGAGAGGATGGAGCGCGGCTCGACCGCTCCGTCGGTGATGGTGGTGATCAGTGACCGGCCGATGCCGTGCTGCTGGTAGTCGGGGTGGACATGCAGCTCGGTGATGACGAAGGAGTCGTCCAGCCAGTCCTCGTGGCCGGTGTCGCGCAGATACGGCTCGACGACGGTGGACCACCAGTGGGTGCGGTCGTTGGGCATGCCGTAGATGAAGCCGACGAGCCGTCCGGCGGGGGTGGTGGCGCCCAGCGCGCGGGCGCCCGGGCTGGTGAGGTGGCGCAGCACGATGTGGCGCCGTACGCCGGCCTCCTCGTCGGTGAGCCCGAAGGCGACCGCCTGCACGGCGAGGGCCTCGTCCACGCGCGCGGCGAGATCGAGCGGCCCCACGACGACGCCCTGCGGGTCCGGTGGCCCTTCGCCAGGTTGATGCAGCATGGGCGGCACCCTACTGGGCCGTCGATCAGAACAGCACACTCATGAAGGCGCCGACCTCCTGGAAGCCGACCCGGCGGTAGGCGGCGCGAGCGGGGGCGTTGAAGTCGTTGACGTAGAGGCTGACGACGGGCGCGACCTCGCTCAGCGCATAGCGCAGGACGGCGGCCATGCCGGTCTCGGACAGCCCTCGGCCGCGGAATTGGGGGGCGACCCAGACGCCCTGGATCTGGCAGGCGTGGTGGGTGGCGGCGCCGATCTCGGCCTTGAAGACCACCCGGCCGTTCTCGATGCGGGCGAAGGACCGTCCGGCGCCGACGAGTTCGGCGACCCGGGCCTGGTAGAGCAGCCCGCCGTCGCCGGCGAGCGGCGAGACGCCGACCTCTTCGGTGAACATGGCCACGCACGCGGGCATGATCACGTCCATTTCGTCCTTGCGGACGCGGCGGACGTACGGGTCTGGCGCGATACCGGCGGGCATGGTGGTGGTGGCCATGAGCGGCTGGTGGGCGCGGACGTCGCGGGCCGGGCCCCAGCTGGGCTCGAGCAGTGACCAGAGCTCGGCGGTGGTGTCGGCGGGGCCGACGATGGAGGAGCAGCGGCGGCCGGCCCGGCGGGCGCGCTCGGCGAAGCCGCGTACGGCCTCGGGGGTGGCGCAGATGGGGACGAGGTTGGCTCCGGCGTAGCAGAGCGATTCCAGCCGGCCGCCGCTATACCAGCCCCACATCTCGCCGCCGAGCCGCCACGGATCCAGGCCGGCGACCTGGACGCGGGCGGCGACGAAGGCGTTGGAGACCGGGTCTCGGTCGAGGACCGCGAGGGCCTCATCGAGTTCGTGGGGCTCGAGCACCCTGGTGGTGGACGTCGTCAGCACGTGTCGGTATGCCTCACCGGTTGCGGCCGAGGGCCAGAAGATTCGATTCTCCGCACTGTACCTCGGGGCTCGCCTCGGCCACCGCCCGCGCTCACCGAACGGGCCGTGGTCCGGTCTGGTGCGGGCGGTGGGGCGGACGGCGGGTGGGGCTGTGCGGGTGGCGTCAGCCGGTGACGGAGACCTCCGGCTCTCCGGAGGCGATGCCGTCCTTCTCCATCTGCTCGGCGATCTTCATGGCCTCGTCGATCAGGGTCTCCACGATCTTCGACTCGGGCACGGTCTTGATCACCTCGCCCTTCACA